>JBILIK010000034.1:0-27421 GCA_044350025.1 Polaromonas sp. | reverse complement strand
TTTTTGAGGTCCATGCCGGCATACAGCTGCCCCACCTGGGCCTCGTAGCCGTTGAACATCAGGGTCTTGCGTTTTTTGGCGAACAAGCCGTCTTCACCGATGCGCCTCTCGCTCGCCTGGCTCCAGCGCGGGTGGTCTACGTTGGGGTTGACGTTGGAATAAAAACCATATTCCTGCGGCGCCGACTTGTTCCAGGAGGTCTTGGGTTCTTTGTCCGTCAAGCGAATTTTGACAATGCTTTTGCCACTCTTGAAGCCGTATTTCCAGGGCACCACCAGGCGCAGCGGTGCGCCGTTTTGCTTGGGCATTGTCTCGCCATACATCCCGAAGGCCAGTATGGCCAGCGGATGCATGGCTTCGTCCATGCGCAGCGCTTCGGTGTACGGCCATTCGAGCACGCGCGAGCCCACAAAAGGCATGGTCTTGGGGTCTGCCAGGGTGATGAACTCGACGTACTTGGCGCTGCCCAGGGGTTCCACTTTTTTGATGAGCTCCGCCACCGAATAGCCCACCCAAGGAATCACCATGGACCAACCTTCAACACAGCGCAGGCGGTAGATACGCTCTTCCTGCGCGCTGAGCTTGAGCAAATCTTCGATCGCATATTTGGCTGGTTTTTTAACCAAGCCTTCGACCTCTACGGTCCACGGGTTGGTGACCAGCGAGCCCGCATTTTTAGCCGGGTCTGCTTTGTCGGTGCCGAACTCATAGAAGTTGTTGTAGCCGCTGGCGTCTTTGTAGTCTGTGAGCTTGTCCATGGTCACCGCACCAGCCACTTGGGACTTGCGCCCCGGCAGTGCCGGGTTTTTACCCGGCCGCGCCAGCTCTTGTGCCATCGCCTCACGGCCGGCCCAAGAGGCCATGGCCGCACCAGCAGCACCCGAAGCCATCAGCTTGATCAGGGTGCGCCTTTCGCGGTACAGGCGCTCAGTGGTGATCTCGCTGGAAGCGGGATGTATAAAACCATTGTTCAGTGTTTTGATCAACATGGGTGACCCTTTCAAACATCAGTGCGGAAAATACCGCAAGCCTCACAGCTCACCGTAGCTGTGCAGACCCGACAAAAACATATTAACGCCCAAAAATGCAAACGTGGTCACCGCCAGCCCGACCAGCGCCCACCAGGCAGCGACCGTGCCGCGCAAGCCCTTCATCAGGCGCATGTGCAGCCAAGCCGCATAGTTGAGCCAGACAATCAGCGCCCAGGTTTCTTTCGGGTCCCAGCTCCAGTAGCCGCCCCAGGCTTCTGCAGCCCACAGCGCACCGAGCACGGTGGCGATGGTGAAAAAAGCAAAACCTACAGCAATGGCTTTGTACATCACGTCGTCCAGCACTTCAAAGCTGGGCAGGCGCTCAGCCAGACGCTGGCGTCCCCACAAAATGCCGCCCGCAACCAGCGCCGACACCAGCAGGTAACCTAGCCAGTAGCTGCCGCCGGCAGCTGCCGATGACTTGCGAAAGACGATGGGCACAAAACAGATCACCACGCCCAGCAGCCACAGCGGCGTGAGCTTGTACCAGCGTTTCTCGCCGGCCTGCTGCTTGACCAGATAAGCCAGCGCCACCATGGCGGCCAATGCAAACATGCCGTAGCCAATGAAGTTGGCCGGTACGTGAAGTTTCATCCACCAGCTCTTGAGCGCCGGCACCAAGGGCTGGATCTCGTGGGCTTCGCGCACAACGGTGTACCAAAGTAAAAAACCAACAGCGGCACTGACCACCAGCATGACAAAAGCGCCCAGCGAACGGGTCTTGTACTGCGCTTCAAAATACAGATAAAAGGCCGCGGTCATCCAGCTGAACAAAACGAAGACCTCGTAAAGGTTGCTGACCGGGATGTGGCCGATATCGGGGCCCATCAAATAGCCTTCGTACCAGCGCACCATTGTGCCAATCAACGCCATGGCGATGGCAGCCCAGACAATGCGCGAGCCCATCGACTCGAAGCTGGCACTGCGGCCACCCTCACCCTGGCCTGCGATCATGCCCAGCCAGTAAAACAGCGTGCCCATGAAAAATAAGACGCTCATCCACAAAATAGCGGACTGACTGGACAAGAAATATTTGAGCCAAAACACCTGCTCGGCACGCGCCAGATCACCCTGGTAAGACCAGATGCCCAGCAGTGAGGCCAGCGTCACCACCAGCATCAGGGCGCGCAACGGCCGCCAGAACCAGCCCATGGCGATGGCCGCCGGTATCGTGCCCAGCAAGATAGCTTGTTCATAGCCATCCATGGCCGACTGGTAACGCACAAAAGCAAACACACCACCTGCCAACACCAGCGCAGCGAACAGCCAGTCCAGCACGTTGCGACGCACGAAATAACCCTCATGCAAAATAAAAGCGTCCTGACCGCCGCTGCTTTGCAAGGTGGTGGTTTGGGTGGTCATGAGCGTTCCTGTAACAGTCGGGATTTCAGCATTTCAAATTCTTTATCGCCATCCATGGTCTTGCGGTTGGACGACAGCGCCATGGTGGCCTGACAGGCGGGCGGGGCTGCCTGAGCGGTTTCTGCCTGCAAGTGCGGTGTCGACAGCCAAACCCAAAGCCGTCGCTCGCGCACATAAAGCATGGCAAAAATACCCAGGATCAAGAAGGCGCAACCTAAGTAAACGATGTTACGCCCAGGCGATCGCGTCACCTGGAAAACGCTGGCTTGCACTTGCGAAAACCCGGTCAATTCAAAAGCCATGGGCGCAGGGTAGTGAAATGCGTCGCTCAAACTGAGCACCATCTGGGACATGAAGTTCTGCGCTTTTTCGTCCCGCGCCAGAGGCGCTAGGCCGGCATCCTGGCGCGTTTGAGCAACCAACTCGAACAGCACGCCGTTGAGTATGCGCACCAGCACTTCGCTGGCGCGGTTGCGCTCTTCTTGCGGTACGTTGATTTCCATGAAGTCTGAAATCGCCTGCAAGCCGGCCACCGGTTTGGCAGCGGGCAATGCCGGGCCGGCAGCGGCGGGCTGGACGCTTTGCGCACCCGCAAACAAAGCCAGCGCCCGGGCTGCAGACGCCGTGAGCTGAGCGGCGAGGTCAGCTCTGTCGGTGGCGATGGCCTGGCGCACATAGCGCCTGACCGCTTCGTCACGCTTGAGCGGATCAGCCAGGGCGGCACGCGCGGCCAAGAAGGTGGCCATGCTGCTTTCAGCATCCGCCGGCACACGCAAAAACTGAAAGGAATCAGCCGGCGTTTCACGCACGCCCAACAAAAAGACGGCCGTGCTGTCGGGGTTGGCGTCCATGCGCACCGGCAGCATGTAGTTCTGGAATTCACGGGCCTGGCCGGCGGCATCGCGCAGTTTATAGCTCACACTGGGACCGACATTACGCAGCTCTTTTTGCGTGCTGGTCTTGTTGGCCGCCCCCAGGCGGGCGTCGATGGCCTGGCGCAGATCGACCTTGCGCACATCAGCGCCTGAACCCTCGGCCTGGCTGCCGCTTTGGCCGAAGTTTTCCACATTGATCACACGCAGCGCGGTGAATTCAAGTGTGAGCTTTTCGGGGCCATTGCTCAAATTGCTGGTGCCGCCGATAGTGCCCTGAACCTCAAAGGGCTTGGTGGCGGCATTCATGGGAACCGCTTGCAGCGTGACGCTGGAGCCGCCATCGTCAAAGCTGGACTGAAAAATCTCAATGCCCCGGTGTCGCACCGGGTGATTAACCTCAACGCGGGCCGGAATTTCTTGGCCGGTTTCTTTGTCGTGAATCACGATGTCACTGGCAAACAATTTAGGCATGCCGGTCGAGTAATACTCGACCACAAATTTTTTCAGTTCAATAGAAAAAGGCAGCTCTTGCAGAAGCACACCACCGGGCTGATTGAGCATGGCCGTGCTCGACTGCGCGCCTTCAGCCACCAGCAAATTGGCGCGGAAAGTCGGGTTGGCACTGCTCAAGCGGTGCTTGTCGGGCACGTCGGCAATCAAGCCGCCGCCGGCAAACACAGATTTGTCGTTGAACCACATCTGCGCGCGAACCATCAGATCGCCATCGAGCAAACCGCCCAGGCATACCAACACAATGGCGCTGTGCGCCGCAATGTAGCCGAGCTTGTTGGCAGCACCCTTTTTGGCGGCCACCATCCAGCCTGTGTCACGCTGTTGAAGCTTGACGCGCCAGCCGCCCTGCACCAGTGTCTGGCCGATGCGCCGGGCGGCGGCTTCAGGCATTTCGGTCAGCTTGCCTTCTGCGCGGTGACCAAAGGCCTTGAGACTTTGCTCGCGGATGTCTTCTTTGTAGTGCTTGAGCTCGGCCAGGATTTTGGGGGCGTTACGGCTGATGCACAAGCTGGTGCTCAAAACCAGAAAAGCCAGAATCAGCAAAAACCACCAGGCGCTGTAAACCGTGTTCAGGCTGCTCAGGCTGAACACCTGGGCCCAAAACGGGCCGAACTGGTTGACGTAGTTGGCGAAGGGTTCTTGCTGCTTGAGCACCGTGCCGATGACCGATGCGATGCAGATGAGCGTGAGCAGGGAAATTGAAAACCGCATGGATGACAACAGCTCCACCACGCTGCGCCAGACGCGGGAGTCTGAGTCAAGCTCAATGCCTTGGGTGGAAACGGTCATGTCATTGAAAAGAGTTGGTGCGATCAGCTAATTACCAGCCTGCAGTCCAGCACTTGCAGCAACAGGAGGCACAAGGTCGTGCCCATGAAAAAAGCGGGTCTTTCGTTGAAAGACCCGCCTGTTAACCGCATGAAAACTTAACGCAAACCGGCGATGTAGTCAGCCAGCGCGCGGATTTCTCGGTCATTGAGCTTGGCAGCCACTTGCGTCATCTGCAAGTTGTTCTGGCGCACGCCATCACGAAATCCAGTCAGCTGCGCAGCGGTGTACTCAGCGTGCTGGCCGCTCAGGCGAGGGTATTGCACCGGGTTGCCCGCACCATTGGGGCTGTGGCAGCCTGAGCAGGCGGCGATTTGCCGGTCGGCCACGCCGCCACGGTAAATGCGCTCACCCAGCGCGACCAACTCTTTGTCGTTGGCAAAGCCGGGTTTGATTTTCTTGGAGGCGACCCAAAAGGCGATGTTCTTCATGTCGGCATCGCTCAACTGTGAAGCAAAGCCTTGCATGACGGCGTTTTTACGAATGCCGGCCTTGAACTCCTGCAACTGCTTGACCAGGTATTCAGGATGCTGCTGGGCCAGCTTTGGATTGACCGGGGTGCCGGAATTGCCGTCAGCGCCGTGGCAGGCTGCGCACGCTGCTGTGAACTTGGCTTCGCCAGCCACAAGATCAGGCTTGACGGCCTTGGCTGGCGCCGCTGGCGCCGCAGCATAAGACGACAAAGCCGTTGCAGATAACAGGGCGGCAAAGAAATAAGTGACAAGCAGCTTCATATCAGGGCGTTTTAAATTAGGGTGCGTAAGAAACCATCAACATCTGATTTTACAATGGCTTGGCCCTGCTGGTACGGACTGAAGTCCGGAATCGGTCTGGATTCAGGGGCTACGCGGCCTTTGGGCCTTGCTTCAGGCTTGCGCCCTTCACCGAGATTCCGCTTATGACCGCCCCCGCCATCCCCTCTTCCCCCGCGGTTTTGACCCCTGACATGGACAAGATCGCCATGGGTTGGCTGCACACGGCCAAATTTCTGACCACCGCACCCGAGTTGCACCACCTGCCGCCGCTGGATGTGCCTGAAATCGCTTTTGTCGGCCGCTCCAACGCCGGCAAGTCCACCTGCATCAACACCTTGACGCAGCAGCACCGGCTGGCATTTGCCTCCAAAACACCGGGGCGCACGCAGAGCATCAACTTGTTTTCACTGGGCAAGCAGGGCATCACCGACGCTGTACTGGCCGACTTGCCCGGTTACGGCTATGCGGCTGTGCCCAAGGCCGCCAAATACCGCTGGCAACAGGTGATGGCCAATTACCTTCAAACCCGCCGCAACCTGACCGGTATCGTGCTGCTGTGCGACCCGCGCCTGGGCCTGACCGAGCTCGATGAAATTTTGCTCGACGTGGTGCGCCCGCGCGTGGTTGAAGGCCTGAAGTTTCTGGTCTTACTGACAAAGTCCGACAAGCTCAACAAAACCGAAGCGGCCAAGGTACTGTCCATCGTTCGGCTGCAAGCCGGCGGCGGCGATGTCAAACTCTTTTCTGCACTCAAGCGCAAAGGGGTGGACGAGGTCGCCAGGCACTTGTGGGACTGGGCCCATCCTGAAGGTCTGGAGGGCGCCACGCCGCCAACGGCATGACAAGCGGCCCGGACAAACTGCGACCGGCGAGCCTTGATCAATACACAGCAGGCTCGCCCTCGGGGCGGGTCTTGAAGCGCTTGTGCACCCAGTAGTATTGCGCCGGCATGGTCTGAATAAAGCGCTCTAAATGCGCGTTGACCAAGGCCGTGTCGGCCACCAGATCGCCGGTCGGATAGTTGTCCCAGGCGGGCATCACCTCGACCTCATAGCCTGTGGGGGTGAGCCGCGGCACCACCGGCACCACCTTGGCGGGGCCTAAGCGGGCGAAGCGGGGAATCGAGGGCAGCGTTGCAGTCTGCACGCCAAAAAATGGCACAAACACCGTGTTGTTCCTGCCGAAGTCCATGTCGGGCAGCAAGTACAGCAGCTCGCCAGCCCGTAGTGCATTCACGTGGGTTTTGACGCCCTCGCTGCGCAAAAACAAACGCATGCGCCCGAAACGCTGTCGACCCGCTTTGATCCAGCTGTCCAACAGTGCGTTGCTCTGGCGGGAGTAAATCGTGGTCAGGTCCCGGTCTACATGAATGTTGACCGCCGTCACGCCGGCATCCAAGCCGTAAAAGTGCGGACAAAACACAATGGTGGGCGCCAGGCCGTCCAGCTCATGCACAGCCCCGCACAAGTGCAAGCGCTGCATCAGCACGGCGCGCGGACCGTGCCAGAGCCAGCTGCGGTCCAGCCATGTCTGAGCAAAATACACAAAGGTCTGGCGCGCCAGCGCCCTGCGCTCAGCCGCACTGAGTGCCGGAAAACAAAGCCCCAGATTGGTCTGCACCACACGCCGGCGCGGCAGCACCACAGCGTAAAGAAAATAGCCCAGGCACACACCCAGAAAGCGCACCCAAGGCAGCGGCAAGGGCGCCAACAGCCGCATCAACACAATGCCGGCATGCGTGCCCAGACGGCTCAATAACTGGAGCGGCCCCATGCTCAAGTCGACTCCTTGCCGTTGTTAGCAGGTGAGTCGGCCGTGGCCGCCGGCGCACCCCTTGGTTTTTTATAGCGCGCATAGGCCCACAGGTAGTGCCCGGGCTGGCTCAGTATCAGCGACTCGATGCACTGGTTGACCCGGGTCACAGCCTGCAGCAAGTCGGGTGGCGGGGTGCTGTTCAAGCCGCTCAGCGGCGGCAAAATCTCCATCTCATAGCCTGCGCCGCGCGGCAAGCGCAACAAACGCACCGGCAACAAGGCGGCACCGCTTTGCAGCGCCAAACGCGCAGCCAAAGTCATGGTGTAGGCGGACTTACCAAAAAATGGCGCCCACACACCCAGCCCCTCCGGCGGCACTTGATCGGTCAAAAGGGCCACAGCGGCATTGGCTTTGAGCGCTTTGTGCATTTGCCGGATGCCGCTCAGGCTGGCCGGAATCGCCACCATGCCGGGGCGTTGACGGCTCAGCTGCGTCAGCCGAGCCAGCCAGGGCTTGCGTGCAGGCCGGTAAATGGCAGTGACCGGGCCATAAAGTTCGGCAAGTACCTGGGGCGCCAACTCAAAGCTGCCGGCATGCGGCCCGAAAAAAATCACGCCGCGACCTGCGGCAAATGCCGCCTCCGCATGGGCCTGCCCCGAAACCTTGACATTGCCCAGACAGGACTGGCCTTGGGGACGCATCCAGAGTTTGGGCAGCTCAGCGACAAAACGACCGGCCTCGGCAATGGCCGGGCGGGCCTGCTCGAAAGTGATACCGGCCTGAGCCACGTTAGCGCGGAAAGTGGCGCGGTAACGCGGGCTGAGTGCCCAGACCGTCCAGCCCAAGACGGCGCCCAGCGCATGCAGTGCGCGCAAGGGCCAGATTGAGAAAAATCGAAACAGCAAAAGCATCAGGCAATGGTGTTGGGCAAGGGGGCAGGCATCTGCCCGGGGTTCAATACGGCCTTCGGTGGAAAGTGGACTAGTTTAAGTGGCTGAAACTGACGCACCCGGCATATAATTACTGTGTCGCCGAGTTACAGAACAACTTGCAGGGCGACGTTAAACATCTCTGCTAAAGCGTTCGCCGAGGCATCCCCAAGCCGGCAACGCGCCGACTAACCTGATGGAGTGCAATAACATGGCGAACGATTTTCTTTTCACATCCGAGTCCGTATCCGAAGGCCACCCCGACAAGGTAGCCGACCAGATTTCTGACGCGATCCTCGACGCGATCTTCAAGCAAGACCCCAAGTCCCGCGTGGCCGCGGAGACCCTGTGCAACACCGGTCTGGTGGTGCTGGCCGGGGAGATCACCACCAACGCGCATGTGGACTACATCCAGGTGGCGCGCGACACCATCAAACGCATCGGCTACGACAACACCGAGTACGGCATTGACTACAAAGGCTGCGCAGTGCTGGTGGCTTATGACAAGCAAAGCAATGACATTGCCCAGGGAGTAGACCATGCGTCTGACGACCACCTGAACACCGGCGCCGGTGACCAGGGTCTGATGTTCGGCTACGCCTGCAGCGAGACCACCGAGCTTATGCCCGCGCCGATTTACTACGCACACCGTCTGGTCGAGCGCCAGGCGCAGTTGCGCAAGGACGGCCGCCTGCCTTTCCTGCGCCCGGACGCCAAGAGCCAGGTGACCATGCGCTATGTCGACGGCCAGCCGCACAGCATAGACACCGTGGTGCTGTCCAGCCAGCACAGCCCCGAAATGAGCGACGGCACCAAGATGAAGCCGGCCTTCATCGAGGCGGTGATTGAAGAGATCATCAAGCCGGTGCTACCCAAAGAGTGGCTCAAGGACACCAAGTACCTGGTCAACCCAACCGGCCGCTTTGTCACCGGCGGTCCGCAAGGCGACTGCGGCCTGACCGGCCGCAAGATCATTGTGGACACCTACGGCGGCGCCTGCCCGCACGGCGGCGGCGCGTTTTCCGGCAAGGACCCCACCAAAGTGGACCGCTCTGCCGCTTATGCTGCGCGTTATGTGGCCAAGAACATCGTTGCCGCTGGCCTGGCCAAGCAGTGCCAGATCCAAGTGGCTTACGCGATTGGCGTGGCCAAGCCCATGAACGTGACCATCTACACCGAAGGCACGGGCGTGATTCCTGACGAGCAGATCGCAGCGCTGGTCAACGAACACTTTGACCTGCGACCCAAAGGCATCATCCAGATGCTGGACCTGCTGCGCCCGATCTACGAAAAGACCGCTGCCTACGGCCACTTCGGCCGCGATGAACCCGAGTTCAGCTGGGAGCGCACTGACAAGGCCGCGATGTTGCGTCAGGCTGCGGGCATCAAAGGCTGAGGCTCTGGCCAGGTCATCCCGGGCGCAGTCGCATCGACTGCGGCTTCGCATTCGGGCACACGGCGCTCTTCATAGGCTTGCAAGGCCTGCAGCGTAGCCCCATGTGCGCATTGGCGTCAGCCAGCGACACGACATCCTGCGCCGCTTTGGTCACACCCCTGCCGATGTGTGGGCGGTGAGTAAGCGCGCCAACACGGGCGCAGAGTTAAGCCGGCTCAGCCGCAAGCGTCCAGCTTTTTTCGAATGACAGCTTCAATTTTGTCTTTGAAGTTGCCCAGCATAAAACCCAGTTTCACGTTGAGATCAAAGCTTGTAGCGTTCACTTCAAGCGTGCCCTTGGCGCCTGTGCCTTCAAATGTCGCTAGGTCTTGCAGCGGCCCTTCCTGGTAAGTGCAGCGCATACGGAACTCAGTCTCCATTTCCTGCGCCCAAACCAAGGCGAGTTGACGCGCCGCTTCCATGCCCAAGGTGTGTTCACGAACGATATGAAGATCTGCCACTTAGTGCTTTTTAGTCGTTGTGTGAAACAAGCATGTTATGTCAGGGCTGCTTCAATGTCTTTTGCCAGACTCTGGGGCGTGTCGGTGGGTGCATAGCGCTTGAGTACCGCGCCGTCTTTGGCCACCAAAAACTTGGTGAAATTCCACTTGATGCTCTGGGTGCCAAGCAGGCCGGGCGCTTCTTTGCACAACCATTGGTAGAGCGGGTGTGCGCCGGCGCCATTGACCTCCACCTTGGCCATCATGGCAAAGCTCACGCCGTAGTTCTTTTGGCAGAACTCGGCAATCTCGCTGTTGCTGCCCTTGTCCTGCGCGCCAAACTGGTTGCACGGAAAACCCAAAACCACCAGGCCCTGCCCGGCGTACTGCTTGTGCAAGGCCTCCAGACCGGCGAACTGCGGCGTGAAACCGCAGGCGCTGGCGGTGTTGACGATCAACAGCGGCCGGCCCCTGAACTGCTCCAAGCGCACTGGCTCGCCATTGATCTGCAAAGCTTCAAAATCGTAAACGGACATGTTTTAAATCTGACAAGTGAATCAGCCTTGATCCTCGTGGCCAAGGACTTAACTGTCAAGCTAACAGGCCCGCCAGCACCCCCCATTTTGAGGATTCAAAGCTAAAAACCCTTTTTAGTTTCCATCTACCCGGTCCGGGGCTTGAAAGCTGTCAAAACGCCCTTATGATTAGCACTCGATGGTGTTGAGTGCTAGCAAGCTTGGATTGACTGACGCAGTCCGGCAAAGACTTCAACCCTCAAAAATGTTAGCGAGCACCAACTACTCGTGTGAGTCAGCCGGTGCTTTTTAATGTCCACAACTGTGTTTCTAAACAAGGAGCTCCCATGAAACTTCGTCCCCTGCACGATCGCGTGATTGTCAAACGCGTCGAAAACGAAACCAAAACCGCTTCGGGCATCGTCATTCCTGACAGCGCCGCTGAAAAGCCTGATCAAGGTGAAGTGCTGGCCGTCGGCCCCGGCAAGAAAAACGACAAGGGCGAACTCAGCCCGGTCGGCGTCAAAGTGGGCGATCGCGTCCTGTTTGGCAAGTACAGCGGCCAGACCGTCAAGGTCGATGGCGACGAGCTGCTTGTCATGAAAGAAGAAGACCTTTTTGCCGTGGTTGAGAAGTAATCTCTCACGCCCCCATACAACTTATCAACTGAATCTGGAGAATTAAACATGGCAGCAAAAGACGTCATTTTCGGCGGCGAAGCCCGCGCACGCATGGTCGAGGGTGTCAACATCCTGGCCAACGCAGTCAAAGTCACCTTGGGCCCTAAAGGTCGTAACGTGGTGCTGGAGCGCTCTTTCGGCGCCCCTACCGTGACCAAAGACGGCGTGTCCGTCGCTAAAGAAATCGAACTCAAAGACAAGCTGCAAAACATGGGCGCGCAGATGGTCAAGGAAGTCGCTTCCAAGACTTCCGACATCGCTGGCGACGGCACCACCACAGCGACTGTGCTGGCGCAAGCCATCGTGCACGAAGGCATGAAGTACGTTGCTGCCGGCATGAACCCCATGGACCTCAAGCGCGGCATCGACAAGGCTGTTTCGGCTCTGGTTGCAGAACTGAAAAAAGCTTCCAAAGCCACCACCACGTCGAAAGAAATCGCACAGGTCGGCTCGATCTCTGCCAACTCTGACGAAACCATCGGCAAGATCATTGCTGATGCCATGGACAAAGTCGGTAAAGAAGGCGTGATCACCGTGGAAGACGGCAAGTCCCTCGAGTCCGAGCTGGAAGTCGTTGAAGGCATGCAGTTTGACCGCGGCTACCTCAGCCCTTACTTCATCAACAACCCTGAAAAGCAAGCCGCTTTGCTGGACAACCCGTTTGTGCTGCTCTACGACAAGAAGATCAGCAACATCCGTGACCTGCTGCCCACCCTGGAGCAAGTCGCCAAGGCCGGCCGTCCCCTGTTGATCGTGGCTGAAGAAGTCGAGGGCGAAGCCCTGGCTACTTTGGTGGTGAACACACTGCGCGGCATCTTGAAGGTTGTGGCTGTCAAGGCACCAGGCTTCGGCGATCGCCGCAAAGCCATGCTCGAAGACATCGCCATCCTGACCGGCGGCAAAGTGATCGCTGAAGAAGTCGGCATGTCGCTCGAAAAAGTGACGCTGGCTGACCTCGGTTCTGCCAAGCGCATCGAAGTGGGCAAAGAAAACACCATCATCATCGACGGCGCCGGCGCTGCTGCTGACATCGAAGCACGCGTCAAGCAAGTGCGCGTTCAGATCGAAGAAGCCACCTCTGACTACGACCGCGAGAAGCTTCAAGAGCGCGTGGCCAAGCTGGCCGGCGGTGTGGCCGTGATCAAGGTGGGCGCTGCCACCGAAGTCGAAATGAAAGAGAAAAAAGCCCGCGTTGAAGACGCCCTGCACGCTACCCGCGCTGCAGTGGAAGAAGGCATCGTGGCTGGCGGCGGCGTTGCATTGCTGCGTGCCAAGCAAACAGCTGGCGTTATCAAAGGCGACAACGCTGACCAGGACGCCGGCATCAAGCTGGTGTTGAAAGCCATCGAAGCGCCTCTGCGCGAGATCGTTTACAACGCGGGTGGCGAAGCCTCTGTGGTGGTCAATGCCGTGTTGGCCGGCAAAGGCAACTACGGCTTCAACGCCGCCAATGACACTTACGGTGACATGATCGAAATGGGTATTCTGGACCCCACCAAAGTGACCCGCACTGCGCTGCAAAACGCAGCGTCTGTGTCCAGCTTGATGCTGACCACCGAGTGCATGGTTGCTGAGTCTGCCAAGGACGACGCACCTGCCGGCGGCGGCATGGGCGGCGGCGACATGGGTGGTATGGGCGGTATGGGCGGCATGGGCATGTAATAAGCCTGCTTCTCGAAGCAAAACCCCCGCAAGGCTTCTGCCCTGCGGGGGTTTTTTCATGGCGCTGGTTCAGCGCACGCAGTAAAAGTAAATCTGGTTGGAGTTCACATCTTCCGGGTGCCGCACCGGCGATGGGTTTCTCAAGTCCGGCGCCAGCACATGGCCGTCGGCCAGTGCCCAGTAACTGTGGCCTAGCGCAACGCCGCCGCTCCATTCTCCCAGTGCCGACAAGAACTCGTATTCATCCCACAGGGGCAAACGGCCACGGCTGGCAGCACAGGCCGCCTCGGCCACTGCGGGCGTGGGGGCCATGCCAATTGGCGAGCCGGGGGCACCCAGCAGGGTCAGAGATTTTTTGCCCATGTTCACCACCGACGGAAAAACCGTGCGCTGCACTTGCTTGAACATTTGGGCCGCCACCGCCGTCATGACAGACTCCGGCCGGCCCTGGGCCTGAAAGCTGTGCGAAGCGCCACTGCCCAGCTCGATGTGCAGCGTGACCAGCAGATCACCGCGGCAACCCGGCCCATAGGCGTAGGTGCCCCATGCAAAACCTGAAATTTTGGCCAGTTGCTGTTGGTTGAGCGTGCTTTGGCGCTGCGCGCTGCGCAGCTCGCGCAGCAAATCAAACAAGGGGGTCGGATTGAGGAAAGTGAGCTTTCTGTCTTTGGGCTTGATCTCCCGGTACAAGCCGTCCAGTGCAGCGCGCAGGCTGGCCTCCAGCGTCAGGTCCATGGCTTGGCCCGAGCTTGCCAGGCGGCGGTTTTTGTCGATCAGCGCATCAATGGCCAACAAGCTGTCCAAGGCATCGTCCGCTTCTACACCAAAGCTCAGCAAATCTTTGAGCCGGCCAGCCATCTCCTGGGCCAATTCATTGCGGCTTTTTCCGTAAGCGTCCTGAAACTGGCACAGGTCCTGACCACGGATGAATGGAATGGTGGGCCAAAGTGACAGTGGGCGTGTAGCCTGGGCCAGCGCACCCGAACCTAAAGCCAATCCAAGCCACAGCAGACCCACGCGGCGCAAAACTGAGGACAACATGATCATGGGTAAGCCGGGGTTGAAGACATGAAACGATGGACGGCGCCCTTGGCACGCCATTGCCCAAGTCAACAAATTTCATTTTAGGGCGCACCCTCCTTGCAACACCCTTTTAAAAGGCCTGCCAACAGGAATTCACGGCCGGGCTTGCGCTGTATCAAAGCGCCGTTAGGCCGGAATGCCGAGAAAATACACAAAAGTAGTAATTCATTAATATTTTTAATTTTATTGTTTTAGAATTTATTGATGAAAACTATCTCTCAGTTTGCCTCCAGCGTTCGCCGGCTCGCTCTGCCGCTGCTTTTGCGGCCACTCTTGCCGGTCCTCTTACCGGTCTTCTTGCCGATCCTCTTTCCGCTGGCTGTGTACATGCTGGCAAGCCTGGCGCCGCCGGCCCATGCCCAGGCGGCGCCACCACGCATCGGGCTGGTGCTGGGCGGCGGCGGTGCGCGTGGTGCGGCCCACATCGGGGTGCTGCAAAAACTGCAAGAGCTGCGTGTTCCGATTGATTGCGTGGCCGGCACCAGCATGGGCGGCCTGGTGGCGGGCGCATTCAGCTCCGGGCTGTCGCCCGCCGACATGCAAGTGGCACTGCGGCAGGCTGACTGGCGCGACATGTTCAAGGACGCCGCCAGCTATGCCGATTTCACGCCGCGCCTCAAGGGCTTTTCACAAAGTTATATCCCGGGCGCAGAAGCGGGCGTTAAAAACGGCTCGCTGCAGTTTCCGTCGGCCGTGCTCAGCGGCCAGAAAATCAAGTTCTTCATTGACCGGCTGGTGCGCGCCGACCTGGCGCCGCAGCGCGTTGAAAGCCAGCAGTTGCCGCTGGCCCTGCTCACCACCGACATCGTCACCGGCCAGCGGCGTGCCTGGCGCAGTGGTGACTTGGCTTCGCTGATGCGGGCCACCATGTCGGTGCCCGGCCTGATGTCGCCCGTCAAATACGAGGGCCTGAGCCTGGTTGATGGGGGTTTGGTGGACAACGTGCCGATTGCCGAGGTGACCGACTTGTGCCGGCCAGACGTGGTCATTGCCATCAATGTCGGCTCGCCGCTGCTCAAGGCCGAGGACATTGATGCGTCTCCGCTGTCCGTGACGGCGCAGATGATCAATCTGCTGACCGAGCAAAATGTCACCAAGTCGCTCAGCCTGCTGCGGCCGGGCATCGACATTTATATCCAGCCTGATCTCGAAGGCATCACGGCTGCTGACTTCGAGCGCAGCGACGACACCATCGCACGCGGTTATGCAGCGGCCACGGCTGTCCAGGGGAAGTTACAAAGCCTGGCGCTGAGTGCATCTGACTACGCCGTGTGGCTGCGCCGTACGGCGCGCAGCGATGCACCGCAGTTGAAGCTGGACGCGGTAGAGACGGCCGTACTGGATCCCGAGCAGGCCCGCTTGTTTACCGCGCAAATGCGCAACAAGGCCGGCTCAGCGCTGGACGTCAAGGCACTGGAGCAAGACTTGCTGCTAGCCTACGGCGAAGGCCGCTACAGCAACCTGGCCTACCAATTGGCACGCAGCGAGGACAAAAACATTCTTCGGCTTTACCCGACCGAAAAACCCTGGGGCCCGAACTTCTTGCGCAGCGGCCTGAACTTCGCCTGGGGCTCGCGTGACGATGCACGCTACAACATCCGGCTGGCCTACCAGATGACGCAACTCAACCGCAGCGGAGGCGAGTTGCTGCTCACCGGCCAGCTGGGCGCAGACAACTTGTTGGGTATCAACTGGTACCAGCCGCTGGAGGCCGGCCAGCCCTGGTTTGCCGAAACCAGCGGCCTGTTGAGCGGCCAGACCGTGGACTTGTACCAGGCCGGCCAGGCGCAAGGCCGCTTTAACACCGAGTTCAGCGAAATCAACACCGGCCTGGGCCTGAACCTGGGCCGCTACGGCGTGCTCAAGTCGGGGCTCTTGCTGCGAAACCAGAAAGTCAGCACCCGCATCGGCAGCGACAGCTTGTTGCCCGCAGACCGCTCCAGCAGCACCAGCGCCTGGTTTGCACTGGCCGACCTGGACCGCTTCAACAGCCCCTACTTCCCCACCGAAGGCTGGCGCGTCCGCCTGATGCAGACCCAGTCCGGTGACTACGGCAAGCTCGACGGCAGCTACAGCCAGGCGCTGGGTTTCGGCACTTATGTGCTCACCGGACGTGTGGCCTTCACGCATGCCAACAAAGGCGTGCTCCCACTCAGCGATGCCGCTGCGCTGGGCGGTGTTAACAATCTCTCGGGGCTGGCCTACAAGCAGCTGCTGGGCTCGGACATGCGCTACCTGGGGCTGCGCAGTGAAAAAATCATCAGCCAGATGCCCCTGGGTCTGCGCGGTGACTTGCGCCTTGGCTTGTCGCTGGAGGGTGGCAGCATGGCGCAGCGCTATTCAGAGACACAAGGCAGCGGGCTGGTCCGTTCGGCCAGCGTTTACCTGGGCGGCGAGACGCTGCTGGGGCCGGTTTACCTGGGCCTGGCCAAGGCGAGCGATAACGCGGCGCGCGTTTTCCTGTTTATCGGTAACCCTTGAGCCCCAGCGGAAACTGAGCGACTTTTCAAGCCTTCAAACGCGCCAGCAAACCGGCGGTGGATGCGTCCAGGCCGCTGACATCGCCAGTGCGCAAGCGAGCTTCGATGTCTTTGGCCAGCACCTTGCCGAGCTCGACGCCCCACTGGTCAAAACTGTTGATGCCCCAAACGGCACCGCTGACAAACACGCGGTGCTCCTGCAAAGCCAGCAGCGCGCCCAGACTGGCGGGCGTCAGCTCATCCAGCAGCAAAAAAGTGCTGGGCCGGTTGCCCGTAAAGTGCTTGTGCCCACCGGCGTCCGCTTGGCCCAGCATGAAGGCCTGGGCCTGGGCCAGCGCGTTGGCCAACAGCTTGTCGTGATGGCCGGGCAAATAGTGAGCCGCTTTTTTCACCGCGACAAACTCCACAGGCACCACGTCGGTTCCCTGGTGCAGCATCTGAAAGTAAGCATGCTGGCCATTGGTGCCCGGCTCTCCCCAGAGCACGGGCGCCGTGCCAAAGGGCAGCGCCTGACCTTCGCGGTCCACGCGTTTGCCGTTGCTCTCCATCTCGAGTTGTTGCAAGTAAGCCGGCCAGCGCCGCAAAGCGCTGTGGTACGGCGCAATGCTGCGGCTGCTGAAACCATGAAAGTTCCGGTACCAGACATCCAGCAGACCCAGGCGCATCGGTAAATTGCGCTCAGCGGGCGCACTGCAAAAATGCTGGTCCATGGCATGCGCGCCGGCCAGCATGTCTTTGAAACCCGTCGCACCGATGCTGATGGCCAGCGGCAAACCAATCGCCGACATCAGCGAATAGCGCCCGCCCACCCAGTCCCAAAAGCCGAAGGTGGTGCTGATGCCAAAGTCGCGTGCTGCCGCCACGTTGGTGGTGAGCGCGGCAAAGTGGCGCGCTATCAGCGCGGGGGCGGCAGCGCCCAGCTGCGCTTCAAACCAGCGCTTGGCTGAAAGCGCATTGGTCATGGTCTCGGCGGTGGTGAAGGTCTTAGAGGCCACCAGAAAAAGTGTCTTGCTGGCGTTCAGCCGCGCCAGCAGGCCGGTCAGCTCGTGGCCGTCCACGTTCGACACAAAATGCAGGCGCTTGCCCGGCATGGCAAATTCCGCCAGCGCCTGCACCGCCATCTGCGGCCCCAGGTCTGAGCCGCCAATGCCGATGTTGACCACGTCAGTGATACCGTCATCGGCGCGCACCTTTTCGGCGTAGGCCAGCATGGCATTGAGTGTGGCGTGCACTTGCGTCAGTTCAGCGTCCCAAGTCCGCGCCGCTTCACCCGCAGCACGCGCCGGCTGGCGCAGCAAAAAGTGCATCACCTGCCGCTGCTCGGTGTTGTTGATCGGCAGGCCTTCAAACATGGCGTCGCGCAGCGCCGTCACGCCGCACTGGCGGGCCAGGTTTTGCAGCAAGGCTTCGGTGGGTGCATCGATCAGGTTTTTGGACAGGTCGGCAAACACATGCGGCGCCTGCTGGCTAAAGGCCTCAAAACGCGCCGGGTCTGCCGCAAAAGCCTGACGCAGGTCAAGGGCCCTGGCGGGCTGCGCACCGCTTTCAAAGTGGGCTTGCAGCTGTGCCCAAGCCGGCGTGCGGTCGCAGCGTGTGAGCACGCTCATACGGCCAGCATCAGCTGATCGAGCTTGACGGCGTCTGCGGCAAAAGCGCGAATGCCTTCGGCCAGCTTCTCGGTGGCCATGGCGTCTTCATTGAGCGCAAAACGAAAACCTGCTTCGTCAAACTGCACAGGCTGGAGGTCCATTTTTTGGGCGTCCTGCGCGCTCAGGGCACGCGCCAGCTGCGCTTCGCTGGCCGCCAGTTGCGCCAGCAACTCCGGGCTGATGGTCAGCAAGTCGCAACCGGCCAGCGCCGTGATCTGGCCGATGTTGCGAAAGCTCGCACCCATGACCTCGGTGGCAATACCGAATTTTTTGTAATGGTTGTAAATCTCGCGCACCGACTGCACGCCGGGGTCCTTGGCGCCGGCCTTGTCGGCCTCGACCCAGGCCGTGCCGGCTGATTTTTTGTACCAGTCGTAGATGCGGCCCACGAAGGGCGAGATCAGTTGCACCTTGGCCTGACCGCAAGCGACCGCCTGGCAAAAAGAAAACAGCAGCGTGAGGTTGGTATGAATGCCGCGACGCTCCATTTCTTTGGCTGCAACGATGCCCTCCCAGGTGGCCGCCACCTTGATCAGCACGCGCTCAGCGGCAATGCCTTCAGCCTGGTACAGCGCAATCAGCCGCTCGCCCCGTGCCAGGGTTGCGGCCGAATCAAAGCTCAGGCGGGCGTCCACCTCAGTCGAAACGCGGCCCGGGATGAGGGACAAAATTTCGCAGCCAAAACGCACCAGCAGGCGGTCCATCACTTCGTCCAAAGGCTTGCCGCGAAAGCGCGTGACCTGCTCTTGCATCAGTGGCTGGTAGTCGGCTTTTTGCACCGCCTTGAGGATCAGCGAAGGGTTGGTGGTGGCGTCTTGCGGCTGGAACTGGCCCAGCTGCTTGAAGTCGCCAGTGTCGGCCACCACCGTGGTCAGTTGTTTGAGTGCGTCGAGTTGGTTCATGGTCTGATTATGCGGCTCGGCTGTGAAGGCGCTGTCGATGGCACAAGTAAAGGGATTGGTTTTTAAAAATTTTACGGTAATTTGATTACTTACTCTGATAACCATGACTTCCATAGGCAGTCAATCACTTCGCACTCGTCCTGCAAGCTTTCAAAGTCAATAATTGCACATCAGCCAGGTCGTCAGTATGGAACTCAGTTACCATGTCGACACCTTCTCTTTTTCCGTGCACTGGCACGGTGGACAAACCATGAGTTTTGACCTCGTCTTGTTTGGCGGCACCGGCGACCTGGCCTGGCGCAAATTGATGCCTGCCTTGTTTCAGGCCTTTCGGCACGGCTCCTTGCCGGCCGGCGGCCGGATCATCGGCGTGGCGCGTGACGACCTGTCCGACGACGCCTACCGTGCCTTCATCCAAGCCCGCTTTGATGAAGTCGAGCTCGACAAGCGCCCGAGTCAGGAAGAGTTTGCACGCTTTGCGGCCATGCTCAACTTTCTGCGCTTGGACGTCACAAAGCCCGCAGATTTCGCCCGACTCGCTGTGATGATCAAAGCCCGCCAGGCAGACACCGTGGTCATGTACGTGGCCACAGCGCCCGGCTTATTCACCTCGGTGGTAGAGCAGATCGCCGCTGCCGGCCTGAACGGCCCGGCCACCCGCGTGGTGCTTGAAAAGCCGCTGGGCCATGACCTGGCCTCCAACCGCGCCATCAACGAAGCCGTGCGCCGCGTACTCAGCGAAAAGCAGGTGTTTCGTATCGACCACTACCTGGGCAAGCCCTCGGTGCAAAACCTGTTTGCGCTGCGCTTTGGCAATGCTTTGTTTGAGCCCCTGTGGCGGCGCGAGAACATTGCCAACATCCAGATCACCATGTCTGAAGACCTGGGCGTTGAAAAGCGCGGTGCCTTTTACGACCACACCGGCGCGCTGCGCGACATGGTGCAAAACCACGCCCTGCAACTGCTCTGCGCCATCGGCATGGAGCCGCCCATCAATGCCCATGCCGACGCCATCCGCGACGAAAAGCTCAAGGTCTTGCGCGCCCTCAAGCCCTGGACCCCAGAGACCTTGCAGCAACATGTGGTGCGCGGCCAATACGCCAGCGGCAGCAGCAACGGCTCAGCGGTACGGGCCTACACGGACGAGCCCGGCGTATCGCCCAACAGCCAGACCGAAACCTTTGTGGCCCTGCGCGCTGAAATCGCTAATTGGCGCTGGGCCGGCGTGCCTTTTTACATACGCACAGGCAAACGTCTGGCGACACGGGATGCGCGCATCGTGGTCAACTTCAGGCCGACGCCGCACGCGATTTTCAGCACGCCGGCGGGCGCGGCCAACCGGCTGGTCATCAACCTGCAGCCTAAAGACGGCCTGGAGCTTCACCTGCTGGCGCAAGGCGCCGACAAACGCCTTGCCAGCGGCCAGCGCAGCAGCACCCAACTGGCGCCCGTGCAGCTTGATTTGGACTTTGACAAACGCTTTGGCTCTGAACGCGTAGGCGCCTATGAGCGCCTGTTGCTCGACGTCATCGAAGGCCGTTTGAACCTGTTTGTGCGCAGCGACGAGCAAGAAGAAGCCTGGCGCTGGGTCGAACCCATTTTGAACGCCTGGCGGCAAGACAGCCAAGGCCCGCGCCCCTATGCCGCCGGCACCTGGGGCCCGAGCGCGTCGAGCGCCATGATCGCTAGAGACGGTTTTTGCTGGAGTGAGGAATGTTAGACCGTATCAAAGCTTGCCTGCCATCTCTGGCGCCTGCTGAGCAGCGGGTGGCCAAGCTGGTGCTGAGCGACCCGCGGGCTTTTGCCAACTTGCCCATCAGCGCGCTGGCTGAGCGCTCGCATGTGAGCAAACCCACCGTGGTGCGCTTTTGCCGCAGCCTGGGTTATGACGGCCTGAGTGACTTCAAGCTCAAGCTGGCCGGCAGCGTGAGTGAAGGTGTGCCCTTTATCCACCGCAGCGTGGACTCAGACGACAAGGTCAGCGACGTGGTGGTCAAGGTGATTGACAACACCGTGTCGGCTTTTTTGAAATACCGCAACGACGCCAGCACCTTTGCCATCAGCAAAGCGGTAGACGCCCTGTTGCTGGCCTGCCAGACCGGCAAGCGCATCGAGTTCATTGGTGTGGGCAACTCCGGCATCGTGGCACAAGACGCACAGCACAAGTTCTTTCGCCTTGGCGTCAACACCATCGCCTACAGCGACGGCCACATGCAGGTCATGAGCGCATCACTGTTGGGTGCGGGCGACTGCCTGGTGGTGATTTCCAACTCCGGCCGCACACGCGACCTGATGGACGCCACCGACATTGCCCGCAAGAAAGGCGCTACCGTCATCGTTATCACGGCCAGTGGCTCACCACTGGCAGCCGCCGGCCATGTGCACCTGTCGGCAGACCACCCTGAGGGCTATGACCGCTACAGCCCCATGGTCTCGCGCCTCTTGCACCTGATGATCATCGATATTTTGGCCACCACCGTGGCACTGCGCGTGGGCAGCCCCAAATTGCAGCCGCTGCTGCAAGACATGAAAAATAACCTGCGAAATAAACGCTACGCTTGAAGCAGCGCCGCTTCAGCGCCCGGCCATGCCTAACACCACAGGGCCGTACCAGGCCTGCGTGTTGGAGCGGGTGTTGTCGGTGTCGGTCATGATGCCAACGGCCATCAACCGCCCCGGCTCTTCGCCAAAGGCGGCTACAAAGTCGGCGCGTATGTCGCGCTCATAGTCCAGCCAGCGGTTCAGCCGGTCCGGCCCTGACTCCAGCACCAACTTGCGAATACGCTCGGTGCGCGAGCTTTTCAACACCGTGCCCGGCACATGATGATTGCTCCAGACATACATCAAGGTGGCGTAAGGCATCTCCTCACCGGTCAGCGTGCGTGCCAGCTCCGAGAGCATGTGGTCACGCTGCGACATGCGGGAGCGGTCGCCGTCAAAGGCCAGCACCAGGCGCACCGGAGAGTCTTCTTTTTCACGCAAGCCCAAGTCAGCGCCCGCTATCAGGCCAGGCACTTTCCACGAAAAGCGCAAGCCCGCCAGTTGCGCAGGTTCAATGCTCACATTTTTACGCAGCATGCTGATCGCACTGCCGGAGCGAACCCCCATGGCCCGCCGGCCATCGACTTGCAGGTAGGCAAACTGGTTGGCCGTTTTGCCCGGAAAAGTGAGGTGCTGCCAGCGGCTGGTAGCACTTGGCGCCTGCTCCACTGGCACAGCATCGCCCACCGAGGCCATGTCCCATGGCGTTAGTGCGCGCAGGGCTTGGGTAGCGACATCCGACTCCGGCCCATGGGCGCAAGCGCCCAGCAAGCCGGCCAGCAAGGCGCAGCCGAGAACGCGCCAGGCTCGGCCGCTGACGCGTAGCGCCTGTGTCGCCAACGCCGGAGTCTGCAACTGAATTAAGGGTTGTGGCATTGAAGTCTTATCCTGTTTGCCATGAAAAAACCCAGCTATGTTGCCACAGCGGGGTTTCAGGTCTAAACCTTCAGCTGACTTGCGTCAGCGTCAATTTAGAAGGTGTGTGACATTGCGACACGGTACTGACTGCCTTGGTAGCCGTCATTGTTAAACAAGCCAGCCTTTTTGCCGGTAGCAACTGACGGGTAGGTGCTCTTGCTCAGGTCGTAACGAGCGCCAAACTCTGTGACCCTCTGGTCGCCGCATGTATAGTATCCAAGACCTGAGGAGACAGCGCCCACTGGCACATGTTGATCGCTCCAGACATACACCAAGACTGTCTAAGTTTTTTAAATCCTAACAGTACCTTGGCTGCCACCAACATATACTTACTTTGAAATGAATCAGACTATTTCGGCAGACTACCTTGAGCAGCAGCGCAAACTCCACGAGAACCCCAACTACGGGGTAGCCTCGCTGAGTTTCGCTCCCATAGTTGCGGATGTCATGAGACAGACCGGTTGCAAGTCGGTGTCAGACTATGGGGCGGGCAAGAGACGTCTGCTCGAGGGTTTGAGGCAATCAGGCGTAGAGCCTACACCGTACTTGCCCTACGACCCGGTGTTCCCTGAATACGGAGAACCTAGGCCCGCTGACCTTGTCTGCTGCATAGATGTTCTTGAGCACATCGAGCCGGATTTGGTCGACAACGTTATTTTAGAACTGGCCAGAGTTACAACGAACCTTGGTTTCTTCTCAATTCATATGGGACCGGCCGGAAAAACACTTTCTGATGGACGGAATGCCCACCTCATTCAGAAGCCAAGCTCTTGGTGGCTAAAGAAGCTCACCGATCACTTTGAGATTCTTCACCTCCAGAGTCATCAGATGATGGGCAAGGGGATTTGGCTGATAGTGACGAAGAAATCCGAATTGGAATGAACAAGGGCGACTGCTGGGACAATATGCCTACAGAGAGTTTATGAGGGCCGACTGAATGCACCCCTTTTGTATAGAAGCCGATTTCAAGGAGTGATCAATGTGGGGACTTTGAGCTTATTAAGCATACTTGTCCTTCGCCACAAGGTGTCCTTCCGGAAAGTTCCGTCAACTTGGCTTCTCTCGCTACACCGGAATCCGGTGGCTGCAATAGCCTGAGATGGTCAACTAATCAAAACCTCAAAGCCACACCGTTCATCATGTCACGCTCCCCAAAAGCACCTATCCGAAACACACAAGTCTTTAACAAGGCTGTTGTATTAAAGTCGCAGTCTGAGGTGGCTGCTTTGTTTATGCAGGGAATAGCACTTCACCAGCAAGGGCAATTGGCGCAGGCAAAACTTTTTTACACGCAAGTGCTGTCAAAGCAGCCCGCCCACTCTGATGCGTTGCACTTGTCAGGTGTGATTGCCGCGCAAAGTAATAATCCAACTCTTGCCGTGGAGTTGATTGGCAAAGCGATAGAAATAAATCCCATGAGTGCGGAGGCTTATTTCAACCGTGGTAACGCACTGAAAGAATTAAATCGTTTGGAGGAAGCAGTTGCCAGCTATAACAGGGCTATTGAGATTAAGCCTGACTACGCGCAGGCTTACTACAACCGTGGCGTTGCATTCCAAGAGCTAAAGCGCTTTGAGGAGGCAGTTGCCAGCTATAACAGGGCTATTGAGATTAAGCCTGACTACGCGCAGGCTTACTACAACCGTGGCGTTGCATTCCAAGAGCTAAAGCGCTTTGAGGAGGCAGTTGCCAGCTATAACAGGGCTATTGAGATTAAGCCTGACTACGCGGAGGCTTACTACAACCTTGGTATTGAATTTCATGAGCTAAAGCGCTTTGAGGAGGCAGTTGCCAGTTATAACAGGGCTATTGAGATTAAGCCTGACTACGCGGAGGCCCACTCCAACCGTGGCAACGCACTGAAAGAATTAAATCGTTTGGGGGAGGCGGTTGCCAGTTTTGACAGGGCTATTGAGATAAAGCCTGACTACGCAGTGGCCTACTCTAACCGTGGCAACGCGCTCCAAGAGCTAGAGCAATTTGATGGTGCAATAGCTAGTTTCGATTCAGCAATTGAAATCAAACCTGACTACGCGGAGGCTTATTACAACCGTGGCAACGCGCTCCAAGAGCTAAAGCGCTTTGATGCTGCACTAGCCAGTTACGACAAGGCCATTGAACTCAAATCTGATTATAACGATGCCTATCAAAACCGTGGTCTTTTGCGGCTAGGGCTTAAAGATTTTCAGAAAGGGTTCTTAGATTATAAGTATCGGTGGGGCGCCACCGATTTTTCAAGTAAACCACAAAAAACAACAATCGCTTCGGCCTTAAAGTCTGGACTGAAAGGCCGTCTACTGATTTGGGCAGAACAAGGTCTGGGTGATGAAATCTTCTTTGCTGGCCTTCTACCTACATTTTACGCAGAAGACGTTTCAATCACTCTGTCAGCCGATAAGCGCCTTCATCCGATTTATAGGCGCTCTTTGCCAAAGATTAAATTACTCGATAAAAATATTTTAATGAGCTCGTCTGTAGATACTGGATTTGATGCCCAAGCGCCAATCGGTGATCTTGGACTTTTGCTAGATATAAAGGCAACAGCAATCAAAGCAACACGATCCCCTTACTTTCAGTGCGATCCAGTGAGACGTGACAGTTACCGTAGGACAGCTTCAGCGCATGGATCAGGTCTGATTTGTGGTGTTGCTTGGAAAAGCGTCAATAAAAAGCTGGGGCCAGCAAAGAGTATTGGTCTTGATTCCTTTGCCCCTTTATTTGGTCTAACTGGCATTCATTTTATAAATCTTCAATATGGTGATGTGAAAGACGAGATTCAACACGTTAAATCAACCCTCTCGGTCGATGTTCACCAAGTTCCGGGTGTCGATGCGTTTAATGATATCGAAAGCTTGCTAGCGTTGATTGATGCTTGCGATGTCATAGTCACGACAAGTAACGTAACAGCACACCTGGCTGGCTCGATCGGAAAGCGTGCCGCTGTGCTCGTGCCTCACAGTAAAGGAAAAATCTGGTACTGGCACGAAAATGACGAATACAGTTTTTGGTACCCCAGTCTTAAACTGTTTTATCAAGATAACCCGCTTACTTGGGACCAAACCATAGAGGACTGCTCTGATTGGGTAAAGAGCCTGTTATGAATGATCTCATAAGACTCGTCGTCGGTTTTGATGCTCGTGAGACGATTGCATATCATGTATTTTGTCAAAGCGTACTTGAAAACTCTTCTCTTCCAGTCAGCTTTCTGCCACTTGTCGAAAAATCATTGGCTGTCTACAAAGAGACTCATCACGACGGGAGTAATCGCTTCACCTACACAAGATTCCTAACGCCATTTCTGATGAACTTTGAGGGATGGGCTATTTTTGCCGACGGTGACATGGTGTGTAAGAGTGATATCGCCGAACTCTGGAAGCTTCGAGACGCATCGAAAGCGGTACAAGTTGTTAAACACGACTATCTGACCAAATCTTCGACCAAGTACCTAGGCAATAAGAATGAGAACTATCCAAGGAAGAATTGGTCGAGTGTTATCCTTTGGAATTGCGGGCACCCAGAGAACCGTTGCCTTACACCCGACTTAGTATCATCAAAAAATGGTGCGTTCTTACACCGATTCCAGTGGTTAGCGGATACTCTTATTGGAGAACTTGATAAAGAGTGGAACTGGTTAGCGATTGAATATGACGACAACCCAAGTGCCAATCTAATCCACTACACGCTTGGGACACCGTGTTTTCGGGATTACTGGGATTGCGCCTCGTCTGAGCACTGGCATCAAGCCTTGGCCAGTACACTAAATGGCATCGATGATACGGACCCATTTTTTGAATCAGTTGTTAGGCCAACAAAATAACAAACTCACCGGTCACTTGTTCGCGTGCAGCACGCAGCTTACAACATGCGTCGCGCAAGTACTTTCAAGTTTTCAACTGGCACCATGAAAAAACCCCGCCATGTTGCCACAGCGGGGTTCCAGTTCTAAACCGTTAGCTGACTGGTGTCAGCCAGGGGATTAGAAAGTGTGGTTCAAGCGCAAGCGGTACTGGCTGCCATGCACGCCTGACCTGACTTGGCGCAGAGCTGCTTGCACATCTGCATCTGCATTTTTAGCAACCTTGGTGCCATAACCAGCGCTAAAGCTGGTGCGCTTGCTGAAATCGTATTTAGCACCAACTTGCGTCATGGTGTAGCTGTCGCGCTTGGCGTAGTTAAAGCCAAACGTAACAGCGCCCATTGGCACAGTCACGGAGAAAGCATTGGCAGCTTTGCTGAGAGCTAAAGCGCTTGCACGGCTTGCACGTGCATCGATGAGCCCGTTCGTATCTGTAACTGTTGTTATCGCTGTTGCAGCACCACCCTGTTGAGCTCCGTCATAAGCGTAACCCAGTTTGGCAACACCCAAGTCATAGGTGACTGCGAGTTCCATGGTGGCTTTGGGCAAAAGACCCCAGGTGCCTGCAGCGGAAACGGCTGTTGTTCCGAATGTTGCTGCAGTAGCTGTAGCATTCTGTGGCTTCATTTTGTAGCTGGCGCCAATGCCGATTGGGCCATTGGTGTAACCTGCTGTCAGAGTAGCTTGGGAGCCGTTGGTAGTAGGAACGCTTTGGTTGCCATCATTGCCTTCAGTGTAGGAAATCGTCGTGGTGAGTCCTGGGGCCAATGCGGGTGTGGTGAATGCGATAGTATCGACAGCACTACGCGAGAGAATGCCCGATGATGTGTAGATATCGTCTGGCACAGCAACGCCAGCGCTGAAGATGCTTGCCATCTGGTCGCTGCTGCGTGTGTTGCGAACTGTCAAAGCACCAAAGCCACCACTCACGGACAGGCTGCGATCAGCCAAGGTCATTGCAGAGCCGCGGTGAAAACCGCCTTCCATTGATACTGAGCCAGCAGCTTTGAGGCCACCACCGAGGTCTTCAGACAGACCAACGGTGACGGTGGCATCGTTTACAGTCAAGCCTTTGGCCACCGCTCTGGAAGCAACACCCGCGTTAGCATCAGCACCACTTGAGCTTTCAGGTGTGACGCCAGTCAGATCTTTTTGAAACGAGAAAGCAATTGAACCAGAGATGGTAGCGGTGGACTGCGCAGAAGCTGCAGA
>JBILIK010000033.1:0-27617 GCA_044350025.1 Polaromonas sp. | reverse complement strand
CTCGAAAGGGGCTTTTTTGGAAGGAAAAAGAAGGATTACTTCTTCTTTTCGTCTTTCTTGGCGCAAGCCTTGTCGTTGGCGTTTTCTTTCTTGGAGCAATCAACTTTCTTGTCGTCCATTTTGCCGCCAGCATGGCTGCCAGCAAACGATGGAGCGCTAACCAGCATGAATGCGGAAACGATGGCAGTGAGAATGTATTTCATGGTAAGACCTTGGAATTAAATATGTTTGTAAAAACCGTGGAGAATCAGCGCATAACTCAAACCCCAGACGTAGCTTACTTGGAACTACGACTTTTCACATTTTTAAAATGAATTTACGTTTGAAAGAAACGACATTTTTTGTCAGGGTTTTCGCTGGCTTGTCATTTGTCGCCGGGACTTTGAGCCTGCCCGGCCCGGTTACGGCACAGGAGCGCTTCAAGCCAATTGAGGCGCAGGTGGTTCTGCCCTCCTCGGTGCATGCACAGGGTGCGCGGGACGGCTCGCTGCGCGCGCTGGACAAAGCCTGGCGCGCCCAACCCAAGGACCTCGACGCCTCATTGGCCTACGCCAGAGCGGTTTTCTCGACCGGTGTGCGCGAAGGTGACCTGCGCTGGTTCGGCTCAGCAAAAGCGGCATTGGCGCCCTGGTGGCAAGCGACTGACCTGCCCGCCGAAGGCTTATTTCTGCGGGGTCTGGTCAAACAAGGCTTTCATGATTTTGAGGGTGGCTTGCAGGACATTAACGCGGCCATTGCCAAAGAGCCGGCACGCCCTGAGTTGTGGTCCTGGCGCTTTGCACTGCACTTGCTGCAAGCCGATATGACGGCGGCCCGGCAGGACTGCGAAGAAATGGCGCGATTGTTCGGCCCGCAAGAAGCTGCCGTATACCGCGCCATCCTGCTTTACCGCACCGGTCAGGGGCAGGCAGCCGCTGAGATGCTGCAAACGCTGGTACGGGCACCTGAAATGCAAAACGCCTCATCGCAGGACTGGCTTGGCTTTCACCTGGGTGAAGCTTTGCGCGTAGCCGGCCAGCCGCTGCGGGCCATCACTGTGTGGGACAAGCAGCTCAAAGCCAGCCCGCAATCACATCTGCTGCGCCTGTCACTGGCCGAGTTGTTGAACCAGCAAGGCCAGTTCCGGCAGGCCAAACTGATTGCCAGCACCCCGGAGCCAAGCGATGCCTTGCTCATGCAAGCCCTGCTGGCCAGCCGCGGGCTGCAAGACGGCGAGCAAGCAAAACTGGCGGCGCTACTCGACGCACGCTTTCAGTCGCAGGCCTTGCGACAAGAATCGCTGATCGAGCGCCCCAGATTGGTTTACCTCATAGGCTACGGCAAAGATCCGGCCGCCGGACTGGCACTGTCTGTAGACAACTGGAAGCTGCAAAAAGAGCCGCCGGACGCTGTGCTGTTTGCCCAGGCAGCGCTGGCCGCCAACCAGCCCCGCAGCGCCGAGCCGGTGGTCAGCTGGGCCGAAAAAACCGCTTACACCGAACCGCAACTCAAGCTGCTGATCGGGCAACTCAAAGCGCATCCGCGCTGGACGGGTGGGGCTAAATAATGCGCGCATTTTTTCTAACTACTTTTCGGCAGCTGGCCCTGGCTGCAGCTGCAATCCTGGTGACGGGCAGCGCCCTTGCGCATTCGAGCAGCAACAGCTACCTGACCCTGAGCGCGCCCGCCCAGCAACTGATGCTGCGCGCCGACATCAACCTGCGCGATTTGGATCTGATTTTTGACCTGGACGAAAACCGGGACAGCCGCGTCACCTGGGGTGAAACTCAGGCCCGCAGCAGCGAGCTTGACGCCTGGCTGCGCCAGGGCATCGCCTTGAGTGAATCGGGCAATGCCTGCACGCTGGGCCCGCTCGATCTGCAGGCCAGCGTGCATGCAGACGGCACTTACCTCAGTGCCCAATGGCCGGCCAACTGCCCGGGCCTTGTCGATGTATCGCAAGCGCGCATCAAGCTGGGCTACAGCCTGATCTTTGCGCAGGACAACTTACACCGGGCCATTGTGAAGGTGGACTTGCCGGACTTTCAAAGCAGCGCCATTCTCAGCCCCGACCGACCCGAAACCGAGATGGCCAAGGCCGACAGCAGCCCCATCAAGGTGTTCGGCCACTACCTGGTTGAAGGCGTTTGGCACATCTGGATTGGCATCGACCACATTGTCTTTTTGCTCAGTTTGCTGGTGCTGGCGCCCCTGCTGCCCTCGCGCCAGAATCTGACGCAGTGGCGTGCTGTCACCCAAGCCAGACCGGCGCTGATGGACGTCCTGGCAGTGGTCACAGCATTCACACTGGCGCACTCCATCACGCTGGGTTTGTCGGTTTTGAAATGGCTAGAGCCATCGCCTGAGCTGATCGAGCCTGCCATTGCCATGTCGGTGGTGATCGCGGCCCTGAACAACCTGGTCGGCTGGAGCGCCCTGCGACGCTGGCAACTGGCCTTTGTGTTTGGACTGGTGCACGGCTTCGGTTTTGCCAACGTGCTGCTGGACCTGGGTCTGCCGGCCAGTGCGCTGGCTGCGGCGCTGGGCGGTTTTAACGTCGGCGTTGAGCTTGGGCAGCTGGCGATTGTGATGGTGTTTTTCCCAGTGGCCTGGCTGCTTCGCAACACCATTTTTTACCGCTGGGTGGTGGTCACGGGCGGCTCACTGACCATCGCGGTGCTTGGCATCGTCTGGACGCTGGAGCGCACCGGCTTGTACAAATTTTGAGACCCACTGAAAGACAGCATGCACGCTTGGCTTTGTAACAACCCCGTAGGCGTTGATGCCCTGAGCTGGACCGAGCTGCCAACACCGCAGCCGGCGGCGGGCCAGGTGCTGGTCGCGATCCAGGCCGCCAGCCTGAACTTTCCGGACCTGCTGATCGTGCAGAACAAGTACCAGATCAAGCCGCCACTGCCCTTTGTGCCGGGCGCCGAATACGCCGGTGTGGTGCAGGCCGTGGGCGAAGGGGTCAAGCATCTGACTGTGGGCGACAGCGTGGCCTGCCTGTCGGGTACTGGCGGCTTTGGCACCCACACGCTGGCCCCGGCCGTGCTGTGCCTGCCGCTGCCGCCCGGCTTTTCGGCGGTGGATGGCGCCGCGTTCATCATGACCTACGCCACCTCGCACCACGCCTTGATGGACCGGGCCCAACTCAAAGCCGGCGAGACCGTGCTGGTGCTGGGCGCCGCCGGCGGCGTGGGCACCGCAGCCATCCAGATCGCCAAGGCCGCCGGTGCGCGCGTGATTGCCGCCGCATCGAGCGACGAAAAATGCGCGCTGTGCAACCGGCTGGGCGCGGACGCCAGCATCAATTACAGCCGGCAAAACCTGCGCGACGAACTCAAGACCCTGACCGGCGGCAAGGGGCCGGACGTGGTCTATGACCCGGTGGGCGGCGACGTCACCGAGCAGGCTTTTCGCTCAATAGCCTGGCGCGGCCGCTACCTGGTGGTGGGCTTTGCAGCCGGGCCGATTTCGGCGCTGCCGCTGAACCTGCCGCTGCTCAAGGGCGCGTCACTCGTCGGCGTGTTTTGGGGCGACTTCGCCAAGCGCGAGCCCGCGGCCAACGCCGCCATGATGCGTGAGCTGGCCGGCTGGTACGCACAGGGCCGCATCAAGCCGGTGATTGACCGCACCATGCCCATGGCCGAACTCAAGGCTGCGTTTGCCCACATGGGCTCACGCGCTGTGATGGGCAAACTGGTGCTGGTGAACTGACAGCCTAGAGCTTTCTGAGCTTTTGATGGATGCGCCGGATGGCCGTCCATGATGCCCACAAGACCAGCGGCACCATGGCACCGGCAGCCATTTCGGGGTTGATCGGCACGCCAGCGGCCTTCAGGGCCTTGGCGCCGTAGAGCAGCAGGCTGATCACGTAGTAAGAGATGGCGGCGATCGACAGACCTTCCACCGTGGCCTGCAGTTTGAGTTGCAGTTCTTGCCCGCGAGTGAGTTTTTCCAGCAGTTGCTGGTTTTGCACCTCGGTGGCAATGTCTACCCGCGTGCGCAGCAGCGCGCTGGTGCGCGACACCCGCACGGACATGTCGCTCAGGCGCTGCGCTGTGGCAGCCACCGTGGCAATGGCAGGAGACAGGCGCCGCTGCATGAAATCACCCATGGTCTGCGTGCCCGGCACCGCACTTTCACGCAGCTCAGTGATGCGCTGTGTGACCAGCGCGTCATACGCGCGGGTGGCAGCAAAGCGGTAAGCGTGTTCGGCCGTGGCACGTTCAATGCGCGCCGCCAGCGACACCAGCGTGTCCAGCAACTGCTGGTCGGCGACAGCCTTGTTTTCAAGGCTGGCCATGATGTCAGCCAGCGCGGTTTCGGCCTGTGTGAGCATGGGCCCAAGCTGCTTGGCCACGGGCAGGCCGCGCAGCGCCATCAGGCGGTAGGTTTCCAGCTCGAGCAGGCGTTGCGACACCCGACCGGCCCGTGTGTCGGTGAAGCCTTCGGGCGCGACCACCAGCATGCGTTCAAAGCCATCGGGCCGCAGCATAAAGTTGCTGACCGCCAAAGAGTGACCGTTCTGCCCGAGCATCGAGGCCATGATTGGCGTTCCACCCAGCCATTGGCTGGCTTTTTTCAGCGTGGCTTCAGGGGTATCAAGGTCTCCATGCAACATGGCCAGCTTGATGGCGGCGATCGTGCGGCCCGGAATGGCGCGCAGCCACTCGGGCTCGACCACCAGGGCGCTCAGCAACTCAGGGTCGCTGGCACCAAGCAAAGCACTGGCCGGCAAAGGCTGCACGATGGAGTAGCGCGTGAACTCGGTGTGGCGCTCCCATTTGACGGTGTAGCCGTCAAAACGCAAGCGCAAAAAATTGCCGGCCAGCCGCTCCAGCGGCAGCGCCGACAGCCCGGGCAACAGGCGCAGATGCTCGCACTCCAGCTCACGGCTGACGCCCTGGTTCAACACGGCCACATAGACCACCAACGCCGGCAGGTGAATGCGCGCCGAAGGACGGGCATGGACCTCGTTGTGCAGGGCGAGCCGCTGTTCGTCATCCGGCGGCAGCAGCGTGAGGGCCGGGGCTTCTGAAAAAGTAGGCTGGACAGTGCTCATCGCCAGATTGTGAGGGATTTCAATGGTGTTTGACCATCGGGTCTGTCCAGACATGGGCATTCCGGGAGCCGGCATTTAGCACTGCTCCAGCCCACGCCGGCCCGGCACCGACTCAGCCGGAAAGCAGCACCGCATTCACTTGGTCTGTGTCCAGATTGGCAAAGCTGATGTTGTGACGATCGGTGAGCGGCCCACCGCCCGATATCAACTCGCCGGCCGGGCCGTAGCCCAACGCCTTGAACTTCCAGACAGCGCCAATCAATTTCAGGTTGCCCAGATGCAGACCCTGGGCATCAAGCACTTGGCACACGCCCGCATTCAAAAGCTGGAGAGTCAAGGGAGGCGACGTCATCCGGGCAATTTCAGCGGCCACGGGCTTGGCGCCACACAGCAAAGTCGTCTTTGGACTGCTGCTGCGTTGGCGGGTACAGGCCGATCGTCGGGCGGCCCTTGAGCACTTCTTCGGTGACGAAATCTTCAAACGCCGTCATCTCGACCGCCTCGGCGGTGATCTCATCAACCATGTGCGCCGGAATCACCACCACGCCTTCGCGGTCACCCACGATGACGTCACCGGGAAACACAGGCGCATCGCCGCAGCCGATCGGCACGTTGATGTCCATCGCCTGGTGCACCGTCAGATTGGTCGGTGCAGACGGGCGCTGGTGGTAAGTGGGAAAAGGCAAGGCGGCGATTTCGGGTGAATCGCGAAAGCCGCCGTCGGTTACTGCGCCGGCTGCGCCACGCACCATCAGGCGGCTGATCAAAATGGAACCAGCCGAAGCCGCGCGGGCGTCCTTGCGGCTGTCAATCACCATCACAGCGCCCGGCGGGCATTCTTCGATGGCCACGCGCTGTGGGTGTTTGGGGTCCTGAAACACGGTCATGGGGTTGAGGTCTTCACGCGCCGGAATGTAGCGCAGCGTGAAGGCCTCGCCCACCATGTTGGGCAAGCTGCTGTTGAGCGGCAGCACATTCTGGATGAACTGGTTGCGCAGGCCGCGCTTGAACAGGGCGCTGCACAAGGTGGCAGTGCTCACGGTCTTGAGTTTGTCTCGGGTGCTGTTGCTAAGAGGCATAGGGGTCTTTCAGGAAATAGCTTGAAGTTAGTGGGAATTGATGCGCAGTTGGCGCTCAGAAAATATCGGGCTCGGGCACCGGCTCGCCGAACGAGGTCTCGAGGTAGTCAAAATCGCAGCCCTGGTCGGCCTGCATGATGTGGCGGCTGAACATCCAGCCGTAGCCACGCGCAAAGCGCTTGGCCGGTTGCACCCACTGGGCTTTGCGGCGGGCCAGTTCTTCGTCGCTCACGTCCAAGTGAATGCTGCGCGCAGCTACATCAACGCTGATCATGTCGCCGGTTTGAACCAGCGCCAGTGTGCCGCCAACGTAAGCCTCGGGCGAAACGTGCAGGATGCACGCGCCGTAGCTGGTGCCGCTCATGCGGGCGTCCGATATGCGCAGCATGTCCCTGACACCTTGCTTGACCAGCTTGGTCGGGATCGGCAGCATGCCCCACTCGGGCATGCCCGGGCCGCCTTGCGGGCCGGCGTTGCGCAAGATCATCACGTGCTCGGCCGTGACATCGAGGTCAGGGTCGTCAACGGCTTTTTTCATGCTCGGGTAATCGTCAAACACAAGTGCCGGGCCGGTGTGCTTGAAGAGATGCGGCGCACAGGCGCTGGGCTTGATCACGCAACCGTTCGGCGCCAGATTGCCTCGGAGCACGGCCAGCGCGCCTTCAGCGTAGATCGGCTTGGACAAGGGCCGGATCACATCCTCGTTGTAGACCTCGGCACCCTCAATGTTGTCGCCAACACTGCGGCCGGTCACCGTCATGGCGCTCAAATCCAGATGCTCGCGCAGCACATTCATCATGGCGCGCATACCGCCGGCAAAGTAAAAGTCTTCCATCAGGTACTTGCTGCCGCTGGGCCTGATATTGGCAATGACAGGCACCTTGCGGCTGGCCGCATCAAAGTCTTCAAGACCCACGGCGCAGTGCTCGCCGGCGCGGCGCGACATCGCCACCAGGTGAATGATGGCGTTGGTCGAGCAACCCATGGCCATGGCCACAGTGATGGCGTTTTCAAAGGACGCACGGTTGAGCATTTTGGCCGGCGTCAGGTCTTCCCAGACCATGTCGACGATACGCCGGCCGCAATCTGCGCCCATGCGCACATGGTTGGAGTCGGTGGCCGGAATCGACGAGGCACCGGGCAGCGTGAAGCCGCAGGCCTCGGCAATGCCGGTCATGGTGCTGGCCGTGCCCATGGTCATGCAGTGGCCGTGGCTGCGGGCAATACCGCCCTCCACTTCAATCCACTGCTTGGCGCTGATCTTGCCGGCGCGCCGCTCGTCCCAGTATTTCCAGGTGTCAGAACCCGAGCCCAGGACCTGGCCCTTCCAGTTGCCGCTTTGCATGGGCCCGGCCGGCATGTAAATAAAGGGATAGCCCGCGCTCAGCGCACCCATGATCAGGCCCGGCGTTGTCTTGTCGCAGCCCCCCATCAGCACCGCGCCATCAATCGGGTGGCTGCGCAGCAGCTCCTCGGTCTCAATGGCCAGCAGGTTGCGGTAAAGCATGGTGGTGGGCTTGACGATGGCCTCGGACAGCGAGATCGCCGGCAACTCGATCGGGAAACCACCCGCCTGCAAAATGCCGCGCTTGACGTCTTCAACGCGCTGCTTAAAGTGGCCGTGGCAGGTGCCGATATCGCTCCAGGTGTTGACGATGGCGATCATGGGTTTGCCCACCCAGTCTTCCGGGCCGTAGCCCAGTTGCATGACGCGAGAGCGGTGACCAAAAGAGCGCAAGTCGTCTGGCGCCATCCAGCGCGCGCTGCGCAGTTCGTCGTAAGTTTTGCGTGTCATCGGTTCTTTCTGAACTTTGAATAAACAAATTGCAATTTAAAGATGGGACCCAGCCGCCATTGTGCAGGCTCTGGCGCGCTGCCCACCGTGGCCCATCGTGGCAACACTGTGGGATGGAGCGATTGCTGAAGATCTGCGAAGATCGAGGCGTACAAAAACTGAGCTTGGGGTACTTCATGAACAAAGAAATGGCGCGAAAAAAATCTTTTGCGGACCTGATCCGTCTGGCGCAGGAATGAATCTGTCGCCAAAGACTTTTCTCCCCATCCTGATTGCCGCCCTGGCAGCCATCGGCATTGGCGCTGTGGGCGCCCAGCTCACTGAGCTGGGCCCCTGGTACCGCGGGCTGGTGCAGCCGTCTTTCAAACCGCCCGACGCCTGGTTTGGCCCGGCCTGGACGCTGATCTTCATTCTGGCGGCCAGCGCGGGCGTGACCGCCTGGAAAAGCGCGCCGGACCAGAGCAGCCGGCGCTGGTTGATCGGCCTGTTTGCACTCAATGCCGGGCTGAACTCTTTGTGGAGCCTGTTGTTCTTCAAATTGCAGCGACCTGACTGGGCGCTGATCGAGGTGGGCTTTTTGTGGCTGTCCATTGCCGCACTGATCGTAGCGACCCGCCACTATTCGCGCACAGCCGGCTTTTTGCTGCTGCCTTATCTGCTCTGGGTGACTTTTGCATCGGCCATCAACTACGCCACGGTGCAACTCAACGGGCCTTTCGGTCAGCTGGCGGCGGGACTGTCAAAGTGAATGCTGCGTTGAATGCCATGCAAGCCTGGTGGCAAGGCGGCCAATTGATTGAATTCATCATTGCGCTGACGGTGCTGGAAGCTTGCGCCTTGCTGGCGTACCACCGTCTGACGGGAAAGGGGCTGCAAGCTGCCCAGTATGCGCTGAACCTGGTCGCCGGGCTGTGCCTGATGCTGGCGGTGCGCAGCGTTTTGTTGGGCCATCATTGGCTTTGGACAGTCCTGTGCTTGAGCTCCGCGGGGCTCGCGCACTGGACCGACCTGTGGCGCCGCTGGCAGAGCCAGCGGCAAGGCATCAACCCTTCTTGACGTAGGCGGTGCACCAGCCTGGGCCGGCCACTTGCTTGCCTGCAAACAAAGAGCAACCTGCCCAAGCGTCGGTGGGTTTACCGGCATACAGTGCGCAGTTAGAGCACTTCTGGGCAGCAGCGTGCTTGGGGTACTTTTTGGCGTCAACTTTTGTCGTGTCAGCGACATAACCCAGCGCAACGGCTTGCGGGTCTTTAGGGTCCACTTTGGCCTGGGCCATCGCCTGGGTGGCCAAAACGGCGGAGGAACCAACGGCGACTTGCATCATGAATACGCGGCGATTTGAAATGGTCATGGCTTGCTCTTTAATAAAACGTTGAAGTAAAAAAACCATCGGATTCTAGGGCAAACTTCGGGCGCGCAAGCCTGCTCAAAGTATTGTCCGAGTAAACCGTTTAGCGCGGCTTGTAAGCCGTCACATCGATTTCCACTTTGGCATCAATCATCAGCCGCGCTTCCACCGTGGAGCGCGCCGGGCGGTGCGCCCCAAAGCATTCCATGTAAACGCGGTTGAAGCTGCCGAAATCACGTACGTCGTCCAGCCAGACACTGACCTTGCAGACGTCGTCAAGGCTGCATCCGGCCAGTGCCAACGCCTGTTGAATCCGCACAAACACCTGGCGGGTCTGCGCTTCGATGCCGCCACTGACCACTTCGCCCTGGTCGTTGGTCGGCACCTGACCCGACACAAAAACAAAATCACCGGCTCGTGTGGCGGGTGACAAGGGGCGCGCCAGACGGTCTGAGGCAATCGGGGATGCTCCCAGCATTTCAACGGGCATGAAGGTCTCCTTGAGCAATGATTGAAAAGTGAATGTCATTATTGAACATTTTTTACAGGAAAACCCTGCCCCAAATTGAGTAAAACTTGATTTACAGTCAAAAATGTAAATAACTTACATTTCCACATCCATTCTTTCAGGAGACTTCCATGCTGCGTTTGCCCCGCCGACACCTCTTGTCCCTGCTTTTAGCAGCCCTGCCGCTGGCCACCATGGCCGCACCACCCAAGGGTGGCGCAGCCAATCTGGCCATGATCGGCGAGCCGCAAAGCCTGGACCCGATGGCCTCCACGGCCGACCTGGTCGGCACCATCATGCAGCACGTCTATGAGACGCTCTACACCTTTGACAGCAAGTGGAATGCAATCCCCATGCTGGCCGACGGCATGCCCAGAGTGTCGGCCGATGGCCTGACCTACAGCATCAACATCCGCAAGGGCGTCAAACTGCACAGCGGCCGCGACCTCGACGCACAAGACGTGGTGGCCTCGCTCAAGCGTTGGATGGACATGGCGCCGCGCGGCAAGTCGATCGGCAAGGACACCGTCAGCCTGGATGCCAAAGGCAGCCTCACCATTGAATGGAAATTCAAGGTACCGAGTGCTTCGCTGCTGGCCCAACTGGCCCTGCCCTCGGGTATGGCCGTCATCATGGCAAAGGAAAGCGTTGCCACCCCCCTCACCACCTTTGTGGGCACCGGTCCTTACAAGTTCAAGGAGCGCCGCCCCGACCAGTACGTGATCTTGTCGCGCCATGACACTTACAGCGCGCGCACCGAAGCGGCCAACGGCTACGGCGGCAAACGCGAAGCCCTGCTCGACGAATTACGCTTCACACCCGTGCCCAACGCCAACACGCGCGTCGAAGGTGCGCTGGCCGGCCAGTTCCACTTTGCCGACCAGTTGCCAGCAGAAGCCCTGTCGCGCGTTGAAAAAGGCGGTGCCGGCGTGGTGCCCATCCTCACGCCGTCTTACGGCTTTCCGTACCTGGTGCTCAACACCAAGGAAGGCGTGATGGCCAACCAGGGCGTGCGCCAGGCCATTCAAATTGCCATTGGTGAAGCCGAAATGCTCACCGCCGCCTACGGCGACAAGCGTTTCTTCACAGCCGAGGGCAACCACTTCCCGCAAGGCACGCCGTTTTACTCCACCGCCGGCGCAGACCAGTACAACAAGCAAGATGCCAAGCGCGCCAAAGACATGGCTGAAAAAGCCGGCTACAAGGGCGAGACCATCCGTCTGCTGACCAGCCGTAATTTTGAGTTCCATCACACCATGATGCAAGTCATGGCCGAGCAGTTGCGCGCCGCCGGCTTCAAACCCGAGATGCAAGTGGTTGACTGGGCCACGCTGATTCAACGCCGTGGCGACTCCAAAGTCTGGGACATTTACATGACCCACTCCGGCCAGTTCCCCGAGCCCATGCTCTCGCCACCGCAACTCGGTGACGGCGCGCCCGGCTGGTGGGACACGCCCGCCAAGGCCAAGGTGCTGGGCGAATTCAACCGCCAGACCGACCCGGCCAAGCGCGCGCAACTCTGGAGCGCCGTGCAGCAAACTGTCTACACCGAAGTGCCTTACATCAACGTCGGCAAGTTCAGCAGTCTTTCGGCTCGCTCTTCCAAACTCGAGGGCTACACGCCATCGACCTGGCCGTTCTTCTGGAACACCGGTCTGGCCAAGTAAACCCGCAGGGCTGATTGATGTCCCGCATGTCCTGGGGAACCCTGGGACGCACTTTGCTGGGCCGCTTAGGCGGCATGCTGGCGGTGTTGTCCTTGGTCTCCGTTCTGGTGTTCCTGCTCACGCGCCTGGCCGCCGGTGACCCGATGGCCATGCTGCTAGGCGACCAGGCTTCGCTGGCAGACATTGCGCTAGCGCGCGAGCGTTACGGGCTGGACCAGCCTCTGCTCGCGCAGTTTGTGCTGTGGCTGGGCGAAGTGCTCAAAGGCAACCTGGGGCAGTCGATCTTTTTACAAACGCCCGTCACGCAAGTGTTGCTGGACCGGGCAGAACCGACGGCCTGGCTGGCGATTTTTTCGGTCAGCCTGGCCATGCTGATCGGCGTGCCCTGCGGTATCGCCTCGGCTGTCTGGCGCGGCCGCTGGATAGACCAATGCGTCAGCACCCTGGCCATGCTGGGTGCCAGCATGCCCAGCTTCTGGATGGGCTTGCTGGTGATCCAGCTGCTGGCCGTGGGCGCCGGCTGGTTTCCGGTCTCCGGCTATGGCGAGCCCGGCGCCGGCTGGCTGACGCGCCTGCATCATTTGCTGCTGCCCGCGCTGGTGCTGGGCACGCTCAACTCGGCACTGATCATCCGCTTCACACGTGCCTCGATGCTGGACATTCTGGGCGAAGACTACATACGCACAGCCCGCTCCAAAGGTCTGACAGAAAGCACGGTGGTGCTCAAGCATGCGCTGCGCAATGCGCTGGTGCCTATCCTGACGGTGCTTGGGCTGACGCTGGCGCTGATGATTGGCGGCGCGGTGGTGACTGAGACCGTGTTCAACCTGCCCGGCCTGGGCAATCTGGTGGTGCGTGCGGTGCTGCGGCGCGACTACCCGGTGATCCAGGGCGCCTTGCTGGTGATCGCCGGCATTTATGTGATCATCAATTTCACCATCGACGTGCTTTACGTTTTTGTCGATCCCCGGGTTCGTCATGGCTGAATGGCGCTTGCTTCTCAAAACCTTGTTTGCCCGGCGGGTGGTCTTGATTGCACTGGTGCTGCTGGCGCTGATGCTGCTCATGGCCGCTATCAGCCAGTGGGTCTTGCCGCACGATCCGATGGCCATGAAAGTCAGTCAGCGCCTGCGTGCGCCTAACTGGAGCCACTGGAGCGGCACCGACGAGCTGGGCCGCGACATCACCAGCCGTATTTTTTATGGCGCTCGCTACTCGCTGGCGATTGGCGCCGGCACCGCCCTGCTGGCGGCTTTTTTCGGCACGCTCCTAGGGCTGCTGGCCGGTTTTTTCAAGCGCCTCGATGCGCCGCTGATGCGCTGTGTGGATGCCATGATGGCCTTTCCTGACATCCTGCTGGGCATCGCGCTGGTGTCCATTCTTGGCGCCAGCCCGACCAATGTGGTGCTGGCCCTGACCATCGTCTACACACCGCGCGTGGCCCGCGTGGTGCGCGCCTCCACGCTGGTGATACGCGAGTTGCCGTATGTCGAGGCAGCCCGCGCCGTGGGCGTGAGCACGCCGCGGCTGCTTGGCGTGCACATCCTGCCCAACCTGATGTCGCCCATCCTGGTGCAGCTGAGTTTTATCTTTGCCTATGCCTTGCTGGCCGAAGCCGGCTTGTCCTTTCTGGGCGTCGGCGTGGGCGCTGAAATACCCACCTGGGGCACGATGGTGGCAGCCAGCACGCAGTACGCCGACCGGGCGTTCTGGACCCTGTTTTTCCCCGGCATGGCGATTGTGCTGACGGCGCTGTCGCTGCAAATTTTGGGGGATGGTGTGCGCGACCTGCTCGACCCCCGCCTCAAAGGAACGCAATGACCGCGCTGCTGCCCCGCCTGCAAGTGCGCGAGCTGCACACCCGCCTGCTGCAAGGCGATAGCCCACTGCCGCTGGTGCGCGGTGTGAGTTTTGACCTGCACGATGAAGAAACCCTGGCCCTGGTGGGCGAGTCCGGCAGCGGCAAATCACTCACCGCCCTGAGCCTGATGCGCCTGCTGGCGCGCAACGCCCGCTGGGAATGTTCGGGCCAGGCCCTGCTGACCGATGCCCAGGGTCAGCAACACGACATGTTGAAAGTAAGCGACGAGCACATGCGCCGCTTGCGCGGCCACCAGATCGCCATGATCTTTCAGGAACCCATGACCTGCCTGAACCCGGTGCTGCCCGTGGGCGAGCAGATCGCCGAGTCAGTACGCCTGCACCTGGGCCTGGACGCCAGGGCTGCGCGTGCGCAGGCGCTGCGCGCGCTGGAGCAAGTTGAAATGCCGGCGGCCCGCCAGCGCCTGGACGAGTACCCGCACCAGCTCTCCGGCGGCATGCGTCAGCGCGTGATGATTGCCATGGCCATGGTCTGCGAGCCGCGCGTGCTCATTGCCGACGAGCCCACCACCGCGCTGGATGTGACGATTCAAGCGCAGATTCTGGCGCTGATGTCACGCCTGCAAAAAGACACCGGCATGAGCATGCTGTTCATCACGCACAACCTGGGTGTGGTCGCCCACCATGCCGAGCGCGTGGCCGTCATGTACGCCGGCCAGGTGGTCGAGCAGGCCGGCGTGCATGAACTCTTTGCCAAGCCGGCCCACCCTTACACGCAAGGCCTGCTGGCCTGTCTGCCGGGCCGCGCACGCCAGCTGGCCCGTCAGAGCGGTCAGGCGGTGGCGCTGCAAGACATTCCCGGCCAAGCACCGGCCATGAACCGGCTGGGGTCTGGTTGCAGCTTTGCCGAGCGCTGCAGCGTCAGCCTGCCCGCCTGCCAGCAGCAAGCACCGCCCTGGCTGGGCACGCCGGCACATGCGCGCCTGTGCCACCTCGAAAGCCAGCCATGACAAGGCCCATGGTTCGCATTCAGGATCTCTCAGTCGAGTTCGGCAGCAGTGCGCAGCGCGTGCGCGCCGTGCGCGGCGTCAGCTTTGACATTGCCCCGGGTGAAGCGCTGGGTCTGGTGGGCGAATCGGGTTCGGGCAAAAGCACCTTGGGCCGCGCACTGATCCAGCTCATCAAAGCCAGCGGCGGTTCGGTTCAATTTGAAGGCCAGGAACTGATGGGCTTGAGCCAGGCCCAAATGCGCCCCTTGCGCCGCCAGGTGCAAATGGTGTTTCAAGACCCCAGCCTGAACCCGCGCCAGCGCGCCGGCGACATGCTGGCAGAGGTGCTGTCAACTCACGGCCTGCACCCAGGTGCAGCCCGGGCGCCGCGCATCGCCGAGCTGCTGCACATCGTCGGTCTCAAGCCCGAGCACGCCAGCCGTTTTTCGCATGAGTTTTCAGGCGGCCAAAAGCAGCGGCTGGGGATTGCGCGCGCACTGGCCGCGGAGCCACGCTTCATCGTCGCCGACGAGCCGCTGTCGGCGCTGGACATGTCGATCCAGGCGCAAATCGTCAACCTCTTGATCGGCTTGCGCCAGCAACTCGGGCTGACCCTGCTGTTCATCTCGCACGACCTCGATGTGGTGCAGTACCTGTGTGACCGGGTGGTGGTTTTGTACCTGGGGCGGGTGATGGAAATCGCACCTACCGCCGCTCTGTTTGACGCGCCGGCTCACCCTTACACACAGGCGCTGCTGTCCGCTGCCCCGATCCCGGACCCGACGCAAGCCGCGCCGCAGGTTAATTTGCAGGGCGACCCGCCCAGCCCGCTGAACCCGCCATCCGGCTGTGTTTTTCGCACGCGTTGCCCTCACGCCATGGCCGCCTGCGCTGAGCAGATACCCGAACTCATGCCCACCGGAGCCGGTCGCTGGGTGGCGTGCCTACGCCACACCGAATGGAATCCATGATGCAACTCGACACCGCCTGCAAAGGCTACCCGCAACACCTGCCGCCGATTGCGCTCAAAGACGCAGGCCGGCAAGGCTGGAACCTGCTGCAAGGGGCACTGTCTTTTCCGCTGGCCGTCCTCAAGGACTCTGCACTCGAGCACAACCTGCGCTGGATGCGCGACTTCTGCCAGACGCGGGGACTGGACATCGCGCCGCACGGCAAGACCACCATGTCACCCGAGCTCTACGCCCGGCAGATCGCCGCCGGCGCCTGGGGCATCAGCTTTGCCAATGTGTTTCAGGCTGGGGTGGGCGCGCGCCATGGCGTGCGGAGAATCATCATCGCCAACCAGGTCATGCAGGCCGTCGACCTTGACAGCCTGGCTGCCCTGCTGCAAAACCACGCGGGTCTGCAGATTTACTTTTTAGTGGACTCACTGGCGCAATTACGCATGATTGAAGCCTGGCGCACCGCTCGCGCAGCCGACACCGTTTTTACCGTGCTGCTTGAGCTGGGCATTGCCGGCAAACGCACCGGCTGCCGTGAGCACGCACAAGCCCTGGAACTTGCCCGCGCAGTGCGCCAAAGCGCTGCCACGCGCCTGGCCGGCGTCGAGTGCTACGAAGGCGCGCTGGCCACCTGCAACCACGAGCACGACCGGCAAAGCGTTGCAGCCCTGATGCAACGCGTGCAGCAACTGGCTTTGGCCTGCGAAGCCGAAAACCTATTTGAAAACGACGAGGTCTTGCTGACCGCCGGCGGCTCCGCTATTTTTGACCTGGTGGCCGAGCATCTGCAACCGCATCTGCAACACCCCACGCGCGGCATCCTGCGCTCGGGCTGCTACCTCACGCATGACCATGTGCAATACCGCCGGCACCTGCAATGCATCGGCGAGCGGCTCAATTTGCGCGAAACACTGCGCCCGGCCCTGGAAGTCATTTGCATCGTGCAGTCCTGCCCCGAACCCGGTCTGGCCATTTTGACCATGGGCAAACGCGATGTTTCTTACGACCTCGACCTGCCCGTGCCCCAGTGGCACGCCCGCCTGGGCGACAGCCAGACGCAACCCGTACCTGCGCACTGGACCATCACCGACTTGAACGATCAACACGCCTACCTGCGCTTTGATGCCAAAGCGCCAGCGAACGAGCAGCCAGTGGTTGGCGGGCTGGTCGGGAGCGGCATTTCACACCCTTGCACCACCTTTGACAAATGGCGCTGGATGCCGGTGGTCAATGACAGCTACCTCGTCACCGATGCGGTGTCGGTTAATTTTTAAATCCAAGTGAGCGCTTCTCAATTGCAACCCTCTTTGCTTCAACGACTGCAGACCATCGCTGACTCGCTGCCGCGGGCACAGCAGCAGGTGATCGCCGTGCTGCTGCAAAACCCCGAAAACGCCCTGTCCATGAGCGTTGACGCATTGGCTGCGCAAGCCCGGGTGTCCACGCCCACCATCATGCGCACCGCACGCCAACTCGGCTTTGAAGGCGTGCGAGAGTTCAAGCTGGCGCTGGCCCAGGACCTGGCACGGGCCACGCCGGTGCATCGTTCGGTCAACCTGAAAGACAGCACGGGTGATATCGTGCAAAAAATCCTGGGTGGCGCGGCCGCTTCGATTACCGGCCTGCAGCAGCAACTGCAAACCGGAACGCTCGAAAAAGCGGCCCAACTGCTGGCGCGTGCGCAGCGCATTGATTGCTACTCGGTGGGTGCCACCTCAGCCTTCATGGCCAGTGATTTGCAGGGCCGGCTGTTCCGGCTCGGCCGCAATGCACACGCATTTCATGACGCGCATTTGCAATTGATTTCTGCCGCCACTTTAGGCCCGGGCGGCGTGGCTGTAGCCATCTCGCACGTGGGCCGCATGCCCTTTGTGCTGGAAGCCATTGGCTTTGCCAAATCCCAAGGCGCGCCGGTGATTGCGATCACCCAGCCCGACACGCCGCTGGCGCAACTGGCCGACGTGGTGATCGGCGTCAGCGTGCCGCCGGATGCCGTGATGCGCGTGGGCACCGAAGCCTATATCGCTCATTTGTTGGTGATTGAGCTGCTCATGGTGCTGGTGCTCAAGGCACTGGGCCCGAAAGCAGCACGCCAGCTCAGCCAATTCAGATCCGTTTTGCAGGCCCACGGCCAGGACATTGACCAACACCCCGCTGTGGACTGGGCCTGGTCTTCCATCGAGAAAGATTCAGATTCATGAAAAGCACCCTGCTGCGCCACGTCCAGGTGGTTGATGGCACTGGCGCGCCCGCGCGCCAAACCGATGTACTGATTCGCGGCGACCGCATTGCCAGCATGGCCCCGGATCTGTCTGCCAGCGCTGAAGAAGTGATCGACGGCCAGGGCCTGACGCTGGCTCCCGGCTTCATCGACGTGCACACGCATGACGACGCCCAAGTGCTGCGCGACCCGTCCATGCTGGCCAAACTTTCGCAAGGCGTGACCACCGTGATCACCGGCAATTGCGGCTTGTCACTGGTGCCGCTGGTGACCACCGCGCCCGAGTCGCCACTGGACTTGCTGCACACCACCGAGTTCCGTTTTCCCCAACTCAGCGACTACGCCAAGGCGCTGGCCGACAGCCCGCCGGCTGTCAACGTTGGCGCGCTGATAGGCCACACCACCTTACGCGCCACGGCCATGACGGATTTAAGCCGCGCCGCCAATGCCGGTGAAATTGAGGTGATGGCAAAGCTGCTGGAAGCTGCACTGGCGCAAGGCGCATTGGGCCTGTCGTCCGGTCTTTTTTACCAGCAGGCCTTTGCCGCCGACATGGCTGAGATGCAGGCGCTGGTGCGCGTGCTAGGCCGCCATGCCGGTGTGTATGTCACGCACATACGCACCGAGATGGATGACATCCTGAGCGCCATGCAGGAAGCCGCCGACACAGCGCAAGCCGGTCCGGCCACCTGGATCATGTCGCACCACAAATGCGCCGGCCCGCGCAACTGGGGCCGCACCATCGAAACACTGGCCCTGCTGGAGCGCCTGAGCCAGCGCCAGTCTGTCGGCACCGATGTCTACCCCTACAGTGCCGGCTCCACCCTGCTGCGCGAGGATTTGGTGGACGGCGTGATCGATATTCTCATCACCCGCAGCGACCCGCACCCCGAGATGGCCGGTCGCTACATGGCCGACATCGCCGAAGAATGGGGCGTGGATCAACTACAGGCCTGCCGGCGCCTCATGCCGGGCGGCGCCTGCTACTTCCAGATGCGCGAAGACGATGTGCGGCGCGTGATCGCACACCCGCTGAGCATGATCGGCTCTGACGGACTGCCGCATGACGAACGCCCGCACCCGCGGCTGTGGGGGGCTTTTGCCCGCGTGCTGGCGCACTACTGCCGCGGCGAGCAGCTCATCAGCTTGCCGCAGGCCATCCACAAAATGACAGGGCTTTCAGCCGCCCGCTACGGCCTGACAGACCGCGGCGTGTTGCGTGAAGGCGCGTTTGCCGACCTGGTGCTGCTGGACCCTGCGCGGGTTCAGGACAAGGCCACTTATGAAAACCCCCACCTGATGTGCGAGGGCATAGAACGCGTGATGGTCAATGGCCAATGGGCCTTTGCCAAGGGACTGGCAACCGGCTCGTACACCGGCCGGTTTTTGAGCCGTTAAACCCTGGCGCTCTTGTCTGCCCAGGCCTTCAAAGGCATGCCCATCACCGCGGCCTGACGTTGTTCGTAGGCCACAAACTCAGGCGTGATGGCGCTGCCGCGCACACCGCCGCGCACCGCGCCGGCACGCACATCGCCAAAGTACTCTTCAAAAGCCGCCGGCAAGGGCTGTGAAGCAGGAATCGACAGCCACAAGCGCAGCAGGTGGCGTTTGTCGTCGGCTTGCTCAAAGTCTTCAAAGGGCGTGCGCGAATGCAGCGTGACGTAGCTGTTGAGCAGTTGCAGGTCGCCACGCTCAAGCTCCATGGAGTAGCACAGCAAGGGGCTGGGCATCAGCTGGTCCAACAGGTCCAGCGCTTCCGTCTGCAAGGCGGTCAGGCGCGGCACTTCGGGGAAATCGCGCTGAGCGGCATCGGTGTTTTTGCGGTTGGTGCGCGCCACAAAAAATTCTGGGTCATTGCCAAAAATCGGGCAGCGGTAAAACGGCGGCTGCGACGGGTCTTGCGTGCCCTGGTAACTGTGAAAAAACGGCTGCTGTAACACCGCCATCAAGTCCGGGCGCAGGCGCTGCACCTCGTTTCGCAATGCCATCGAGCTGATCACTTTACTCGTGCCGCCGCTTTTGGCAGTGCGCCTGCACAAAAGGCCCACCACGTCGCAAGAGTCCTGGTGAAAGTCCAGGCCGGCATTGGTGTTGTAACCGCGCCCGCCCTTGGCCTTGTAGTCACCGCCCTCGTCACGCACATCGTTCATCACCTGGCTGGCGCGGTTTTGCGTGCGGCCCACCCCCATGTAAAGGCCCATGCCCCAGTAAGCCAACCGGGTGTCGGCTTCACTCCAGCGGTCCGCCGGAAAGCCCTTCACGAGGCACATGCCAAAGCCGGTTTGCGTAGTGGCAACGGCACGCGCCAAGGCAGCGCGCGATGCATCACTCAGCGGAAAGTCGGCCTGCGCCATCGCCAGCAGCGGTTTGTTCAGGCGCCTGGCGTGCGCCAAGGCCAGGTCAAAGCCCTCAACCTCGGCGGCGCTCAGGCGCTGAATCCAGGATTCGTCCTGACGGACCTCGTCAGCGGTCCAGGCTTTGGGCGCGGTTTTGTTTGCACTTTGCATGTTTTCTTCTGAGGGGGGTGCGGGCATTATTGCGCCCACTCCAGATCACGAAAATTAAAACCGCACTCGACCGTGGGTTTGACGATGGCAAAGTACGGCGAGACGTCATAGTCCCGGGGGGTCAACAAACTGAAGTGTTTGGGCTTAAAGGCCTTGGGTTCAAACCAAGCACCCCGGGCAAAAGATTGGGTCTGGCGCTTTTCTAAAGAAAGTATGGGGTATTGAATGCTTTCAAAGGCCTGCGCTATCAGCGTAGAGCAAATTGCGCGTGTGGGGTCTCCGCTGCCCAAAGCCAGCAGCCTGCGTCTGTAGCGTGTGGGTACGGGCGGTGTGGGCAACAAATACCTGGCCAAGTCAAACACATTGCGCAGGTCGTATTGGTGTCCTATTTTTGCAATTGCCGCCTGAACCACCGTGTTGCGCTCTTGCGGCGTCAGGCCAATCGGTCTGCAGATTCGGGTGTGCAAGTGGGCAAATTTTTCCAGCCCGATGCTGCGCACACCCTGCACGGTGTCAGCATCCACCAGACAGTGGCCTTGCGGCATGCCGGGCGCAGCATCCACACCCACGTAAAGCGCCGCATGCGACCAGGTGGACTGGGTCAGGTATTTGATAGCGCCACTGAGCCGGGTGTTGCCCTCGACCAGCAAAACATCACCCGCTTGCAAAATGGCTTGCAGGTGCAAGGGGTTCGAGGGCGGTGCCGTGCCATCGATCTCAAGCTCTTTGCTCAGGTAGGTCGCCAACCATTTGCCAACAGATTGCGCCAGTCGGTTCATACAGTCTCCCTCAGGTTGCTTGGGCCCAGCAGCGTGATGTGTGCGCTGCCGCTGAGCACCGGGCGGCACAAAATTTTGTAGCCGTCCGCATCGAAACCAGCAGCCATCTCGTCCAGCGCACTGGCCTGGCTCAGGTCACTCACACTGCCAAGATAACACCAGTTGCGAATCACATGCACCTGGCACAGGTCCTCGAAGCGCTCGGTCAAGCCAATGGCCCCCGGGTAAGGCCAGCAGGCCACACGCAAACCCTCCAGACTGGAGAACAGGCGACTGCCATGTGCCTCTGCGCTTTCATCACCCCGGCAAAAACCGGCACACAGAGAAATACTGGCGCGAAAACAGGCTCGCCCAGGCTTGAGCTTTTCCAGCCCCAGTGCGCCATAGCAAAGCCGGTGCTGGTCAGCCAGTTGATGCAGTCCCTCTATGGCCGCATGGCGACTGGCGTACAGGCCAAACAAAGATGGTTCGGTGGCGAAATTGACATCTTTTGAATAGACAACATCTAGCTGATCGCCCTTCCAGCGCCAAGAGCAAAGCTGCCGGTTGCGACGCAGTTTCTGATTGAGCAAGGGCTGCTGCTGCTTGATCAAACTGGCCTCCAGCAACAGCGCTCCGATCTCACCTGCCGTGCGGATGTGGCTGATGCGGCGCGTCTGCCGCAGCAAATTAGCTTCGTCAGGGTTGCGCAGGTGCGACAGCACCCGGCTGCGCAGGTTGACGCTCTTGCCGATGTAAAGGGGCAGCGCGCCCTCGTACCCGTGAAAAATGTAAACACCCGGCCCGGAAGGCAGCTCAGCCGCCATGGCGCGCAAGTCAGGTGGGGTCAGGGAATCAGAGATCACAAACAGAGTGTCTTGAGTTTGCCTGCAATTGGCACAAATGAAAAACCCCACTACCTAAAAGATAGCAGGGTTTCCATATAAATACTGGGGTGGCTGATGGGGCTCGAACCCACGACAACAGGAATCACAATCCTGGACTCTACCAACTGAGCTACAGCCACCGAAGTCGCAAATTATAAGGGCAAGGGGCTCTGTGAGCTTACTTGGCGCCGGCCTGGTTGCTACCCGCTTCGGCCGAGGCCAGGGAAGCGTTGGGTTTGCTGACCTTGATCTCAACCTTGAAGCGCTCTTGCATGAACTTGTAATAGGCCAGGCTTTCGGCAGCAGTCCACCACTGGGCGTACTGGGCCCGCTCCTGGCGGGTGGCGTTTTCATCGCGCGGATCGCGCGGCAGCACTTGGGTGACTTTGACCACTGCATAACCCTGTGCGGCCAGGTCGACGCCTGAGAGCGCCGGCAAGGCGGCCGGATCGGCGCGCAAGATCGCATCCAGCAACAGCGGCGGCAGGTTTTGGGTGGCCGTGCGAGAGACCACCAGGGTTTGCGGCAAAGCGGCGCCGGCCGGGTTGGCTTGCCATGCAGCGAGTTTGGCAGTGCCGTCTTTGCGGGCTTCTTCGGCACTGCGGCTGGCCAGCCAGAGGGCGCGCACGCGATTTTTCACATCGGTAAGGGGCAGGGCCTGGGCAGGCGTGTACTGGCTGATACGGCCGGCAGCGAGTTGGTTGGGGCCTACTTCAATGGCTTCGGTGTTGCGCTTTTTTTCTATCGTATCTGCAGAAAACAGGGCGCTTAAAAACTTAGGGTTGGCCAGCAGGCCTTTGGCGTCGGCCGCAGGGTTGCGGCTGACACTGGAGGCGTTGCGGATCTCCAGTTTTAAGCGCTCGGCCACGGGCTTGAGGCTGTCGGCTTGCTCGTAAACGCCGTTGGTAAACAACTCAGCAGATTCGGCAAATTTTTTCTGCATTTGCTGCTTTTTAAGTTCGGATTCGATCTCAGGACGAATTTCTTCAAAGCTGCGTTGCTTGGGGGTTTTGATGTCGGTCAGCCGGATAATGTGAAAGCCGAAGTCGCTTTCAACCACGTCGCTGATTTCGCCTTTTTTCAGCGCAAAGGCTGTGTCTTCAAAGACCTTGACCATGGCGCCGCGGCCGAAGAAGTCGAGGTCGCCGCCTTTGGCGGCAGAGCCTGTGTCTTGCGAGTTTTTGCGGGCCAGCTCGGCAAAGCTGTCTGGCGTTTTACGCACGGCAGCGAGCAACTGGGCGGCCTTGGCTTTGGCAGCTTCACGCTCGGCCGCCGGGGCTGATTTAGGCGCGTTGAGCAGAATATGGCTGGCCCTGCGCTCTTCAGCGCCGCTCAAACGTTGGACGTTTTGCTCGTAATAGGTTTTGACATCTGACTCATTGAGCGTGATGGTTTTAGCAACCGCTTCGGCATCCAGAACCACGTACTCAATGCTGGCTTGCTCGGGGGCGCGGAACAAGGCGAGATTGGCCTGGTAGTACTGGTCCAGATCGGCGTCGGTGGGGCTGAGTTTGGCGGCGTAGTCGGCCGGGTTGAAGCGAGCCAGTTGCAGCTCGCGCTTTTCAAAGTAAGCATTGAGCGCCGTGTCGGCCACGGCTGCCGATGCAAAGCCGGTGGCGGCCACACCGGTCATGACCTGGCGGGTGGACAGATCGGCACGAACTTTGGCTTCAAACATCTCAGGGCTCATGCCCTGGCTGCCAAGCAAGAGACGATAACGCTCCATGTCCAGCGAGCCGTCGGGCTTGCGCAGCGCCGCAATTTGCGGGTTGTTTTGCAACTCACGGGCTAAGCGCTGGTCGCTGGCGCCCAGGTAAAACTTGTCTGCAGCAGCCGCCATCACGCGCTCGCTGACCAGCCGCTCCAGCGTGGCGTAACGCGCTTCGGGTGAGTCCAGCAGCTTGATGTCCAGCGAGGGCATCGAGGCGCGCAGGCGGTCGATTTCGCTGCGGTGGGCGGCATCCCATTCAGCCTGGGTGATGTCGCGCCCGTCTACCTGGGCCACAGCGGCTGTTCCGGTAGAGCGGTTGTGGTCGTTCATGCCCAGCAAAACAAAGGAGGGAACGATCAGCAAAAACAGCAGCCACATCGTTATTTTGGTGTGCTTGCGAATGAAATCAAACATCTGGGAATTCCTGTTTATCGACGAGGCTGTTGACCGCTGAACATGAAGCAATGCGCGAAAAAAAGGCGAACTGCTATGTTCGCCATTTTCAGAGTTATTGGTGGGTGCTGACGGGCTCGAACCGCCGACCTACGCCGTGTAAGGGCGCTGCTCTACCAACTGAGCTAAGCACCCCACTTCTAACTTCTTATCTCGTCTGCATCAGTTCAATGCGTCCTTCAGGGCTTTGCCCGGACGGAACTTCGGAACTTTGGCTTTAGCGATTTTAATCGCAACGCCGGTGCGGGGGTTGCGGCCAGTGCGGGCCTCGCGTTCTGTAGCAACAAAAGTGCCGAAACCGACCAGCGAAACGCTGTCACCCTTTTTCAAGGTGTCCGTGATGGCATCGATGGCGGCCTCAAGGGCGCGGGAGGCGGCAGCTTTTGAAATGTCGGCTTGCTGAGCTATGTGGTCAATTAATTCAGATTTATTCACGGGGTATGCCTTGTAGCTGATAAGTTAATTTGTACGCAAAAAGGACTTAAGAAAAACCAAGTGCAATCAGCACAGAAGTCTGTACCGGCACCTTTTAAAGGTGGGGGAGGAGGCGGATTCTATGCCTCTTTGCATCCGCAAGACCTCGCCCAAACCCTATTGCGCCGCGATGCTGCGCGTGCTAACAGACGGCTGGGCGCGCAGGCCTTACAGTGCTGCCGCAATGGCTTTGCCGACGTCTGCAGTGCCGGCCGTGCCGCCCAGGTCCGGTGTGCGGGGTGCGCCACTTCCGGGAGCGAGAACTTTTTCGATGGCGGCCAGCACAGCGTCATGCGCTTCTTTGTGACCCAGAAACTCCAGCATCATGGCGCCGCACCAGATCTGCCCGATGGGGTTAGCGATGTTGCGGCCGGCAATGTCGGGTGCCGAGCCGTGCACCGGCTCAAACAGCGAAGGGAACTTGCGCTCGGGGTTGAGGTTGGCACTGGGCGCAATGCCGATGGTGCCGGTGCAAGCCGGGCCCAGGTCGCTCAGGATGTCGCCAAACAAATTGCTGGCCACCACCACATCAAAGAAATCCGGGCGCTGCACAAAGTGCGCGGTCAGGATGTCAATGTGGAATTTGTCCAGCCGCAAATCAGGGTAGCCCTTGGCCATTTCTTCAACGCGCTCGTCCCAGTAGGGCATCGATATAGAAATGCCGTTGGACTTGGTGGCGCTGGTCAGGTGTTTTTTGGGCCGGCTCATGGCCAGTTCAAAAGCAAACTTGAGCACGCGGTCCACGCCGATACGCGAGAACACCGACTGCTGCACAACAAATTCGCGCTCGGTGCCGGGGAAGGCGCGCCCGCCGATGCTGGAGTATTCACCTTCGGTGTTTTCGCGCACGATGTAAAAGTCAATCTCGCCGGGCTTGCGCGGGCTACCGTCACGCCGCACGACGGGCGCGATGATGCCGGGCATCAAACGGGCCGGGCGCAGATTGATGTATTGGTCAAACTCCCGGCGAAACAGCAGGAGTGAACCCCACAGGGAAACGTGATCAGCAATTTTTGCGGGCCAGCCGACAGCGCCGAAATAAATGGCGTCATGACCGCCGACCAGGTCTTTCCAGTTGTCGGGCATCATCTGGCCGTGTTTTTCGCAGTAGTCCCAGCTTGAAAAATCAAAGTGGTCAAACTGCAGGTCAATGCCGAACTTGGTGGCAGCCGCTTCCATGACGCGCACGCCTTCGGGCATGACTTCTTTGCCGATACCGTCGCCGGGGATGACCGCAATTCTTTTTTTACCGGGGTTGGGTTTCATGGTGATTCCTTCAAGTTGAAATTAGTTTTATTGCAAGGCGCTAGGTTGGGGTGCCCGGGCCGGCCGTACCACCAGGCTCACGCCAAGGGCGGTAATCACCGTGCCCAGCAGCGTAGCGAAGGTGATTTCTTCGTTAAACAAAGCCCAGGCCATGAGGGCCGTTGTGGGTGGCACCAAGTAGAGCAAGCTGGTCACCGCCGTGGCCGCGCCGCGCTGGATCAGCAGGTAAAGCAAGGAGCTGCCGCCCAGGGTGAGCGCCAGAACCGCCCAAGCCATGGCGCCTATGAATGCCCCGTTCCAGGCAATGGCTTCGGTTTCCAACAGGGTCAGCGGCAGCGTCACCAGCAAGGCTGCGGCCAGCTGAATCACGTTGGCGGTGCGCACGTCGGTGGGCTGCATAAAGTGTTTTTGGTAAAGCGTGCCAGCCGTGATGCTCAAGAGCGCAAAGACCGCAGCGCCCAGCGTCAAACCACTGACTTCACTGCCCACACCCAGCTTGCGCCAGACCACCAAGAGCAAACCACCCAGGCCCAGTGCCAGGCCCAGCCACTGGCGGCGACTGACCTGCTGGGGCGCAGCACCCTGCCCTGCCCACTGTGACACCCAGACCGCCGTGAGCACCGGCTGCAAACTCACAATCAAGGCCGCCAGGCCCGAGCCCATGCCGGCTTTGACCGCCACCCACACGCCGCCCAGGTAGCCAGCGTGCATCAAGGATCCGGTCACAGCCAGGTGCAGCCATTGGCTGCCACGCTGCGGCCAGACCGCGCCGCAAAGTTGTATCCAGACCAAAAAGCAGACGATAGAAAAGCCGTAACGCCATGCCAGAAAGGTCAAAGGCGGTGCGTAGGGCAAGCCGAATTTGGCAACGATGAAGCCGGTGCTCCAGATCAGCACAAATACCAAGGGCATGGCTAGAAGCCAAAGGCTGGCAGCGCTTTGCCCGCTGGCGCTGGGGGAAGCGCTCATTTGGTGCGGGCGCGGATTTCAGGGATGGCTTTTTGCAAGTAATAAACCATGGACCACACTGTCAGGACCGCTGAAATCCAGATCAGCCAGGTGCCCCAGAGATGTGTGTCAATGACGCCGAACAGCGTGCCGTGGTAAAGCAAAAAGGGAATGGCGAGCATCTGCACGGTGGTCTTGAGCTTGCCAAGCATGTGCACAGCCACACTTTTGGTGGCGCCGATCTGGGCCATCCATTCGCGCAGGGCAGAAATCGCGATTTCACGCCCGATGATGATGAGCGCCACAAACACATCGGCTCGTTGCAAGTGCACCAGGACCAGCAAGGAGGCACAAACTAAAAATTTGTCGGCCACCGGGTCCAGAAAAGCGCCGAAAGAAGAAGTTTGATTGAGTTTGCGGGCCAAAAAGCCGTCCAGCCAATCGGTAGCGGCAAACAACACGAACAAGACCGTGGCGATCAGGTTGCGGCTGGGCTCAGGCAAGTCGATGTAAAAAACCCCCACAATCAATGGAATCGCCACGATGCGGGTCCAGGTCATGATGGTGGGAATGGTCAGAAACATGGCTTGATTTTGGCATGAGTCTGAGCCCGGGCTGCAGGACGAGCGGGGCCGGACGCTAAATCGGCGCTTTGGCTCAGTGCAAAGCGCGGTAAATCTCGTCTGCGAGCTCACGTGAAATACCCTCGACGGTGGCCAAGTCTTGGGCACTGGCCGAGGCCACACCGCGAATACCACCAAAGCGCTGCAGCAAGCTGGCGCGTTTTTTGGGGCCGATGCCGGCAATGTCTTCGAGCTTGCTGCCGCCTACCCGCACCTTGTCGCGGCGTGCCCGCATGCCGGTGATGGCAAAACGGTGCGCTTCGTCGCGAATTTGCGCAATCAGCATCAAGGCGGCCGACTCACTGCCGAGCTGGACTTTCTCACGTCCGTCGGCAAACACCAGCTCTTCCAGGCCGACTTTGCGGCCCTCGCCTTTTTCGACGCCGGCGATCAGTCCGAGATCCAGACCCAGCTCTTCAAAAATCTGACGCGCCATCGACACCTGGCCCTTGCCGCCGTCAACCAGCACCAGGTCGGGCAGCCGGGCTTCGTTGTGACGGGCCGCCTCGGCCAGCTTGGTATAGCGGCGCAGCAGCACCTGGCGCATGGCGGC
>JBILIK010000032.1:0-27661 GCA_044350025.1 Polaromonas sp. | reverse complement strand
TCAGCCGGGCGCGCTACCAGCTTCAAACTCAATATTTTGGCCGTTGGCAGACCCGGTCCGTCTTGCAGCTCGAGCCGGAAAAATTCATAAATACTTTTGCCGCTCTGGCTGCTGCGCACATAGGTGCCAGAACCCTGAATGCGCTCGAGTACTTGTTGCTCTTGCAGCAAAGCCAGCGACTTCCGCAAAGTGCCCACCGCAACGCCCAGGGACTCAGCCAGTTCGGCTTCGGTGGGCAAGCGTTCGCCTGCGCGCCAGTGGCCGGCCCGGATTTGCCGCGTCAGCAACTCAGAAATCTGCAGGTAAATGGGAAGGGGCTTGGCCCGCGCAAGTGCATTCATCTGGCGTCAATGGTAATTGGATTGCCGGTGCAGTTAAATTCATGTACTATTCATGCACTTTTTTAAAACCCCGCGGGGATATTGTTGATGCAAGTTGTACCGATACGGGGTGAGGGCCTTGCTGGCGCCGAAGTTGCTTGGTTTGCACCGCTTTGTTCAGATGACTTTCGCCATCTGGGCGTGCCTGAAGGCGATTTGCGCAGCAGCTGGGAGAACACCAGCCGCATCGTGCAGCACGCTGAGCAGCACGGCTTTCGCAATGTGCTGTGCCCCTCGTCTTACCAGGTGGGGCAGGACACGCTGAGCTTTGTGGCCGCTATGGCGCCGCTGACCTCGCGCATCAATTTGCTGGCTGCCATCCGATGCGGCGAGATGCACCCGGCCATGCTGGCGCGCACCGTGGCCACGCTGGACCATATGCTCCAGGGCCGGCTGACGCTGAACGTCATTTCTTCAGATTTCCCGGGAGAAAAGGCCGATAGCGACTACCGCTACCAGCGCTCCTGGGAGGTGGTCGAGATCCTCAAGCAGGCCTGGACGCAGGACGAGATCAATTACGAAGGCAAGATTTACCAGCTCAAGGGTTTGAGCACCGACCCGGTCAGGCCTTACCAGCAAAACGGCGGTCCGCTCTTGTACTTTGGCGGTTACAGCCCGCCGGCGCTGGAGTTGTGCGGAGCCCACTGCGATGTGTACCTGATGTGGCCGGAAACCCGCGAGATGCTTGCGCAGCGCATGCGCGATGTGCATGAACGTGCCACCAAGTACGGCCGTGTGCTGGACTACGGTTTGCGTGTGCACATGATCGTGCGCGACACCGAGGCCGAGGCGCGTGAATACGCCCGCGAACTGGTCTCTCAACTGGACGACGAAAAAGGCCGCGAGATCCGCGCCCGTGCGCTGGACGCCGGCAGCCTGGGTGTGTCCACGCAAGCCCTTAGCCGTGAGATGGCCGACATCGAGGGCTATGTCGAGCCGCATTTGTGGACTGGCGTGGGCCGCGCCCGCAGCGGTTGCGGGGCAGCACTGGTCGGCAGCGTGGACCAGGTGCTCAGTGAAATTCATGCCTACCAAAAGATGGGCATCCGCGCCTTTATCTTTTCAGGTTACCCTCACCTTGACGAATGCGACATCTTTGGCACCAAGGTGCTGCCGCAATTACAAACCTGCTCGCTGGCCCAGGCTTATGGCCGCGTGCCGGCCAGCACCCCCGCCACCCCTTTAGGTCTAGGAACCCGTCGATGAACATGCCCCGCGTTGAATTGAATCCCGGCTTGTCGCTCAGCCGGCTGGCTTACGGCATCTGGCGCCTGTCTGAAGCGGCCGACACTTCAGCGCAAGCCGTCGCCGGCCGGATTCAGGCTTGCCTGGACCAGGGCATCACGACTTTTGATCATGCCGACATTTACGGTGGCTACCGCTGCGAGGCTTTGTTCGGCGCGGCCCTGCGTGCCCAACCCGGCTTGAAGGCGCGCATGGAAATCGTCACCAAGTGCGACATCATGCTGCTGTCCGATCAGCGACCTAGCAACCGCGTCAAACACTACGACACCTCTGCCGCGCATGTGCAGGCCAGCGTGGAGCGTTCTTTGCAAAACATCGGCGTGGACGCCATTGACCTGCTCTTGATTCACCGGCCCGACCCGCTGATGGACCACCACGCATTGGGCGCCTGTCTGGACAGCTTGATTCAAAGCGGCAAGGTGCGCGCGGCGGGCGTGTCCAACTTCATGCCCTGGGACATGGACTTGCTGCAGTCGGCCATGACAAACCGGCTGCTGACCAACCAGATTGAAGTCAGTCTCATGCAAACCCGCGGCTTCGTCGACGGACAGCTCGCCCATGCCCAGCGCCTGGGTCTGCCGGTCATGGCCTGGTCACCGCTGGGGGGAGGGCGTTTGTTCGGCCATGATGCGGCGGCCTTGCGTTTGCGCCCCGCACTGCAGCGCGTTGCAAGTGCGCAGGGCGTGGACGAGAGCGCTGTGGCCATTGCCTGGTTGCTGCACCATCCCGCGCGCATCATCCCGGTGCTGGGCACCAACGACCCGGCGCGTATTGCGCGCATGCAGGACGCTTTGCGTGTCACGCTGGACCGCCAGACCTGGTTCGAGCTGTATTCGCTGGCCAATGGCGTGGAGGTGCCATGAGCCGAGACTACCGCGACGCCTTGTCTTGCTTTGCCACCGGCGTGACCGTGGTCAGCGCGCACCATGACGCGCAAGACTGGGGCATGACCTGCAACTCCTTCAGCTCGGTGTCGCTGGAGCCGCGGCTGGTGCTCTGGAGCATCCGCCAAAGCGCCAGCAGCCGTGCGGCCTTTGTCAGTGCGGGCGGGTACACGGTGAGCGTGCTGTCCGATGGGCAGCAAGCGCTGGCAGGGCAATTTTCCACCGGTGACATGGCCCAGCGCTTTGCCGGCGTGGCAGCCGACCGGCTGGCCAGCGGCCGCTTGCGGCTGGCGGGCAGCAGCGCTTGGTTTGACTGCGCGCTGGTTCAGGTGATCCCTGCGGGCGATCACGACATCATGCTGGGCGAAGTGCGTGATTTTGGCTGCAGCATGCTGGCGCCGCTGATCTATGCGCAGAGCCAGTTCTTGCCCGGCCGACTGCTTGCCGCCTGAGGCTGCCGCTGCGGCGCTTCAGATCTGCTGGTCTTCAGATTTTCCAGTCGCCACTGCGCAAATCAATTGACTGGCCGGTGCGCGCCGACTCCTGCGCCGCCAGGCCCATGATGACTGCGGCCAGGCCGTCCTGCAGGCTGACCTCGACCGGTCCCTCGCCCAGCACGGCTGCCCGAAAGCGCTGGTGCTGATAAAAAGTGGAGCCGTTGTGGTCACCAGCGGCCAGAGCAACCGGGTCTACCGGAACTTGCAGCACTACCGGGCCTTTGTGCTCGCGCGGGCTCATCACCAGTTGCGCCGTCGGCGGCGCACCCAGATGCGCCGGCCAGAAACGGCCCGGTCCCGGCACAAAACATTCGACCTTGGCACGCGGCCCGACCACTGAGATTTCTTCCTGGTAACGCGCGCCTTCGGCAAACATGCACAACTCCAGCATCGCGCGCTGACCGGAGGCAAAGTCGACGATCACATAAGCGTTGTCCAGAATATCGGGCACGCCTTCAGGGTAGCTTTCGTCCTGGTGGTTGTGCTCGGCAGAGGCCGAGGCATAAATGCGCACCGGCTCGCTCTGCGTGAGGTGGCGCATCAGGTCAAAGAAGTGGCAGCACTTTTCAACCAGTGTGCCGCCCGTGTAGCGGTTAAAGCGGTTCCAGTCGCCGACTTTGACCAAAAAAGGAAAGCGGTGTTCGCGAATGCTCAGCAGCGTCACCGGGCCGGTGTTGGTTTGCGAGTGAACTTCTTCGGCCAGGCGCGCCACGGGGGGCATGTAGCGGTACTCCATGGCCACCCAGATGGGCGCCGGATAGTCGGGCGCCAGTGCTTGCAGTGCACGCACGTCCTCAAGGCTGGTGCAGGCCGGTTTTTCGAGCAACAGGGGCAGCGGTCGCAAACGGGCAATCTGCTGGAGCTGTTCGGCATGCCGGAAGTTGGGGCTGGTGATCACCAGGCAATCGACGTCTTCGGCTGTGACCACATCCTCCAGGCTGCTGCAGCGTTGTGCGCCGGGTGCCAAAGCGATTGCGCGCGCAGCCATGGCCTCGTCCGGTTCAAAGAGGCGTGTGACAGCGCTGGCCGGCAAGAGCGCGATATTGCGCAAATGCTCCTGCCCCATCATGCCGCAGCCGATAAAACCGTAGCGCAGTGTTTTCATTGGAGACCCTACATCAAAGATAGATGAATTGTGCCTTGAAACCCCGTGCTCGGACGCAAAAAAAGCGCCTGCAACCCGGGTGGGCTGCAGGCGCTTTGGGCCTGGACTAAGCAGCAGGGCTTACTGCATGTCGATGAAACTGCGCAGCTTGTCGCTGCGGCTGGGGTGCTTCAACTTGCGCAGCGCTTTGGCTTCGATCTGACGAATACGCTCGCGCGTCACGTCAAACTGCTTACCGACTTCTTCCAGCGTGTGGTCGGTGGACATCTCGATACCGAAACGCATGCGCAGCACTTTGGCTTCGCGCGGTGTCAAGCTGTCCAAAATGTCTTTGACCACATCGCGCAGACCGGCCTGCATCGCCGCTTCCAGCGGTGCGGTGTTGGCGCTGTCCTCGATAAAGTCACCAAGGTGCGAATCATCATCGTCACCGATCGGCGTTTCCATCGAGATCGGCTCTTTGGCGATCTTCATGATCTTGCGGATCTTGTCTTCCGGAATCTCCATCTTGGCGGCCAGTATGCTGGCGTCCGGCTCAAAACCGAACTCCTGCAAGTGCTGGCGCGACAGGCGGTTCATCTTGTTGATGGTCTCGATCATGTGCACCGGAATACGGATGGTGCGCGCCTGGTCAGCGATCGAGCGGGTGATCGCCTGGCGGATCCACCAGGTGGCATAGGTCGAGAACTTGTAGCCGCGGCGGTACTCGAACTTGTCCACCGCTTTCATCAAGCCGATGTTGCCTTCCTGGATCAAGTCCAGGAACTGCAAGCCGCGGTTGGTGTATTTTTTAGCGATAGAAATCACCAGGCGCAAGTTCGCCTCGATCATCTCTTTCTTGGCATCGCGCGAGTTGGTCTCGCCCTCGTTCATGCGCTTGTTGATGTCCTTGAGGTGACCCAAAGGCACGACCACACGCGACTGCAACTCGGCCAGCTTGGTCTGCAGTTCCTGAATGGGCGGCACGTTGCGGGCCATCACCACGGACCAGGGCTTGTTGGCAGCGACCTGTTTTTCGACCCACTTCAGGTTGAGCAGGTTGGGCGGAAAATCCTTGACGAAGGTTTCCTGCGGCATGCCGCACTTGTCTACGATGATGCGGCGCAGCTCGCGCTCTTTCTTGCGAACATCCAGCACCTGGGCGCGCAACAGGTCGCAAAGCTTTTCAATCGTCTTGGCGGTAAAGCGCACAGTCATCAGCTCGTCGCTGAGCATTTTTTGCGCTTTCAAGTAGGTGGGCGTTCCGTAGCCTTCTTTGTCATAGGTCTTGTGCACTTTTTCAAAGTACAGGGCGATCTTGTCAAAGCGGCTGAGTGCTTCTTTTTTCAGTTCTTCGAGCTTTTTGGTCAGCGCCTTGGAGCCGCCTTTTCCGTCGTCATCGTCTTCTTCGTCGAACTCGTCGAAGTCCTCTTCGGCCACATAGTCGTCGGCTTCGTTGGGGTTGGAAAAACCATCGACCACGGTGGAGATGACGATCTTGCCTTCGCGGATTTCAGCGGCCAGGCGCAGGATTTCGGCAATCGTGGCCGGGCTCTCGGAGATAGCTTCCATCATGCGCATGAGGCCGCCCTCGATGCGCTTAGCGATCTCAATCTCGCCTTCGCGCGTCAAGAGCTCAACCGTGCCCATTTCGCGCATGTACATGCGCACCGGGTCGGTGGTGCGGCCGAACTCGCTGTCCACGGTGGACAGGGCGGCTTCGGCTTGCTCTTCGGCTTCTTCTTCGGTAGCGACAGTGGCGCCCGTGTTGTTGATCAACAGGGTTTCGGCGTCAGGGGCTTGCTCGTAGACAGCGATGTCCATGTCATTGAGCATGTTGACCACGACTTCGAGCGTCTCGGCATCAACCAGCTTGTCGGGCAGATGGTCGGAGATCTCGCCGTGTGTCAGGTAGCCACGCGTCTTGCCCAGCTTGATCAGGGTTTTCAGGCGCAAGCGGCGCTTGGCCATGTCTTCTTCAGACAGCACGGTCTCTTCGAGGCCGAACTCTTTCATCAAGGCACGTTCTTTGGCCTTGCTGATTTTCATGCGCAGGGGTTTGACCTTTTCTGTCGACTCGGGCACCGGTTCACCCGCCAGGTCGTCCTCGATGTCGGACATGTCCTCATCGCCCAAGGCTTTGGCCCCGGCCTTGGGTTTGCGGCCGCGTTTAGCACCCGTCACAGCCGCTGCGCTGTCGCCTGCCGTGTTCTTGGCCGGGCGTCCGGGTTTTTTCTTGGTCTGCTCTTCGGCCAAGGCCTTGGCCGATGCGGCTTTGCTGTCGGCAGGCTTGGCAGTAGCGGCCTTGCTTGCAGGCTTAGTGACAGGTTTGGCAGGCGACTTTGCGGCGGCTTTGACGGCTGGTTTCGCTGCAGCTTTAGCTGTTGATTTAGCCGCAGCTTTGGCCAGGGGTTTGGCTGCAGTTTTGACTGAAGGTTTGGCAACCGGTTTAGCGCTAGATTTGGCGACGGTTTTAGCAACAGGTTTGGTCGCAACTTTGGTCGTTAGGGCAGGGGTCTTGGACGGCACGGACACTACTTTCTTCGAAGACTTGACAGGTTTGACGGACGCTTTGACAGAGATGACCACCTTTTTAGACTTTTCAAGCTTGCCAGCAGGCAAGACCCGATTGACCGGCTTGGCCGCCACTTTCACATTGGCCTTTTTGACTGGGCTTTTGGCCGCAGGCTTGGCTTTCGGTTGGGATGACGTTTTGGCAGATTTCTTAGACTTTTGAACAGGCATGGCAAGCTCTCCAGGGTCAAAAAAGGCTTTTCACAACAAAGCGCCTGACGACGGGTGTTCCAGGCAAGATCAACTGTTCAACCGGCGATCGTTTGAGCCATGCCCATGCTAGGGGCGCAAACGATCAGATAAAACCGAAAATCTCAACAAGAGCCCACAGGGGCACAAAAAATGCCCGTGCGGTGAAGCCGGGCATGGTGGCAAGTTGTTTGGGCGAACATTTGGGGTGCAGTCCTTGCGGGGGAAGTGGCTCTGTACCCAAGAGGTCCCGTTGTGCGGGGAGCCGGTGCCGGAGGTGCTGCTGTCGCGCTTGCCGATACTGAAAGTTGGATTATACCCTGCTGCCTTTTTTTAAGGCAAATACGGGTTCCAGTGCCGGGCCGGTTCAGCGGGGTTTTTGTTGGGCCGACAGTTCGCGGTAACGGGCCATGGCCGTCGGGTCGTTCGGTGCGCGCAAGGCCAGCGCCTGCATTTCAGCGTCTCTGGCGGCGCGGCTGAGTTGCGCCAGAATGTGGCGCACTTCGTTCCAGTCTGACTCTATGCCTTCAGGGATTTGCGCCAGCTGGTTGACCGCATAGTTTTCGTGGCTGTGTTCGCGCAGGCCCTCACGCAATGCCGCCCAGGGTTGGGGGCCGTGCTCGTGCAATTGACTCTCCAGCCAGACAAACAGGGGCCCGTGCGGTTCGGGCAGGCTGGACAGCAGCGCATGCTCCTCGGGGCTGAACTTGTCCCAGGCCTGTGGCTCTGTCAGCAGTGCGCGCAGCACACGGTCTTCGCGGCTGGCCGGCAAGACGCGCCCGGTAAGCCGGCGCGCCCGGGTGTTGTACTCAGGGGTGTAACGGCCTTGTCGCTCTCCCCAGGGCACGGGTGCCGGGCCGCCGGCAGGAACAAAGCCATACAAAGCAGGGTCCTGGCCGGCGTCTTCTACATGCTCGGGCATGCTGCGCTTAGGGCGTGCTTTGCCCGGGTAGCCGGCGCTAGGTTGCCACAGCTGCAGCAATTCGCGGCTGTCGATCTGCACCTGGTCGGCAATCTCGGCGAGCAACTGACGCTTGAGTGCGCCGTCGGGCAGCAGGCTCCAGAGCACACGCGCATTGCTGGCCATGTGGGCGCGGCCTTCAGCAGTTTGCATGTCACATGCCTGGCTAGCGGCTTCGAGCATGAAGCGGCTCAGTGGCACGGCTTGTTTGACCATGGCGGCAAAGCCCTCGGTGCCGTGCTCGCGGATGTAGCTGTCCGGATCATGCTCTGCCGGCAGAAACAAAAACTTGACGCTGCGCACATCGCTGGCAAAGGGCAGGGCAGCTTCCAGCGCCTTGCGCGCCGCACGGCGGCCGGCGCTGTCGCCGTCAAAGCTGAAAACCACCGCGTCGGTGAAGCGAAACAATTTTTGCACATGCTCGGCAGTGCAGGCGGTGCCCAGCGTGGCCACGGCATTGGCAAAGCCCAGCTGGGCCAGCGCCACCACGTCCATGTAGCCCTCGGTGACCAGGGCGTAGCCGTGTTCGCGCAAGGCGCTGCGCGCTTCAAACAGGCCATAGAGTTCGCGGCCCTTGCTGAACACCGGTGTCTCCGGCGAGTTCAGGTACTTGGGCTTGTCGTCGCCCAGCACGCGGCCGCCAAAGCCTATGCACTCGCCCTTGACATTGCGAATGGGGAACATCACGCGGTCGCGAAAGCGGTCGTAGCGTTTGGCTTCGCCGGCGGCGTTTTCCTCGCCCGGCTCGCCGCTGATGACCAGGCCGCTTTCCACCAGCAGCGGATCGTTGTAGTCTGCAAAGACGCTGGCCAGGCTGCGCCAGCCCTCGGGCGCGTAGCCCAGGCCGAAGGTGCGGGCGATCTCGCCAGACAGGCCGCGGCCTTTGAAGTAGTCAATTGCCCGTGGCGAGTTTTTCAGGTGCTTGATGTAGGCAGCGCCGGCTTTCTCGAGCACGCTGGACAGCGTGGCCTGCTGTTCGCGCACTTGCGCGGCCCGGGCACGGTCTTGCGGGCTGACGTCGTCCTCGGGCACTTGCAGGCCGTACTGCTGCGCCAGGTCTTTGACGGCCTCAATGAAGGTCATGCCGGCATGCTCCATCAGGAAGCTGATGGCGTTACCGTTTTTGCCGCAACCGAAGCAGTGATAAAACTGTTTGGCCGGGCTGACCGAAAAGGACGGCGACTTTTCCCCGTGAAATGGGCACAGGCCCATGAAGTTGGCGCCGCCTTTTTTAAGCTGAACATGGCGCCCGACGATGTCCACCACGTCGGCGCGGGCCAAAAGCTCCTGGATGAATGATTGGGGAATGGCCATGGGTGTGAAAAGTGAAAGGCAATTTAATCACACCCACCAGCCCGGTGGCCTTGCCGACTAGTCGCCCCGCACCACGCCCTCGCGGCGCGGGTCTGCACCACCGAACCAACCGCCCGGCGTTTTTTCGATGGCTTGAAGCCCGCTGGTCATGGGAATTTCTTGTACCGTGGCGCCGCGCGCACGCAGCGCTTGCACGGTGGCGGCTGGAAAGCGCTGCGCTTCAAGCAAAGTGGGGCCATTGAGAGCGCCGAAGTTGGGCAGGTCAATGGCTTGCTGGGCATTCAAACCCCATTCGAGCGTGCCATAAAGCAGCTTGGCGGTGTAATGAATGATCAGCGCGCCGCCGGGGCTGCCGCCGGTCATCAGCAACTGACCGCTGGCCTTGTCAAACACCAGAGTGGGCGCCATGGACGAGCGGGGCCGCTTGCCGCCTTGCACACGGTTGGCAATCGGCCTGCCTTGCGCATCGGCGGGTGTGAAGCTGAAATCTGTCAGCTCGTTGTTGAGCAAAAAGCCGTGCACCATCTGGCGCGCACCAAAAGCGTCTTCGATGGTGGTGGTCATGGCCAGCGCATGGCCCTTGCCGTCCACGATGCTGATGTGGCTGGTGCCGTATTCGGGTTGCTCGGGCATGGGTGCGTAGCGGCTGACCAGCGCACCCGGGCGCACACTTGGCATGCTGGTGGGGCCGATCAGGCGGGCACGTGCAGCCAGGTAATCGGGGGCCAGCAGGCTCAGCCAGCTGCCGCCCGGGGGCGCCACAAAGTCCGGGTCGGCCACATACTGGGCGCGGTCGGCAAAGGCCAGGCGCGAGGCTTCGGCATAACGATGTAACCAGGGCGCAGAGGGCACACCTTGCACCAGCGCATTCGAGCCGTCTGCCGGCTCGCTGTGTTGGAGCATGCCCAGAATTTGTCCAATCGCCAGTGCGCCTGAGCTCGGTGGCGGCATGCCGCAGAGGCGGTACTCGCGGGCCCGTGCCCGAACATCGTGGCACAGCGGTTCACGCACAAGGGCGCGGTATCCGGCCATGTCTTGCAGGCTGAGCAGCCCCGGGTTGTCGGGGTGTTGGCGCACCTTGTCGATGATGGCCCGGGCGATCTCGCCCTCGTGCAAGGCCTTGGAGCCTTCGGCAGCGATGCGCTTGAGAACGGCGGCCAGCGCCGGGTTTGTCAAACGATGTCCGACCGGCCAGGGCGCGCCCTTGGCGTCGTAAAAATAAGCGGCGGCTGTAGGGTCTTTTTTCAAATGAGTTTCAACTGCCAGCAAACCATGCAGGCGAGGGCTCACGCCGAAACCCTGCTCTGCCAGCGTGATGGCCGGAACAAAAAGGCTGGCCCATGGCAGTTTGCCGTGCTGACTGTGTGCCAACTCGAGCATGCGCAGCGTGCCGGGCACGCCCACTGCACGTCCACCCACAACAGCCTGGTGAAAGGGGAGCGCCTGACCGCTGGCGTCCAGCAACAGGTTTTCAGTGGCGGCCAGTGGCGCGGTTTCACGGCCGTCAAAGGCTTGCGTGTCGCGGCCATTAAAGTGCAGCAAAAAAGCTCCGCCGCCGATGCCGCTCGATTGCGGCTCAACCAGGCCCAGCACCATCTGCACCGCGATCGCGGCATCGATGGCCGAGCCGCCGGCTTTGAGTATCTGGTAACCGGCGTCGGTGGCCAGCGGGTTGGCAGCAGCCACTGAAAAATGACGGCTGGCCCAACCCGGTTTTACGTTGAAGCCGGTGGCTGCCTCGGGTTGCAAAACCGGCGTTGTGTAGACAAAGCCGGGTGCAGCGCAAGCCGTCAGCAGACCCAGCAAGACAGCACCAGCAACAATTGCTGTCAACGCTTTCAGTCGAGTCGCTGTGGCTTGTTTCATGGCCGGCCCCGGACCGGATGGTTTAGCGCGGAGCCAGGCGAATGGCGCCGTCCAGGCGAATCACTTCGCCGTTGAGCATGTCGTTTTCAAAAATGTGACGCACCAGCTTGGCGTAGTCCAGCGGCGTGCCCAGGCGCGACGGAAAAGGCACGCTGGCGGCCAGTGAGTCCTGCACCTCTTGCGGCATGCCGAACATCATGGGCGTGCCGAAAATGCCGGGGGCAATCGTCATGTTACGGATGCCGTTGCGCGCCAGATCCCGGGCGATCGGCAGCGTCATGCCGACCACGCCACCCTTGGAGGCGCTGTAGGCGGCTTGGCCGATCTGGCCGTCGTACGCGGCAACCGAGGCGGTTGAAATCATCACGCCGCGCTCGCCGGTTGTTTCGGGCTCGTTGCGGCTCATGGCCTCAGCGGCCAGGCGAATCATGTTGAAGCTGCCAATCAGGTTGACGGTGATGGTTTTGGAAAAAAGAGCCAGCGAATGCGCCCCGTTTTTACCTACCGTTTTTTCTGCCGGGGCAATGCCCGCGCAGTTGACCAGGCCCATTAACTTACCCAGAGAAACGGCTTTGGCGACCACGGCCTGGCCATCGGCTTCCTGGCTGACGTCACATTTCACAAAGGCACCGCCGATGTCTTTGGCAATGGCTTCACCTTTTTCCACTTGCATGTCGGCAATCACGACCATGCCGCCGTTGGCTGCCAGCATGCGGGCTGTGCCTTCACCCAAACCTGATGCGCCGCCTGTGACGATGAAAACCTTGCCTGCGATGTCCATGAGAGTTCCTTTAGAGGTGAAGCGATGAGTGCAGAGAATTAGCGCTATTGACGTTAACGTCAATCAAGCCCGAATTATCACGCATGAAAAAAGCCCGGTCACCTGAAGGCGCCGGGCTTTTGATGCAGCGCATGTGCTTATTTGTAGCCAACGCGGTCCAGCATTTGCTGCACCTTGGTCTGGTTATTGGCCAACACACTGGCGGGCATGTTTTCAGCCTTGAAGCCCTTGCCGGCCATGGCTTGCAGTGCCGGGTTGTTGAGCTTCAAGCCGATGACCGCCGGCCATTCGTTGTTGCCGTCCGCAAAATAATTTTGGGCACCGGGGCTGGCCAGGTATTCCATGAACTTCACCGCATTCGCCGGGTTTTTACTGTGCCTGGCGACGCCTGCGCCGGCTAAGTTGACGTGCGTGCCCCAGCTTTGCTGGTTCGGGAACACCACGTCAATTTTCGCCATGATGGCTTTGTCTTCAGGCGCTGTAGATCGCATCAGGCGCGCCAGGTAATAACTGTTGGTCAGAGCCATACCGCATTCGCCGCTGGCCACCCCTTTGATCTGGTCTGTATCGCCCCCTTTGGGAGCGCGAGCCATGTTGCTCACCAAGCCTTTGAGCCAGGATTCTGTTTTAGCTTCGCCCAAGTGCTCAAGTACTGCGCTGAAAAGCGACAGGTTGTAGGGGTGCGAGCCCGAGCGCGTGCAAAGCAATCCTTTGTTTTTAGGCTCACCCAAAGCTTCATAGCTGTCCACATCGGTTTTTTTGACGCGGGACTTGTCATAGACCACCACGCGGGCGCGGGTTGAAAATCCAAACCAGGTGACGCCTTCAGGCCCGGCCTTGGCATGCAAGGCGGCAGGTATCAGCGCTTGGAGCTGCGCGGACTTGATAGGGCGAAACAGTCCGTCGATGTCGGCCTTGCCCAGTCGCGCTGCGTCCACCAGCAAGATCACATCGGCCGCTGAGCTCGCGCCTTCTGCCTTGAGCCGGGCCAATATACCGGCGTCGTCCGCATCCACCCGGTTGATGCGAATACCGGTTGCTTTGGTGAAGTTGGCGTACAGCGCTTCGTCTGTTTGGTAGTGACGTGCAGAATACAGGTTGAGGGTTTGTTCTTGGGCAGCGGCCAAACCGGCCAGGCCTAACAGGCTGATGGCTGCCAGGCGCGGTAAAAATGAGTTCGTGGGCATGAAAAAAATAGGTCTGTGGTGCGATGAAGTTGTTTATCTTAATGCAAACGCGAATAATTCTCAATAGCTTTGAGGGTTATTTTTCAGGTGCCTGCTACCGCTTGCGGCGCAGCGCTGCAGCGGCACTGTCGGCTGTTTTGGTGGCTGCGCTGGCCGGATGTGCTGGCCCGGGCGGACCTGCGCCGGTCAGTCCTGAAGTTGCGCCGGCCCTCAGCAAACGGGCGCCGCGCATCGGGCTGGCGCTGGGCGGCGGGGCTGCCAAAGGTTTTGCGCATGTGGGCGTGATCGCGGTGCTCGAAGAAGCCGGTTTGCGTCCGGACTACCTGGTCGGCACATCGGCGGGCAGTCTGGTGGCGGCGCTTTATGCCAGCGGCAAGTCCAGCGCTGAACTGCAAAAAACGGCAATGAGCATGGAAGAGGCGGCCATCACCGACTGGATGCTGCCCCTGGTGGGTCGCGGCGTTTTCCGCGGCGATGCCCTGGGTCGCTTTGTCAACGAGTCCGTGGGTGGGCGGCTGATTGAAGACATGCGCATTCCCTTGGGCGTGGTGGCCACCGACCTTGGGAGCGGTCAGGCGGTACTCTTTCAACGCGGCGACACCGGCACCGCCGTGCGCGCCTCCAGCGCTGTGCCAGCGGTGTTTGTGCCCGTGAAAATCAACGGGCGCGATTACGTGGACGGCGGGCTGGTGGCACCTGTGCCGGTGCGCTATGCGCGGCAGATGGGCGCAGAACTGGTGATCGCGGTGGACATTTCGACGGCACCTGAGGACAGTGCCACCAAAGACACGCTGCAGATTCTTCTGCAGACCTTTTCCATCATGGGTAAAAGCATCAACCAGCACGAGTTGCGCGAAGCCGACATCGTGGTACGACCCTCCCTGGTCGGTCTCAAAAGTGCTGATTTTTCTGCGCGCCAGCGTGCCATTGACGCAGGGCGGGCCGCTATGCTCGCTGCCATGCCGTCCTTGCGGGCCCGCTTGCAAACCGTGGTGATTGCTCAGCCCTGAGTCTCAGGCTGCAGCCCCTTGCACAGCCGAAAAAAAGCCCGCACATGGCGGGCTTTTTTCTTGCGAAAAGGAATTAACGCTTTTTGGCAGCAGTAGATTTGACGGCAGTGGCAGCAGTCTTGGTGACGCTGTTGAAGTTGGCTTCAGCCATGTCGGTGGCTTGTTTCACGGCTTTTTGAACCGATTCGAAAGCGTTGTTGGCGGCAGCCACGGTGCTCTTCATGACAGCCATGGCAGTCTCGGAGCCGGCAGGTGCGTTCTTGGCAGCGCCGTCAACCAGGCTCATGAACTTGGCTTGGGCATCAGCGGTCTGGCTTTCGACGGCCTTGTTGAATTCGCTGGTGGTGCCCGAAGCGATGTCGTACAGGTGGCGGCTGTAAGCAGCGGTTTTTTCAGCCAGAGGCTGCATCAGGCCGGCTTGCATGGCCATCAGTTCTTGTGCGTCTTTCACGCCCATGAAAGCCTGTGTTTGGTGGGCTGTGTCGGCCAGTGCGGCTTTGGAAGCTTGCAGGTTGAGCTCGACCAGTTTTTCAACGCTCTCAAAGGCTTTGTGGGTCAAGCCGAAGAGGGTTTCAACGGTGGCTTTTTGCGAAGCGATGAATTGTTCAGTGGTCAGCATATTGAATCTCCAGTAGTGTTGAACGGATCAGGTGGACAGCTTAAAAATGTGAATGCAGTGTTAAATGCTGCATTGCAACAAAACCTAGTATAGGGATAAGCTGAGCCATTACAAGCGGTTTTTGTTGCGTTGCAGCATTTTAGAGGCTGCCCTCTAGGCAGGCATCAGATCTAGCGTGTGCAGGGGTTCAACCGCCTGCCGTACCCGGGGCGGCCTGAACGGCCACAATGGTGCGGCCGCTACGGGCGCTGTTCAGGCTGCCTCAGTTGGAGTCTTTGACTCATCACTCTCAAGCTTTTGCCAATTGCAAGCCTTTTACGCCGACCACTTTGTATTGCCACTTCCCGCGGGTCATAGGTTCCCGATGGCCAAGTACGCGCTTTTGCGCGAAAGGGTGGCGCGGGAGTTAGCGCAGGTGCAAACCCGGGAGGCACCAGCGGCCAGTGATGGCGAGCTGGCCCTGGCGCACAGTCCGGCTTATATCCACGCTGTGACCAGCGGACAATTGCCCGCAGCGGCCATGCGCGAGATCGGTTTTCCCTGGAGCCCGCAGATGGTCGAGCGCTCACGGCGTTCAGCGGGCGCTACGGTGGCCGCTGCCCGTGCGGCACTTGGCTTGCAAGCTGGTGCAAACGCCAGACCTGCCGGTGTGGCCGCCAACATGGCCGGCGGCACGCACCATGCCAGCGCTGAGCAGGGCAGCGGCTTTTGTGTCTTCAATGATGCGGCGGTGGCCGCGCGCTTGATGCAAGCCGAGTGGGGCCGCCTTCACGGCCCGCAGCGTGCTGCGCTGCAGGTGGCTGTGATCGACCTGGATGTGCACCAGGGCAACGGCACGGCCAGCATCTTCAGGCAAGACGCCAGCGTGTTCACCCTGTCGCTGCACGGCAAGCACAATTTTCCCTTTCGCAAGGAAGCCGGCGACTTGGACATGGATTTGCCTGACGGCTGCGCCGATGCGCCTTACTTGCAGGCACTGGACGAGGCACTTTTCGAGCTGGACCGGCGCTTTGCCCCCGGCCTGGTGATTTACCTGGCAGGTGCCGACCCTTTTGAGGGTGATCGCCTGGGCCGCCTGGCTTTGAGCTTTGAGGGCCTGAAGGCGCGTGACCAGCGTGTCTTTGAATGGGCCTGGCAACGCCGCGTGCCCCTGGCCTTTGCCATGGCCGGTGGTTACGGCGTCAATATCGACGACACCGTGCAAGTGCAGATGAACACTTACGAGCTGGCGCTGACTTATTGGCAGCGATGGCAGCACTGGCAGAATCAAGAAATGTCCTTGAACCCCAAGCCCCCGCACCTGACATGACCCGCCCCATTGCCCAGGCCCGCAGCGCCTACAAAGTGTTTTTCCCGATCAGCACCCGCTGGTTGGACAACGACGTCTACGGGCATGTCAACAATGTGGTTTATTACGGCTGGTTTGATACAGCTGTGAACTGTTTTTTGATTGAACAAGGCGCTTTAGACATTCATGCAGGCGCCTTCATGGGTCTGGTCGTCGAGTCGCAATGCAACTACTTTGCACCCTTGGCTTATCCGCAGGAAGTGCAAGCCGGCCTGCGCGTGGCCCATGTCGGTCATAGCAGCGTGCGCTATGAAGTGGCACTGTTCGCCGGGCAAGGTCCAGACCCGAGTTCTGGGGGCGACGCTCTGTGCGCGGCCAGCGGCCACCTGGTGCATGTGTACGTAGACCGTCTCACGCGTCGACCTGTGGCCATGCCCGCAAACTTACTGTCGGCGCTGGATAAGCTGCGCTGCTGAGTTGTGACGTCGATGCGCACAGTCCTTTTTGGGCAATCTAAGATGGGCCCTCACCAGCCATGAACCCAAGTCCTTTGAATACATCTCAACAGCAGACAATGGCGCCTGCCGGCACTCAGGTGGAGTTGCCGCATGCAGAGTTTTGCGCCGGCCTGCCGGCGGGTCGCTTCCACTTGATCGTCAACCCCGAGCGGGCCCAAAAATATGTTCGGCACCGTTTGTTCGTGGTCGGGCTGGCCTTGCCCGTCATTGCCATTGGCACGGCCCTGGCCTGGTCGGGCCATGTCTGGTTGGGTTTGCCCATGGTGGCCGCTGGTTTGATTGTGCCGCGCGTGATCAAGGCACAGGCTGCCAAAATACTTTTGCACTTGGCTTTGCGTGAAGAAAAAACCTACCGCGAAGCGCTGGATTTCGAAATCATGGAAGTGCGTCTGCGTTAACAGCGCCCTACTCCCGAAAGCCCGCTTTATCTTTAAGAAAGTTCCCCCATGAACCCTGTAGACCAAGCCATCACCAGCCGCATGTCGGTGCGTGCTTTTTTGCCTGAGGCCGTCCCGCGTGAGACTCTGATGCAAGTGCTCAATGTCGCCAGTCGAGCACCATCCGGCGTTAACACCCAGCCCTGGAAGGTCTATGTGCTGCAAGGGGAGACGCGTGACGCACTGGTGAGCAAAGTTTGCGCTGCCCATGACGCTGTGCGTGCCGACCCGAGCCTGGCCGCCCACTACCAGGAAGCCTATCCTTACTATCCTGAAAAATGGGTCTCCCCGTACATTGAACGTCGCCGTGAAAACGGTTGGGGCTTGTACGGCCTGCTGGGTATCGGCAAGGGCGATAGAGACAAAATGCACACGCAGCACCAGCGCAACTACCGTTTTTTTGACGCGCCGGTCGGCCTCATGTTCACGATTGACCGCGTGCTGGGGCGGGGCAGTCTGCTGGACTACGGCATGTTTTTACAAAGCATCATGGTGGCGGCGCGCGGTCATGGACTGCACACCTGCCCGCAGGCCGCGTGGAACGGTTTCGCCAAAATTATTCTGCCGCATATCGGGGCGGGTGAAGAGGAGATGCTGGTTTGCGGCATGGCCCTGGGCTATGCCGATCCGTCTGCACTGGTCAACAGCTTTCACACGCCCAGAGAGCCTGCTTCGCAATTCACCCAGTTTGTGGTCTGAAGCTGCACGTCCCGGTTGCGGGTAAAGTCAGGGTTTGGCCCGCGTGCGGCACTGCGGCGTGCGGTTTCGGGGCTTGCCAGCCCATTTTTCTTTTTTCTCAGAAAGCGTTTTGTCATGACCATGACCACCACCTCCTCCGGCCTGCAGTATGAAGACACCGTGCTGGGCACCGGTGCCATTGCCAAAGCCGGCCAGTACGTCAGTGTTCATTACACGGGCTGGCTTTACACGGACGGCGTGCAGGGCGCTAAGTTTGATTCCAGCAAAGACCGTGGTGACCCATTCGAGTTTTCGCTGGGCGCCGGTCAAGTGATCAAGGGCTGGGACGAAGGCGTTCAGGGCATGTCGGTGGGCGGTACGCGTCGCCTGGTGATTCCACCTGAGCTGGGCTATGGCGCACGCGGCGCTGGTGGTGTGATTCCACCCAATGCCACCTTGCTGTTTGAAGTCGACTTCCTCGGCTGAAAGGCCCGCCATCACGGAGTCTTTGCCTTCACGCTTACCGCTGCCCATGCGGGCAGCGCGGCTCTGGCCTTGATCATCACCAGTTACCGGGTGCGCAGGTGGAGTCGGGCACTTGCCTTGTTGCCGGATGAATTCAATTAATAGGAGATGTTTGTGAAAGCCCTGCTGCACTTAGCCCTAACGGGTTTTTTATGCTTTGTGCCGGGCCTGGCCTTGGCCGCAGACTTTGACGGCAGCCAGTTGTCTGCATGGTGGGGTGTGCCTTTTGCGGGCATATTGCTGTCGATTGCCATTTTGCCCCTGGTCACACCCGGACTGTGGCATCACCATTATGGAAAAATTTCGGCGGCCTGGGCGTTGTCTTTTTTCATTCCTTTTGCAGTGGTTTTCGGCAGCTCTGCGGCCGGCGTCAGTCTGGTGCATGCGCTCTTTGCCGAATACATCCCCTTCATCGTTTTGCTGACGGCTTTGTTCACCGTCGCCGGTGGCATTCATATTCGCGGCAACCTGCATGGCACACCGGCACTCAATGCAGGAATATTGGCCATAGGCGCCGTGCTGGCAAGTTTCATGGGAACGACTGGCGCTTCCATGTTGATGCTGCGCCCGCTGATCCGTGCCAACGACAACCGCGTGCACAAAGCGCATGTGATCGTGTTTTTCATATTTATCGTCTCCAATGCGGGCGGCTCGCTCACGCCCTTGGGTGACCCGCCCTTGTTCCTTGGCTTTTTGAAGGGCGTTGATTTTTTCTGGACAGTCAAGCACATCTTTCCGGAAACTCTTTTTCTAATCGGAAGCTTGCTGGCCATTTTTCTGGTGATTGACACCTGGTTTTTCCGCCGCGAGGGCGTCACGAAGTTCGATCCAACCCCCGATACCAAACGCTTTGGTTTTGACGGTGCAGCGAATTTCGCTTTGCTTGGCGCCGTGGTGGCTTTGGTGCTGATGAGTGGTTTATGGAAGTCCGATGTTTCTTTCAATGTGATGGGCACAGAGGTCGGACTTCCCGGACTGTTGCGAGACATCGGGCTGATTGCTGTGACCTTGTGCTCCCTCAAGATCACGTCAGCCCAGGTGCATTCTGACAATCAGTTCTCTTGGGGACCGATGGTGGAAGTCGCCAAGCTTTTTGCGGGTATTTTCCTCACCATCATCCCGGTCATTGCCATGCTCAAGGCGGGCTTGAACGGGCCCTTTGCTGCAGTGGTCTCTGCCGTGACCCGGGCCGACGGCCAGCCCGACCCCATGATGTATTTCTGGGCCTCAGGCCTGCTGAGTTCTTTCCTTGACAACGCACCCACTTACCTGGTGTTCTTCAACACCGCCGGCGGTGATCCGGCCGTCCTGATGACCACCCTGGCACCGACGCTGGCGGCCATTTCTGCGGGTGCCGTGTTCATGGGCGCCAACAGTTACATCGGCAATGCGCCCAACCTCATGGTCAAGGCCATTGCTGAAGACCGCGGTATCAAGATGCCCAGTTTCTTTGGCTACATGGCCTGGTCCGGTGCAATCTTGATTCCGCTCTTCGTTGCCATGAGCTTGATCTGGTTTCGCTGAGCCCGGCTGCCCTATGCAATCGCTGTCCTCATTTTTTGTTTTTGTGAATTGGTCCCTTGCATGAGTCTTCCCAAACTTCTGATGGCGCGCGCCGTATTTCCCGAAGTGCTTGAGCGCCTGTCGAAGCACTTTGATATTCAAGCCAACCAGGCCGACACGGTCTGGTCCAAGGCCGAGTTGATTGAGCGCCTGCAGGACAAGCAGGCGGCCTTTACCACCGGTGGTGACCGTATTGACGCCGAAGTGCTGGCCGCTTGCCCCGAGTTGAAAATTTGCGCCAACATGGCGGTGGGTTACAACAACTTTGACATCAGCGCCATGACGGCGGCCGGCGTGCTGGCCACCAATGCGCCCGACGTGTTGACTGAAACCACCGCCGACTTCGGCTTTGCGCTGATGATGGCCACCGCCCGCCGCATTACTGAGAGCGAACACTTTCTGCGTGCCGGCCAGTGGACCAAATGGAGCTTTGACATGTTTGCCGGCGCCGACATTCATGGCGCCACGCTGGGCATTTTGGGCATGGGCCGCATTGGTCAGGGCATTGCCAAACGTGGCGCCCACGGTTTTGGCATGAAGGTCATTTACCACAACCGCTCGCGCCTGGACGCTGCCTTGGAGGCCGACTGCAAGGCGCGCTACGTGAGCAAAGAAGAGCTCCTCAAGACGGCAGACCATCTGGTGATGGTGCTGCCTTATTCGGCGGCTTCACACCACACCATCGGTGCGGCCGAGCTGGCGCTGATGAAACCCACCGCCACGCTGGTCAATATTGCGCGCGGCGGCATCGTGGACGACGCTGCGCTGGCCGTGGCGTTGAAAAACCGGACCATCGCCGCTGCCGGCTTGGATGTGTTTGAAGGTGAGCCACTCCTTCACCCCGGTCTGCTGGAGGTGCCCAACGTGGTGCTGACGCCGCACATCGCCAGCGCCAGCATTCCGACCCGGCTGGCCATGGCCCATCTGGCGGCCGACAACTTGATTGCCTTTGTCAGTGGCAAGCCGCCGCCTACGCCGCTCAACCCTGCGGTGTTGGCTCGGCATTAACCCAGGCGTTTCATGTCGGACTTTTTGCTTTGGTCTTTGTTGGGTTTGGCGCTGGCCAGCGTGGTGTTGCTGCTGACCTTGCTCATGTCGGCTCGTTCGCGCACCAGCAGCGACCCCCAGCTGCAAGCAGAGTTGGCGCGGCTGGCTGCAGCCAACGAACGGCTTGAGCGCGAACTGCGCAACGAAGTGCAAACCAGTGCCCGCGACACCCGCACCGAGCTCACACAAGGCTTGTCAATTTTCCAGCAAGCCTTGCTGGCGCAGTCGGGCGATGTGGCGCGCACCCAGAACACGCAAATTGACGCCTTCGGCCAGCAACTGGCGCTGCTGCAAAAAAACCTGTCCGATACTTTGAGCTTGCAACTGTCGGGTCTGAGTGAATCGAACGCCCGCCGCATGGCCGAAGTGCGGCAAACACTCGAAGCACAGCTGGCGCAACTGCAAGCCAGCAACGCTGCCAAGCTCGACGAAATGCGCGCCACCGTTGACGAAAAACTCCAGGCCACGCTGGAAACACGGCTGGGTGAAAGCTTCAAGCAAGTGGCAGACCGGCTTGAGCAGGTGCACAAAGGCCTGGGCGAAATGCAGACGCTGGCGCAGGGCGTGGGTGATCTCAAGCACTTGCTGACCAACGTCAAGACGCGCGGTATTTTTGGTGAGGCGCAACTCGCTGCTTTGCTCGAGCAGGTCTTCACGGTGGACCAGTATGCCGCGCAAATTGCGACACGACCGGGCGGCAAGAGCGTGGTTGATTTCGCCATCAAGCTGCCCGGGCGCAGTGACTCCGGCGAGCCGCTGTGGCTGCCGATTGACGCCAAGTTTCCGAACGAAGACTACGAGCGCCTGCTCGACGCCCAGCAGCGTGCCGATGCACCCGCCGCTGAAGCGGCCGGTAAGGCACTGGAGCTGCGCATACGGCTGGAAGCCAAATCCATTGGCGAGAAATACATTGAGCCGCCGTACACCACCGACTTTGCTATTTTGTTTTTGCCAACCGAAGGTCTCTACGCCGAGGTGTTGCGCCGCCCTGGTTTGATGGAGTCTTTGCAGCGCGAGCACCGCGTGGTGCTGGCCGGCCCCACCACTTTGCTGGCCATGCTCAATTCCCTGCAAATGGGTTTCAGAACGCTGGCGCTGGAAAAGCGCAGCAGCGAAGTCTGGCAGGTGCTGGGCGCCGTCAAAACCGAGTTCGGCAAGTTCGGTGACGTGCTGGCCAAGGTCAAGTCGCAAACTGAAACTGTGCTGAACACCCTGAACAGCGCCGAGCAGCGCAGCCGTGTCATGGGCAAGGCCTTGCGCCAGGTCGAGGCCCTGCCTGATATAGAGTCAGCCCGACTGATCCCTCTCACACCCCTGGACTCTGACATTGATTGAGCCCGCATATCAGGAGCTTCGCAGCGCGACGCATTCATGAGCCCTGAACTCGCGCGCATCATCCTGGCTCAAATTTGTCTGCATGCCTGCATGGCTGGCACCCGCATGGCCGCGCCTTTGCTGGCCTTGCGTGAGGGTTACAGTCCGGCGGCCGTGGGTGTTTTGCTGGCGCTGTTTGCGCTCACCCAGGTTTTTTTGTCTTTGCCTTCGGGCCGTTACGCCGACCGCCACGGGCTCAAGCGGCCTGTGGGCTTTAGCGTCATCGCGGCGGTGATTGGCGCCGGTGCGGCGGTCGCTTTTCCGGTGTTTCCGGTGCTCTGTCTGGCTGCTTTGCTGACCGGGGGCGCCACCGGCAGCTCGGTGATTGCCTTGCAGCGCCATGTCGGCCGTGCTGCAAACGGCGCACTGGAGTTGCGCAAGGTGTTTGGCTGGTTATCGATAGGCCCGGCCTTGTCCAATTTCATAGGCCCTTTTTCGGCCGGTCTCTTGATCGACCATTTCGGCCCCACCCCGGGCAGTCTGCCGGGTTACCGCGCAGCCTTTTTGGTGATGGCCTTATTGCCACTGCTGAGTTGGTGGCTGCTCAGGCGCGTGCAGGAATTGCCCCCCATCATTGCTGCGCCCGGCAGCCCGGTGCCCAAGGCCTGGGACTTGATGTCGAGCCCGGATTTCCGGCGGCTCATGCTGGTCAACTGGCTTTTGTCGTCCTGCTGGGATGTGCACACCTTTGTGGTGCCCGTGCTGGGTTTTGAGCGGGGTATACCTGCGTCTGTGATCGGCACAATTTTGGGTGCCTTCGCGATCGCGGCAGCGGCCGTGCGCGTGCTCTTGCCCCTGATTGCCAACCGTATCCGTGAATGGGCTTTGCTGTGCGCTGCCATGCTGATCACGGCGCTGCTCTTCGGGCTGTATCCCCTGATGCCCACCGCCTGGGCCATGGGTATTTGCTCAGTTTTTCTCGGCCTGGCACTGGGCCTCGTACAACCCATGGTCATGAGTTTGCTGCACCAGTTGACGCCTGATGCGCGCCATGGCGAGGCTTTGGGTTTGCGCATGATGGCCATCAACGCATCCAGTGTGGTCATGCCCGTGCTCTTTGGCACGGCGGGCGCTGTCATCGGCATTGCCGGCGTTTTCTGGTTTGCCGGTGCGGCGGTGGGCAGTGGTGCGCGCGCCGCCTGGCGTCTGCAAGAGAGCTTGCCCCTGGTCCGCCATTCCAGTTAAGGCGCTGCCGGGCCTCAGGGCGAGAGCGCGTAAAACTTGCAGATCGCGTCCCAGGCCTCTTGAGGTTCGTCCACATAAGTGAGCAAGTCCAGGTCTTCCGGTGAGATTGCACCTTCTTCAACCAGCACATCGAAGTTGAACAAGCGCTTCCAGTAGCTGCTGCCAAACAGCACTATCGGCACCGGCTTGGCTTTGCGCGTTTGCACCAGCGTGATGACTTCAAACAATTCATCTAGCGTGCCGAAGCCGCCCGGAAAAGCCACCAGCGCCTTGGCGCGCATCATGAAATGCATTTTGCGCAATGCAAAGTAATGGAACTTGAAGTTCAGCGAAGGTGACACATAGGGGTTAGAGCTTTGCTCGTGCGGCAAGGCGATGTTCAAGCCGACATTGAGCATGCCCATCTCATGCGCACCGCGGTTGGCCGCCTCCATAATGCCGGGGCCGCCGCCGGTGCAAATGTGCAACTGCTCTTTGGCCGGCCGGGCCTGGCTGTAGCTGGCTACCAGCCGGCTGAACAGCCTGGCCTGGTTGTAGTAGCCGGCATTGCGCACCTGCCGCTGGGCTGCAGCCAAGGCTGCGGCGTCGTTGCCGGCTTGGGCGGCAGCCAGTGCTTTTTCGGCCTGCTCCGGCGGCGCAAAGCGGGCGCTGCCAAACACCACGATAGTGTTTTCAATACCCTGGGCATGTTGATCGACCTCGGGCTTGAGCATTTCAAGCTGCATGCGCAGGCCACGGGTTTCGCGGCGCAGCAAAAACTCGGGGTCTGCAAAGGCCAGCCGGTAGGCGTCCGGGTGCAGGGTGTAGCCCTGGTTGGAGTGGGACTCGAGTTCCGCCCAGGCGTCGGCCAGGCGACTTTCAGAAAGGTCTTGTGTGGATTGCATGGCGCCATTGTGAACGAGCCCGGGCCGGTGCACAATGAAAAAAGGCCCGCTGAATTCTCAAAAGGGCCTTGGGTCAAGCTGACTCAAGCCAAGGGCTTGAGCGCTGTGCGTTGGAAGGATTAGACGCGCTTGCGGTACTCACCGGTGCGGGTGTCGATCTCGACCACATCGCCCTGGGCCACAAAAATTGGCACGCCGATTTCAAAGCCGGTGGCGAGCTTGGCGGGTTTGAGCACCTTGCCGGAGGTGTCGCCCTTCACGGCGGGCTCGGTCCAGGTGATTTCGCGCTGTACGCTGGTCGGCAACTCGACAGAAATCGCCTTGCCGTCGTAGAACACCACTTCGAGTTCCATGCCATCTTGCAGGTAGTTCAGCGAGTCGCCCATGTTTTCGGCTTCGACTTCGTACTGGTTGTAGTCCGTGTCCATGCAGATGTACATCGGGTCAGCGAAGTAGGAGTAAGTGCAATCTTTCTTGTCCAGGATGACCTGGTCCATTTTGTCGTCGGCCTTAAAAACCACTTCAGTGTTGAAGTTGGCGATCAGGCTTTTGAGCTTCATGCGCACGGTGGCAGAGTTACGGCCGCCGCGGCTGTATTCGGTTTTCAGCACGACCATCGGGTCTTTGCCGTGCATGATGACGTTTCCAGCGCGGATTTCTTGAGCGATTTTCATAAAAATGTGAAGTTAGGGCCGCAGCGGAAGCTGCTTGCGTGATGCGGCAAGTTAGGGGTGCCATGCGTCTGTATCAACAGAGCGCCAATTCCCCGAAAGCCCTTGATTTTAGCGGTTTTTGGCCACGAACTTGAGCAATCTGTCGCTCAGCGTGTCTTGCGCCAGCAGCCTGGCCCGGGCGGCGCGGGTTTGGGCCAGCCAATCGGCCAGAGCGCTGGCGTCCAGCGCGGGCAGCGGCTGCTTACTCTCGTTCCAGGCGGCGTGAAAGCTTTGCGCAGCGCCTGTGAGCTGGTTTTGCTGCAAAAAAGCCGCCAGTTTGGGCAGGTGCGCGGCGTCTTGCTGCGGGTAAATCTGCCACACAAAAGGCTTGCCCGTCCACAGTGCGCGCAGCACCGAGTCTTCGCCGCGCACAAAATTCATGTCGCAGGCCCACAGCAGCTTGTCGTAGTCCTGCTGGCTCAGCCAAGGCAAGCAGGTCAGGCGCAGACCCGGGCTGCCTGGCGGGCAGTTCGCTTCAGCCATCGCCGCTTTCACCGCCAGTGCGCTGCGCCCGGGCGTAACCAGAAGCTCGACAGACCGGCCGGCCAAACCATAGACCGACCACTCCCGCAGCAGCGCGGCCAAGGCCGGTGGCTCATAGCAAAGCATGGACACCCGCAGCGGCGAAGCGCTGGCCGGTGTAGCGCTTGGCAGTCCCAGGCTGTGCAGCCAGCTTTCGGATTCCTTGGTTTCAAAGGCTGTCATGCGCTCGATCAGGCCCGGCTCGCTCAGCAAGCCGCCGGTGAGGGGGGTGAAGCCGGGATAAAAAAACCATTTGCTGCAACCGGCGGCCGGCCCGTGTTGCACCGGCGAGGGCAGGGCGTGGCAGCGCGCCGCATAGGTTTCGGCCGACAGGTATTCAAGGTTGAGCCAGCAGCGCCCGGCAAGCGGACTGCTGTGGCCAGGCAGGGGTGCCGCCAGCCAGGCGCTGAGAAATTCAGGGGGAATCTCGCAGCCGAAGGCTTCTACCAGCACCTCGCCCGGATTGGCCAGTTGCAGAGCGGCCAAGGCGCCGGCGTCAGTGGCCTGGCGCCAAGGCAGCACTGCCACGCCGGGTGCGCCCAGCGGTGCCATCCAGCTCAGGGCAGATGCATCGTCCACCCAAAGACGCACTGCTTGCCCGCGTGCGGCCAGGTCGGCGCTCAGGCGCCAGCTCACGCCAATGTCACCGAAGTTGTCGATGACTTTGCAAAAAATGTCCCATTGCCGGCGGCGATTCATCACAGGATTGTCCACAATACGGACATCGCCCACCCAAGCACCTGAACGGTGCCGGCGCAACAACACCATGACCCAGCCCCACGAATTTGACCCCCAACTGCTCAGTGAAGTCGCTGCGCTGCCGGCCATGCCGGGGGTTTACCGCTACTTCGACGCCCAGGGCGCTGTGCTGTACGTGGGCAAAGCGCGCAACCTGAAAAAACGCGTGAGCACCTACTTTCAAAAAAGCCATGGCGGCACCCGCATCGGCCTGATGGTCACGCGCATTGCCCGCATGGAAACCACGGTGGTGCGCTCAGAAGCAGAGGCCTTGCTGCTTGAAAACAACCTGATCAAGTCGCTCAACCCGCGCTTTAACATTTTGTTCAGGGACGATAAAAGCTACCCTTATCTCAAGCTCACAGCGGCGCAAGCGTCAGCCGGCAAGGCTCAGGCCGGCCCGGCGCCAGCTTCACCCGCCGCCACGGCTTTCACCCGCATGGCTTACTACCGCGGCGCCACCGAGAAAAAGCACCACTACTTCGGCCCCTATCCCAGCGCCTGGGCGGTCAAAGAAACCATGCTGCTTCTGCAAAAAGTTTTCCGCCTGCGTAACTGCGAAGACACGGTTTTTAACAACCGCACCCGGCCCTGCCTGCTCTACCAGATCAAACGCTGCTCTGCGCCCTGCGTGGGCCATATCAGCGCTGAAAGCTATGCGCAAGACGTTGCCAACGCCGAGCGTTTTTTGCGCGGCCAAACGCAAGAGATCGTCACCGAGCTCGAGCGAAAAATGCAGCATCACGCCGGCCTGCTTGAGTTTGAGCTGGCGGCCGAGCTGCGTAACCAGATTTCGGCGCTGTCCAAAATCATGCACCAGCAGTCTATGGAGTTGGGCGGCAAAAACGCTGACGTTGACGCCGACATCCTGGCCGTCAAGTTGCATGGCGGCAAAGCCTGCGTCAACCTGGCCATGGTGCGCGGCGGCCGGCATCTGGGTGACCGGCCTTACTTTCCCAGCCACGTGCTAGACGCCAGCGAACTGGCCGCGCTGCAGGCAGACGATGCAGCAAGCGAAGCTGCCAAGTCGGTGGAGTCTATGGTGCTCGAAGCCTTTATTGCCCAGCACTACCTCGACGTGCCCGTGCCAGCCACGCTGATCTGCAGTGCGCCTGTCGACAAACTGCTGATCCGTGCGCTGTCTGCGCAAAGCGGCGTCAAGCTCGCCGCCATTCACCAGCCGCGTGAGCAGCGCCGCATCTGGCTGGACATGGCGCAAAAAAATGCCGATCTGCAACTGGCCCGCCTGCTGGCAGAAGAAGGCTCGCAACAAGCGCGTACCCGCGCCCTGGCTGAAGCACTTGACATGCCGCTGGACAAACTCGACACCCTGCGCATTGAGTGCTTTGACATTTCCCACACCGCAGGCGAATGCACCCAGGCCTCTTGCGTGGTGTTTGAGGCGCACAAAATGCAAAACGCCCAATACCGGCGCTACAACATTGACGACATCACCCCCGGCGACGACTATGCCGCCATGCGCCAGGTGCTGCTGCGCCGCTATACCAAGCTGGCCGAGGCGGCCCGTCACAACGAAGCCCGGCTGCCCGACCTGGTGCTGGTTGACGGCGGCAAGGGCCAGGTGTCGATGGCGCGTC
>JBILIK010000080.1:0-7649 GCA_044350025.1 Polaromonas sp. | reverse complement strand
AAGAGAGACCTAAACGATCCCTTGGAGGACTGACTCCGACAGACTACGCCAAGACGCTTATTCAAAAACAGTTAAATTAATCCCCGGACTCCAAAGCCCAGTGCTACTGAAACTGGGGGGACGTCGGCACCGGCTCGGGTGCGGGAGCAATTGCGTTGACATTGGCGCCGACACTGCCCTGGGCTTTGGCTTCGGTCTCAGTGAGGCCCACCAAGGCCACTTTGGGGTCGGTGCAGGCCACGCTGGGAATTTGACGAATCAGAATTAACGCATCACAATATTGTTGAAATTTTCAACAACCAAGGATTCTTGATGTCTACCGTCAATTTCAGCGTACCTGAAGACGTCAAAAACGCGTTCAACGCGGTCTTTGAAGGCCAGAACAAAAGCGCCGTCATCGCAGATTTGATGCGCGAGGCCGTGGAGCGCGAACAGCGCCGCCAGCAGCATTGCAGCGCCGTAGACCGCATTTTGGCCAATCGCATCAATGCACCCCGTTTTTCTGAGGCGGAGTTCAACGCCGCGCGCGAAGAAGCTCGTTCGTGATCTGTGTTGTCGACGCCAGCGTGGCTGTCAAGTGGTTTGCGCAGGGCGACTGGGCATTGCGTGAAGACCATATTGAACCCGCACTTGAGATCTTGAAAGCCAGCACACGCGGCACGCTGGACTTTTATCAGCCACCCCATTTTTTGGCAGAAGTTGCGGCCGTGTTGTCACGTCTGACGCCAAACCGGGCACAACAATGTGTTGATGATTTGGCCCAGCTCAACATCACCTGGGCAGCGCCCACCACCGCCTACCCCAAAGCCATTGAACTAGCGCGCCAGCTTGATCACCACCTGTTCGACACGCTGTACCACGCAGTTGCACTGTCTGTACCTGGCGCGGTACTGGTGACGGCTGATCGTCGTTACTTTGACAAGGCTAGGCACTTGGGCCACATTGCTTGGTTGGCTGAGTTTAGTTATGCCTAGTGGGCTGGCGAACCATCGGGCATGCGGTGTTTAACTGGGGATTGGCCTGGTTCTGCTGATCAAAAGCAGTGAAAACCGTTTTAGCCTGTCTTCACCTATTTTTTAGGCCTCCAGGCCGAGGGATGCAAAACCGAACTTAGCGAAGATAATTAAACCTTCAACTCTTCACAATCATTGGCCATGCCAAGACCTAAAAAAACTTGGAAAGACAAAATTGCGATCAAGCCACCGCACCATGTTGTTCTTGAAAAAGACTTCGCGGGGGTGAAAAGCGGCTCGAAACTGCACATCTCAAGCCCGCAGGAGATTGCAGATGAGCTCAGAAAAATTCGGCCAGGTGAAACGGTATCACTGCAGCAATTTCGTCAAAAAATTGCCCATGCACAAGCCTGTGATGCCACATGCCCCGTGTCGACTTCCATATTTTTGCGAATTGTTGCGGAGTACGCTTGGGAGGAACACAACGAGAGGCATGTACCACTGGCCGACTTACCACCGTTTTGGCGAGTCGTGGAGCCCGGAACCCCGTTGTCCAAAAGACTCAGTTTTGACGCAGCTTGGATCGGGTTGCAGCGGGATCTGGAAAAAGACTTATCGAAGGCAGGAGAGCCCGTAGTTTGAAACTTCAGTTCTGCGTCCTATGAGCTTCGGGACGTTTGCCAACTTAGCAGCTGAGTTTACTTGCGCACCGGGGGCAAATCCGTGCAGCTCCCATGCGCCACTTCCGCCGCCATGCCAATGCTCTCGCCCAGCGTGGGATGCGGGTGAATCGTCTTGCCGATATCCACCGCGTCTGCGCCCATCTCGATGGCCAGGGCGATTTCGCCGATCATGTCGCCGGCGTGCATGCCGACCATGCCGCCGCCCAGGATCTTGCCGTGGCCGTGGGCCTCGGGTGAATCATCAAACAGCAGTTTGGTGACGCCTTCGTCGCGGCCGTTGGCAATGGCGCGGCCGGATGCGGCCCACGGGAACAAGCCCTTCTTGACCTTGATGCCTTGCGCTTTGGCCTGGTCTTCGGTGAGGCCCACCCAGGCCACTTCGGGGTCGGTGTAGGCCACGCTCGGGATGACACGGGCGTTGAAAGCCGAGGAACGGAGCTTTTGGGCCAGCTCTTCGTTACCTTGCATCAGTTCACCGGCAATCACTTCGGCGGCCACATGCGCTTCGTGCACTGCTTTGTGCGCCAGCATGGGCTGGCCCACGATGTCGCCGATGGCGAAAATGTGCGGCACGTTGGTACGCATTTGGATATCGACGTTGATGAAGCCGCGGTCAGTCACCGCAACACCGGCTTTGTCGGCGGCGATTTTTTTGCCGTTGGGCGTGCGGCCTACGGCTTGCAGCACCAGGTCGTAGACCTGGGGTGCGGGTGCCGTGCCGCCCTGCTCTGCCGATTCAAACGTCACCTCAATGCCCTCGGGCAAGGCGCGTGCGCCCACCGTCTTGGTCTTGAGCATGATGTTGTCAAAGCGCGGCGCGTTCATCTTTTGCCAGATCTTGACCAGGTCGCGGTCTGCGCCTTGCATCAGGCCGTCCATCATTTCCACAACGTCCAGGCGTGCACCCAGCGTGCTGTAGACGGTGCCCATCTCCAAGCCGATGATGCCGCCGCCCAGAATCAGCATGCGCTTGGGCACACTTTTGAGCTCTAGCGCGCCGGTGCTGTCGACCACGCGCGGGTCTTCGGGCATGAAGGGCAAGCGCACGGCTTGGCTGCCGGCGGCGATGATGCACTTCTTGAAAGCGACGATTTTCTTGGAGCCGGTTTTTTGCTGGCCGTCGCCGGTGGTTTCTTCCACCTCCACATGGTGGCTGCCAACAAACGCGCCGTAGCCGCGCACGGTGGTGACTTTGCGCATTTTGGCCATGGCGGCCAGGCCGCCGGTGAGTTTGCCGATGACTTTTTCTTTGTGGCCGCGCAGTTTGTCGATGTTGACCACCGGCTTGCCGAAGTCCACGCCCAGGTCTGCCATGTGGCTGACTTCGTCCATGACGGCGGCCACGTGCAGCAAGGCTTTGGAGGGGATGCAACCGACGTTCAGACACACGCCGCCCAGGGTGGCGTAGCGCTCAATGATCACCACCTTGAGCCCTAAGTCGGCCGCGCGAAAGGCTGCCGAATAGCCGCCGGGGCCGGCACCCAAAACGAGCAGGTCGCAGTCGATGTCTGCGCTGCCGCCGAAAGATGACGCAGCGGGTGCCGGGGCTGCCGCGACCACAGCCGTAATGGGGGACGCAATGGAGGACGCAATGGGGGCCGCATTGGCTGTAGCGGGCGTGGCTGCAGGCGCCGGGGCAGACGAAGCCTGAGCGCCAGCGGCTTCAAGCAGCAGCAGAACTGTGCCTTCTTTGACTTTGTCACCGAGTTTGATCTTCAGCTCTTTGACCACGCCGCCTTGGCTCGATGGTATTTCCATAGAGGCTTTGTCAGACTCCACCGTGATCAGGCTTTGCTCGGGCTTGATGGTGTCGCCGGGCTTGACCAGCAGTTCAATGACGGTGACTTCGGCGAAGTCGCCGATGTCGGGAACTTTGATTTCAATGGTGGCCATAAATTTCCTAAAGTGGTCTGACCCGCAAATTCAAAGTAGGACGCGGCGGAAGTCGCTCAGAATCTGGCCGAGGTAGACGTTAAAGCGTGCAGCAGCGGCGCCGTCAATCACGCGGTGGTCCCAGGTCAAGGACAAGGGCAACATCAGACGTGGTTGGAAAGCCTTGCCGTCCCAGACGGGTTCGGTGGTGGAGCGGCACACGCCCAGAATCGCCACCTCAGGTGCATTGATGATGGGAGAAAAATACTTGCCGCCAATACCGCCTAGGCTGGAGATGGTGAAGCTGGCGCCCGACATTTCTGCGGGGCTGAGTTTGCCGTCGCGCGCTTTTTTGGCGAGTTCGCCCATTTCCTGGCTGATTTGGAAGATGCCTTTTTTGTCGGCGTCTTTGATCACCGGCACCATCAAACCGTTGGGCGTGTCGGCGGCAAAGCCGATGTGCCAGTAGTTTTTGTAGACGATGGCATCGCCGTCCAGGCTGCTGTTGAACTCGGGGTGTTTTTTGAGCGCGGCCACGCAGGCCTTGATCAGGAAGGCGAGCATGGTCACTTTCACGCCGCTCTTTTCGTTTTCTTTGTTGGTGGCTACGCGGAAAGCTTCAAGGTCCGTGATGTCGGCGTCGTCGTGGTTGGTGACGGCCGGAATCATGATGGCGTTGCGCAAGAGGTTGGCGCCGCTGATCTTTTTGATGCGCGACATGTCCTTGCGCTCAATCGGGCCGAACTTGGCAAAGTCAACGACCGGCCAAGGTATCAGACCCAAAGCCGCGCCGTCGCTGCCTGCGCCGGCAGGTGACTTGGCCGACTGGGCTTGCGTGCGCACATCACCCGCCATGACGGCCCGGGTAAAGCCTTGCACATCGTCGGGCGTGATGCGGCCCTTGAGTCCGGAGCCTTTGACTTCAGCCAGCGGCACGCCCAACTCGCGCGCAAATTTACGCACTGAAGGTGAAGCATGCGGCAACTTGTCAGTCGGCGCGCCAGGCACATGCGCGGGCATGGCTTGCGCACTGGAAACAGCAGCCGCTGCAGCCGCAACCGGGACTGAAACGGCAGCTGCCGCCGGCGCAGAAGCGGGTGCTGGTGCGGGTATAGCTGCAGGTGCAGGTGCAGGTGCAGCGGCTGGCGCTGGGGCAGCTGCGCCCTGGGCCTCGAGCACCAGCACGACAGAGCCTTCTTTGACTTTGTCGCCAAGTTTGACGCGCAACTCTTTGACCACGCCACCATGGCTCGATGGGATCTCCATAGAGGCTTTGTCGGACTCTACGGTGAGCAGCGATTGCTCGGGCTTGACGGTGTCACCGGGTTTGACCAGCAGTTCTATGACGGTGACTTCGGCGAAATCACCTATGTCAGGAACCTGGATATCTATCAATGCCATGATTTGTGTCTCCTTGAGTCCGTCTCTGTGCGTGTGAATCAGGCGTAAAGCGGGTTGATCTTGTCGGCTTTGATACCGTATTTCTTGATCGCCTCAGCCACCTTGGCCGTCGGGACGGTGCCCTCTTCGCTGAGGGCTTTGAGCGCGGCCACCACAATGTAGTGACGGTTGACTTCAAAGTGCTCGCGCAGCTTGCTGCGGAAATCACTGCGGCCAAAACCGTCGGTGCCCAGCACCTTGAAGGCACGGCCCTGGGGAATGAAGGGGCGAATCTGCTCGGCAAAGGCTTTCATGTAGTCGGTCGAAGCGACCACCGGGCCGGGGTGCTTGGCCAGTTGCTGGCCGACAAAAGACACGCGCTGCTTGTCTGTGGGGTGCAAAAGGTTCCAGCGCTCAGCGTCCTGGCCGTCGCGCGCCAGTTCGTTGAAGCTTGGGCAGCTCCAGACGTTGGCGGCAACGCCCCAGTCTTTTTCAAGCAGTTCCTGCGCTGCAATGGATTCGCGCAAGATCGTGCCCGAGCCGAGCAACTGCACGCGCGGCGTGAGTTTGGCGCCCTCTTTGCACAGGTACATGCCTTTGATGATCTGCTCTTCGGTGCCCTCCTTGAGGCCGGGCATGGCGTAGTTTTCGTTCAAGAGCGTGATGTAGAAATACACGTTTTCCTGACGCTCGACCATGCGTTTGAGGCCGTGGTGCAGGATCACGCCGACTTCGTGCGCAAAGGTCGGGTCGTAGCTGATGCAGTTCGGAATGGTGCCGGCCAGAATGTGGCTGTGACCATCTTCGTGCTGCAGGCCTTCACCATTGAGCGTGGTGCGGCCGGAAGTGCCGCCCAGCAAAAAGCCGCGGGCCTGCATGTCGCCGGCCGCCCAGGCCAGGTCGCCGATGCGCTGGAAACCGAACATCGAGTAGTACACGTAAAACGGCACCATGATGCGGTTGTTGGTACTGTACGAGGTGGCCGCTGCGATCCAGCTGCTCATGCCGCCGGCTTCGTTGATGCCCTCTTGAAGGATCTGACCCTTGACGTCTTCCTTGTAGTACATGACCTGGTCTTTATCGACCGGGGTGTACTTTTGTCCATCAGGGTTGTAGATGCCGATCTGGCGGAACAGGCCTTCCATGCCGAAGGTGCGCGCTTCGTCCACCAGAATGGGCACGACGCGCGGGCCCAGCGCCTGGTCGCGCAGCAGCTGCGTCAAAAAGCGCACATAGGCCTGGGTGGTCGAGATTTCACGGCCTTCGGCCGTCGGCTCGATCACTGACTTGAAAGTCTCCAGTGGCGGCACTGTGAACTGCTCGTCAGCCTTGACCCGGCGGTGCGGCAGATAGCCGCCCAGCGCTTTGCGGCGCTCGTGCAAATAACGCATTTCCGGCGTGTCTTCTGCGGGCTTGTAAAACGGAATGTCGGCCAGCTGGCTGTCGGGGATTGGAATGTTGAAGCGGTCGCGAAAGGCCTTGATGTCTTCGTCAGCGAGTTTTTTGGTCTGGTGAACGTTGTTCTTGCCTTCGCCGATTTTGCCCATGCCAAAACCTTTGACGGTCTTGATCAGCAAAACAGTGGGTTGGCCCTTGTGCTTTACCGCTGCGTGAAAGGCGGCGTAGACTTTTTGTGCGTCATGACCACCACGGCGCAGGTTCCAGATGTCGTCATCGCTCATCTTGGCGACCATCTCCAGCGTGCGGGGGTCTTTGCCGAAGAAATGCTTGCGAACGTAGGCGCCGTCGTTGGCCTTCATGGCTTGGTAGTCGCCGTCCAGCGTGTCCATCATGACTTTGCGCAGGGCGCCGTCTTTGTCGCGCGCCAAAAGCGGGTCCCAGTTGCTGCCCCAGATCAGCTTGAGCACGTTCCAGCCGGCACCCCGGAAATCGCCTTCAAGCTCTTGAATGATCTTGCCGTTACCGCGCACCGGGCCATCCAGGCGTTGCAAATTGCAATTGATAACGAAGATCAGGTTGTCGAGTTTTTCACGCGCTGCCAGGCCGATAGCACCCATGGACTCGACTTCGTCCATTTCGCCGTCGCCGCAGAAGACCCAGACTTTTCGGTTTTCGGTGTTGGCAATGCCGCGGGCGTGCAGGTACTTGAGAAAGCGCGCCTGGTAAATCGCCATCAGCGGGCCCAGGCCCATGGAGACGGTGGGGAACTGCCAGAACTCGGGCATCAACTTGGGATGCGGGTAGCTCGACAAGCCCTTGCCATCGACCTCTTGGCGGAAGTTGAGCAACTGCTCTTCGGTCAGCCGGCCTTCAAGGTAAGCACGCGCATAAACGCCGGGGGACACATGGCCCTGGATATAGAGGCAGTCGCCGCCGTGGTTTTCACTTTCGGCATGCCAGAAATGGTTGAAGCCGGCGCCGAACATGCTGGCCAGCGAAGCGAAGGAGCCGATGTGGCCGCCGAGGTCACCGCCATCGACGGGGTGCAAGCGATTGGCTTTAACCACCATGGCCATGGCGTTCCAACGCATGTAGGCGCGCAGCCGCCCTTCAATCGCCAAGTTGCCGGGGGATCGCTCTTCCTGGTCGGTTTCGATGGAGTTGACATAGCCGGTGGTGGCCGAGAAAGGCATGTCGATGCTTTTTTCTCGCGCATGTTCGAGCAGTTGCTCAAGCAGAAAGTGCGCACGCTCCGGGCCTTCACTCTCGATGACGGCAGACAGGGCGTCCATCCATTCACGCGTTTCCTGCTGATCTTTGTCCTTGGCGATATCGGCCGAGGCTGGTTGAAGATCTTCAG
>JBILIK010000079.1:0-7680 GCA_044350025.1 Polaromonas sp. | reverse complement strand
TGGCTGATCGTCCATTTGCTGGCAAAGGCTTGCAGATCATTGAGCCGGTTGAGCAAATCAGTGCCCAGGTAGGTCAGTACATAGCCCTCACCGCGGTGGTCCAGCAGGCCGGCCGCTCTGAGCTCTTTGATGCGGGTGTTCAGCGTGTTGGGTGTGATCAGCCCGATGCTGTCTTGCAGCAGGCGAAATGTTTGCGGATGGCCGTCTTTGAGCGCCCACAACACGCGCAGTGCGTAGCGGGCTTCGAGCAAATCGAGCAGTTGCCCTAAAGCGGCATTGTCTTTCGCACTCATGGCGGCGGTCTCCTTGAGGTCAATTTTTTCTTGCCAGAGGAGTCCGTTGCGGGCGCGCTGCTGTGCTTGAGGCTCAACTATATATCAAGCGCGGCTTTGCTACGCATTTCGTAGCTGATCATTTTCACAGTCCGGTCCGTACCCGCTATCGCTACAGGGACACAGCCCGGCCGCTCTGCGCCGATTCGGTCAGGGCTGCAATCAATCGGTGCACCTGCAGCGCTGAGCGACCGCTCACTGCGGGCGTGTTGCCGGAGCGTATCGATTGCAAAAAATCTGCAATCACCGCTTGGTGCGCGTGATGGTCAAAAGCCATGACATTGGCACCCGTGCCGGTGGCCTGGTGCGTGCCCGCGCTCAGGCGGCGTCCATCCAGCAGTTCGACTTGCATCTGGCCGGCTTCCAGTGTGGCGCTGCCGCGTGTGAAGTTCAGCGCGATGCGCTCAGGAAAGCCGGGGTAAGCGGCGGTGGTGGCGTCAATGCTGCCGATGGCACCCTTGGTAAAACTGAGTACGGCGGTCACGGTGTCTTCACATTCCATGCGGTGCACGGCGCTGGTGCGGGCCAGGGCGGTGACCTGTGCTGGCAGCCCGGTCAGGCTGAGCATCAGGTCCAAGGTGTGGATGGCCTGCGTGATCAGCACGCCGCCGCCGTCGCGCGCCAGCGTGCCCCGGCCCGGCTCGTCGTAATAACTTTGCGGGCGCCACCAGCGCATGCTGCACGAAGCACCGGTCAGCTCGCCCAGCTCGCCGCTGGCGATCAAGGCGGCCAGTGCCACAGACGATTCACGCAGCCGGTGTTGCAGCATCACGGCCAGCTGCACCTGGTGCTGCTCGCACACGGCCACCAGTTCTTCAGCCTTCGCCAGTGAAATCTCCAGCGGCTTTTCAAGCAGCACATGTTTGCCGGCACTGGCGGCGCGCTGCACCAGGTCCAGGTGGGTGTTGGGCGGCGTCAAGATAAGAACGGCTTGCAGCGATGGGTCTTCCAGCAGGTCTTCGTAGCGGGCTGTGATTTTGGCGCCCTGGGGCAAGGCGGAGGGCGTCAGGCGCTCAGGTTGGCGCACATGCAGCCAGGCCACATCGACCTGATCGGCAAGCTCCAAAAGACTTTTGAAGTGGGGCGCAGCCCCCAGCCCGGCACCGACCACGCCGATGCGCAGGCGGGCGCTCAAGGACGCACCATGCAGGGCAGCTTGCTGTTGAATGTCCAGTTAGGAATCAGGTATTGCATGGCGATGGCGTCGTCGCGTGCGCCCAGACCGTGCTGCAAATAAAGCTGGTGGGCTTTGCCGACTTCGACCATGTCCAGCTCGATGCCCAGGCCGGGTTTTTTCGGTACCTCGATGGCACCGTTCTTGATTTGCAGCGGCTCCTTCGTCAGGCGCTGGCCATCCTGCCAGATCCAGTGTGTGTCCATGGCGGTCACCTGCCCGGGCGCAGCAGCGCCCACGTGCGTGAACATGGCCAGGGAGATGTCAAAGTGGTTGTTCGAATGCGAGCCCCAGGTCAGGCCCCAGGTCTGGCACATCTGCGCCACCCGGACCGAGCCCTGCATGGTCCAGAAATGCGGGTCGGCCAGCGGAATGTCGACCGACTGCAGGTGAATGGTGTGCGCCATCTCGCGCCAGTCGGTGGCGATCATGTTGGTGGCGGTGCGCAGTCCGGTGGCGCGGCGGAACTCGGCCATCACCTCGCGGCCGGAGAAGACGCCTTCGGCGCCGCAGGGGTCTTCGGCGTAGGCGAGTTCTTTGTGGCGGTCGCGGCACAGGCGGATGGCGTCTTTGAGCAGCCAGCCGCCGTTCGGGTCCAGCGTGATGCCGGCGTCGGGAAAGCGCTCTGACAGTGCCACGATGGCTTCGATTTCTTCTTCGCCGCGCAGCACGCCACCTTTGAGTTTGAAGTCCTTGAAGCCGTAGCGTGCGTGTGCGGCTTCAGCCAGTCGCACGATGGCTTGCGGGTTCATCGCCACTTCATGGCGCAAGCGCTGCCAGTCGTCGCCGGCGGGCTCGCTGCGGTAATGCAGATCGGTCTTCTGGCGGTCGCCCACATAAAACAAATAGCCGAGCATGGCCACCGAGTCGCGTTGCTGGCCTTCGCCCAACAGTGCTGCCACCGGCACGCCCAGAAACTGGCCGAGCAAGTCCAGCAGGGCGCTTTCAACCGCCGTGACGGCATGGATGGCTACGCGCAGGTCAAAAGTCTGGTTGCCGCGCCCGCCGCTGTCGCGTTCGGCAAAAGCCGTGCGCAGGCTGTTGAGGATGTGGTTCCAGTTGCCCAGCGCCTGGCCTTCAATCAGGGGGCGGGCATCTTCCAGGGTGTTGCGGATTTTTTCGCCACCCGGCACTTCACCAACGCCGGTGCGGCCCGAACTGTCGGTCAGAACCAGCAGGTTACGCGTGAAAAAAGGGCCGTGCGCACCGCTCAGGTTGAGCAGCATGCCGTCATGGCCGGCAACCGGAATGACTTGCACACGGGTGATGCGGGGCGTGGCGGCGGCGGAGGGTTTGAGATCGGTCATGGCTGTGTTTGGGTGTCGGTTGTCTGATAACTTAAGCGGGGTTTTGAGCTTGCCGCAGCCTTTCGCGGCTGTTGGACAAATGGGTTCGCATGGCGGCGCGGGCGGCTTCGGTATCCTGTTGGCGGATCGCGTTGTAGATGCTTTCATGCTCGCCGTGCACGCGTTGCAGGTAGCTCAGCCGGCCCTCGGGCGCGCTTTGCGGTGTGTTGAGCCGGGTGCGCGGAATGATCATGGTGCCAAGGTAATCCATCAGGTCGGCAAAGTGCCGGTTACCGGTTGCGCGCGCCACTTCCATGTGGAACTGAAAGTCAGGCGGCACGCCGTCCGAGTCGGTGCCGATGGCGTCATGAAAGGATTGCAGGGCGCGGGCCATGGCTTGCAGGTTGTCGTCGGTGCGCCTTTGGGCGGCCAGGCCGGCGGCTTCAGTTTCCAGGCTGATGCGCAGCTCCAGCACCGAGATCACGTCGGCCAGCGTGGCAAAGTCACCAGCCGCGATCTTGAAGTTGGTCTTGTCTGCCGGCGGCAGCACAAAGGTGCCGATGCCGTGCCGTGTCTCGACCAGGCCCGAGGCCTGCAGCTTGGACAGCGCTTCGCGCACCACTGTGCGGCTGACGTCAAAGCGGGCCATGATTTCGGCCTCTGTGGGCAGCTTTTCGCCGGGTTTTAATTGCCCGTTGTGCATGCTGTTGAGCAAGCCTTCAACAATCCCGTCGACCAGACCGCGGGCACGGCGCGGTCGCTCAGAAGCAGGGGTTTCCACCATGATCATGTCAAACGACGTTGACAGAGCCGTCCGCGAAAGTGAGAATCTAGAGTCATCAGACAACCTATAACTTGTTACGCTGCTCGACTCTAACAAACTTCTCACACAAATCCAGTGCGGATAACCCAATGACAATTCAATCTCACGACAAATTGCTGCTGACCGGCGCTGCCGGCGGCCTGGGCAAGGCCTTGCGCGAACGCCTCAAGGCTAACTGCAAGGTGCTCAGGCTGTCTGACATTCAAGACTTTGGCCAAGCCGGCGCGGCCGAAGAAATCATGCTGGCCGACCTGGCCGATGCCGCAGCGGTCGATGCCATGGTGCGCGGCGTGGACGCTATTGTTCACCTGGGTGGCGTTTCGGTCGAAGGGCCGTTTCATCCCATTTTGCAGGCCAATATTCTGGGCATGTACAACCTCTACGAGGCCGCCCGCAAGCACGGCGTCAAGCGCGTGGTGTTTGCCAGCTCCAACCATGTCACCGGCTTTTACCGCCAGGGCGAAACCATTAATGCCAGCCATCCGCCGCGGCCCGATGGTTTTTATGGTCTGAGCAAAGCCTTTGGTGAAGACCTGTCGCGCTTTTATTTTGACCGCTACGGCATTGAGACCGCCTGCGTGCGCATCGGCTCTTCATTCCCCGAGCCGCGCGACCGCCGCATGCTGGCCACCTGGCTGAGTTATGACGATTTGCACCGCCTGATCACCGCTTGCCTGACCACGCCCGTGCTTTCGCACAGCATTGTGTTTGGCATGTCCAACAACGCAGTGACCTGGTGGGACAACTCGCAGGCCAATCATGTGGGTTTCAAGGCGCAAGACAGCTCGGACGTTTTTCGCGACGCCGTCTATGCCCGCACCAGCGCGCCTGACCTGAGCGACCCTGCGGTGCAATTCCAGGGCGGCGGCTTTGTCAAAGCCGGCCCTTTCACTGATTGAACGCCATGCAGCCCCAAGCCGAACTCCTCGTAGACGCCCGCCATGGCACCGGTGAAAGCCCGGTCTGGCATGTGGGCGAGCAGGCGCTCTATTGGGTCGATATTCCGGCACGCGCGCTTTGGCGTCGGGATGCGGCCAGCGGCCAGTTAAGCAGCTGGCTGGCTCCCGAGCTGCTGGCCTGCATTTCCTGGGGCGGGCGAGCCGGGCGCTGGATCGCCGGCATGGAAAGCGGTATTTTTGAATTGCAAACCGAAGGCGCCGCGCTGCAAAGCAAGTTGTTGGCCCCGGTGGTGCACGCCAGCCAGAACATGCGTTTTAACGACGGACGCTGTGACCGTCAGGGGCGCATGTGGGCCGGCACCATGGTGATGAACATGGGCTTGGCTTCGAAAGATGGTGCGCTGTACCGCTTTGACGCAGCGGGTCTGCACAAGCTCATCGACGGCCTGATCACGCCCAATGGCCTGGGCTTCAGCCCGGATGGTCGCGTGATGTATTTGTCGGACTCGCACCCCACAGTGCAAAGCATCTGGGCTTTTGACTACGACACCGACAGCGGCATCCCGTCGAACCGCCGGCTGTTTGTGGACATGAACGCCTACCCCGGCCGGCCCGATGGCGCGGCCGTCGATGCCGATGGCTGCTACTGGATCTGCGGCAACGATGCCGGCCTGATTCATCGCTTCACGCCGGCGGGCAAGCTGGACCGCTCGCTGGCTGTGCCGGTTAAAAAACCAGCCATGTGCGCCTTTGGCGGCGCCGGACTGGACACCTTGTTCGTCACCTCGATCCGTCCCGGTGGCGATGTCGATCTGAGCGATCAGCCGCTGGCCGGCAGTGTGTTTGCGTTGCGCCCCGGCGTGCGCGGCCTGCCCGAGCCGGCTTTTGTTTGATTTTTTCGTTTGTCTTTTTTTGAGGTGATTCATGACCCAGGCCGTTCCTTACCAATCATTTCCCAACAGCTTCAAACGCGACCTGCTGGCCGGTAAAAAGCTCATCGGCATCTGGTCTTCACTGGCCAATGAAATCAGCACCGAGGTACTGGGTGTGGCCGGCTTTGACTGGGTGGTGCTGGACGGTGAACACTCCCCCAACAATGTGCGTACCTTCATCACGCAGATGATGGCGCTCAAGGACAGCCCGACCGCGCCCGTCGTGCGCCCTTCATGCAACAGTGCGGTTGAACTCAAGCAGCTGCTTGACGCCGGGTTTTATAACTTTCTGATTCCATTTGTCGAGAGTGCTGAAGAAGCGCGCAGCGCCGTGTCGGCCACGCGCTATCCGCCGCAAGGTGTGCGTGGTGTGTCGGTGTCCCAGCGCAGCAACCGTTACGGCACCGTGCCGGACTATTTCAAGAACGTCAACGACAACATCTGCGTGATGGTGCAAATTGAAAGCATGGCCGGTGTGGCTGCGGTCAAGGAGATCGCGGCCGTGGAGGGTGTGGACAGCATCTTTGTGGGCCCGTCTGACCTGGCCGCTGCGCTTGGTCACCTAGGTAACCCCGGGCACCCCGAGGTGCAGGCCGTGATTTCCCAGATCTTTGCAGACGCCAAGGCAGCCGGTAAACCCTCGGGCATTTTGGCGCCGCTTGAAGCGCACGCCCGCAAGTACCTGGAAATGGGCTGCACCTTCGTGGGCGTGGGCAGTGATCTGGGTGCCTTTCGCGCTGCCACCCAGGCCTTGTGCGACCGTTACCGCGACTGAGCTGCGGCGCAACAACTATTCAACACGGACAACAGACAGGATTTCAAAATGAGTCAATTAGGATTTATCGGCCTGGGCATCATGGGCACGCCCATGGCGGCGCATTTGATCAAGGCCGGCCACACGCTGTTTGTGCACACGCGCAGCAAAGTACCGGCAGATTTGCTGAGTGCCGGCGCCACTGCTTGCGCCAGCGCCACCGAAGTTGCGCAGCATGCTGACATTATTTTCATGATGCTGCCAGACACACCTGATGTCGAGAAAGTTTTGTTTGGCGACAAGGGTGTGTGCGCAGGTCTGTCCAAAGGCAAGACGGTGGTCGACATGAGTTCCATCTCGCCGATGGAGACCAAGGTGTTTGCGCAAAAAATTAACGCGCTGGGCGCTGACTACCTGGACGCACCGGTCTCCGGCGGCGAGGTGGGCGCCAAGGCCGCCAGCCTGACCATCATGGTCGGCGGGCCGGAGGCGGTGTTCGAGCGCGTCAAACCGCTGTTTGAACTCATGGGTAAAAACATCACGCTGGTCGGCGGCAATGGCGACGGCCAAACCTGCAAGGTGGCCAACCAGATCATCGTGGCGCTGAACATTGCCGCAGTGGGTGAGGCTTTGCTGTTCGCCAGCAAGGCCGGTGCCGACCCGGCCAAGGTGAGGCAAGCCCTGATGGGCGGCTTTGCTTCTTCACGCATCCTGGAAGTGCATGGCGAGCGCATGATCAAGCGCAGCTTCAACCCGGGCTTTCGCATTGGTCTGCATCAAAAAGATTTGAGCCTGGCCCTCAGCGGAGCCCGCGCCCTGGGCGTGGCTTTGCCGCAAACGGCGGGTGCAGCGCAGTTGATGCAGGTGTGCAGTGCCAACGGTATGCAGGACCTGGACCATTCGGCGCTGGTGCGTGCGCTGGAGTTGATGGCTGCGCACGAGGTCGCCAAGGCCTGAGCAAAGCGCTTGAGTGCTCAGGCGCTAAGTCGCGAAGAGTAGCGGCAGACCTGCGGGTCAAACCAGGTGTTGGAAAACTCCGCCAGCTCACCGCTGGCCGTCCATGACTGGCGCACGATAAAACCGCTGACCGCGCCGCTGTCAATGCCAAAGGCTTTGACCCGCCAGTCTGGCACAGCGGCGGCTGAGATGTGGTCCTCGACGCGGCAGATCCACACATTGAACGCTGTCTGGTAGAACAGGTACATCGAGTCACCCAAATTTTTAGCCTTGAGCTTGTCGTGGTGCCGGGCGTCAAACCAGATCTCCTCCAGCGCCACGGGCGTGCTGTTGAGAAACCTCAAACGCCGCACACGCCAGGCTTCAGGGTGCGCGCTAGCGCCCAGCACCGGCACGTCAGCCGGGCGCGCTACCAGCTTCAAACTCAATATTTTGGCCGTTGGCAGACCCGGTCCGTCTTGCAGCTCGAGCCGGAAAAATTCATAAATACTTTTGCCGCTCTGGCTGCTGCGCACATAGGTGC
>JBILIK010000109.1:0-28130 GCA_044350025.1 Polaromonas sp. | reverse complement strand
TTTCGAGCAGCTCTGGCGGGAGGTTGTCCACACAGTAGTAGCCAGCGTCTTCCAGGGCGTGCAGCGCGACCGACTTGCCTGAGCCGGACATGCCGGTGATCAGCACCATTTCCATGCTTGTCATGGCCGGCTCGGGTGTGTTCATGAACCCAACATTTCTTTGGCGTGCGCCAGCGTGGCCGGCGAGAGTTTTTCGCCGCCCAGCATGCGCGCAACTTCTGCCACCCTGGCCTGGCCTTCTACGGCGTTGACAGTGCTGGCGGTGCCGCCCTTGTCGCTGTGCTTGGCCACCACCAGGTGCTGGTCGGCGCAGGCCGCCACTTGGGGCAGATGCGTGACTGCCATGACTTGCCGGTCTTTGCCCAACTGGCGCATCAGCCGCCCCACGGTTTGCGCCACAGCACCGCCTACGCCGGCATCGACTTCGTCAAAAATCAAAGTCTGCGCCTGGCCCAGCTGGCTGGTGGTCACCGCAATGGCCAGCGCGATGCGCGACAACTCGCCGCCCGAGGCCACCTTGCCGACCGGCCGCGCCGTGCTGCCGCTGTGGCCGGCGACTAAAAACTCGGCCTGCTCCAGACCGTAGGCGGCGGCTTGCTCGAGCTTGCTCAGCTTGACTTCAAATTGTCCGCCTTGCATGCCCAGCCCTTGCATGGCTGTGGTGATGGCTTTGGCCAGGGCAGGCGCTGCTTTCTGCCGGGCTTTGGAGATAACTGCTGCCTCTTGCATATACGTAGCATGTGCCAGGGTGGCAGCCGATTCGAGCGCGGCCAGGTCGGTGGCTGCATTGAGCTTTTGCAGTTCCTGGCGCCAGCTTGCCAGCAGTTCAGAAAGCTCGGCGGGCGGGCGCTTGTAGCGTCGCGCCAGACTGAGCCAGCTGGCCAGGCGCTCATCCAGCGCACTCAGGCGTTGCGGCTCCAGCTCGGAGTGCCTGGCATAGCCATTGAGCGAGTGCACTGCGTCTTCAGCCTGAGCCAGCGCGCTTTGCAGGACCTCCAGCGGGGCGACGAATTGCGGCTCGATATGCGCTTGCGCCTGCAGTGCAGACGCGGCCCGAGCGAGCTGACTACAAGCGCTGTCCTCGGCATCCTGCAGGGCTTGCAGCGCGGCTTCAACAGCTTGGCGCAGTGCTTGCGCATTGGACAGGCGGCTGTGCTGGGTGTTGAGTTCTTCCCACTCGTCCTCGCCCGGCCCCAGCTTGTCGACCTCGCCGATTTGCCAGGCCAGGCGTTCTTGCTCGCGTTGCAGACTGTCTTGGGCGCTGCGGGCCTCGTCCAGTGTTTTTTGCGCTGTGCGCCAGGCCTGCCAGCCCTGGTTGAGCGGCCCCAGTGATACGCCGGCAAACGCATCCAGCAGGCCGCGCACCGCATCCGGCCGCGTCAGGCTTTGCCAGGCGTGCTGGCCATGGATATCAACCAGCAGGTCTGCGATCTCCCGCAGCTGTGTGGCGGTGGCAGGACTGCCATTGACCCAGGCCCTGCTCTTGGCCTGCAAATCGATGGTGCGTTTGAGCAGCAACTCTTCGCCTGCCGGCAAACCGTTTTCATCCAGCCAGTTCGCAAGAGAGGCGGGGCAGTCAAAAGTGGCGCTGATTTCGCAGCGCTGCGCGCCTTCGCGCACCATGGCTGCGTCTGCGCGGGCGCCCAGTGCAAGTTGCAGGGCGTCGATCAAGATGGACTTGCCGGCGCCGGTTTCGCCGGTCAGTACGGTAAAACCCTTGCTCAGGTCCAGCTCCAGCGCGTGGACGATCACAAAATCCCGCAGAAAAATACTTTTCAGGCTCATGAAACAGTGCTCGTTGCAAGTTGGGTGTGGCCTCAGGCCACGCCTTCGTTCCAGTGCAGCTTCTTGCGCAAGGTGTCGAAGTAGCTCCAGCCGACCGGGTGTAAGAAACGAACCTGGTGCGCAGATCGACGCACGATGATCCGGTCGCCATGGCGCAGGCTGGCAAAAGTCTGCATGTCGAAGTTGACGCTAGGGTCGCGTCCGGCCACGATTTCGATGGCGATTTCTCCTTTGTCGGAGAGCACGATGGGCCGGTTAGACAGCGTGTGCGGGGCGATCGGGGCCAGAATCCAGCCGCCGATAGAGGGGTGTATCAGCGGCCCACCTGCCGACAAGGCATAGGCCGTCGAGCCGGTCGGGGAGGCGATGATCAGGCCGTCCGCACGCTGGTTCGCTACAAAGCGGCCATCGATTTCGACCCTTAACTCCACCATGCCGGCTGAGGCCCCCCGGTTGACCACAACGTCATTCATGGCCGTCGCATGAAAGACGGATTCGCCGCCACGCACCACCTCGGCCTGCATCATCCAGCGCGGGTCTTCCTGGTAGTTCCCATGGAGCATGGGCGTCAGCGTGGTCTGGTAGTCGTCAAAGGCAATGTCGGTGATAAAGCCCAGCCGACCCTGATTGATACCGACCAATGGCACGCCAAACTGCGCTAATTGCCGGCCTATGCCCAGCATGGTGCCGTCGCCACCGACCACCAGACCGAGGTCGCATTGCTTGCCAATTTGCGCAACATCCAAAATGGTGTGCGCAGTGATGCCGGTATTTTGAGCGGTGTCTTTTTCCAGCGCTATCTCACAACCCTGCTCAATCAGGAAGCGCGCGATGTCCTCCAGTGCCGAGCGTGAGCCCTGGGCCTGGTATTTACCTATAAGGGCGACATGGCGGAATTTAGAACTCATTTTTAAATTACATCACAACCGGCTCGCAGGTCTTCGTAGAATCAAGCGCATGTTAGACGACCGTGCCAAGTTACTGCTCAAGGCGCTGGTAGAGCGTTACATCACCGAGGGACAGCCGGTGGGTTCGCGCACGCTCTCACGGGCATCGGGCCTGGAGCTCTCGCCGGCCACCATTCGCAACGTGATGAGCGACCTTGAAGAATTAGGCCTGATTGTCAGCCCGCACACCTCGGCCGGTCGGGTTCCCACGGCCAAGGGATACCGGTTGTTCGTTGACACCATGCTGACCCTGCAGCCGGCTCATTTGAGCGCCGGCGGTATGGGGGCGCAAGTGCTGGCCCCCGACCAACCCCAGAAAGTTCTCAGCAACGCGGCCCACATGCTGTCGAGCTTGTCGCAGTTCGTGGGTGTGGTGATGGCACCCAAACGCACATCGGTGTTCCGGCATATCGAGTTTTTGCGGCTCTCCGAGCGGCGTTTCCTGGTCATCATTGTGTCGCCCGACGGCGACGTGCAAAACCGCGTGATCTTCACCGAGACCGATTTCACCCAGGCGCAACTGATTGAGGCGGCCAACTTTCTGAACTCCCACTACACCGGCATGGCCATCGAAGAAGTGCGCCAGCGGCTTCAAAACGAGGTGGAAGTGCTGCGCGGTGAAATCGCCAGTTTGATGCAGGCGGCCGTGCAGGTCAGCTCCGAAGCCAATGAGTCGCGTGACGAGGTGGTCATTTCCGGTGAGCGCAACTTGCTGGCCGTGAGCGACTTTTCCGGCGATATGGGCAGCCTGCGCAAGCTCTTTGATTTGTTCGAGCAAAAAGCCCAACTCATGCGCCTGCTTGATGTCTCCAGCCGGGCCGAAGGCGTGCGCATCTACATAGGCGGCGAAAGCCAGGTCGTTCCCTACCAGGAACTGTCCGTGGTGACAGCGCCTTATGAGGTTGACGGCCAAGTGGTCGGCACGCTGGGCGTGATCGGCCCCATGCGCATGCCCTACGAAAAGATGATTCAGATCGTTGACATCACCTCCAGGCTGGTCAGCAGCGCGCTGAGCCACAGCAAGTAAAGCCAGCGTCAGACGAACAGAAAAAATCCGTTCAAAGTGGCCCAAAAGCCCAGGCTGCCAAAAAACTACCCACGTAAAACATGGCCGCAATAGAGCCAATCATGGACACCGACAACTTCGTGCTCCCCGGCAGCATCGGAGTCACTCAGACTTCAAATCGAGGCAAGTACAATCAATTTCAGGGGCCTATAGCTCAGTTGGTTAGAGCAGAGGACTCATAATCTATTAAAAAAGTTCTCATAATCGTAAATTATCTATATAAATCAACATGTTACGTAGTTTAAGAGGGTGCGTTAAACACTACACACCGCTTACACACTTTTGAGGACTGTTTTTATAGTAAAACGACCACGTACAATCAGTATTAAGGGACTATGGCGCAATTGGTTAGCGCAGAGGACTCATATTTCTCAAATGTGCCTTACACGTGGAAACTGTGTAAGGGATGGTGTCAAATTCGGTGAAACCTAAGTGTGGAAACACATACGGCAATGCCGAGCGAAGCCTTGGTGCGAAAGCACTTTGGAACGTGTAGAGACTTGACGGCACCCGCCTAAGTTGAGCAATCAATATGGTGAAGGCAAAGTCCAGCGAGTGGCGAAAGTCACACAAAGCGGAATCCTTTGGTTGCGAGTTCGAGTCTCGCTGGTCCCACCAAATCTAAAAGAGAACTGTGTAAAAGCAGTTCTCTTTTTTTGTCTGCACACTACACACTTACTTGGTTGATCTTTTGTCGTTTTGAAATTAAAGTGCGTTTATGTCAGCCAAACTTGAAACGACTCACATAGTCACAGAAAACGAACTTGTCGTTTACAGACGAGAGCGAAGTTCAATTTGGCAATGCCGCTACAAAGTTGATGGTGTTTGGCAACGTGCCTCAACTAAAGAACGCAAGTTGAAAGATGCCAAAGAAGTAGCGAAGGCGATAAAGATACGTGCGGAAATTCGCAAGCACGACAACCTGCCAGTCATCACACGCAAGTTCAGAGACGTTGCCAAACTTGCCGTACAGCGTATGGAACAGAAGATTGCCAACGGCGATGGCAAAGTCTCCTACAAAGACTACATGCGCATCATCAATGAGTACTTGATCCCAATTTTGGGCAACAGGCTCATCACCAACATTGACAGCACAGCACTGGATCACTTGGATGCTGAACGCATACAGATGATGGAAAGAACGCCAAGCAACAGCACCATGCTTAGCCACAACGCAGCACTGAATCTGGTGTTTGACGAGGCTGTGCTGCGTAATTTTTTAACTGATCTCAATCGTCCAAAACTTGAAGCGAAAGGTAAGAAGAGCACACGCCATCCAGCCTTTACGCTGAAGGAAATACAGGCTGTGATCAACAACTTCGAAGCATGGATTGAACGGGCACGTAACGCACACAGCAAAGAGATGCGCCAGATAATGCGTGACTATTCTGAGATGCTCATTGATACAGGAGCACGACCTGGCAAAGAGTTGATGAACTTGAAATGGAAACAGATCAAGTTCACGATGAATCCTAGAGAAATTTACACTGGGCAAAAGGCTGTTTCAGACGATGGCACAGAAGAAGAAATTGTTCTGACTGATTTAAACAGAGGTGTTGAGTTAATTGTTACGGGTAAGACGGGCACACGTGAAATTGTTGGAAGACAGCCAACGGTGAAAGTGCTTGAGCGTATTGCTCGTCGTGTTTATGGCGTTAGAAATAACATCATTGATCCGTTCAAAAATGTTGTGACTCCAAACAATGATGACTTTGTGTTGCGTACAAAAGAAAAGAAGCAAGACGTCAGTGCAGCGTTTCAACACATGTTTGAGAGGTACTTGGATGAGCACAACTTGCTGTACGATCCAAAAACGGAGCAGAACCGTGTGTTCTACAGTTTTCGTCACACATACGCAACGCTGGCACTGACGCACGATAAAGTGCCAATTCACACGCTTGCTAAACAGATGGGTACAAGTGTGCTGATGATTGAGCGTCACTATAGTCATCTCAAAGTAATTGAAGCAACTGAGCAATTGCGTGGACAAGAAACACGACGAAGAATTGCCTCAACTTCAACTGTTGAAGAAATCTATCACTCAGCACAAGCAAAGAAAAAAGCAGAATTGCTGGCAAGAAAAATAGCCCCTAAGAAAACAAATGCCAAGGTTTCTGTCAAGGCAAAGTGAGTAGGCTATTGATACACCGCCAATCTGGCAGGACACAGGTTGTCCATTTGATGCGAAGAACTAATACTGTGTTCACACTTAAAGGAACACAGAAATGGTTGAAGAAAATGAATTACTCGCAACGCTCAAACAGTTCACTGGTTGTGATCAGTTAGCGAAATTGACACGGACTGTATTGCTCACAGAGGGCTCACGCTACCTTGCTGAAAACGCAGAGTGCTTTTGGTTGTTTGATGTGTACGCATCACACTTAAGTGGCGTTGATGGCAACAAAGATTGGTTCACTTGTCTGAAACTCACAAGCACAAATCGATCAGCATCTGTTTCAATTGAGGATGGAAACGGCAGGGTCTTGGCAAAGCAGAAAATCGAGTACACAGACTTCCCACTATCTGCCATCACACTTTACGGTTGTTGGACGGGTGAGTTTTGGGTGGTCATGTTGCCAAGCGAATACTAGGCAGTTGGCTGAAAAACATTTCAACTACACCTGTCATTCATTAGGCCAGTTCCTAGCAATCAACACCTATACCAGCGCTTAAACCAGTCAGCAACTACCTATCGACCGGTTTGAGCATTTTGAATTGAAAAGGGGTATGGTCAAAAAAATGGTGGGGTGATAGAAAAGTAGTTAAGACAAAAAATTGTGTGCGCAACTTATAAAAATCTACCCAATCCGATTTCATGAAATCTCAAGAAAAACCAGTTTTGATTTGAGTTGCCATTCGCATCTGCTGCTGGGCCTTTGACAACTTGTCTTTGGCTCGCTCAGACTCAATGCTTTTTGAGATCAAGTCTTTTTGTCTTTGCAGTGTTTTGATGCGTTGTTGATGCGGGTTTAAATTCGCTTGTGTCGCTGCTCCTTCACCAACTACAGCATCTGCTAATAAAAGCGACACGGGTTTGGGATTGATGTGTACATTGCCGATCCCAAATTGAAATTCTAAAATATACCGTGCATGTAATGGGCTTTGTGCAAAGACTGCTGTCTGCAACACTCGTCCCATGGCACGCACTGTGGCCAAATAGTTGTTCATACATTTATTTATATGAACAACTTGTGCCCTTACTTAGAAAATCCTGCTCGCAAGGCGCTGCTGGTTGCTTCAATCTGCTGATCAAGTTCACCTTGCTCAACAGCCAACTTCAGCGACTCAAGTGCAGTCAGCAATTCATCGCCATTTGACACTTCAATAGCATTCTTGCCTTTTGCGTCAAATTGGATCTGCTTGCTGCCGTACTTGCAAATCAAGTTGATTTTTCCGCTGTCATTGATGTGCCACCACTCACGCACTTTTTTGACTGATTCAATGGTCTTGCGTTCGCCCGTTTGCTTGTTGACGTAAGTCTTCAAGCGTGTGGGTGCGTACGTGCGTCCATCTTTTTGTGCTTGGGCCAGTTGAATTTGTTCAAAGATCTTGTTGCTCAACTTGTTTCTGCGTTGAATTAAGGGTGCAATTCCCTGCTTTTTCTTGCTTGCTACAAATTTGAGAGTTGAAAGAATGCTCATCGCGATCGTCCTAAAAAGTTAAAGAGAACTTAACTTTAATTTCTGATCTGCAAGAAGAGCAACCTCAATATTTCTGTCTCCTTTTCTTTGGTTTTACTAAATAAATTCATGAGACAGTACAACGCCAAAGACATTGAATCTATGTTTAATCAGCACGAGCAACACGTAAGCCACGTAGTCGTTGCCCACACCTTGCATCGCCCATATGTAGCGAGTACAGATGTAGGGCGCTTTAAGCACGTGAGGGCAGATCAGTACATCAAATCAAAGATGGAGCAAACAAGCAAGGACACAAGGCACGCATTGAACTGCTTCTTCAGATCCCTTTATCCAGCACGATCAAATAGGCCCGCCCAGAACCCGTATCTCTTTAAGCCACTTACCTTCGTAACGATCGAAGGGGCAAAAGAGACCACTGACAGATCACAAACAATTCACGTAAACATCTCATTAGGCAACTTGCCCTCCGTTCTCAGTACGGATGACATAGAAACATTATTTAGGCACGCTTGGCACGATATGGCACATCAATCAACGGATGTGAAAGCCTACGACTACTACAAAGTAGGCGAGGCCTCACATTGGGCAGGCTACTCATTAAAAGAGGCACAACAAAACACACGTAAGGCGTGGGACACAAACAGCATTTGGGATGTAAGCAACTGCTGGATTCCTCACGCCGCCCTTAAAGCAGACTGAAGTCACTTTAAGGTTCTTACAACACTGCGAATCGCACAAGGGTTCGTAGTTCTTTGTCATGCTTGAACGATTCATACATAGATAAAAACTCAAACATTGAATAAAACAAGACTGACAAGTAAGATGAGTCAACTAAACAAAAATTGAGTCAATGATGGCAACCACAAATAAGAACGCAAGAGGAAGTTCAGCACAGTTTTTTGTGGCTGGTGAACTTTGTAGACGTGATTTGGTTGCTGTAGTCACTATGGGCAATACGCCTAATACGGACATTCTTTGTAGCAACGCAGAGGGAACAAAGTTCGTTCACATACAAGTCAAGACATATGTGCCTGGCAATAAAACAGTTACGGTTGGTGTAAAGGCTGAAAAGAATTTTGGTGAGAACTTCATTTGGGTTCTTGCTGGTATTCCGTCAGCAAACTCAACAGCAGATTTTGAGTACTACGTTATTCCTTCTTTAGAAGTCTCAACGAATGTTTCAAAGGCGCATAAGATGTGGCTTAGTGAATTGAGTAAAGATGGAAGCGTCAGGCAAGATGGCACAGTCAGAACCATCAATATCCCTCCATCTGCTTCTTACTCAGGTTGGCGAATTGATGAATACAAAAATAGATGGGACATCATTGAGACGTTGTTAGAGCACAAGTGAAAGTCGGACATGTGAAATAAAAGAATTGGAGTGCAGTGAACTTGGTTTAGAGCCAAACATGTGAATGCTTTAATAGAAGATTTTGAAAATATTGCTAAAGAGGAAGACAAGTGAACTTAATGGATGAAGAGCAGTTAAAAAATCTACTCGTAAAAATAAGTGTTCTTGCTGTTTATCAAATGAGCAATGGAAGTGAAGATCCAGTCGCTGTACAAGAATCTATAGAACATAAATCGTACACACGTCCAATATTGACACCAGTACAGGTACTTGACATAAAGAACATCCGTGACAGTGAAAAAGAGATCAAGTTTGCTCTTTCACCAGACTATCTTGCAACAAACATAGATTTAGTTATGGAGTATGAATTACAACAACTCATATGGATCTTCAAATTACCTCAACACGACTATGGTGAGGAAGAAGTTGTTGTTGATGATGATGAAGGTCAGATTTCAATCAGAAGTGAAGAAGGTGTCGTTGAGTGGTTTATTAGAGGATCTGTTGAAATTCTCAATGTGAGTGACCTGACCTACAAACTTGACTTAGAAACGCTGTATCACACAGTCATTAAAAATTAACGCACTTAAAAGCCCTACAGCAAATCAAAAAATACAAATGGGTACTTGGGTAGCGGCCTACGCTTAAAAACGCTTGCAGGGCTTGTCCGTCAATTCGTGTTCTATAAGCCACAGAAAACTCATAAATACGAAACCAAAGAAAATTACTGAAATATGTAGTTGCTGCGCTAACCCCTTGATTTTGAACAAAACAACATAGAAACCCGTCACCTTGGCGGGTCGTTTACATAGAGGTTGCTCAGACCTAATCTCAGAAATTATGCTTATTTCAAGTTAATTATTTGATTACGCCAAGGAGCAACAAATGTCACAAGCCAAAACACTAAACGAACAAGAAATTAAACGGGTACTTGAGCATGTCAGTGCTAAAAAATACGCAGCACGCGATAGGGCGTTGATTCTCACAAGTCATTTGAGCGGCATGCGGGTAGGGGAGATTGCCTCACTCACTGTTGGTCATGTTGTGGATGCCACTGGCAACATCAAAAATGAAATCCGTTTGACTGCTGAACAGACCAAGGGCAAGCATCCACGCACCGTGTTTGTCAGCACTAGACTCAAGGAAGAACTGACCCAGTACGTCACGCTGATTCGCACAGACGACAAGGATCGCGCCTTGTTTCCCACTCAGAAAAATCCACGCAAAGGTTTCACAGCCAACACACTCACACAACACTTTTTGAGCCTGTACCGCGCAGCGGGCATTGAAGGTGCCAGCAGCCACAGTGGCCGTAGAACCTATGCCACATCAATTGCATCGCAAGGCGTGGGTCTGCGTGTGTTGATGCGATTGATGGGACATAGGAATGTCAGCACCACAGCCGTTTACATCGATGCCAATGACAACATGTTGCGCAAGGCTGTGGAACTGGTTTAAGGTGCAAACATCTTTTTGAATTTTTCGAAATCCAAATCTAATATATGTCGCGGTTCAATCCCACAAGCAACAACACCTTCGCCGAGCCCACTCAAGTTGTATTTGTCTAACTCGGCTGTATATGTGATTTTTCCGAGATCATCTTTTTGTACTTCAATTACCTCAAACCATGCATTTTCATTAATGCCTCCACTCCATTGAACCCCACATTTGACCCACATTCGGTTGGGTATATTAGATCTAATCTGAAGTGAATGAAGCATAAACGTTGATGGGTATTGATTGTTCATTTTCTCAGCATCTAGAAATTGATATTTCCTAGATCTGCCTTTTCCAGTCTTGACTTTGACGGGTGTGGTAATAATTTCCATGATTTTTCCTTGTATGATGTTCCACGGCCATTAATTAAGTATTTGTAAAGAGCAATACTTTCAGGCCGTGGAATTGATTATTTCTAAATATTATTTGAACAGCACAAATGGCCTTTCGGCAGGTTTCGCTGTAGTAAATGTCAAAATAAAATTCATTTGACTTGCGATGTTTTCGAGTTTTTGATCGTCAACTCTTTCATTTTTGGAAACAAGTTCCTTCGCTAGTTGGATAAACTTTTCTTTTTGTGAATACAAGCAATTGGCATAATTAAATTCCACATTCGAAGCGGCATAAACGCTTGCATTGATAAAAGATTTTCCATTTTGTAAAAGTTCTTCAACATATTTCATTCCAAATACAGCACTTAGATCAACATGCGCATCATCGTCCATTGGTTTGTAATCTTTGCGCACAACTTCACTAACGGCCTGTTTATAAAGTCGCAGTGCATGTGCCTTTTTTTCTTTGTTAATTGATAGTGCTTGCTTAACGTGGTTCATATTCATCTCCATAAAAATACTGCGAATTTGCAGTAGATGAAGTATCAAGTTTTTGGCTGTTTTCGTGTACCATCCGAGCATTCACATCAATTACTTGGTAAGAATGGCTAAGACGCACTTCCTCGCTCCACACCCACTGTTTGGACGGGTCAACAACCGACTTGCTGACACCTACCAGAAGCGCAGCCCCTATTACTGGTGGTGGGCGTATCTGATGAGGAGTGCGGCCTACCTTGAGTGCTGCGAGGCTGGTGGTGAGGGCCGCTTGGCTGGGCTATACGCCGACTTTGGTGACGTACGTGCTGCTGATTTCCACAAGTGGTGGACCCATGAGCAGCGTGGACCTAGGCTGTTTGCTGAGCAGCGGTTGGAAGCCAAGTTCGGTGAGTTGACATCGCGAGATCAATGGGATGCCTCTTGGAACGTAGAGGACGTGATGATCGTGGCTGTGCCATTGCGTGTCAGCAATCGTCGTCTTAAAGGCGAGTTCGCCAAGTTGCTTGACAGTAGGTTGCAGAGGTCAAGAGGGCGGCCAGCACTGGCCGAGGTCACGCAGACTGCTCGGTACCCCTTGGCACGCAACTACACCATACAGAACCTTGAACGCACACTGGAGGCCTATGACCTCTGGCTAGCCAACCAAGCCTTGCCCAAGCCAGAGCGCAAGACCTTGTGGGAAATTGGCGTTGACATGCGCTTTAACCGAGATGCCAGTAGACAGGCCTTGTCCAAGACCAGCGCAGAACGGTTGCTTGGACGAAACATGTTGGGTGCACACGTGAAAAGATACGTTTCCCAAGCCCAACAAATAATCAAAAACGTAGAGAATGGTGTTTTCCCTGTGAGTACTCCAACCAAGAAAGAAAATTGATGCCTGAAATTGTCTACGTTCTGACCAATGAAGCCATGGAAGGCATGGTCAAGATCGGACGTACAACCACTAGCGTAGAGCAGCGGATCAGAGAGTTGGACAACACCAGCATGCCATTGCCATTCCAGTGCTTTTATGCGGCTGAGGTTGGCAATTCCGCTTTGGTTGAGGGCAAACTTCACCGCATCTTTTCCGACAAGCGCATTAGATCAAACCGCGAGTTTTTTCGTGCTGATGCCAATCAAGTCAAAGAAGCCATCCAACTTGCGGAACTTAAAGAGGTCACGCCCAAGGTTGACGTGGTCGTGGATGCCTCAGATGTGCAGGCCTTGCAAAGAGCCGTGGCCACAGAAGAGCGTAGGACTCGTCTGAGGTTTTCAGAGTTGGGCATTCCTGTGGGTGCCATGTTGATCTTTACAAAAGACTCCAACGTGACCTGCACCGTGGTAGCAGATGGCAGAGTGCAACATGAAGGGCAATCTCTTTCGCCAAGTGGGGCAGCACTGATTGCTCTTCGGAAAATGGGATACCAGTGGACTTCCGTCAGTGGTAACGACTACTGGCAGTATGAGGACGAGACTCTCGCTGCCCGACGCCTTCGTCTTGAAGATGAGCAGCAGTAATTTTAATTAATCAAAAAATAATATAAAAAATCATGGCAACTATTTTCAGACAAGCCCTTGAAGTAATAAGGACCCGCTCAACAAACACGACTGAGTTAGGAACTGCATTTGAAAAAATGGTCAAGGTCTTTCTTGAGAACGATCCTACTCAAACGCAACAATATGAGCGAGTTTGGCACTACACAGATTGGGTAACAGGGCATGAGGGTTATAGCGGTAAAGACATTGGAATCGATCTAGTTGCCAAGATTCGTGGTCAAGACACCTTTTGCGCTATTCAATGCAAGTGCTATGGCGCCGAAAATCAGATCACAAAGCAAGACCTTGATTCTTTTGTCTCTGCTTCGTCAAACAAAGACTTTAGTCGTTTGCTATTGATCGACACATCAAGTTTAGGCATTGCTCCAAACGCACAACAAGTGCTTGATAAACTCGACAAAGAATATCTTCGAATTCAAACTTCAGAATTAGAGAACTGTCTAATCGACTGGCTCACTCTTGTCAAAAAAGATGAACTCCGTTTTCGAGCAAAGCATGGACCACGCCCTCATCAATCTGAGGCTCTAGAGAAGACTAGAGAGGGATTCGCAGAACATGACCGCGGCAAGATCATCATGGCTTGCGGTACAGGTAAAACATATACCAGTTTGATCATTTCTGAATCTATTGCAGGTGCGGGAAAAACAGTTCTGTATATGGTTCCGTCACTGTCACTCATGTCGCAAACGATCAGAGAGTGGAAGAATGATGCGACACATGACTTTAATGCTTTTTCTGCTTGCTCAGATGCTACTGTTGGTAGCAGAAAGAAGGACGATGAAGTAATCATAAGCACTAACGATCTTGCGTTTCCAGCAACAACCAATGCGAAAGATCTTGCTGATGCTGTTGCAAAAGCATCTTCTGATCGAATGACAGTTGTTTTCTCCACATATCACTCAATAGATGTAATTTCAGAGGCGCAAAAGAAGCACGGCTTAGGTAACTTTGAACTTATTGTTTGTGATGAAGCGCACCGAACGACAGGTGCAACGCTTGTTGGAGACGATGAGTCAAGTTTCGTCAAGATACATAGTAACGATAACGTCAATGGTGTAAAGCGTCTTTATATGACGGCAACACCACGAATCTATGGTGAAAAGGCAAAGACAAAGGCGGATGACGAAAATGTCACTCTTGCCTCTATGGACGATGAAAGTACTTATGGTCCATTATTCTTCTACAAAGGTTTCGGATGGGCTGTTGAAAACAATCTTTTAACTGACTACAAAGTTGTTGTGCTGGCAGTTGATGAGGGTATCGTTAGCGAAAAAGTTCAGAATCGATTAGCGGAAGGTGCTGAACTAAAACTTGACGATGCAACAAAAATTATCGGTTGCTATAAAGCACTTGAAAAAGAAGGATTTACAGAGTCAGATGCGCTAGATTTTTCATCTTTGAAGCCCATGCGAAGGGCGTTAGCGTTTTGTCAAAACATAAAACTTTCAAAGTTGCTTGAGCAAGAGTTTTCACAAGTTGTTGATGAATATCTTTCAAAGGAATCTGCAGAGGAAAAAAGCGATAATTTTCGCGTGGATCTAAAGCATGTAGATGGTGGTTTTGATGCTGATCTACGAAACGAACGATTGAATTGGCTCAAAGACGATATTGAAGATAACTCATGTCGTGTTCTTACTAATGTCAGGTGTTTGTCTGAAGGCGTTGACGTTCCAGCGTTAGATGCAGTCATTTTTATGCATCCCCGTAAAAGTCAAATTGACGTGGTGCAGTCGGTTGGGAGGGTAATGCGTAAAGCGGAGGGTAAAGATCTCGGCTATGTGATTATTCCAATTACGGTCGCTCCTGGCGTATCACCCGAAAAAGCATTGAATGACAACGATAAGTACCGTGTCGTATGGCAGATCTTGAATGCGCTTCGATCGCACGATGAGCGATTCGATAGCACCATTAACAAAATGGGGCTAGGTGAAGACGTTTCAGATCGTATTGAGATTGTCGGGGTTGGAGCGAGAGCGGAACTTGAAGCAACTACCGCTGTAGTTGATGATATAAAACCAAAACGCAAAGAAGGTGGCGATGAGGGTCTAGAGAATGAAGGTAAAGGAGAAAAGGAACCAATTGAGGAGCCAGAATCTACCTCTGGAGAGCAACTTGCATTCGTCTTGTCTGATTTATCAAAAGCAATCAAGGCAAAGATTGTCGAGCGATGCGGTACTCGGGATTACTGGGAGAACTGGGCTAAGGACATTGCGAAGATCGCTCAGGCTCACATCATACGAATCAAAGCCATAGTCTTCAACTCTGGAACGAAAGAGCGAAAACTTTTTGAGGAATTTGTTGCAGAGATTCGTGATGATTTGAATCCCTCTATCACAGAGGAGCAAGCAGTCGAGATGCTCGCACAGCATCTGGTGACTAAACCTGTCTTTGAATCACTCTTCAAAGATCATAAATTTACAGAAGAAAATCCTGTTTCAAAGTCTATGCAGTCAATTCTGACTGCGTTATCAGCGCAACGACTTGAGAAGGAAAGTGATTCGCTTCAAAAGTTCTACGATTCTGTCAAGCGCAGATCGGCAGACATTGAAACCTCTACTGGTCGACAGACGCTCATACTAGAGTTATATGAGCGATTCTTCAGTTATGCATTTAAGTCAATGACTGAGCGACTGGGTATCGTCTATACGCCAGTCGAAGTGGTGGACTTCATCATTCACTCAGTTGAAGACGTTTTGCATGAAGAGTTTGGAACAAGAATTACTGAGAAGAATGTGCATGTTCTTGATCCTTTTGCTGGCACGGGCACATTTATTTCACGACTTTTGCAATCAGGATTGATTGATAAGCAAAGTCTGAAACGTAAGTTCGAAAGCGAGATTCATGCGAACGAGATAGTGCTTCTCGCTTACTACATCGCTTCGATAAATGCTGAATCAGTCTACCAAGACTTGACTGACGATCATCAATATCGTCCTTTCAACGGGATTGTTCTAACTGACACTTTTCAACTTTACGAAGAAGATCACGACATGATCGCGAATCTTTTGCCGGATAACTCTCAGCGCAGAAAGAATCAGAGAAAACGTAAGATCAATGTGATCATTGGCAACCCACCATATTCCGCTGGACAAACAAGTGCTAATGACAATGCGGCAAATGTGAAGTACTCAAATTTAGATCGGCGTATCGAAAGCACCTACGCGGCATCTAGTTCAGCAACGTTAAAAAACTCCCTCTACGACAGTTACATCCGTGCCTTTCGAATGGCATCCGATCGCATCGGTGATGAAGGTGTAATCGGCTTTGTAACGGGTGCGGGATGGATTGACGGAAACGCAACCGACGGAATGCGTAAGTGCCTTGTCGAGGAATTTGACAAGATTTACGTTTTCAATCTTCGCGGAAATCAGAGAACTGCTGGAGAGTTGTCTCGGCGAGAGGGAGGCAAAATTTTTGGATCTGGTAGCAGATCACCGATAGCAATAACAATTCTGGTTAGGAAGCGGGGTACTTCGCCAAGGTCTGGGGAGATTTTCTACTGTGATATTGGTGACTACTTTGATCGCGAGGAGAAACTCAAGATAATTTCGCACTATCAATCAATTAAAGGGATCTCAAAAGAGGGAAAGTGGACTTGCCTGTCGCCAGATAACACAAACGACTGGATCAACCAAGGAGAAGTAATATTTGACTCTTTCATTACCTTGGGCGACAAAAAGGGTAAGGGCAGCAAAGTAGTTTTTAATAACTATTCAAGCGGTCTTAAAACCAACCGAGATTCTTGGAATTACAACTATTCGATTGAAAAACTTAAAAAAAATGTAAGCCGGACAATCAATTTTTATAACACCGAGGTTGAACGATTTTCAAAAGATAGTCATCGTCAGCCATCGATAGCAATCGAAAACTTCATCAACACAGATCCGAAACTTATTAGTTGGGATACTGCTCAGAGAGAGGGTGTTAGAAGGGGTGAAACCATCACTTTCCGCCCTGAATCAATACAACTTACCCTATATAGACCTTTCACCAAGCGCTGGGCATATGCGGATCGAGACTTCAATAATCGGGTCTATCAATTACCCAAAATCTTCCCACAGAATGGTTTTTCTAATCTCTGCATAGCGGTTTCAGGAGTTGGTTCAAAGAACTTTTCTGCAGTTCTTGCAGATGTACTACCAGATGTGCAACTTCAGTTCAATGGTCAAGTTTTTCCTCTTTTTCTTTATGAGAGAGAGGAAAGGGACGAAGATCTTTTTTCTCTGAAGAAGGATGATTCCTCATATAAACGTCTTGACTCAATTAGTGATTGGAGTCTTTCTGAGTTTAGGAATTTTTATAAAAATTCCGACCTAAAGAAAGAAGATATTTTTTATTATATTTATGGTGTTCTGCACTCCTTAGAATTCAAGACTCGGTTTCAAAATAATTTGCAAAAGGGCTTGCCTAAGATACCTTTAGTTAAGGGTTTTGGCATCTTCAGTCAAATCGCAGATGCAGGAAAATCCCTCGGCACCCTACATGTTGGTTATGAGAGAGCGGAGCCCTATAGAAACTTGAGCATAGAGAGTCAAACTGATTTACTTAATAATGTAGACCCTACCTTTCTTTATAGGGTAGAGAAAATGCGCTTTGCAGGAACCCGTGGTCGTGAAGATAAAACAACGGTCATCTATAACGAACGCATCACGATCAAGAACATTCCGCTTGAAGCCTATGAATACGTAGTGAACGGTAAACCCGCGCTTGAGTGGGTCATGGAACGTCAATGCTTGAAAGTCGACAAGGATAGTGGCATCGTCAATGACGCAAATGACTATGCGATTGAAACGATGAATAACCCAGCGTATCCTCTGGAACTCTTTCAACGTGTGATTACCGTTTCACTTGAAACTATGAAGATCGTTAACTCGCTTCCAAAATTGGATTTGTGATAACCGATCTAAAAAAATGATTGAACAAAGAGTACAGCGGATTAAAGATGGCACGATTGCAGATGTTGTGAACGATTCCAGTAGTGCATCGTTTGTGAATTCGTAAGAAATTTTTAAGAACAGAAGGGAACTGTTATGAAAATCACGGGTGGTACAAAAACAGCCATTGCCTTGCTTGCGAAACTTCAGCAACAAGGTGATTTGGTTGATGTGTATTCAAAATCCTTTTTTGACCGTCAACCCAGAGCCAAAGATATTCCCAATGCGGAATACAACCAAGATGATTTTGAATATTTGCTGAAACACTATGAAAATAATCCTGATAGCGAAGAAAAACCAGTAGGCCATTTGTTTTTCATTAATGTTAGCGTTCTCAGGCCTGAATTGAAAAATGTATTAATCGAACTTTATGAACCTTTTGCAAGTTATCTCAACTCTGGAAATCTCAATCCAGATTTCATAATAGTTAATCTCTTCACAAAACAAGTTTTATGTTTCGGTCTAGGCAGAAAGAACAGGATTTTCTCTTTCGATGCTGTAACTGGAAAAACAGTAAATGCATTTGGATTGCTTGGCGGCTCAAACCCTGCTGAAGATATCGACTATATGGATAGATTCACTCAGCACGATGTATATGATTTTGTAAGTGATCTGGCTCATGCACTCCACAAACTTGGCTTGGCCATGTACAACTACGACAGTACGCCTGATCAAGACAAACTAGAACATGCTTTAGATTCTGGTCCCAATCAACATGGTGTCTATCAGTTGAAGGGTTTGGATGGTGAAATACTTGATGATGACGAATACAGCAAAGAAGAAATAATTGAATTGCTGGAGCAAATAATTGTGTCTGAAAAAGAAGAAGATGACTCAATGAAAATGATCAATATATTTTTCCCAGAGTGTTATCAAGGCGATTTGAACACGGGTGCTTATTGACAGCCTTGGTATGCTTCTGAAGTATTGACTCAACGATGGCGAATTCTTTCACTGGCCTTTTCTAATTTAACCAATGTTGAAGGATCTTCCTTGTGGCTGATATTAGTTTAAGTGTTCAAATTGGTTACGAAACTCAGACTGTGAGCCTTACTTCAACAGAGTGGATGGATGTTAAAAGTGGTGCGCATCTTGTGAAAGATGCCCAAGGATTTTACGAAGGCGAAGAGTTCACGTACACATGGCATTTCAATGACTCGCGATTCGTTGGTAGCCGCCTTGTTGTGCACTATGGCGACGCCGAGGGTTTCCAAGGTTCGATCGAAGATGCGCTGATGGCCACTTAGACTTTTGCACGTAAGAAAATTGCACGACGCGTAGGCCACAGCCCTGACATACACATGTTGAGCAAGCAGATGGGCAACAGAGCCTCAACGATTTAGCGGCACTACAGCAAATTCACAGCGACAATGGGGGCTGATAGACTGTCATAAATCTAAACTTTTGTAAGACGGATGCCTAAGACTTTTAGAAAGAGAAAAGTATGTTTGGATCACTCTTTAAAAAAAATCAACCTAAATATTGGCTGCAGGAGCAGCCTGGAACAAAAGTATTGCTGCTGCCAGATAGATTTAAAGACAATGAATTAACGAGACAAATTTTTACAATTGAAGAAAGATTTAAACTGATTGAGGTCTTTGAAGAAAAGGGGGCTGATTATAAAAACTACGGATTTAATGATGATGAGCCAATCTTTATGGCACACATTTTAAATATGGGTGAAAAATTTTTCAGTGAGCAAAATGATATGAATGAAAAAAGTGGCGAGGTTAGAGAGTTTGAATTTTTCTCAAGAAAGTACGGTATATGAAATTCATAATTGCTGCATCGGCACTAATTTTTTTTACTACTGAGGGGAATGCTCAAAATTGCGGTGCTCCACCAAATCAGACTTCCAATTATGCAAATGCCGGTGCTGAAACACGGTCATTGATGGTGGAAAACTATTACCGATGCTTGGAGCGGTCAAGAAATCAGCAAAATATTGAAGCGATGCAAAGACAACAGCAACAAAATCAACACCAGATGCAGCAGCCAATTCAAATTCAGCCACCAGCCGTTTTTGATAGAAGGCATCAAGTGCCAGATTTTGGCAAAATGTTGTCTAATTAATAATAAACAATGACAAAACCACAACAACGACTTGACGACAAGTTTGGCTTTGATGAAGATGACAGTGACAAATGGTGTGGTCGTTTAAGATTAATTTATGTATGTTTGACACATTCCCGCCAAGCGATTGAGTGGAGATTTTTTGTAGTGTGAAAGTTCATTGAACTAGAAAAATTTGAAGTTATTTTTTAACTAAAAACGATTTAGTTCACTACACACTTTGCTACACACCAAAGAAATAATGTTGTAAGTCTATGATTTATAATGGTATTTTTTTATTGAAACTTCTCATAATCCTTTGGTCCCAGGTTCAAGTCCTGGTGGGCCCACCACCGTCCAAACCCCCGTCAGAAATGCCGGGGGTTTTTTCATTGCTTTAAACTGTCTCATCACTTTGCCTTAGGCCCATGAATATCAACGCCGATTACAGCCAAAGGGTCGTGATCAATCACCATGAGTTGCCTTGGATCGCCAGCCCCGAATCGGGGGTAGAAAGGCGCATGCTTGAGCGCCAAGGCGATGAACTGGCTAAGGCAACTTCTATCGTTCGGTACAAGCCAGGTTCTAAGTTCCAGGCGCATCTTCATGAGCTTGGGGAAGAGATATTGGTATTGGATGGAACATTCAGTGATGAGGCTGGCAACTATTGCGCCGGCACCTACATCATGAATCCGCCGGGTTCTTCGCATGCGCCCTTTAGTGAGTCCGGGTGCGTGCTTTTCGTGAAGTTGCGACATCTTGGGTCAGATCAATTGGAGCGAGAAGTCATTGACACTCGTACAGCCACTTGGCACCAAGGCATGGTTTCGGGACTCACTGTGATGCCACTCATGCAACAGGGCAGTGGCTCAACCTTGGTTCGGTGGGCACCCCAAACTTTTTTCAACCCCCACAGGCACTATGGAGGAGAAGAGATTTTTGTTATTGATGGCGTTTTTGAAGATGAGCACGGTCGCTATCCCGCTGGATCGTGGATCAGAAGTCCTCACATGAGCCTGCACAAACCTTTCAGTCAGGAAGGCTGCATCATCTTTGTGAAGACAGGACATCTACTCGATTAAGACATCCATGGTTTTAGAACCTTTGCACATGATGTGATGACTGAAGTGCTCGCAACTTCTCCTCCTTCGATCCTTCAGCACGGCGCATCACAGCGGGTGCTCTTGCTGGGCGCAACAGGCACGATCGGCAGAGCCACTGCGCGTGCACTGCTTAAGCGCGGCCATCACGTCGTGTGTCTGCTGCGGCCCCGCCAAGGCAAAAATGCCCTGGATCCTGACATATCTGCCCAACTGGCCGGCGCCACCATCCGTTGGGGAGATGCCTGCGACCCTCAATCTTTGCGGCATGACGGTTTTGCAGGCGAACAATTTGATGCAGTTGTCTCTTGCATGGCTTCAAGAACCGGCACGCCGAAAGATGCTTGGCGGGTCGATCACCAGGCGCATGTGGATGTGCTGCAGGCTGCCAAACTGGCGGGGGTTCGTCAATTTGTCCAGCTCTCGGCCATCTGTGTGCAAAAACCCTTGCTGGGTTTTCAGCATGCCAAATTGGCTTTTGAAAAAGCCCTGATCGACTCCGGGCTGATCTACTCCATCGTGCGGCCCACTGCATTTTTTAAATCTTTGTCAGGTCAGCTGCAAAGGGTCAAAGATGGCAAACCCTTTTTGCTGTTTGGCGACGGCAAGCTCACCGCTTGCAAACCCATCAGCGATGAGGATCTGGGTGATTTTCTGGCCGGTTGTTTGGATGACGAGAGCCGGCATAAGCGCATCTTGCCCATAGGGGGTCCCGGGCCGGCGATCACTCCGCGTCAGCAGGGCGAGCATTTGTTTGCGCTCATGGGCAAGCCAGCCCGTTTCAAGAGCGTGCCTGTGAGCCTGCTGGACGTCATCATCACGCTCCTGAGCTGGGTTGGCAAAGTCGTGCCTGGCGCCGCCGACAAGGCTGAGCTGGCTCGCATCGGGCGCTATTACGCCACGGAGTCCATGCTCTTGTGGGATGCTAGTGCTCAACGCTACGACGCTGAGGCCACACCATCACATGGCACGCAAACCCTGTTCGATGCTTACGAGCGCTGGGTCAAGGGTGAAGGCGTTCCCGACAGAGGCGATCACGCCGTCTTTTAGTCAGCTGCTCGCTGATTTACTACAAACAGATTCCCGGGCTTTGCCGGCCTTGAATGGCTTGCCGTTGATCATGAGGAGTGACTCGGTTGGTTTTTTAAAGCCACTCAACAATCATTTTGAGGCACTCCGGGTCACCAAAGGCAATCTCGTAAGCGCGTTGCGCATGCTCTGCTTTTTCGGTGTGTGTGATGAGGCCTTCGAGCGGAAGGCTGCCGTCATGAAACATGGCCACCACAGCATCCAGATCATGTTTTTTCCATTGCGCTGCCACGCGGATACTGGCTTCGCGCATGAAGGCCGGGGCATAAGCAAAGGACAAATCCTGTTTATAAAAGCCAGCCAATACGACCGCACCACCGGCTGCCATTTTGGGAATGACCCGGTTCAAAATACCCGAGTCGCCACTGACGTCGCAAATGCAGCGGTAGTCTTTGCGCATATCTTGGTCGGGGTGAATGACCTCATAGCCCAAAGCGCCCTTTTGGCGAATGGCCTGCGTTTCCCACACCACAGGCGCCGGCTTGCCAGCGGCAATCACCATGCGCGCCAACAATCGGCCCATGATGCCGTGACCGATGATCAAGTCCGGGTAGGCCAAGGGTAAATTGTCCCGACCCACCGTGAACACATGATGGGCCGTGGCCGCCAGGGCCAGCAGCACCCCCTTGGCACCCAAAGCCGGGTCCAGTTTGACGGCCCGCTCATGCGGCACCACCAGACGCTCGCCAGAGCCGCCGAATATGTTTTGCACGCCTTGAAAGGCGTAGGAGCCCGGTAAAAAAACCGTGTCGCCAACCGCCCAGCCAGTGACTTCTGCGCCCATCTTGGCGATGGTGCCTACGGTTTCATAACCAGGCACCAGGGGGTAGGACAGGCCGGGGAAGGGCGGCATGCTGCCCTCCCAGAGCAGGCGCTCTGTGCCGGTGCTGATGCCACTGAAGGCAACTGTGATCTCTAAATCGCGGGGCCCCATGGGGGCAAGTTCGAGTTCACGAACAGACAGTGAATGGGGGGCTTCAAAAACGATGGCTTTGGCTTTCATGCTGCTTATTCTGACTCAGTCGGACAGCGCCGGTCAAAGTTCAAACCAGTCTGAAGCCATGCGCATGACAATCAGCAATACATCTTTTTCCAGTGCAAAGCGCCTCCATCCAGCGCAATTAAGGTATGCATAATGAAAAAGAATTTGAGGGTTGCAAGTCTCTTATGCGTCTGTATAAATCAATGAGTCTGAGTGCTATCTTGTTAATCAGTACAGTTTTGTTAGCGCTCGCTGCCTATGGTTTATGGGCGCCTGATCTGAGCATGGGCGAGCTTCAAAAGCGTTACGACTCGACCGCAAGCAATGTGGTGAATGTCGACGGAATGCGTATTCACTACAAGGACACGGGCCCTCAAAATGCGCCTGTGCTTTTGCTCTTGCATGGCTTTGGCTCGAGTCTGCAAACCTGGGATGTCTGGGCGGGTACTTTGGAAAAAAAGTACCGCGTGATTAGGCTTGATTTGCCTGGCTTTGGATTGACAGGCCCTAGCCCTTCTCATGATTATTCAGAGCTCAATGACGTCAACACATTGACGCAGTTTGTCGACAAGCTGGGTATCTCGGACTTGTCCGTCATCGGCCATTCGATGGGTGGAAAAATAGCCTGGACTTTTGCGGCTGCGCACCCTGACCGGGTGAAGGCTTTGGTCTTGATGGCGCCGGATGGATTCCCGCAGCCAGAGGCCATCGGCACCAAACCCTACGCCATGCCGGCCATCATGGGCGTGATGAAGTTTTCTCTGCCCAGGTACTTTGTTCGCAAATCCATTGAGCCTGCTTTTGCAGATCCGAGCGCGCTGGATGACAAGATGGTCAGTCGCTACCACGACATGCTCAGGGCGCCAGGCGTTCGGGGGGCTATTTTGGAAAGAGCCAATCAAACCATTTACACGGACCCGGTGCCCCGCTTAAAACAAATCAAGGCGCCCACTTTGCTCCTGTGGGGGGAGGCGGACAAAATGATTCCCAGCAGCAATGCGGCAAGCTATGCGGGGGTATTAGCGCAGTCTCAAACCGTGTTCATTCCCAAGCTGGGGCATCTGTTGCACGAAGAGCATGCTGACATCGGTCTGGCGAAGGTCACCGAGTTTTTGGACGCCAAGCTACTCAGCTCTCAATAATCTGCCCTGGTGGTTCGGTACAAAGGCCTGCCGCAGCCCTTTGGGGCTTATGCGGGGCACAGTGCTTTGGCCGGCACATGGGCGCCAGGGCTTGTTGCGTCCTGTGTTTGAGTCTCTGAGCGACTGAGGCGGGCGGGCCGCCCGCAGGTGTCAATCCATATTGACATTGTTTTGTGTGATGATATATTGACACTCAGGTTCGTCATTTTTACTTGACGGATTCCTCAAAAAAGGGGGGTGTTATGAGTCTTTTGAAGCGAGCCGAAGCGGCGCTGCAGTCACACTTTCAAACCGCCGCCGGTGTGGGAGCTCCGCCCCGCTTGCAGGCTGCCATGCAACACGCCGTGTTTTCCGGCGGGGCCAGAATCCGCCCCCAGCTGTGCATGGCAGTGGCCACTGCCTGCGGCGACGATGCACCGGAGCTCACGAATGCGGCCGCGGTGGCTCTGGAGCTCATGCACTGCGCTTCCCTGGTGCACGATGACATGCCCACGTTCGACAACGCCGATGTCCGCCGTGGCCGCCCCACCGTTCACAAAGCCTTTAGCGAGCCCTTGGCCTTGCTGTCCGGCGACGGTTTGATCGTCATGGCATACCAGGTTCTGTTGCAGGCGGGTCGCCAGCACCCCGAACGTCTGATCATGTTGATGGACAACCTATCGCGCGGCGTAGGTCTGCCCGCTGGCATTGTGGCGGGCCAAGCCTGGGAGTGCGAAACAGCTGCTGATCTGGCGCAATACCAGCGTTCTAAAACCGGTGCTTTGTTTGTTTCGGCAACCTGTGCGGGTGCTATTGCCAGCGGTCGCGCCTGCGAGCCCTGGGCGCCCTTGGGCGCGTTTCTGGGCGAGGCTTATCAGGTGGCTGATGACATTCGTGATGTGCTGGGTGACGTTGCCAGTTTGGGCAAACCCGTTGGTCAGGACACGCTCAACGACCGGCCCAGCTCTGCGCAAGCGATGGGTCTGGAGGGCGCGATCGCTCACTTTGACGCGCTGATCAAGCAAGCCGGTGACGCCATTCCTGATTGCACGCACCGGGACATGCTGGGGCAATTGGTGCTGATGGAGTCTGAGCGCCTGGTGCCCAAATCCATGTGCGAGGGCTATCGCAAACCAACAACTGCTGTGCTGCCGGTCAAAGCCCCGGCAACGCGTTCAGCTGCAGCGCGCTAAGCCTCCAAAGCCAGCAATGACACAGCCCATGGATCTCACCAGCGTCCCCTATGCCTTCCGGGAAGTTACTTCCTGGCGTGACCGTTTATTACAACGTCTGGAGCGTTTGTACGCCAGCCCCTCCTTGTACCAGTGGTCTTTGAAGAACCCCTTGACGCGCTGGGTTGTGCGCAGGCGTACGCAAAAACTTTTCGACCTGATGTCCGGCTTTGTCTACACCCAGGTCATGTTGGGATGTTTGCGCTTGGATTTGTTTAAGCAGCTGCACCAGGCGCCGGCTGATTTACAGCAAATTGCACAGCGCGTGAAAGTGCCTGAGCCGGTCTTGCAGCGCTTGCTCTTGTCTGCCGTTTCTCTGGGCCTGTTGGAGTGCCGCAGCAACTCGCGTTTCGGCCTGGGGCCGCTGGGTGTTCCTTTGGCGGTGCACGAGGGCATTGGCGCCATGATTGAGCACAACCATTTGCTCTATTGCGATATGCAAGACCCTCTCGGTTTTTTGCAGAATGCCTGGCAAGGTGGCATGGCTGAGTACTGGCCATATGCCCATGACGCTCAAGCAGCTGAGCGTGTGGCAAGTGAAAAATTCCAGCGCTATTCGGATTTGATGGCTGCATCCCAAGGCTTTGTGGTTCAAGAGATCTTGTCGTCCTATTCATTCGCAGGCCACCGATGCGTATTGGACGTGGGTGCCGGCAAGGGGCGCTTCACCAGCGAACTGGCTGTGCATGCGCCGCACTTGCAGTTAAAACTTTTTGATTTGCCGCCGGTGTTGGAGCTGGCCGGCGCCAATTTCAAGTCCAAAGGTTTGGGCGACAGAGCAAGCCTGTACCCCGGCAATTTTTTACATGATGACTTGCCGCAAGGCGCCGACTTAGTGACCTTGGTGCGCGTAGCCCACGACCACCCGGACGAGGTCGTCAAGCAGCTGTTGCAAAAAATTCACGCAGCACTCCCTGCCGGCGGCGTACTGCTTTTGGCCGAGCCGATGGCGCAAACCCGCTCTGAGTTCAATCCCGGCGCAACGCAAACAGACGCGTACTTTCATTTTTATCTGCTGGCCATGGGCGCCGGCCGCCTGAGAACGCCGGAAGAGTTGATGCGACTGATGACCCAGGCCGGTTTTGCGGATGTACAGCGTGTGAACAACACCATGCCTATCCATGCCCAGCTGCTTTTGGGGCTGAAATCCTAGTGATTACCCTAGGTTTAAAGAAATAATGTAAATCTAATTTGACACTTTTCTGTGTAAGCTTAAGAATACAACCATGAAATCAACAGCTGTCGTTTTTGACGACCCCGGACACATGTCTCTGCAGGCGCTAGAGCTGCCGCAGCTGCAGTACGGTCAAGTCGAAGTGGCTGTTCAATTCAGCGGTATCAGCACTGGCACTGAGCGCATGCTGTGGGATGGCAGCAGCCAGACCTTGCAAGGCATGTACCCCCTGGTGCCCGGTTACGAATCCGCAGGGCTGGTTGTAAAAGCCGCAGCTGGCAGCAAGCTCAAAGAGGGCCAAGCGGTTTTTGTACCAGGTGCCAATTGCTTTACAGGTGTACGCAGTCTGTATGGCGGCGCTGCTTCTCGCTTGGTGGTGTCTGACCAAGCGATATTGCCGGTTTCCCATGAGCTCGGCCCTGACGCCGTTTTGCTGGCCTTGGCTGCCACGGCCTACCACGCTGTCTCTGGTGGCGGTCAGCAAAAGCCCTTCACTCCACCGGACCTCATCATTGGCCACGGCGTCATGGGACGCTTGCTGGCCCGGCTCACTGTTGCCGCTGGTTGCGCAGCACCGACTGTTTGGGAAACGCAAGCCGGGCTGATGCATGGCGGCGATGGCTACACAGTGATCAGGCCACAAGAAGATACACGCCTCGACTACCAGGCCGTCTACGACGTGAGCGGTGACGCTTCAATTCTGGATCAACTGATTGAAAGAATTCGTCCCGGCGGTGAAGTGGTGCTGGCGGGCTCTTACCCGCAAATGCTGCAGTTCACTTATGCCCCGGCCTTCATGCGCGAAGTTCGGCTGCGCATTGCCTCCGAATGGAAGCGCCCTGATTTATTGGCTGTCAATCAGTTGGTCAATAACGGACGGCTTTCTCTCAAAGGTTTGATCACACACGCTCAAAACTTTGAATCTGCCACCGCTGCCTACGAGACAGCATTCGGTGATATTTCTTGTCTCAAGATGGTACTGGACTGGAGTGCGCACGCATGAACACACAAACTTCTGGCAACGAAAAAACGATTCAATTCGTGGATCGACTTCGTCATGAGGCAGCCATGCCCCCCGAGCCGGTGATCACCAAAGAGCCGACCAAAGAAACGCAAATCATCGCCATCTATGGCAAAGGCGGCATTGGTAAAAGCTTCACGCTCGCCAACCTGAGCTACATGATGGCGCAGCAGGGCAAAAAGGTTTTATTGATCGGATGCGACCCGAAAAGTGACACCACCAGTTTGTTGTTTGGCGGCCGTGCATGCCCCACCATCATTGAAACTTCTTCGAAGAAAAAATTAGCTGGTGAAGCCGTTGCCATTGGCGATGTCTGCTTCAAGCGCGACGGCGTTTACGCCATGGAATTGGGCGGCCCTGAAGTCGGTCGTGGTTGTGGTGGCCGCGGCATCATTCACGGTTTTGAGTTGCTAGAAAAACTCGGCTTTCATGAGTGGGGTTTTGATTACGTACTGCTCGACTTCCTGGGCGACGTGGTGTGCGGAGGCTTTGGCCTGCCGATTGCCCGCGACATGTGCCAAAAAGTGATAGTGGTGGCCAGCAACGACTTGCAGTCACTGTATGTGGCCAACAACGTGTGCTCTGCGGTGGAATACTTCCGCAAGCTGGGCGGCAATGTGGGTGTGGCCGGCATGGTGATTAACCGTGACGACGGCACCGGCGAAGCCGCTGCCTTTGCCACCAAAGTGGGCATCCCGGTGTTGTCCACCATTCCTGCCAATGAAGACATTCGCAGAAAGAGCGCCAGCTACGAAATCATCGGCCGCCCCGA
>JBILIK010000078.1:0-7886 GCA_044350025.1 Polaromonas sp. | reverse complement strand
TGGCATTGCCCTCGTTTAACGCATCCCTTAACCAAAGCCGTTAAGCAGACTTTCTTGCCTGGGCTGCCAGCCAGTTTCTCTCGAACTTCATCGGGCTCACATAACCCAGTGTTGAATGCAGGCGCGTGGCGTTGTAGAACGCAAGCCAGTCCATCACTTCGGATTGTGCCTCCTGCCGTGTCGCAAATCTATTGCCGAGTGTGCGTGCCCGCTTGAGCGATCCCCACAGACTTTCCGTCGGCGCATTATCCCAACAGTCTGCCTTGCGGCTCATTGAACTGCGCATACCGTAGGCACTCAGGGCATCCTGAAACTCCTTGCTGCAATACTGGCTGCCCCTGTCCGAATGCACGATCAGCCCCGCTGCCGGTCGACGCCGGAACCAGGCCATGCGCAGCGCATCAGCCACCAGTTTCTTTGTCATCCGCGGCCCGATCGACCAGCCCACAACCTGACGGCTAAACAGGTCCAACATCACCGTCAGATACAGCCATCCTTCGTCGCTCGCCAAGTACGTAATGTCCGTTGTCCAGACCGTGTTGGGCGCCACGGGCGCAAAGTCGCGCTGGATCAGGTTCGGCGCCACAGGCAGATCATGCGCAGAATTGGTAGTCGCCTTGAACTTGCGCTTGGTACGAGCCTTGATACCGTGCTGCTTCATGAGCTTGCGTACCCGCTCCTTACCGACGCGGATGCCTCGGGCCAGCAGCTCCTTCCACATGCGTGGCCAGCCATATTCGCCCTTGACCTGTACATAGATGGCCTTGATGTGCGCCAGTAGTGCGTCGTCACTTATGCGGTTGCTGCCCGGCTTGCGGACATCATTGGCGGCATGACGCAGCGCATGCTGGTGGAAGCCGCTTACGCTCACATCAAGTTGCTCGCACAGAACAGATAACGGCCAGTGACATCGGTTGGAGTCTATCCACGCGTACTTCACATCGATTCCCGCGCGAAGTACGCTGCCGCTTTTTTTATGATGGCCAGCTCCATCTTGGTTTTCGCCAGCTCGGCACGCAGCCGTGCCAGCTCCATTTGCTCCGGACTCACCGGCTTGCTACCGGGTCCGCCCAGCCGACCTTCGCGTTGAGCCTTGATCCAGTTGTGCAAGGTCTGATCCGCCAGCCCCAGTGTCGCAGCCACCGCCGCAATGCTTTGACCGGCACCGATCAGGCGCAGTGCCTCAAGCTTGTATTCAAGCGTGTAACGCGCCCGCCGCATCTTTTCCATAATTCTCTCCTTGCCAAATTACACCTCAGCAAGGGATACGTTTTTCAGGGGCAAGGTCAATCACGCGTAACTTCATAGGCCATCAACATGCTCAGCTCATTGAGCAAGGTGCGAAAGGTGCTGGTGCTGGCGTCTTTACGGCGCATGAGCGTGAGCTTGTGTTGCACCAGCGGGTGGGTGATAACGCTCACCCCGGTGCCAGCCGATGCGGGTTTTGCTGTGGTGGGATGCTTCATGGTGTCAGTCTGCCTGGTGCTTGATTTTTGAGCGTTTTAACTATCTTTTGGCCACTGCTCCGGCAAGCTGTGGGCGAAAAGTAAAATGCGCTCCAGATTAAATCAAATCACCCCTTCCAGAAAGACTTCTCGTGGCCGGACACAGTAAATGGGCGAATATTCAACACCGCAAGGGCCGGCAGGATGAAAAACGCCAGCGTATCTGGACCCGGGTCATGCGCGAGATCATGGTCGCAGCCCGCATGGGAGGCGGTGATTTGGGCACCAACCCGCGTCTGCGCCTGGCCGTTGACAAGGCCAAGGCGGCCAATATGCCTGCTGAAAACGTCAAATACGGCATCGCCAAGGCCACCGGCAGCCTGGAAGGTATTCAGTACGAGGAAGTGCGCTACGAAGGCTACGGCATCGGTGGCGCGGCCATCATCGTCGACTGCATGACGGACAACCGCGTGCGCACCGTGGCCGAGGTGCGCCATGCTTTTTCTAAACACGGCGGAAACATGGGCACGGAAGGCTCTGTGGCCTTTCAATTCAAGCATTGCGGGCAGTTAATTTTTGCACCTGGGGTGAGTGAAGAAAAAGTCATGGAAGTCGCTCTCGAAGCCGGTGCTGACGACGTCATCACAGACGATGAAGGCGCCATCGAGGTTCTGACGCCCTACACGGATTTTGAAAAAGTCAGAAACGCGCTGAGTGCTGCCGGTCTAACGCCGGAAATGGCAGAAGTCACCATGCGGGCTGACAACATGATTGACCTGGCGGGCGAGGATGCCGCCAAAATGCAAAGATTGCTTGACATTCTGGAAGATCTGGACGACACCCAGGACGTCTTTCATAACGCAGCCATTTCTGTTGAATGACCGGCTGCAAGGCGACCGTGTGAGCGGTCAGCACACTACATTGAAAGCAATTGAATGAAAGTTTTGGTTGTGGGTGGCGGTGGCCGCGAACATGCGCTGGCCTGGAAAATGGCCCAGTCCCCCAAAGTCCAGGCGGTTTATGTGGCGCCCGGTAATGGCGGCACGGCGCTCGACAGCCGGCTAGAAAACATCGCCATCACCGATGTACAGGCTTTGCGCGGCTGGGCGCAGTCAGAAAAAATTGCCTTGACGGTGGTCGGCCCCGAGCAGCCCTTGGCCGCCGGCATCGTGGACGAATTCCGCGCCCACGGTCTGAGGGTTTTTGGCCCCACGCGGGCTGCGGCGCAGCTGGAGAGTTCCAAGGCTTTTTCCAAGGCCTTCATGAAGCGTCACGGCATTCCAACGGCAGATTACGAAACCTTCAGCGACCCGCTGGCCGCGCATGCCTATGTCAAGCTCAAAGGCGCACCCATTGTGGTCAAGGCGGACGGGCTGGCCGCCGGCAAGGGCGTGGTGGTCGCCATGTCGCTGGCCGAGGCGCATGAGGCGATTGACTTCATGCTGGCCCCCGAAACCCGCGCCAACCCCTTGGGCGTGACACACAACGAGGGCGGTGCTCGCGTTGTCATTGAAGAATTTTTACAAGGCGAAGAGGCCAGCTTCATCGTCATGTGCGACGGCAAAAACGTCACCGCGCTAGCCACCAGCCAGGACCACAAGCGCCTGCTTGACGGTGACGCCGGCCCCAACACCGGTGGCATGGGCGCTTATTCTCCGGCCCCGGTGGTCACACCGCAAATCCATGCCCGAGCGATGCGCGAGATCATTCTGCCCACCATCAAAGGCATGGCCCAAGACGGAATTCCTTTCACGGGTTTTTTGTACGCCGGCCTCATGATTGATGCCAAGGGACAGCCCAAAACCCTGGAGTTCAACTGCCGCATGGGAGACCCCGAGACCCAGCCGATCATGATGCGCTTGAAGTCCGATTTGTTTGACGTGATGATGGCCGCGACTTCGGGCCAGCTTGATCAGATTGCATTGGATTGGGACCGTCGCCCCGCTTTGGGTGTGGTGATGGCTGCGCATGGCTACCCGCTGAATCCGCGCAAGGGTGACCTCGTCACGGGCCTGCCGTCCTTGGACAGTTTGAAGCAGGCCAACGCCATGGTTTTTCATGCCGGCACAGTTTCTCCGCCGCCCGGGCAAGGCGGCAAAGGGGAGGTGCTGAGCGCGGGAGGACGCGTGCTGTGCGTGACCGCGCTGGGACACACGGTCAAGGAAGCCCAGAAGCATGCGTATGAAATCGCCGATGGCATCTCTTTTGCGGGCGCACAGTTCCGCACTGACATTGGCTTTAGAGCGATCAAATCCTGATGCTCGAAAACTCTTCTGTTCGCACCGGCCTTGTGAAGATAGACCAGGCCATGCCGGTTCAGTTTCAGGGCAGCCGCATCGCCCGTGAGCTGCTGCGCTGGATGGGCTGGAAAATCGACTTTCAGGGCTTGCCCGCTTTACAAGGCGTGGCAATCCTGTATCCGCACACCTCCAACTGGGATTTTCCGGTGGCCATGCTGCTCAAATGGGCCATGGGCATTGAGGTGAAGTTCTGGGCCAAGGATTCTCTGTTCACCATCCCCGTGTTTGGCAGATGGTTGCGCTGGCTGGGCGGTGTACCGCTCATGCGCAAAGCAGCTTCGGGCGTGGTCGCGCAAATGGTGGCCTTGATCCAACGCAAAAAAGCGGAGTCAAGCTATTTCTGGCTAGCCTTGTCGCCGGAAGGAACGCGCAGTTACCAGCCGGGATGGCGCAGCGGTTTTTACCGGGTCGCCATGGAAGCCGGTGTACCTTTGGCACTGGCTTCGCTGGATTATTCAAAAAAAACCCTGACGCTCAGGCACTATATGCAATTGAGCGGTGACACTGTGCAAGACATGCAAGATATTTCGCTCGTCTATGAAGGTGTGCGCGGTTTCAGACCCGGGCAGGCTGCGCCCATCCAACTCTTGGAGCAGGAGAAAAAATCATGAACAAGATCTCTGCGCAAGCCGGCCGGCTTTTTTTGCTGGGTTTGCAAGAGCGCATCACTTCTGCCGTAGCGGCTTTAGATGGCAGCAGTTTTGTGGCTGATGCCTGGGAAAAAGCACCCGGCGAGCCGCTCCAAGGCAATGGCCTGACGCAAATTCTCGAGCAGGGCAAGGTGTTCGAGCGTGCAGGTTGTGGTTTTTCGCATGTGCGCGGCGCTTCATTGCCGCCTTCTGCCACTCAGCACCGCCCCGAGTTGGCAGGCGCCCCCTTTGAAGCCATGGGCGTTTCCCTGGTTTTCCATCCTCGTAACCCCTATGTGCCAACGGTTCACATGAATGTGCGCATGATCGCTGCCACGCCCGCCTCGGGCGAGCTGGTTTGCTGGTTCGGCGGTGGCATGGACCTCACGCCTTATTACGCCTTCAAAGAAGATGCAGTGCATTTTCACCAGGTTTGCAAGGACGCTTTGGCACCTTACGGAGAAGACAAGTACCCGCGCTTTAAGCTTTGGTGCGACGAATACTTCTGCTTGAAACACCGGCAGGAACAACGCGGCATAGGCGGAGTTTTCTTTGATGATTTCAACGAACTGGGCATGGAGCGCAGTTTTGAGATGCTGCAAAGCGTGGCCAATTCTTTCTTGGCAGCCTATATGCCCATCGTGGAGGCGAGGCAGAGCACGCCCTACAGCCAACATGAGCGTGACTTCCAACTCTACCGTCGCGGGCGCTATGTCGAGTTCAACCTGGTGTGGGACCGGGGTACGCATTTCGGGCTGCAATCGGGTGGCCGTACTGAATCTATCCTGATGTCGATGCCGCCGCTGTGCAGCTGGTCCTATCGACGCGAAGACCCGCCGGAGTCTGCAGAAGCTGCTTTGACGCGTGACTTCCTGGTGCGCAGGGACTGGGTTTGAGTCAGCTTATTGCCCCGGCCTTGCCCAGACGGATTGGCGTTTTTGGCGGTGCCTTTGACCCGCCGCATTGCGCTCATGTCGCCTTGGCGGCTGCCGCCATAGTGCAGCTTCAGCTGGACGAGCTCAGGGTTATTCCGACAGGCTTTGCCTGGCACAAGAGTCGCCCTCTCAGCCCGGCTGATCACCGCATGGCCATGGCGACGCTTGCTTTTTCCCGGCTGCCCGGCGTGATTGTTGATGACCGCGAATTGCGCCGTGAAGGTTCAAGCTACACCATTGACACGCTGGAAGCCTTGATGGCGGAGCAAGCGGGCAGTGTTCTTTTTCTGGTGATCGGCGGTGACCAGCTGGCTGCATTCAATCAGTGGCGCAGGTGGCAGGATATACTCAAGATAGCTACAGTTTGTGTAGCACAACGTCTGCCACAGCGTGGCAAGTCAGCTCATCCGGTCGATCGTCCGTCCGCTTTGCCCGATTTTTTGCCCCTGGAATTTCCCGCCATGCCAGTCAGTGCGACCGAGATCCGCCTGCGACTAGCGGCCCAGGACCGTGATCCTGGCCGTGTACAGGACGACCTGCAAGGCCTGATCCCACAGGATGTGGCGGCTTATATTTCCCAGCACCGGCTCTATCAGAGCAGCCCTATTACCCCTTGAGCAACATTGCATGAACGATACCCACACCAGCGCATCTAAAAATATCCAAAAACTTCAGCGCGCCATCGTCGATGGCCTGGAGGATGTCAAGGCGCAGGACATTCAAGTCTTTGATACAGAGCACATTACTTCTTTGTTTGAGCGGGTGATCGTCGCATCCGGTACATCCAACCGTCAGACTAAGGCGCTGGCCGCCAGCGTTCGCGATGCTGTGCGTGAAGCAGGCTTTGGCAAGCCCCGCATTGAAGGTGAAGATAACGGCGAATGGATCATCGTCGATTGTGGCGCTGCTGTTGCGCACATCATGCAACCCACCATCCGCCAGTACTACCACCTTGAAGAGCTTTGGGGGGACAAGCCGGTCAAGCTCAAACTTGGCGCTGCAGCGCCTGTCTCCAAAGCTTCCCGCGCTGCTGCGTTGGCCGCTGCCGAGGCTGAAGTCGCTCAAGCCCCGGGTGGTCGTACAGCGGCCCGCACCGCCGCACGCAATGCCGCCAGAAAAGCCGGCCGTGCCAGCGGCGAGCCGGCACCAGCCAGTGCCAAGCCAGCCAGTGCCAAGTCAGCCAAACCGGCTGCGCGGAAAGTGTCCAAATCGGCTGCAGCACCTGCCAAAGCACCCGCTGCCAAGCGCGCACCTGCCAAAACTATTGTCCAGCCGGCAACCAAGCTTGCCGCCAAGACTGCAGCACCCAAGACCCTGGCCGCTAAGACGGCCGCTTTGAAAAAACCGGCTGCCAAAAAAGCTGCGCCTAAAAAGCCTGCCGCTAAGAAAGCCACCCGGAGCGCATGAAGCTGCTGATTGTCGCGGTCGGTCAACGTGTGCCAGATTGGGCGCAAACCGCCTACGACGATTACGCCAAACGATTTCCGCCTGAAATCAAGGTCGAGCTGAAGGCGGTCAAGACCGAGGCCCGCGCCTCCAAGACCCTGGAAAACCTGCTGGCCGCCGAGCGCGCCCGCATTGAGGCCGTCATACCCAAAGGCATGCGCGTCGTCGCGCTCGACGAGCGTGGCACGGCCGTGAGCACCATGGCGCTGGCCGACAAGCTGCTTGTCTGGCAGCGCGAAGGCGGAGACGTCGCTGTCGTCATCGGTGGGCCCGATGGGCTGGACCCGGCCTTCAAGCAAGCAGCCCATGAGCGCATTCGCCTGTCGGACCTGACCTTGCCGCATGCCATGGTGCGTGTTTTGCTCATCGAGCAGCTGTACCGCGCCTGGAGTATCACGGTGAACCATCCTTACCATCGAGAGTAGACCTTGCCCCCACGCTCCCCACTGCGTGTGGTTCGCTGCCCCCCGAGGGGGCGTGATTTCCCTTGGGGCGGCCCGGCGGAAAATCTGGCCTTTGCGCTGACCTGACAATAGCATTTATGCCTGAATTTATTTACTTGGCTTCGCAGAGTCCGCGCCGTGCACAGTTGCTGGCGCAACTTGGCGTGGCGTTTGAATTGCTTTTGCCTGACCCCGACGAAGACGCGGAAGCTTTGGAAGAAGTTCATGGGCGGGAGGCGCCTGCGGCTTATGTTCAACGGGTCACCCGTCTCAAGTTAAACGCGGCGGTCTCGCGTATGAAGCGCCGTGGCTTGCCTGCTGCACCCGTGCTGTGTTCGGACACCACGGTCGCTCTGGGGCGGGAAATTTTCGGCAAGCCGGCAGATCCCGGCCATGCCCGCCGCATGCTCACTACCCTGGCCGGCCGCACGCACCGGGTACTGACGGCAGTGGCCGTGCAGCAGGGCCGTCAGACCCGCGAGGCCCTGAGTGTGTCCCGCGTCAGTTTTGCAGCCATGTCGCCGGCCCAGATCAAGGCTTATGTGGCCACTGGTGAGCCTCTGGGCAAGGCCGGCGCTTATGCGGTGCAAGGTCAAGCGGCCATGCACATCACGCACATCAGCGGCAGCTATTCAGGCATCATGGGTTTGCCATTGCACGAAAGCGCTCAGTTGTTGCGCGCTGCCGG
>JBILIK010000004.1:0-99591 GCA_044350025.1 Polaromonas sp. | reverse complement strand
GGCCCGCTTCCGCTTCGCGCAGAAAGCCAATGATTTGTTCTTCGGTAAATCTCTTCTTCACGTCCAATCTCCTGTGTATGGGATTGGACTCCAAGCTTAGACGCTACTCAAATCCGGGGGGACGTCGGGGGTACCGAGTAAAAATCACCATGGTGATTTGCTAAGTACTCCACCATAATTTTTCGCAGCCCAATTTTTTAGACCTGCAGGACCCCTTCGGGCTACAGATCAAGATCACGCTGCTTATTCAAATTTCACCGGCACAGAGCAAAAACTGACGCGCTACAACACCCTACAGCGCTTCGTTTGCCTAGCTCGAATACTTTTAGTGCTGGAAGCCCTGATCAGCGCTTGCAGGGCTGATTTGACACGGGCAATTGCTGGGCACTCAAAGAGTGCGAAAGCACGGCAGAAATCTATGAAAACGTAACTTTTCCATGATTTCGCCAGCTGAGCTTTGAAATCATTGAAGAAAAAACCGTCGAAAAGTTATCCACAGCCAGTCCAATTCGCCCTGCTCTAGCTCGGTAACCCGCCACTTTGGCAGGACTCAGGTTGCTCTGATAAATATGTGAAAACACAATGCAATTAACGCAAACACATGATTAAAGGAGAACTTGAATGGCACAAGCAAAAACACTGACAAGAGAGGAGATGACGCGTGTACTGGAGTACATCAACACACGCCGCTTCGCACCTCGCAACAGAGCGATGATGCTGCTCACACACCTAGCTGGTTTAAGAATCGGCGAAGTCGCTTGCCTGCGCTGGAGCGATGTGATGAACTTGGACGGCTCAGTGAAAGATGAGATTCGCCTGCTGCCCGATATGACCAAGGGCAGGCACGCTCGTACAGTCTTCATCAACATCCGGCTGCTCGAGGAATTGCAGGCCTACGCAGCGCAGGCCAAGTGCGTAGATCGCAGCTATCCTTTTTTTGCTAGTCAAAAGAGCGTCAAGTCAGGTTTCAGCGCAAACAGCTTGGCACAAACCTTCGCCCTGCTCTATGCTGGCGCTGGGCTTGAAGGTGCTAGCAGTCACAGCGGTCGAAGGACGTTCTTAACAAACCTGGCCAACAAAGGCACTGCCATCCATATTCTGAAAACGCTGGCTGGCCACCGCAGCATCAGCACCACCGCTGCCTACTTGTACAGCAGCCCTAGTCAGTTGAAAGCTGCAGTGGAGCTTGTCTAAGGCGCTATAAAAAGCGTCTACGGGTTTGGGGGAACACCAACCTTCCACGAACACACCATGTGATCCGAGGCCGATCTAAAACACAGCAGGCCAAATTCAAGTTTTCGCTAAAGCGGTCCCAATTGATTTGCAGCAAAATTTGGCTCACGGAATTTTGTTGCAATGTCAATTAGTGAAAAGTAAGCCGTTTAGGGTGATGGTTTAGATTGCTCTGTTGCCGTGTCGTACAGATAGCTGTAACGCCCTGAAATGTCGAACCATCCCTTAGCGGCCTTCAGGTCGGTAAGGGTACACATTGCAAAGCGGAAATGTTTTTCTTCAGTGAGCTGAACAGGTGCTTCAAGCTCTACCGACTCCCCTAACTCAAACAACCAGTAATTGCCCGCGGTACTATTGTTTGCAGTGCCTGATTGAAATTCAGAAATTTCGTGCCGCGGGCATAGCTTCACACTCTTTACTGCATAAACATGAGTCACAGATAGGCTACCCGCGGTGTGTGGCACAGCAACAGCAACATGCGTGATGTCGTTCATCACCCGCAGCGGTATGTGCTCCCTGTGAATAGCCTCATCCCGAGTGTGATACCACCCAGCCGTTCCCGCCCGGAAACTATCAAGGTAAGACTGCGATCTGGCGCTACCGGCGGGCGCAACAAAAAGCAAGTCACCTTCGCGCCTCAGCGTTAGCCCGGTAGGCGCGATACGGACGGACTGTTGCACAAGGTGACTGTCTGGTGCTTCACGGCGGTATTGCGCCAGTGCAGGCCTGCGCGCAAGGTGCCTGGCCAGAAAAGCAGCCAACCAACCATTCTCTTGCCCCGGCAAGGCAGGAAACGCACCGATACCAACCGCATCGATAGCCTTGGCATACGGATTCGAGTCAGGATCATCCTGTTGGTCGCCAGGAAACCAGCCGGGATAAAGCACATAGGCACCGATGAAAGGCCGCGTTTTACGGGGCTGCCCGTCTTCCTTCTCTCCAAGGTGAATTAATGCATCCCGGTAGCGGTGCATCTGGTTCAAGGCATCCTCCGGCACCAAGTCACTTGCGTTCTCCTGAAGTCCCGTATCAACACGGTACTTGGCATCGAAAATCCAACGAATTAACTCGCCGTTAGGGAAAGTAACTTCAAGAACGATGTCGGGTTTCTGTACCGCAGTCCAGGAGTAAATACGGTTTATGGCGGATTGAGGCTCCCCGAAAACAGGCTCATGCGCTAGACGGACTTTCAGATTGTCATCTCGTACAAAGCGGAAAGATGCACCTATGCCGTCTTCAAGCTCTTTTTCCAAACCTCGCAACTGCAGCTTGGCAATCGTCGATACATTTTCTTTAAAGCCTAATTCAACCAGCATGCTCCGGATCTCCAGCAGGCACCAAACTTCATAGAGCTCGGCAACAGACTTTACGGAAATCGCCGCATGTCTTCCGAAAACATCCAGATACTGCTTCAGCTGCTGCCATACGCGGTACACACCTGCATAGCCCGCCCGCTGGTGCAAAACCAGCGACTCCCGCTCCATTCCTTCAAACCTGCCGACATCCGCAAACATGGGGTGCACCATCCGCTGATCAAGCTCCTGACGCCACTTTTGGATCTCGCTGAAAAACGCCTCTGATACGCGTCCCTTGTCGGGCTTGCCGTTATGCATTCGCGCTCTGGAAGCAAACTGCGCAAGTTCGCGGCTGCTATGCCGCAACACCATCAGCACAAACCGGTTCTCGGGGGTATCTACCGAAAGCCTGCGGGTTTTCACCCGAAACATGCGGTCCGTATCTCTTTGTAGCAGCGCATCATGTACGCGCTCTTCCAGCCTGGTGCCAAGCTTGCCTTTTAACCGGTCCATACGCACTTTTCGATCCGTTTCCTGCAGTCGGGAGTGCGGAGCATTGCAGACGATACGAACCTGTTTCAACAGTTCATGACGAAGTGATTGAAACTGTGCAAGCCAAAGCAAAGGAAATCTCTCATGCGGTTTGCGCGACCGCGAAAGCTCCTGCTCAGTTTTCTGCACAAAAGAAAAACGCCACAACGGATAGGTCTCATCAATTGCAAGGTTGATGCCGTTCAAGTCGGAAGCCATGTCCATTTTGGTCGGCAGTACCTCGAATGCAATATGGTCCACCTCCTGCCGCCCTTCCAGCTGGTAAGTCAAACACAGACGGAACCAGCCGATGTCATTGCCGAAATTTATGGTGCCTCTCAGGGCCTCGTTCGTGTTGTCGCCAGTCTCGCGGAATGCATCCTGCACAGCATTTAATCCGTGAGTCACTGTTGCATTGCGCACGCCCTTTGCAAAAGTGAATTCGAACTCGTAGCTGCGGTTCTCGAAGAAGACAGCTTCTTCCAAAGTCAAGCCAGCCGTTTCCATACAAGTCATAGGCTGAACCGGTTGGATGCCTGCTGCGTTGACCCGCAACTCCTGATGCTGCCGGCCGCCGCCCCTTGCCGCAAGTGTGGCTTTTAACTGCCTTTGGGCAGGTGCGACGTCACGGCTCCAGACGTTCACCGACCACGCGGCACCTTCAAGCGTCAGCAGGTCAGGCAAGGCGATGCTCCGGTTGCATTGCCTGACTCAGGGCCAGAAACTGGTGAACGCGTTGTTTGTCAATCGTTCCTGCATCCATTTGATTTTTTTCAGGCTGCGTAAGGGCGCTTGGACTGCTCCGCCGGAGGTGTCTGTCTGCAAGAGGTCCGGCCTGGTGCCTGTGGCTGCTGTTTTAGCCAGAAGCTGCACAACTTTATCCTGTAGGCTCGTCAGTAGACTCTTCTCACCATCCGCCCGCAGCTTCTCGGCATCGCCTTCGATGCGCGGAAGAATCTTGGTCATCAAAAAGTCATCCCAAACTGCCTCCAGTGTCTCATCATCCGCAGGGGCAAAGCACTTCACCGCCAACAGCAGCTCATTCATTGCCCTGAAGGCCAGCTCAAAGGGAGTGCCCCGTAGCGGCTCGTTGATAGCCTTTAAGAACTCCACGGATCTAGTCCCGTTCACATCTGCAGAAACGCTTGCGAGGTCGGCCTGAGTTGCATTGGAATAGCGGGAAAACTTGAGCGACTTGGGCTTTCTATCGGGAGTAAAGAACTTATCAAAATCATTCGGGAAAAATTCGCCGAAATCTATCGTGAACGCACGGTCAATTACTTTTCGTGAAAAGCCGTGTGTTGTCTCATCCATGTTGACAGTGCCGGCAACAATCAGGTTCGGCGGCAATGGTATGCCGTGTTTAAGAAAGTGTGACCACAGCTCATCTTTGCCTTCTAACCCCAAGCTGTTCTGAAGTTCAGGCAAGGAGGTGTCCTTTTCCAGCAGGCGGGCAGGGTGCACCAACGCATCGCAGGTGTAAGAACCGCCATCCCATCTGCGCGTTTCAAGCATTGCAAGGTAGTCCGCAAAATACTGCTCGACAGGGGCCAGATTCATCTCGTCCAGACAAGCCCAGAAGGTCGTAATTTCGTCAAGGGGGCGAAGAAGGATCTCGCCGGCATCGATCTTTTCAAATGCGTCACACCATGCGGCAATCAGAAACTTGAGAAAAGGGGTCGGCACATAGCGCTCACCGTCTATTCGCGTTACATAACCAAGCAAATCAGAAGGCTCGTGCCAGTCGGGCCGGACCGCGATGAGTTGGTAATTGCTAAGGTCCGGTCTTGTCGCGGCCGCCTGTCGCCTGACAAATTGAGTTTTTCCTGTTCCGGAAATGCCAGCCAAAAGAAGGAACGATTTTGGTATTGACACGCCTGAAGCTGGGTTCAAAAATAACTCTTTACCACTGACCTTACTAGGCAGCAATTTAAAAGTTCCTGCCGTTACAACGAGCACGAATTCTGGATAAAAATTGTCAACGATTCTCGCCAGGGTGTCTATATCCAGCCTGCTTCCTGTTCCCGCTGTCCACTCAGTTGAGACATAAATCAATTTGTCTTCAAGGGTGAAGGAGGGGCTGATTACAAACCGCAATTTATCACCGGACTTCAAGTCTGCTTCCGTCAATCTTGTCGCAGAAGTGCGGAAAACGCTAGTTAACTTGTTTTTGCCATCTTCTATTGATAAAAAGCGGGGGTCATCATTTTCCCTAATCAACAGTTGAATTTTATTGAGCTTATCGTAGCTCCAGAGAAACCGAAATACTGCGTTGGCAAAAGCACCGATAACGGTCCCATGGACCAGCAGAGGCACTTTTGTTAAAAACTTATGTTGGAGTTGCTGATAGACATCCGGTGAAGAGCAGAGTTCATAAATAAGTTTTCCAAGCAAGCTACTGGAAACGTCAGGAACATTAATGACCTTCAGTATTACGGAGGTGAAAAAATCGCCCTCGCCCCGTAAACCTTTCCTGCCATCTTTAAGGCTCAAAATCGTCTTTGCCGTTAGTGCTTGGCTGTCGTCGTTACCGAACAAATCGAAAAAATTTGATTGTTCCTCTGGACTGAGACTGGAAAGTGCAAAATTGCTAGATTCACGTTTGGTAATTAAATCGTAGATAGCACCATTCGATAGCCCAGAGGATTTCAGGCTTTGAATTGTCTGAGTGTGCGCGTAAAGATCTTCCGCAAATTCTTTAATTAGCGCTGCATACAGGATGTACTGTGATGGAAGATAAGCGTGCGAATCGTCTTTTCGAATCAAAATACTCGACCGCTCGACATCTTCAATCATGGGAAGATTCTTCAGTAAGCCTTGATCTGCCTTTCCGAAGACTATTTCAGGCCAGCGATCTATAGCCTTAAAGCGCTTTTGATACTCGTCACCAATATCCTTGATTCTGGTAAGCATAGAAATCCCCTTACTTCAAAAGCTGACTTTTTATTCGTTTAGCCAATGCAACTACCACATTTACCGTGACGCTGTTGCCAAATTGCTTCCACGCCTGCATATTCGATTCATTTGGAGAGAATTCATCAGGGAACCCTTGAAGACGCGCCGCCTCCCGTGGCGTCAGTTTTCTGGGGTTTTGGCCCTCTTGAGCAATCAATATCTCGCTGCCATCTTTGTAGTAACGAGCTGAGATTGTGTTGGTGTATGAAGATTCAGCTGTAACTAAGCCAAACCCAAATCCCTTGCCATTCGCCTCGTTACGCACTTTTCGCAATTGATGTCCTGACCATAGGCGATCAGATATTGTGAATTTTTCGTCCGGAGTCTCTTCCAGAATATCGCCCACCCTTGTGTTCACACCAGTAGACGCCGGATAGTCAAAAAAGGTATGCGCAGGGTTTTTCCAAAGAACGATATAAATTCTTTGCCGGTTTTGAGGCACCCCAAAATCGCATGACTTCAAAACCATTTTTTTTGCGATGTTTTGAATTTGTACAGGGGTCCCAGTATCAATTAGGTCCTGGGGAATATTGCATTGATAACCGATTTTCGAAAGTGTTTTTAAGATTACGTGCAACGTGTAGCCCTGGTCATGGCTAATTAATCCTTTGACGTTCTCTAAAACTGCAACTGCCGGTTTCTTTACCTCAAGAATTCGTGCAATATCGTGAAACAGCGTTCCGCGGGTATCGTCAATGCCAAGCTTTAACCCTGCATGCGAAAATGGTTGGCAAGGAAATCCCGCCACTAAGACGTCGTGATCTGGAATCGATTCAGTTGGTATTTTTGTGATATCACCGAATGGAAAATCACCATGATTATTGAAATACGTAGTCTGCGCATTTTTTTCAAATTCTGAGGAAAAAACACACTTGCCGCCAGCATTTTGGAAGCCCAGCCGCATGCCGCCAATTCCCGCGAATAGGTCGATGAATCTGAATGCAGTTTTACCGGAGGGGGCAAGTGGAAAATTCTTGCGTAGCATCGACTGTAGAGAGCGATCTGAAGCAGGGACACCGACGGTCTTCAATATTTCCGTTAGTTCAGATTTCGTGACCCCTAAATTTGCCCCATAAAGATCAAATCCATAGGCGAGGGCATGGAGCCATTGGTCGGCTGTTGCTTTTGCGGTAGATCCGTCAGGCGTGAACTTTTTGGCAAATCCAATTAGTGATGCTTCTGCTTTTTCAAACACTTGTTAATCCTGTCTCTTTCATTTGGTTTGCATTCGCAATAAAACCTTAGCGCCTCAGAAGGTGGTTGCTGAACTGTAACGAATAGCGCAACAGGTCATGGATTTAGGTTCCCAGATTATTCTCTGTGCTGAAGGGCGGCTTTCAGACTACTAAATAGTTCCAAGCTTTTGTGAATTTCGCATTCCCAAATCACTTGCACATTCCACCCCTGTTGTTTCAACAACGTCTGATTTTTGATGTCTCTGCGGGCATTATCTGCCAGCTTAGATGCCCAAAAGCCGGTATTCGTCTTGGGTGTGCCGGAGTCTTTGCACCCGTGGGAGTGCCAGAAGCATCCATGCACAAAAATCACGGTCTTGTGCTTCGGTAAAACGATGTCCGGCCTGCCGGGGAGATCTTTACGGTGCAGACGGAAACGGTACCCGGCTGCGTGCAATAGTTTGCGCACTGCCAGCTCAGGGGCCGTGTCCCGCCCCTTAATGCGGGACATGTTCCATGAGCGTTTTTCTGGAGTGAGCTTGTCTGTCATTTTGGCGCGATGGTGCTGGCTGGCTTATTTTTAACCCGAATGAAGCTTTCGCCTTCTAGCGCTCCAAAGATCTAGGGCGCAATTGCTAAGAAGCGTTTGGTCAAACGCACTCCACCCGCCAATCGTGAAGTCGTGCGTCACTTCTGGCGAATGGCCCATGGCCAAGTCATTAAAGAGTCCCAGTAGTTCTGCGTCTTTCCCCCGATTCTCCACCAATGAGTTCACTTCCAAATAAAACGTCATAGCCTGACCAGCCCGGTTCCTCTATACGTTTACTCCGATGAAGCAACGCAATCATGCGGGCTGAAGCAAAACGAGTCCGGTTGCGATGGTTGCATGGGGGGATACTTATGCTATGAACCAACTCAACTGCGAGGCAAGCATGCTCGATCTAGAGACCGGACTTCGCGCATACGCCACGATGATGAATACCTTGGATGCGAGCGCAATTGAGCCTTTGCTAGCTGATGATTTTCATTACTCGTCCCAATGGGTTTTGGTGGAAATCACTTCCAAGCAGGCTTACTTGGACTACATACACCCCAAGCTCAAAGCTGTGCGCGAATCAGGCACCAAGGTATGGGCAGAGATGGCGCATCTTGAACAAGAAATCCCGGGGCCATGTGTCGTGATGGCCCAGGAATCTAAAGATAGCTTGCTGTCGCTGGTTTTGGGGAAAGTGGCCAACGGCAAACTAACGCGTCTAGACATGTGCGGCGCGCCGTCACCATGGTCTGCCAAACGCAGTGGCCTGTACCCGGGCTTGCCTGCTTAGGCGCTGGCGAGATGCGAAGCGGTTGCCGATGGCGGAGTTAGATTCTCAGATGCCTTAAACGCCAAGTCATTGCATTTGCGAATTTCGTAGTTACAATAAAAGCTTCATCAAGACAAGGGCCGACGCCCTTACCAACCTGCCCCCTGGGCAAGGTGGACCGCACAAGCGGGATGTGGCCTCTGAGCAGAGGCAACCAACCGGGGAAGCGTCGGCCCTCCTTAGTTATTCTGGAGGGCTTTTTTTATGGCTGAAACGACGCAGATCCACCCCGATAAGGTACGGGCTTATCTGGCCACGGACTACCGGCTTGGCCTCACCCCGCATGACATTGTTCTGACCATTGGTCAGCGCTCAGAGCGCCTAGCAGCGTTATTTGCTGGCAGCGGCGTCAACTGCGGCGCATTCCTTACCGCCTACAACCCACAAGGCAGCGCCCAGCCCAAAGCGGCCAACGATCAGGGACACGCTGAACTTGGCGGCAAGCTACAAGCACTGGGGCTGCAGATCATTGAAGGCTCCGGCAGCGAAGTTGGCTCCGACTGGCCAGCTGAGAAGAGCTATTTCGCTTTGGGCCTGAGCTTGGAAGCAGCCAAAGCTATTGGCACCCGCTTTGATCAGGACGCGATTGTCTGGGTTGGACCAGACGCTGTTGCACAGCTCATCTTGCTGCGCTAAATGCATTTAGGTCTGGCCCACCTAAGGGCCGGGGGGAGTTGATCCAGATTGCCGCCCCCGACACATCGTCAAACGCGGCTAAACAGGAGAATGAAGATGACTACTTTGAATAACCCGGAACTTGCCGGTTCATGCCAGATCGTTGGCTCAGGCGTCTTTGAGGAGTACCTGTCCATCAGGCCGGTCAAGGCTGTACCCGGAAACCATTACTTACTCATCAGGAGCCGATTGGACTCTGCCAAACACCCCGAGGCTCTGCATACGCGATACAGCGTGACCCTTACCCGTGAAGCAATGAATCGGCTACATGAGCACTTGGGTTCCTACCTCCGTCAATCGGAATCAGGCGGGCTGACGCAGGGATTCCTGTTACCTGAGTAGCAAAGACTCAGCGGGGTGCATCACCCTATCGCCGATTTAAGTGACAACTTGCAGGGCGATTCATAAATGCTGCTAAAGCGTTGGTGTTGCCCCGTCGTCCGGGTTTCGCCGCGCATGCGGTTAAACGGACGCGAGGAGTACAACATGCAAAGTGAACAACCCATCGCCCAATTGGCTCACGCCGGTTGGCTGACCCGACTCGGAATCGTCGGTCTGGATGCCATCGAGGCGCCGGTACTTGCAGCGCTGGCGACCGAGACGCCACTTCTGCTGATAGGCCCACATGGCACGGCAAAGAGTCTGCTGCTGACCCGGGTGGCAGAAGCTCTGGAAATCCCGTTTCGGCACTACAACGCCAGCCTGCTTAACTTTGACGACCTAGTGGGGTTTCCGGTGCCGGGGGCTGACAGAACGCTGGAGTACATCAAGACGCCGGCCTCGGTCTGGGGGGCAGGTGCGGTGATCTTCGATGAGATCAGCCGCTGCCGTCCGGATGTGCAGAACAAGCTATTTCCCATCATTCATGAGCGCCGGGTGCAGGGCTTGCTGCTGGAGGGGTTGCGGCACCGCTGGGCGGCGATGAACCCGCCGACCACAGACGACGAGGACAGTGGTTACGCCGGCTCCGAGCCACTGGACAAGGCACTGGCAGACCGCTTTGGTTATGTGGTGCAAATGCCTGCATGGACCGGATTCAGCAAGGACCAACAACTGGCCGTCATTCGTGCTGAAGATGAATGCGTCACCCAGGAGGCTCGCAAATACCTGTCCGATCTCCTCGGTCGTACTCACGGCATCCTGAACCAACTGAAGGTCGATGCAGGGGTTGGTATTGCCGAATATGTTCAGACCATACTGCCCTTGCTGTCCCAAGCTGGTCTCGCGCTGAGTCCCCGCCGCGCCAACCTGCTGTACAAGGCCGTGCTGGCGGTGAACGCGGCATCTCAGGCGATCGACCCTAATGCAGATGTGTCTGACTCAACCCTGCTGGCGTTGCAGTCGTGCATGCCTCAGCGAGCAGAGGGTATCCCGATTCCCGAAGTCAAACTGCTGGCCGTCCACCGCGAGGCGATTCGTGCGGTCAAGCTAAGCCCGAATGACCCGATGCGCGTCATCCTCGCTACGGCCGACCCCCTAGATCGTCTGAAACTCGCGGTTAAGGCCACGCGCCTTCCAAAAGGAGAGTTTTCTCGGGTGGTCGCAGACGCGCTGGCACAACTGCCGGTCGGTGCCAGGGAGGCCGCCATCATCCACCTATTCGAAACGGGTGCGGTTGGACGGCTCAATGCGGCCATTGCCTCCCAGGTAGGCGAGGTCTACCGGGACATCGCCACGCCGCCCGAGTTCAGCGAAACCCTCCATGCCTCGAGTAACCGCTACACGACTTGGGGGAGGATCAAGGATTTGCTGGCTCGACTAAATCCCCAAGACCCCCGCGCCCATCTTCATGCGAATGCGGTTGCATCCCTGTTCGCCAGAAAGCAATTAACGACGCCCGATGACGCCGACCGGGCATTCGCGGAGTTTCTATCAACTGACCAGCGCGTGAGGTTGCCATGAACGAGCACTCGAACCTGTTGCACAACATGAGTGCCCCGCCCAAAAGTGTCGTGAAGTACACAGGTCTTACATGGGTCGCCACCCTCGGGATACCAGGTGGATCAGGCGTGACCTCGATCAAATACGCCGCAGGCAGTCAGTTCGGAACAGTCGTGCGCTTCATCTTGCGCGAGGATCTTCGCGGTGCATCCATCAAAAAAGTTCTTACTAGTTTGGAGGCTCTGCCTCAGGGCAATGACCAAATCTCGCCTGATCGCCGCCTGATCACCTTGATCAATCGCCGGGCTGCCGAACTCCCGCTGCCCGATGGATGCGCGGTGATCAAGACTAATCCGGCGCATGAGGTGTTATGGGACGACCCCCTGTCGGCGTTAGCGATTCTGAGCAAGTCAACCGATACCGTTTGGCTGCGCAACAAGGCCCCTTCACTCAGCGAGGCGGTCCGACGCACATCGATCTCGTTGCTTATTCCCCCCGCATTCACAGACCGTCTATTGGAGACAAGGATATGAAACAAGAAACTCTTCAGGAGGGGAGCCTTGCGGAACGGATTTTGGATGCGTTCCCAAGTGGCTCCTATGCTGTTGCCGGACTCCTGCGGCTGCTCGACATCGTTGAGACCACGGACGTTCCTACGGCGGCCGTTGAGTGTAAGGTGCAACCCCGGATGCTTATCAACCCCCAGTTCGTCGAACAGCATGCAGCAACTTCTGAAAAACTCCTGATGCTTGTGATGCACGAGCTGCATCATGTGCTGCTAGGTCATACGACTCTCTTTCCGCGCATAACTCCGGTTCAGAATTTCATATTCGATGCAGTGATCAACGGGGTGGTTTGCCGGATGTTCCCTGGCGCCGAGTACACGGCGTTCTTCACAGACTTTTATCGCGCTGACCGGTTTCCAGAGTGCTTATTGCGTCCTGCCTCGGGCTGGCCACGCAGAACTGCCCAAACGCCTGTCGGACTTTTAGAGTTGCCCGATCCGTTACAACGAAGAGCGATCGAGGTCCATTCGGCCCTGTACTCTGAGACGGGTGCCAGTTACCTTGAGGTCTTCAACTTGCTGCCTAAATTGCTGATTGCAGTTGGTCAAGAAGGAGACCTCGGCGTCCCACTTCTTGGTGGGCATGAGAGTGATGGCAATCAACACACAGAGCTTGATCAGCACTCCCCGCTGGTATTCGAGATAGTTCGTGATCTAGTGGAGCAATGGCCGCAGCCCCCCGACCCTATCAAGGGTCGCTCGTTGGCCGATGTGTTAACGACTTCGTCGGTTTTTCCCGTGAAAACCAAATCAAACCGATCGACCCTGCGCAGCCTCATCCGGAAGGTGGCAGGAAGTCACGGGAGCGGGCGGGTCAGACGACTAGCTTCAGATCCCACGACTGTACAAAGCCCGATCCCCTCCGGTTGCCGTCGCTCCTTAGTTCTGCAAGCGCTTGGGGCCGAACCGCTGCTTCACACGATGTCTGCGCCCTGGAAGCGCCATCGAGCAACTGGAGAACTGGTTCACATCTACCTCGACGTTTCGGGGAGCATGGACAGTGTTCTTAAGGACCTTTATGGTGCCGTTCTGGACTGTGAGCAACTGGTCTTCCCGACTGTTCACCTGTTCTCTACCAAGGTGGCTGACATCACAGTTCGAGACCTGCGCTCTGGCAAATGCAAGTCAACCGGAGGAACTGATATCGCCTGCGTGGCAAACCATATGAGCAAACACAAGGTCAGGCGAGCGGTTCTGGTCACGGACGGCTGGGTTGGCTTACCCCAAGGCGAGCACAAACAAGTCCTGCAGTCAGCCCGACTGGCTGTCGCCTACCTAGGCAACAACATCAATCAAACCGATCTACAAGCTGTAAGCAATCACTCAGGAATTTTAAAAATTGGAGGTAATTCATGACTAAGCAGATATTCCCAGCCGAGTTCATCTTCCCAGGTCATCCCGATAAGTTATGCGATGCCATAGCTGACTCGCTTGTCCTTGAGGCTTGGAAACGGGAGCCTCGCGCCCTAGTGGGTGTCGAGGTGGCCGTCCATCGAGACCACGTTTATGTGACTGGCCGAATTGGGTGCTCGGATTCGCAAAGCATCGATGTGAATTCGGTGGTTACGGATGTCTATCGCAGTGCTGGTTATGGCCATGGCTGGTATCCCGCGCCAGAGCAAGTCAAAGTGGTTTCTAACTTATGCCTGGGACCTTTAGAGGACGGCGAGGCGGAGTTTCGTGCACTATCTGATGACCAGGCGATTTGCATCGGTTACGCCAATCATCTTGAGCCAACCAATCACCTTCCGGTTGAACAGTGGCTCGTCGCCCGCTTGGCTAAGCGACTACACCACTTACGCGTGGAATACCCAGACCTTCAACTGGGCCCGGACGGTAAAGTACTGATCGCAGTGAGCGAATCTGGTGATACATCTCAAAGCACCTGGGAGCTTTCACACTTTAGTTGCTCACTCCAGCAAATGACGGCTTCGAATGACCTTTCCCTGCACCGCGCGGTACGCGTGGCTTTAGAGGGTGAGCTTAAGCAGGCTGCCGTTGAATTGCCCGGGCTGTCAGATACATTGCCAGATCAACTCACCGTCAATGGTGCTGGTGCATTTGAAGTCGGTGGCCCGGAAGGAGACAACGGCCTATCCGGAAAAAAACTTGTGGTTGATGCCTACGGACCGCGCGTTCCAATTGGGGGCGGCGCTTGGTCAGGTAAAGACTTCTTTAAGGCCGACAGAGCCGGTGGAATGCACGCCAGGCGCTTGGCGAAAATGATTGTTCAACTCGGGCTGTCTAAAGAAGCCCAAGTTGTTCTGGGCTGGTACCCTGGCGACCGAGTTGCCCGACTCTTACGCGCAACAGGCGCTGGTGGGGTGATCTTGGAAATTTCTCACCTGGTCAAGCACATCGACTTGAGTTTAAAAAAGAGCGGTGAAAGCTTTTGCGTTGAACGCTTGGTCGAAGTGGCGCGGTGGGGTCACTTTACGGATGCAGCTTTGCCTTGGGAAAGATTTGGACAGCTCTGAATCGATGGGAAAATACAAGTTGGGAACTAATGAGGCGCTAATTGACTGCCCTCAACGACCTATGCACCATATTTTGGAAATATCCCATTGGATGCGTTAGCCACCAGTCCCCTGCCCTTGCGCAAGTAGCTGCTGACAGTCTTGCCCATGGCCTTGTGCTTGTCAGCAGTGTCAATTGGGAAGTCTCCAAATTTAGGCATCGCTTGAGGATTCAGCCTGAGCTGCTCACCAATTTGCCATAGATTGGTTTGGGGCGCGTTTCGGATGATTTGCTCATGGATTTCCATGATGCTCAAGAGCTGTGAGATTGCATCGTAGGAAATCCGGCTGCTAAAAATTGGCCACGACAGGGGAGCCTGCGACAAGAGGCCTTCCCTAGCGTTAAGAAGGCAGATCTGGTTCAGCCAAAAGCCAAACTCTTTGCCGGCCAACTGGTTGGATACGTCTTGAAATGCATCAACGGTGATTTCGAACGCATCAATGTGCCTTCGCTTTACGAACAGCGTGACCTGCAAGGTGGTGATGCTCTGGCTGAAGTATTCGTGACCTTTGGCCATCCACCAGTCCTGGAAGCTCATGTCCTCCACAGCGCCGAACATGCAAAACGTTGTGTAGGAGCCCTTGGATGCAAAGATGCCAGTACGGCAACTTTGCGTGAACTCCTTGGAGCATTTAAGGCAGCGCCACCAAAGCTCCAAGTAGGTGCCGTAGATGAATGGCTCGGTAATCTCAGACCTCAACCGCCCAGCAGTGATCAAGGGAATCAAGGTTTTTTGCCTACACCAGTCCCGCCTTTGCACTTTCATTTTTTCGTACCCCCTCGAAAAAGTGAAATAACTCCGCCGCCAGAAAACTAACCTGTGCTTGTCGTGTCCATCCTGGCCGACGGTCCCAAATGGTTATTTTTTAACAGGAGTTTTTATGAACCAAGATTCGGTCCAGCCAAGTCCCCCTGGCTTTAATGGGGTGTCCCCAGTAGACGAGTTGGCGTTTGGTCTGCTGATCAACCGCGCTCTGGGGGGGTCTGACAGCCGCCGCCCCAGTGACAAGAGCGCCAATGAAATTCAAGTGGACATGGTTTTGGGGCAGGCTCAGAACCTGGCCAAGATGAACGACCAGTATGTGGAAACCTATGTGGTGCGGGGAACCAAAGAGCTGTATGCCCTCTTGGGAGCCATTTACAGCTACGCCCTGCAGATCAACGAGTCCCCACTGCGCGACCACATCCTGCAGCGCATGCGTGAGCGCTTGGAAGAAGAGCACGAGATCAAGACGCAGAGCAACACACCATGGATCACCACCGTGCTGCGGTTCATTCTTCCTACAGATCGCCAAACCGCCTATTCGTACTCCAAAGTATTGCAAGTGGCGCATGACGAAAACCTGACTGCCCAAGAGCTGCCCAGCTACATCAAGGAGCGCGGTGGCATCAGCAAGATCACAGCCACCAAAGAGGAAGAGGAATCTGTCAAAAGCATCAAGGAGCACAAGGATGCCAAAACGCAGATGCTCAAGAAAATCTTGCAAGCCAACGCGAAGTCAAGCCAAACCATCGTGCAGGTTGATAACCAGTTTGTGCTCAACACAGTGGCTGAAGGCAAAAAAGAAGGCGTCTTTGAATTTGCAGTTTGCGTGAACCCTGGCGGGAACGAGCGCCGGGTGGTCAGATTCTTCAAAGTCAACCAAGCCACTGAGTCCCAGTTGCTGAACTTGATATCAGAAGCCAGCATGCCGGATGACCTGCAAGCCATGCAAGACAAGCTGGACATGCTGCGCGAAAAACTGGGCATCACCTCTGGCTGGGGCATGAAGCCGGGCGACAAGGGCTATCAGCCAGGCGGCTTGCCGGCTGTGAACTCAACCGTTCAACCTGAAACCATGATCAATGCTCCTCAAAGCATTTCTGTTGCGGGTGTGTCGGTCAAAGAAGCCATGTACTAACTTCAAGCCCGATCCCCAGGCAGTGATTGTCTGGGGATCCATCCAGCAAAAGCAACAACTGATCAGGAGATTCCTATGAGCGCCTTTCTAGGCCCACACGGCAAAGCCACTGTAATTTTGATGACTGCCCACTTTGAATCTGAGCTTCCTAAATTGAAGGACTTGAAAAAGCTTCTTCATATACCGGACGGACGCTATTACAAGAGCGGTGGGCGCAACTACGCCTCCACGAACAGGCTTGAAAGACTGTTGGGCGTGTTGAGCCAAATCAAAGGGGAGGAGCGTGACTGGCAGCGGCACAGCAGTTCTGACTATTTGATCACTGTGGCAGAGGTGCACTCCAACTTGTTCATGACTCTCAAGTACTCAGCACAGGTCATTGACGGCTTCAATCTGACAGATGCTTGCATGGACGAACTAGAGCAATTGATGAGCGCATACAACGGCAACTGCTCCATGAAAGGCGATGTCAGCAACATGTGGGCGACTTTGGAGAGAAACAAAGACAGAGCCATCAAGCTGGGTATCACGGACACTACCATTTTGAATCCCGACATCCCAGGTCTGCAGCAAATATTGCAGGGCTACGGAGACGCCGAATATCTCAAGGCCACCAGTGATTTAAAGAATTGGTATGACACCTATCGCTGGAAGGTCGGCACGCCCAGCTCAAAAGCTTCATCTGATGAATCGGTAGATGAGACTGAAACCGCTTGAGCCGCGCCCTGAAATTACCAGTTGAATTGGCTGTTGAATTTACAGGGCAGCCCTCACCCCGAATGATCGTCTAAAAGCCACAGAACAACCCAACTCGGGCAACTGATCGGTTGACTGGCCAACTTTTCAGAAAACACACTGTGTGAAATCACTTGAGAAAAACACATGCCTCTCGCCCTTGAACCCGACTCACATGAACGGCACAGGTCAGTGCCCATAAGGGACACCATCACGCGCATTCCGGGCTATCCGCGCAAGTTGGTGATCTTCAAGATCCCAGCTTCCAGTTATTGGTGGGTACGCTACTACGCAGAAAGCCACATCTTCAAGCGCACCACCAAGACTGAAATCAAGCGAGACGCCCTGGAGGCGGCCAAACGCTTTTACGATGACATCACCATTCGCATTCGGGGTGGAAACTTTGAAGGCTTGCCACTTGAGGTCAATGCAGCCGAAGTAGTGACCTTTGCCAAGTCCACCAAGATGCTGATGGACAGTGAGCTGGCCAAGCTCAACCGTAGCCAGCTGTCCAAGATCACCTACGACAACATGCAGCTGCGCTACGACAAACACATACTGCCGTTTTTTGGCCAAACGGATGTGCTCAGCATCAACTACAAGATGCTGGACGAGTTTTTGCAAAAGCTGTCCAACCAAGAGCCCAAGTTAAGTGTGTCTACCCTGGGAGCCTACATGGGGCTGACCCGTAAAGTGTTGCAGCATGCGGCCCGGCACAGCTTCATCCAACACATTCCCGAGTTTCCCAAAGTGGGCATTGAGGACAAGCCTCGCGGATGGTTCAACGTGGGCGAGTACAAGACCATCACCAGAGCAGCCAAGAAACTTGCAGGCAAGCGGGTAGAGTGGCGTGCTCACTCCGAGGAAATCAAGGGCTCATACTTTTGCGAACCTGGAGGCCAGCTCGCACCTGCTGACCGCCTGATCAAGCGCATTGAAATGACCCGGGACTTGTCTGACTTGATCGTGTTCATGGTCAACAGCTACATCCGCCCCACTGACATACGCAACATGCAGCACAAGCATGTGGAAATCATTCGCAGAGAGTGGACTTACCTGCGGCTGAGTTTGCCGCCCAGCAAGGGGCACACATTTCCCATCACCACCATGCCCTGGGCTGTGAAGGTGTATGAACGCATCCGGCGTCGACAGGTGATTGAACTGGGTCGGGACATACATCCTGAAGACCATGTGTTCATGCCCAGCGCCAGCTCTAGGGACAGTGCCATGAAGCTGCTGGCAAGGCAGTTTGAAATCGTGCTGGAAGTCACGGGCCTCAAACTCAGCACCGCAGGTGAAACAAGAACCTTGTACAGCCTGCGCCACAGCAGCATCATGTTCCGGTTGCTGTTTGGACGTACGGTGGACACCTTGACACTGGCTAGAAATGCGCGAACTAGTCCCGAAATGATTGATCGCTTTTACGCAGCACCCTTGCAAGGCGAGATGAATGTGGGTGAACTGCAGAGCAAGCGTAGGCCGCGTCTTTGGGAATAAATGGATCAGAGTTGACGACGGCTATGCAGCGACAGCCGCCGGTCGGGGGGACTCACCAAACTTCTGCATTGAGCACTTTGGCGTCAGTCGATTCCAGGCGTTCGGCAGCGAACTGAGATCAGAGCTTCAGCCCAGTGCCATAGCGTGTACCTGGCGCTCCGCCATTCGATGCCCATTGCATTGCCTTAAATTTTGTCCCAATAGGCGAGACGGTCGGCGGAGTGAAGAGTGTTTTGAGCCGCTGTGCCTATTGCTTCACGTGCATCACGCATTGACACTTCTTTAATCAAAACTTCCGACACACAAGCGCGCCGCTTGCTTAACCCCCACTCAAGTAGGAAATAGGAATGCTAGTCAACCATTACCCCCTCCTCAAATCCATACGTGCAGAATTACTTCATACGACTCCTATCTCTGACCCACCCCGCCTGGCGGCGCAAGGCATGGATTACGCGGCTCAACACCCGGCCCGTACGTACCCCTATCAACGCTTTTCCCACACCCTAAAGAATGTGCGCGTATTGCTCGGGGCCGCCGTAGCTGGCTAAGCTTTCAACGTATGACTCTTTCATTCACAACACTTTGTCGGTATTAACCGGCGCTCGGAGACAAAAATGAACACGTATTCCAAATCAAGAATTGCTGCAATGCTTCTTGCGATATCAGCATTCGTGCCGGCGTCCTACGCCCAAACATATCCGTCGAATCCCGTACGAATAGTCGTTGCTCAAGCGCCGGGGGGTTCCCAGGACGCAATGGCCAGGCTTATAGCTGACGGGCTTTCCCGAAAACTTGGCCAGCAGTTTTTTGTTGAAAACAAGCCTGGTGCGAACGGGGTCATCGGCGAATCCCAATTCGCAAAAACGAAGGCAGACGGCTACACGCTCATGTTTAATATATCGTCACTCGTTACGAACACGCTGATCTACGACAATATCTCCTACACGATGAAGTCATTTGACCCGGTCGCGATGATGGCCAAGGCGTCCTTTCTCCTTGTCGCAAACCCTTCGTTTCAGGCCTCCACCCTGGCAGATTTGACCAAACTCGCCGGTGCTAAAAGCGTGGACTTCGCTTCTCCAGGTCCCGGATCGCTCCATCATCTGGTAATGGAAGTGCTTATGAAGCGTGCGAACATAAAAATGACTCACATTCCATACAAGAGTGGCGCGCCGGCGCTAATGGACGTAGTGGGTGGACAGGTACCCATGATGTTTGCCACTCCAGCGATTGCACTTCCGTTTATCAAGAGTGGAAAGCTCAAGGCGATCGCAGTAACGAGCAGGACACGGTTGAACGTACTTCCTGAAGTGCCGACATTTGAAGAATCCGGATTACCGGGTTTTGAAGCGGATGTCTGGTTCGGGCTTTTTGCACCTGCCGGGACACCGCCGCAAATTGTCAACAAACTAAACGCTGAAATCAGGGCGTTCGAGAAAACACCCGAATTTATAAAGATGGCTTCAGAACTTGGCTTGTCTATCGTGGATATCACCCCTAAGGATTTTGCCGTGGCCATAGACAACGACTTGAAGATGTTTGGGCCGATTATCAAAGCCCACAATTTCACGCCAGATAAATAGCCCCTAGCTTTTCATGTATATCAGCGAACAACTAATTAATCCCGACGAGCGACGCCTGCGTCTCTCGTCCCAGTTGGGTGTCCAGCATGTCGTGCTAGACAACCGCGGTACCGAGCTTGTCTCGGCGGCATCTGGTGTGATTGCTTGGGATGCGAAAAGGCTTTTGGAATATCGCCGCTGGGTAGAAGGTTTTGATTTGCAGATCGACGTTTTTGCACTCGATGTGGGATCGATTTTGCTGGACTCGATAATTGATATTCAAGGCGCAAGAAAGCAACGCACGGTGCTTGCCGAAAACGTCCAAAAAGCCGCTGATGCAGGCATTACCTGCCTCAAGTACAACTTGCAGATGGTGGGTATAACACGCACAGCCCTAAAGCCCGGTCGCGGTGGCGCCCTGAACTCCAGCTTCGTACACGCTGAGTATTCCACTGAGGAAGACCGCAAGCATTCCTATTGGGGCGTAGGGTATCCAGGCAAGGGTGAGGACAACTTCGCCGTAGCCCAGTTTTGCGGCCAGAAGGTCGCGCGCGAAGTCCCTCCGGTTACCGCCCAGAGGGGCTGGGATGCAATTGAATTTCTGGTTGAGGGGCTTGTACCGGCGGCCGACAAGGCGGGTGTGCGACTGGCATGTCATCCACATGATCCCGCTTACCCGGTGGGCGGTCTCAATGGGATTGAACACGTTGTAGGATCCGCGGACGGTATCCGCAAGTTTCTTGCCATATCAACGAGCAAGAACCACGGCCTGAACTTCTGCCAAGGAACGGTGGCAGAAATGTTCAAAGAGCCGGCAAAGGCAATGGTTCCCGTAATCGAGGAATTCGCCGCGACTGGGCGCATCTTCATGGTCCACTTCCGCAACATCCGCGGGGGCTACCTCGATTTCCAGGAGGTGTTCCCGGACGAGGGCGACATTGACATGTTCGAGGCCATCCGCGCCTACCAGCGCGGAGGCTATGTTGGGCCTCTGTGTCCGGATCACGTGCCCGTCTCAGAATTCGATCCGGACCGCGAGCGCTTCATGTCCTTCGCATTGGGCTACACGCGTGCGCTGCTCCAAGCGGCCGGCGTGTGGTCTTCACGAGCCAGGGCATAGCCGCCACCTCCCCATGCCGACGTCGAACACGGTGTGCAAGTGCTTGCCATCCGCATCGGTAACGTCAATATGCGGCCAATTGACCGCCGTCGCATGGGCAACTGGTTTAGCTAGCGAGACCTGGGGCAACTTGTGGTGCTCGGAATCGATCATCCGGAACTCGTTTTCTCCATCGTCTATGGCCTCTCTGCCACCACCGGCCGTCACTACGACAACGGCGAGGCCCATGTTGGGTACCGGCCAGCGGATGCAGCGGCTGCAGAGGCGTTCGAAGCGCAGATCTTGCAGGATGACCCTCTACCTGCCTGAAAGCGCGGCGGCGCGCAGCGCCGAAGAAATCACGCTGGCCGGCCAGTTCTCTCAAGCGGAGTTTGCGGGAGATGCGCAAAGGCTGCTCCCTTTAAGCAACTCAGACGCTGTAGTCCGCCGCAGCCCACTCAAAATAGGGCTTAAGGTCGGTGACCAGCGCCATATGGAGCGGATGTGCCAGATATTCGTTCAAGGCTTCTGAGTCCTCTAACTGCGCCTCAAGCACATAGTCCCAACAAATTGGACGCTGCAATTCATTGGCGCGAAACACCCAGCCCTTAATCGCCGGGATGTCCTGACCGAGCGCGTACATTCGCGCGGCCAAAGCCTTTTCCAGCACGTCGTCCTTCGTTACGTCCGGTTTACGCCGGAACAACACGATGTGGCGCATCATTGCGTTGACCCGCTTTTAAGGTGGTAGCCGCGGCCTCTGTAATCGAATCCAACCAGTTCGTTCAGCTGAACCGCCTTGTCTGCGGGCGACGCATAGTACGCGCGAATCTCCGCGATCTTTCCAGTCACCGGGTCGAAGCGATACCACTCGTCGCCCCGCAACGCCGTGCCGCTCTTGTTCTTCCAGTGCGTCCACTCGATCACGGCCTCGGGGCTGTTGTGGCTGACCAGGATTTTTTCGATGGTCCACTGCGAACCCAGCTCGCTGACACACCAGACCCAGCGCCTGGCGATCATGTCGGCGCCGCGCCAGGGAACTTCTGGGAGTCCCGCGGGAAAGTAGTGGACCGCATCCGGCGTGAAGGAATCCACCAGCGCCTGGTAGTCAGCGTCATTGCAGGCTTTGAAATACCGGCGGATAACTTCTTCGTAATGCGCTGGAGTGTGAGTCGATGTGTTCATGGAAAATTCTCCGGTGATCAGGATTGAAGGAGGCTATGCATCAGCGCGCACGGGGGGGCGCCCTGCAGCAACCCACTGCCCATGGCGCGCGCGGGTCTCTTCGTTCGGAGGATAGAGACCCCACAGCGGCTCGCCGGCTTTCACGCGTAGCGCGATATACGCTTCAAGGTCGTCGCGCTGCTCACACAGTGTGGCCATCTCTTCGGCCATTTGTGCAGGGATGACGGTGATGTTGTCTGCATCACCGTGAATGACGTCGCCCGGGTAGACGGCCACGCCCGCACATCCCACAGGAACCTGAAGGTCTGCAACGTGGTGGTAAGCAAGTCGCGTGGTGGCAGTGACGCCAGTGCACCAGATCGGGAAATCCATCTGGCTCAACTCTGTGCCATCGCGGAACGAGCCATCGGTCACGACGGCGCGGGCACCCCGCATCATCATCCTAGTGATGAGCATGCCCCCCATGGATGCAGCACGCCCATCCTTGTTGCTGTCGATCACCAGAACGTGGCCTGGCTCCAGTTGCTCCACTCCCACCCATTGCAGGTTGCCGGCGCTCGGTTCGGTAGTCAGGTTTCCGTAGGAATCTACATCCTCCCGGGCGGGGATGAAACGCATGGTGTAAGCGCGCCCGGCGAAGGCCTTCATGGATTTGTTGAGGGGCGTGATGCCGTGCAATACGGGTTGCTTGATGCCCTTGAGATAGAGCTGCATGGTCAGCGAGCCGCTTGTGGCCTTGGCAAGCCGGTCCAGCAACGCGTCTGAAACGTAGGGTGCGGGGGCGCGTTCGGGGATCTTTTGAAGAGGCGGTGGGTTGCGCAAGTGTTTCATATTGAAGGACGTGGATATCTCAAGGGGTGGGACGACCTGGGCGATGAGGCGGCGGGGTCGTTAAATAGGAAAAAGATTATCGTAATAACATGATCCACAAGCGCAAATACGCGCGTCGAGTGGATTCACACCGATTCCCCCGGCAGTTCCATCCCCTGAGACGAAATACAGACATGACAAGCACTGGCGGCGGAGAAGGCACCGGGTCTCTTGAAAAGGCACTTGACGTGCTCGAACTGGTGATTGGCGCGCCCGATGGTCTCGGACAAACCGAAATCGCGGCGAAGCTCACGCTTCCCCGCTCCACTGTGTACCGGCTGCTGGCGACGCTCGTTGCGCGCGGGCTGCTCCGTCGCGATCCCCTGCGCAAGGTGTATCGCCTTGGTTTCGGGGGCTTCGAGATGGCGCGCAAAGCAATCGCCGCGCCTGACCTCGCAGGCGCGGCGGTCGGTGAATTGCGTGCGCTGCGCGACCTCACGGGGGAGACTTCCTATCTGGCGGCGCTCGATGGGCTGGACGTCGTGTCTCTTGAGCGTTGTGACGGTGTACACAGTCAACGGTCCGCCGCGGCGATGGGACGGCGCACTCCCATTTACTGTACCAGCCAAGGCAAGGCGATCCTCGCGTTCCTGGACGCGCCTGCGCGCGATGCTCTGATTCGCGACCTCGTGCTCAAACCTCTAACACCATTCACCATCACCGACCGGCGTAGGCTGCAGGCCGAGTTGCGGGTTTCTGCTGCCCGCGGGTATGCCATCGACGATGAGGAAATCGTGATCGGTGTGCGATGCGTGGGCGCAGCAGTCATCGACCCCACCGGCAAGGTACGTGGAGCGATCAGCGTGGCAGGACCCGCCTGGCGTCTCACGCGTGAGCGTCTTGAACTTCTTGGCCCCGAAGTCGCGCAAGCCGCCCGTCGCATCGGTGCGCAGTTGCCCGCAGCGGAGGCTACCGGGCTGGCGATGCAGCCATTGCCGGGGCACTGGGCCTTCTTCGGCGCGTTTGCGCAATGGTGCCCGAAACGCTCGCGGTTCTATTGGGCGGATGTACTTGCACCCGCGCTGTTGGAAAGCGATGGTGAAACAACGCGTGAATTGGCGATGCTGGACGCTCCTATTACAGGGCTGCTGTTTCATGGCGACGAATTCGTATTGCCCAGGGAGCAAGGCGCCATGCGGCTGTCAGCGGATGGCGCGGCAGTGGGAGAGGAGCCTTGGCCCCACGGCCGCACGCTTGCGGCGTGCAACGGCCCTGATGATCGTTTCTGGGTGGCGATGGAGACCGCCGGAGGATGCGCGGTGGGCTCAGTTGGGCGTCAGGGCGTGCTGGAGGTGCGATGGCAGCTCACCGAGCGGGTGCAGAGCCTCTTGTGGCATGCGCCAGAAAGATGCTTGTATGCGACCACGCCCGATTCCGGTTCCATCCTTGTCCTTCGCGCCGAGGGCAATGCAGTGCGCCGGCTTGTGACGATACCCAAGGGATCGGGCAAGGTAAGCGGACTGGCCATTGACATGGACGGCGGCATCTGGACAGCGCTGCGTGATGGATGGAGCGTTGTTCGCGTCTCGGGCGACGGGAACCTTGATCGTGTCATTGGCCTGCCAGTGCCACATCCCACAGACTTGGCGTTTGGAGGCGAAGGCTTGAAGCGGTTAATCGTTGTGAGCGCGCGGCAGCCGGTGCCACTGGACATGCTCGCAAACGCGCCACTGTCTGGCCGCGTATTTATGACACAGCTCTGAGGCTATGAGACGAATGATAGCTACTTGAACGAACGGCGGTTTTGGGCCGTGGAATTGACTTAGTCAACGACAGCTAAGGCCGATACCCGACTCTGACCAGGAGCGCGTCCAGCGGCTGCTCCCAGCCTTTAGCGAATGTTGGCGCGCGAAGTCTGCGTAAGGCAGTGTTCTTTTGCAGCTGACACCCATGCGGCGCTCAAAAAAGCCCTACAACGCGTTTTTTCTAGGACTCGCTGGGCTTGGTAGCTGGCTGCAGTTCAAAACAAATGTAGCGATTTTTTGATGCTGAGCGCAGCGCCAGCTGCGTCACACCCAGATCAAAACACAATGAACCGACCAAGCCATTCAGGCTTGACTTCGGACTCATTGAAATGGGCTTGTTTAACTGTTCCGAAATCTATGAAAAGACACAGAAAAATCTATGAGAAGTAGTAAACCCGGACCATACTACTTTGAACCTAATAAAAAGCACCTAGAGTCGCCCCTAAGTGCTTGATTTATATGGTTATTTTTGGTGGGAGATACAAGTTTCGAACTTGTGACCCCTGCAGTGTGAATGCAGTGCTCTACCCCTGAGCTAATCTCCCGTTGCCTTCAGGCAAGCCTCAAATTATAGGTGTTTTGCAACGCTCGAATCACTTACGCGCTGAGGCTTCTCCAGATTGTTTTGCCTTTGCTGGCTTTGTCTATGCCTGCCAGCAGGCTTTCATGCGCGGCGCGCTCTTGTTCGTTTGCAGTGAGCAATGGCAGCTCAATGCTGCGCAGGTCGATAGCGTGGGTTGGCTCCCCGGGCTCCGGCTCAGGCGCTTCGTCCATCACCAAGCTGTTTTGTCCGCGCGTGAGGTTGATGTACACATCAGCCAGCAACTCGGCGTCTAACAAAGCGCCATGAAGGGTGCGACCAGAGTTGTCGACTTCCAAGCGGTCGCACAAAGCGTCCAGCGAATTGCGTTTACCGGGAAATAGCTCTTTGGCCATCATCAAACTGTCGATGACTCCTGCGACGAAGTCCTTGATTGGCGCACGCCCTATCAATGAAAGCTCTTTGTTTAAAAAACTCAAATCAAAAGGTGCGTTATGAATAATCAGCTCCGCACCCTCCAGGTAGGCCAACAGCTCATCGGCAATGGCGCGGAACTGTGGTTTGTCCTTGAGAAATTCGTTGCTGATGCCATGAACTTTCAGCGCATCTTCATGGCTATCGCGTCCGGGGTTCAGGTAGAAGTGGAGGTTCTTGCCCGTGAGCTTGCGGTCCACCATTTCGACGCAACCGATCTCAATGATGCGGTCTCCGCTGTCAGCAGAAAGGCCGGTGGTCTCGGTGTCTAAAACTATTTGGCGCATGATTTCAATAACACTCAGTGATTTTCCTTGGCGTGATTGATGGAGTACTTGGGGATGTCCACCGTCACATCGGACTGCCCCAGAAAAGCTTGGCAACTCAAGCGGGAGTTGGGCTCCAGACCCCAGGCGCGGTCTAGCAGGTCTTCTTCGTTTTCATCAGGGGCATTGAGCGAACTCATGCCCTCCCGCACGATGACGTGGCAAGTGGTGCAGGCGCAGCTCATGTCGCAGGCGTGCTCAATGTTGATATGGTTGTCAAGCAATGCCTCGCAAATGGAGGTGCCGGCAGGCGCACTCACTTGGGCACCTTGCGGGCAGTACTCTGGATGCGGCAGTATTTTGATGATGGGCATTTAGTAGCTCTGTGGAATTTCGGATTCAAACCGATTCAATGTTTTTGCCGGCCAAGGCTTTTTGAATGCCCCGGTTCATCCGTTGGGCGGCAAAGTTCTCAGTGCCTTTGGCCAGGGCCTGGTTGGCGGCCTCGATGCCGGCGGCGTCTGCATGTTCACGCGCGTGCACTACAGCGGCCATCAACTGGTCAATCAGGTTGCGCTCCTCGGCGCTCAGCAAGTCGGCATCTTGATGGAGTGCGCTGTGCGTTGCCAACAGCATGCGGTCGGCGTCGACGCGTGCTTCGGCCAGGGCGCGGGCAGCCATGTCTTGCGTTGCTGTGGAAAAACTCTCTTGCAGCATGCGGGCAATGTCTTCGTCCGACAGGCCATAGGAGGGTTTGACGTCAATGTGCGCTTGCACACCACTGCCCTGCTCTTTGGCGCTGACACTGAGCAGGCCGTCGGCGTCCACTGTGAAGGTCACACGGATGCGCGCCGCACCGGCAGCCATGGGCGGTATGCCGCGCAGCTCAAAGCGGGCCAGGCTGCGGCAGTCAGCGACCAGATCTCGCTCACCTTGCACCACATGCAGCGCCAGCGCGGTCTGGCCATCCTGGTACGTGGTGAAGTCCTGGGCCATGGCGGTGGGAATGGTCTGGTTGCGCGGAACGATGCGCTCGACCAAACCGCCCATGGTTTCAATGCCCAAGGACAGCGGAATCACATCGAGCAGCAGCAAATCATCGCCCCTGTGATTACCGGCCAACTGGTTGGCAGAAATAGCCGCCCCCAAAGCAACCACTTCGTCGGGGTTGAGGTTGGTCAAGGGCTGCTGGCCAAAAAATTCGGCAACAGCAGTCTGAATCTGCGGCATGCGCGTGGAGCCGCCCACCATCACCACGCCCTGAATGTCGTGTTTGTCTAGTTTGGCGTCGCGCAAGGTCTTGCGCACTGCGGTCATGCTTTGCGCAGTCAGCGCTGCTGTAGCAGACTCAAAATCAGCCTTTGAAAGCAAAACCTGCAGGCGACCTGCCGACAGATCGAGCGCAAAATCCACACTGACTTGCGTACTCAAGGCTTCTTTGGCTGCACGCGCGGCTCTCCGCAGTGCGGCCTTGTCGGCAGCATTGTCCAGCGCAGAAAAACCAGCTTTTGCCAATACCCAATCGGCCAGCACACTGTCGTAGTCGTCACCACCCAATGCAGAGTTGCCGCCGGTCGCGATCACTTCAAAAACGCCTTGCGTCAGCCGCAAGACAGAAATATCAAAGGTTCCACCGCCCAGGTCGTAGACCGCAAATACACCTTCGCTTTGGTTGTCTAAGCCGTAGGCGATGGCCGCAGCAGTTGGCTCATTGATCAGCCTCAGCACATTCAATCCCGCAAGCTGTGCGGCATCTTTGGTGGCCTGGCGCTGAGCTTCGTCAAAGTACGCAGGCACCGTGATCACAGCGCCAAAGACGTCGTCATCAAAAGTGTCTTCGGCGCGAAACCGGAGTGTCGCCAAGATTTCAGCGCTGACTTCGACCGGGCTTTTTTCACCGGCAACAGTTTGCAAAGCCACCATGCCGGGCTTGTCAATCAGTTGGTAAGGCAGTCGCTCCGGCTGGGCAATATCGCGCAGCCCTCGCCCCATCAAGCGTTTGACGGATGAAATCGTGTTGCGCGGATCTTCCAGCTGGGCGGCCAGCGCTTCAAAGCCGATCTGGCGCTTGTCGGCGCTGAGGTAGCGAACCACGCTGGGCAAAATCACCCGCCCTTGCGCGTCCGGCAAGCATTCGGCCACGCCGTTACGCACGCTGGCCACCAGCGAATGCGTGGTTCCCAGGTCAATACCAACAGCAATGCGTCGCTGATGCGGGTCTGGCGCCTGGCCGGGTTCAGAAATCTGGAGCAATGCCATGAATTTTAGGAGGGTAACAAAAGGTCAATGCGCGTTTCGACTTCGGATGCAAAACGTTGAATGAACATCAGGCTGCGAACTTCGCCGGCAGCTTTGATGGGGTCTTTATCGTGGTCAAGTGTGCGCGCAATCAGTGCGAGTTGGGTTTTTTGGGCTGCCTGGGTCTCATTGGCCAGCTGTTCGAGCTCGAGCAAGCTGTCGGCGTCTTCAAGCGATTCACGCCAAGTCATTTGTTGCATTAAAAACGCAGACGGCATGGCGGTGTTGTTATCGGCTTGAATTGGTGCGCCATTGAGCTCACACAGGTAGCTGGCACGCGCCAAGGGATCTTTCAATCGTTGATAAGCTTCATTGATGCGCACCGACCACTGCATGGCCAGACGCTGAGCCGCAGCGCCTTGGGCTGCAAACTTATCAGGATGGGCTTGGCGCAGCAGCTCTTTCCAACGCGCATCTATCAACTCCCGCGACTGCTCAAACTGCATCGGCAGTTCAAACAGTTCGAAGTCATTGGATTGCAGGTTCATAACAAAGAAAGCCCGAGAAAAAGCCGCCAGCACCGGGGGTGAAGGCGGCAACCGTATGAGGGCCTGGCTAAAGACTCAAACGCGAAAGCTCTCCCCGCAGCCACAGCGGTCACGCTCGTTCGGGTTAAGGAACTTAAAGCCTTCGTTCAAGCCTTCGCGCACAAAATCGAGTTGAGTGCCGTCAATGTAGGGCATGCTTTTGGGGTCTACCAGAACCTTGACACCATTGTCTTCGAAGATCACGTCTTCAGGCGCGATCTCATCAGCGTATTCAAGTTTGTAAGCCAGGCCGGAGCAGCCGGTGGTTTTGACACCCAAACGAACACCGACACCCTTGCCGCGCTTGGTCATGTAACGCGTCACATGGCGCGCGGCTGCATCGGTCAAAGTTACGGACATCTTGGTGACTTCAAAATTAGTGGGCGTGCTTTTGCTTGTAATCGTTGACCGCTGCCTTGATGGCGTCCTCGGCCAGGATAGAGCAATGGATCTTGACGGGTGGCAGGGCCAACTCTTCTGCGATGGCGCTGTTCTTGATGCTCGCGGCCTCGTCCAGTGTCTTGCCTTTGACCCACTCGGTCACCAGCGAGCTTGAAGCGATGGCCGAGCCGCAACCGTAGGTCTTAAAGCGTGCGTCTTCGATCACGCCGGTCAAAGGGTTGACCTTGATTTGCAATTTCATGACGTCACCGCAAGCGGGCGCGCCCACCATGCCGGTGCCGACCGAATCGTCGCCTTTTTCAAAAGAGCCGACGTTGCGGGGGTTTTCGTAGTGGTCCACCACTTTTTCGCTGTAAGCCATTGAATTAACTCCTGAACTAGGTAAGGTGAGCAAACCGGATAAGCGGCAGCCATGAAGTGTGATGAATCAGTGCGCCGCCCACTGGATGGTGGACAGGTCTACGCCGTCTTTGAACATTTCCCACAAAGGAGACAACTCGCGCAATTTGGCAACGTTTTCTTTGATGGTGGCCACTGCGTAGTCAATCTCTTCTTCGGTGCTCCAGCGGCCTATGGTCATGCGCAGGCTGCTGTGGGCAAGTTCGTCGCTGCGACCCAGGGCGCGCAGCACATAGCTGGGCTCCAGGCTGGCCGAGGTGCAGGCCGAACCGCTGGACACCGCCAGGCCCTTGATACCCATGATCAAGGACTCGCCTTCAACAAAGTTGAAGCTCATGTTCAGGTTGTGCGGCACGCGCTTGTCTGCATGGCCATTGAGAAAAACTTCCTCGACGTCTTTGAGGCCAGCCAGCATGCGCTCTTGCAAGGCGCGGATGCGTTTGTTTTCTTCGTGCATTTCCGCTTTGGCAATGCGGTAGGCCTCGCCCATGCCAACGCACTGGTGCGTGGGCAGCGTACCCGAGCGCATACCGCGCTCATGACCGCCACCGTGCATCTGCGCCTCGAGGCGAATGCGCGGCTTGCGGCGCACATACAAAGCACCAATGCCTTTAGGGCCGTAGGTCTTGTGCGAGGTCAGGCTCATCAAATCAACCGGCAAGGTGTTCAGGTCAATGTCTACCCGACCCGTGGCTTGCGCCGCATCCACATGAAAAACAACACCGCGTTCACGGCAAATCGCACCAATGGCAGGGATATCCTGGATCACGCCGATTTCATTGTTCACGTACATCACGCTGACGATGATGGTGTCGGGACGAATAGCGGCCTTCAGCGCTTCCAGGTCAAGCAAGCCATCGGCCTGCACGTCCATGTAGGTCACTTCAAAGCCCTGACGCTCGAGTTCACGGCAGGTGTCGAGCACGGCTTTGTGCTCGGTCTTCACCGTGATCAGGTGTTTGCCTTTGGACTTGTAAAAATGCGCCGCGCCCTTGATGGCGAGGTTGTTGGACTCGGTTGCGCCGCTGGTCCAGACAATTTCTCGCGGATCCGCACCGATGAGTGCAGCGACATTTTCACGGGCTTTTTCGACTGCGGCCTCGGCCTCCCAACCCCATGCATGGCTGCGCGATGCCGGGTTGCCGAAATGCTCGCGCAACCAGGGAATCATGGCGTCTACCACCCGCGGGTCGCAAGGGTTGGTTGCGCTGTAGTCCATGTAAATAGGGAAGTGGGGCGTGTCCATGTCAGCTCTTAGATGTCGACAAATAAAAAATCAGGCGAAGCGCATTGAATCAGCTCTTGGAAAAAGCTTTACCCAGTGCAAAAACAGAATTGGGCCCGGTCACCCGCACAGACTTGACAATCGGTGAGCTGAAAATAGCCTTTTTAGCTTGCGGGCTGCTTTCAACAACCAAGCCTTTGGCCAGTTGATCGTCGACCAGTTTTTGCAAAGTCACCGAAGCCAGAAAATCAACCATGCGGCTGTTCAGTGAGGCCCATAGCTCGTGCGTCATGCAGCGGCCGGCTTCGCCCATGCAGTTCTCTTTGCCGCCACAGTGGGTGGCATCGATAGGCTCATCGACCGACAAAATGATGTCCGCAACAGTGATCTGAGCTGCTTTTCTGCCCAATGAATAGCCGCCGCCAGGGCCGCGGGTGGACTCCACCAGTTCATGGCGGCGCAGCTTGCCGAACAACTGTTCTAAATAAGACAAAGAAATTTGCTGCCGCTGGCTGATGGCAGCCAGCGTCACAGGACCGTTGTTCTGGCGTAAGGCCAGATCAATCATGGCAGTGACCGCAAAGCGGCCTTTGGTTGTGAGGCGCATTTCAAGATTCCTTAAAAAATAATTGCTTTACTACCGTTTTTTCGTCAACCCTGACAACTTTTGGTAATCCGGGTTTTGATGAATCTGCCCTCTTGAGCGGCTCAAAAGCGGTCAGCGAAAACAGTCTTTTTTGGGATTTATCTCGACTGAATTGCTCAAGTATAGAGCAAAAGCCTAGCGATTTAGTCGACCTCTCTGGGCATGGGGGTATTTGGGGCTTGTCCGCAATTTGTGGCTCAAGGAGCCAGAGAAATGTGGTCGGTCCCGGCCGCACCAAAAGCCCGTGCTTTGAGCTGGCTGAGCTGGTCACGCACTCGGGCGGCCTTCTCGAACTCGAGGTTTTTGGCGTGCTCGATCATTTCCTTTTCCAGGCGCTTGATCTCGCGGGCGATGTCTTTTTCGCTCATGTCCTCGACCTGCGCTTTTTGCAGCTCCAGTTTTTGCGCCTCTTTGCCTGACTTCTCGCTGTAGACACCGTCGATCAGGTCCTTGATGCGTTTGACGACGCTGCGCGGCGTGATGTTGTGGGTCACATTGAAAGCGATTTGCTTGTTGCGACGACGCTCGGTTTCCCCCATGGCTTTTTTCATGGAGTCCGTGACGCGGTCAGCGTACAAAATCGCCCGCCCGTTGAGGTTACGGGCTGCCCTGCCGATGGTCTGGATCAGGCTGCGCTCGGCGCGCAAAAAACCCTCTTTATCAGCGTCCAGGATAGCGACCAGGCTGACCTCGGGAATGTCAAGACCTTCGCGCAGCAAATTGATACCTACCAGCACATCAAAAGCGCCCAGGCGCAGGTCGCGCAAGATCTCGACCCGCTCTACCGTATCCACGTCGCTGTGCAAATAGCGCACCTTCACGCCGTTGTCGGTCAGGTAATCGGTGAGCTGCTCGGCCATGCGTTTGGTGAGCGTGGTGATCAGCACGCGCTCATTTTTGTCAACCCGGATGCGTATTTCCTGCAGCACATCGTCGACCTGGTGCGTTGCCGGCCGCACCTCGACCTGCGGATCCACCAAGCCAGTGGGCCGCACCACCTGCTCAACCACCCGGCCGGCATGCGCAATCTCGTAAGCGGCCGGTGTGGCAGAAACAAAAATTGCTTGCCGCATCTTGCTCTCAAACTCTTCAAACTTGAGCGGCCGGTTGTCCAGCGCGCTGGGCAGGCGAAAACCGTAAGCCACCAAGGTGGTCTTTCGAGCCCGGTCGCCGTTGTACATGGCGTTGAGCTGGCCGATCATGACGTGGCTTTCGTCAAGAAACATCACAGCGTCTTTGGGCAGGTAGTCGCACAAGGTCGAAGGCGCCGAGCCAGGCGGTGCGCCGCTCAAATGCCGGGTGTAGTTTTCAATGCCTTTGCAGTGGCCGATTTCGCTGAGCATTTCCAAATCAAAGCGGGTGCGCTGCTCGATGCGTTGGGCTTCAACCAGCTTGCCCTCACTGATGAACTGCTTGACGCGCTCAACCAGCTCGAGCTTGATGGTTTCCACAGCAATCATCACCTTATCGCGCGGGGTCACATAGTGACTTTTCGGGTAAATCACAAAGCGCGGGACTTTTTGGCGGATGCGCCCGGTCAGCGGGTCAAACAGCTGCAGTGACTCGATTTCATCGTCAAATAACTCCACGCGAATAGCCAGCTCGGAATGCTCGGCCGGAAAGACGTCAATCACATCGCCACGCACGCGGAAAGTACCGCGCGCAAAGTCCTGCTCATTGCGGCTGTACTGCATGCGGATCAGGCGGGCGATCACATCACGCTGGCCCATCTTGTCGCCAACGCGTGCAATAAACCGCATCTGCGTGTAGTCCTCGGGAGCGCCAATACCGTAGATCGCGCTGACGGTGGCCACGATGATGGTGTCACGTCGCTCCAGCACACTCTTGGTCGCCGACAGCCGCATTTGCTCGATGTGCTCATTGATAGCCGAGTCTTTCTCAATGAAGAGGTCGCGCTGCGGCACATAGGCCTCAGGCTGGTAGTAGTCGTAGTAGCTGACGAAATACTCAACCGCGTTCTTCGGAAAAAACTCTCGGAACTCGCTGTACAACTGGGCTGCCAGGGTCTTGTTGGGCGCAAAAACGATGGCCGGGCGGCCCAGGCGGGCAATCACATTGGCCATGGTGAAAGTTTTGCCCGAACCGGTCACACCCAGCAAGGTCTGGAACACCTCCCCATCGTTAACGCCTTCAACCAACTGCTCAATTGCCGTAGGTTGATCGCCAGCAGGCTCGTAGGGCATGAACAGCTCAAAGGGAGAACCCGGGTAACGCACAAAGCGACCGGGCAAGGCCGGATCATCCGTTTCGGGCAAGGGACTGAGTACTTGAGAGACTTGTTGTGTAGACATCATTAACGCCCCGCTAAAATTACGGGTAACAGAACAGAATACGTCATTTGGGCTTTGCCCGTCAAAGTTGCCCGGAAGCGGCTGATGGCCAGGCCCATCGTCCTCCCCTGTTCTCGCTGAAGTTCTGTATTTATTTCAATTTAATCGAAAGCTTTTCATGTCAATGTTCACCGCCGTCGAAATGGCCCCACGCGACCCGATCCTGGGTCTGAACGAGCAGTTCAACGCCGACACCAATCCCAACAAGGTCAACCTCGGCGTGGGTGTTTATTACGACGACAGTGGCAAGTTGCCCCTGCTGCAATGTGTGCGCGCCGCCGAAAAAACCATGGCAAACGCGCCATCAGCCCGCGGTTATCTGCCGATTGACGGCATCGCGGCCTATGACGCTGCCGTCAAGAGCCTGGTCTTCGGGGCCGACAGCGAAGCCGTCAAGTCCGGCCGCGTGGCCACCATCCAGGCCATTGGCGGCACCGGGGGCCTGAAGGTCGGCGCCGACTTCCTCAAGCGCCTGAGCCCGAATGCCAATGTAATGATCAGCGACCCAAGCTGGGAGAACCACCGCGCCTTGTTCACCAACGCCGGTTTCGATGTACAGACCTACCCCTACTACGACGCGGCCAAACGCGGCATCAACTTTGAAGGCATGCTGGCCAGCATCAAGGCCGCAGCGCCCGGAACCATCATGGTGCTGCATGCCTGCTGCCACAACCCGACCGGCTACGACATCACCGCCGCCCAATGGGATCAGGTGATTGCTGCCGTCAAATCGGGCAATTTGGTTGCCTTTTTAGACATGGCCTACCAGGGCTTTGGCCACGGTATCGCCGAAGACGGCGCCGTGATCGGCAAGTTTGTGGCCGCCGGCCTGAACTTTTTTGTATCCACTTCCTTCTCAAAAAGCTTCAGCTTGTACGGAGAGCGTGTGGGCGCTCTGAGCGTGCTGTGCCAAAGCAAAGAAGAAGCCGAGCGCGTGCTCAGCCAGCTGAAAATCGCCATCCGCACCAACTACAGCAACCCGCCTATTCACGGCGGTGCCGTGGTCGCGGCTGTACTCAACACGCCCGAGCTGCGCGCGCTGTGGGAAACAGAACTCGCAGAAATGCGCGTTCGAATCAAGCAGATGCGCTCCCTGTTGGTCGACAAACTCAAGTCCGCCGGCGTCCAGCAGGACATGAGCTTTATCACCACGCAAATCGGCATGTTCAGCTACTCGGGCCTCACCAAAGACCAGATGCATCGCCTGCGCAGTGAGTTCGGTGTTTATGGCACGGACACCGGCCGCATGTGTGTGGCTGCGCTCAACAGCAAAAACATCGACTACGTCTGCGCCTCAATTGCCAAGGTGATCTAAAGAACCGAAAGGGCCGGGCCGCTCAGCGGCCGCCCCACAGCATGGAGCGCATGGAAATCGACGCCAGCTGAAAGCTGGTGTTGAAAAACTCAGGCTGCTCCCCGGGTGCCACCGCGCCGGCTGCGTACAGCAGGGGCAAAAAGTGCTCGTATGTCGGGTGGGCCATGGTGGCCAGACTGCCCAATTTCTGGAAATTCTGCAGCGCGTCCAGCTGCCCCTGCTGAACCTGCCCGGCAATCGTCTGGTCAAACTCCAGCGCCCAGTCATAAGCCTGGTTGGCCGCCGCGCCGCGCTGCGCCTGCTGCAGGTTATGCACCACATTGCCGCTGGCCACGATCAACACACCGCGCTGGCGCAAGGCCTTGAGCTGGCCGGCCAGCGCGTAGTGCTCTGAAGGGGCCCGGCTGTAGTCCATGCTTAGCTGTACGACGGGGATATTTGCCGCAGGAAACATGGGCTTGAGCACCGACCAGGCACCGTGGTCCAGACCCCAGCTGCTGTCCAGGCCCAAAGGTGCCGAGGCCCGCTGCCGCACCGCCAGGCTGATCTCGGCAGCGGCATCCGGCTCCCCGGGCGCAGGGTATTGCTGGTCAAACAGCTCTTGGGGGAAACCGCCGAAATCATGAATCGTCTTGGGTTGCGCCATGGCAGTCAGCCACCAGCCCTGGGTCAGCCAATGCGCGGAGATGCACAAAATGAGCTGCGGCACGGGCCAGTCGTAGCCGAAGCGTGCGCCCAGCGCCTGCCAGCTGCGCCGGTACTCGTTGTCGCTGATCGCGTTCATAGGGCTGCCATGCCCCAAAAAAAACACAGGCATGGGGTCTGAAGCTCTTAGCTTTTGCCATTGCACAGTGGCAAGGCGGTCCATACTTTGGGACATATCGGTTCAAACCTTTAAAAATCACCCGCAAGCCGTGTGTCCTGAGCCCTAGAGAGATAAATTTGCCTTTGGTGCACCAGCGCAACTTGCTCTAAATTAGGAACACTGGCGGCAAAGGCACAGAATTAGTGGTTTTACTCCTATTTTGAAGCGCTGCTGCTGTTATATTGCACTGCAACATTGTCTCCTGACACATCCTCTAAGGGTTAAGCCATGCTTTATCAAATTTACGAAACGCAGCGCACCATGATGGAGCCTTTCGTTGATTTTGCACAGGCTGCAGCCAAGCTCTACAGCAACCCCCTGACGCCGGCGGGTCAGAACCCTTTAGCCCAGCGTGTTGCCGCCGGTTACAGCCTGCTCTACCGCCTTGGCAAAGACTACGAGAAGCCAAGCTTTGGACTGAACACAGTAGACGTCGACGGCACCAGCGTGGCCGTGCATGAGCGTATCGAGTTGGACAAGCCGTTTTGCGAGCTGCGCCGTTTCAAGCGCTTTACCGACGACCCGGGCACACTGACACGCCTGAAGTCTCACCCCGTGGTGCTGATTGTGGCCCCCCTTTCAGGCCATTACGCTACTTTGCTGCGCGACACCGTCAAGACCATGCTCAGAGACCACAAGGTCTACATCACCGACTGGAAAAATGCCCGCATCGTGCCTCTGTCTGAAGGCAAATTCGACTTGGACGACTATGTCAACTACGTGCAGGAGTTCATCCGTCACCTGCAAGGCGCTTACGGCAACTGCCACGTCATCAGCGTCTGCCAGCCCACCGTGCCGGTGCTGGCCGCTATTTCCCTGATGGCCAGCCGGGGTGAAACCACACCCTTGAGCATGACCATGATGGGCGGACCCATCGACGCACGCAAGTCCCCGACGGCGGTCAACAACCTGGCCATGAACAAGAGCTACAGCTGGTTTGAAAACAACGTGATCTTTCGCGTCCCCAGCAACTTCCCTGGCGCTGGACGCCGCGTTTACCCCGGTTTTTTGCAGCACACAGGCTTTGTGGCCATGAACCCGGATCGTCACGCCAGCAGCCATTACGACTACTTCAAAGACCTGCTCAAAGGCGACGACGCCAGCGCCGAAGCGCACCGCAAGTTTTATGACGAGTACAACGCCGTGCTCGACATGGACGCCGATTACTACCTGGACACGATCAAGACCGTGTTTCAGGACTTCAAGCTCGTGCATGGCACCTGGGATGTGCGCAACCCGCAAGGCCAGCTCGAACGCGTGCGCCCGCAAGACATTAAAACTACTGCACATTTCACCATCGAAGGCGAGCTCGATGACATCTCGGGATCAGGCCAGACTGAAGCCGCTCACGGCCTGTGCACCGGCATTCCCAAAGCAAAGCAAAAGCACCTTGAACTCAAGGGCGCAGGTCACTACGGCATCTTCAGCGGCCGCCGCTGGCGCGAAGGTGCTTACCCGGCTGTCAAGGCCTTCATTTTGTCAAACAACAAGCCGGCGACTCGCAAGTAAGCTTTCGCGACGCCTCGCAAACAGGTCTGGCATGAGCGAGCGCAACATGTCATTGCAAAGCAAGGCGGATCGGCTCAATGATGCTCTGCCGCAAACCCAATGCACGCGCTGCGGCTACCCGGACTGTGCCGGCTACGCCCAGGCCATGGCCCAAGGCGAAGCAGATATCAACCGGTGCCCGCCCGGCGGGGCGGAAGGCATAGAGCGCCTGGCCCAACTGACGGGGCGGCCCGTCATTGAGCTGGACGCTAAGCTGGGCATTGAAGGGCCACGCACTGTGGCTGTTATCGATGAAGCCTGGTGCATTGGTTGTACGCTTTGTTTACCAGTGTGCCCAACCGATGCTATTGTGGGCAGCAACAAGCGTATGCACAGTGTGATCGAGCAGCACTGCACAGGTTGCGAGCTGTGTTTGCCCGTTTGCCCTGTTGACTGCATCGCCCTGGTCAATGTCAGCGGCGTACTAACCGGCTGGAGCGCATGGTCAGCACCTCAAGCCCATCAAGCGCGCCAGCGTTATGAACTGCACCAAATTCGCCAACAAAAAGAGACACAGGCTCAAGACGAACGACTGGAGAAAAAAGCGTTGACCAAGCTGGCTGACCTGCCAGCGCACTCACTGCACACTGACCCGGCGGTACTGGACAACAAGCGCGCTGTGATTGAGGCCGCTTTGACGCGCGCTCGCGCAAAGCGCAAAGACAGCGACTGAACAAGCGCCTTAAGCAGCAGCGGCCAATGCCGCAAACGCCTCAACGACCGGCGGTGGAGCCTGCACCAACTCAATTAACACGCCCTCACCGGCAATCGGAAATTCCTCGCTGGCTTTAGGATGTAAAAAACAAATGTCAAAACCGGCGGCACCTTTGCGTATGCCGCCAGGTGCAAAGCGCACACCCTGCGCTGTGAGCCAAGCGACAGCCTGCGGCAAATCATCAATCCACAAACCCACATGATTGAGCGGTGTGTTGTGAACCGCTGGTTTTTTGTCCGCGTCTAAAGGTTGCATCAGGTCAACTTCAACCTTGAAAGGCCCTGCCCCCAGGGTGCAAATGTCTTCATCGACGTTCTCACGCTCACTGACAAAGTGACCGTCGACACTCAGCCCGAGCATGTCTACCCACAGCGTGCGCAAGCGGTCTTTGCTGGTGCCGCCTATGGCAATTTGTTGGATACCCAGTACCTTGAAAGGCCGACTCATGACATGGCAATCTGGCGACGACCCACGCGGTAGGTGACGCCTAGCGCTACAGCGCTTTCAAGATGCGGCGTTCCTGCTGGAAGTCTAAAGATATCGCCCACACCGTAGCGTGTCTCAACACCGGCCACGCTGATGGTGATCTCGCCGGCCGTAATCAAGGCACAGGCATCAAAAGGATGTTGATGCAAACCCATCAGATATCCAACAGGTTTTTCCACAGTCACAATTTCACCGTAAGACTGCGCATGCAAAAGTGCTTCAAATTCAGTCAAGTTCATGATCAAGGCTCCCGGGTAAATGCTTTCAATGAATGTTGATGGCTCACACAAACTCGACGATCGCCTGGTCTACCGAAAGAGATTCCCCCTCTTTGGCCAGCACTTTGGCGACAACGCCGTCTGCCACCGCAAACAAGACATTTTCCATCTTCATGGCCTCGATGACAGCAACACGCTCGCCAGCTTGCACTTTTTGACCCGCCTGCACGGACACACTCACCAACAAGCCGGGCATGGGCGAGAGCACATAGCGGCTCATGTCTGGCGGCGCTTTAAAGGGCATGAGCGCATGCAACTCGGCGGCACGCGGCGACAGGACCAAGGCGTCCAAGCGAGCGCCGTTGTGAGCAATTCGAATTGCCAATGGGTTCTTACCAAGGCCGCGCTCCACCTGAGCCGAAAACGGCTGACCGTTGACGGTACCGCGTAAACGCGCGCCACCGAGATGCCAGTCGCTACAGATTTCATAGGCCTTGCTGCCGGTTTCAACCGCGCTGGAACCTGATACCGCCTGGAAGTCACGCACCCGCGCTGCTTGCGACGTATTGTGGCCCTTAGCCCCCATGCCAATCACCACAAACTCCTGGCTCACCGTGATGCCATGGCCGGGCAATTGCCCGCTAATGCCGGCAGCGCGGCTGAGCATGCGGCGGTTCACGTAGGCGGCCAGCGCCACCAAAAAGTCGGGGTCATCGTGCAGCACGTCTTCGGCCTTGAAACCCTGGCTGTAGTTCTCGGCAATGAAGCCGGTGTTGAAGTCGCCCGCCACAAACTTGGGGTGCGCCAACAAGGCGGCCTGGAAAGGAATATTGCTGCTGATGCCGCGAATCACAAAGGCGTTGAGCGCCTCGCGCATCTTGGCAATGGCGTCCAGCCGGTCTTTGCCGTGAACGATAAGCTTGGCGATCATCGAGTCGTAATACATCGGAATCTCGCCACCGTCTTGCACGCCGGTGTCCACGCGCACGCCTTGCAACTGGTCTGTGTCCGAGGCAAACATAGTTTCTTGAGGTGGCTGGAACCGCACCAGACGGCCGGTGGACGGCAGAAAATTGCGGAAGGGGTCTTCGGCGTTGATACGGCACTCGATCGCCCAGCCGTCACGCTTGACCTCGGCTTGCGTCAGCGGCAGTTTTTCGCCGGCAGCCACACGGATCATCAACTCCACCAGGTCCAAGCCGGTGATGCATTCGGTCACCGGATGCTCGACTTGCAATCGGGTGTTCATTTCAAGAAAGTAAAAGCTCTGGTCCTTGCCAACCACAAACTCCACCGTGCCGGCACTTTGGTATTTCACTGCCTTGGCCAGCTGCACCGCCTGCTCGCCCATGGCCTTGCGGGTGGCGTCGCTGATAAACGGGCTGGGCGCTTCTTCAATCACCTTCTGGTGACGGCGCTGGATGGAGCATTCACGCTCGTTGAGGTAAAGCACGTTGCCGTGGCTGTCGCCGATCAGCTGAATTTCAATGTGGCGCGGCTCTTCGACAAACTTCTCGATGAAGACGCGGTCGTCGCCAAAACTGTTACGCGCCTCGTTGCGGCAACTGGTGAAGCCTTCGAACGCCTCTTTGTCGTTAAATGCCACGCGCAAGCCCTTGCCACCGCCGCCGGCGCTGGCCTTGATCATCACGGGGTAGCCGATTCCTTTGGCAATCTCGACGGCTTTTTCAGGCGTCTCGATAGCATCGTTGACCCCGGGAATGCAGTTCACCCCAGCGGCACCGGCCAGCTTTTTAGACTCGATCTTGTCGCCCATGGCGGCAATCGAATAGTGCTTGGGGCCGATGAAGATGATGCCCTCTTCTTCCACCCGCTTGGCAAAGCCGGCGTTCTCGCTCAAAAACCCATAGCCCGGATGCACCGCCTGCGCTCCGGTTTGCTTGCAGGCGGCAATTATTTTTTCTGCTTGCAGGTAACTCTCACGACTGGGCGCGGGTCCGATGTGAACAGCCTCGTCGGCCAGCGCTACGTGGCGGGCGTCCTTGTCGGCATCCGAGTAAACCGCCACGGTCTTGATGCCCATCCTGCGGGCAGTGAGGATGACGCGGCAGGCGATTTCGCCGCGGTTGGCTATCAGTATTTTGGTGAACATGGTTATCCCCTAACGTTAGTTGGTCAGCAACTAGGTAAATTGCTTCGGAATTATTCTGAGTCCGCTGGGGGCACGGTGTATCCGCCTTCGCGAATGTCCTCCGCCTGCTGCGCAGGCTCCCCCTTTATTTGGCAAAACCCCAAGCCCACGCTGCGGCGGACACACCATACCCCCAGCTCAAATAGGAAGATGTGGGTCATCGCAAAATCACTGCATTGAGGACCGGGGTGCCCGGAAGTTTTTCGCAGATAAAGGAGGAGGCCGAAGGCCGGGGGACACTGCGAAAAAATTTCGGGCACCCCGGTCCTGCAGCATCAACCCGCAAGCGCAACACGGTGGACATCACAGAGGAATATTCCCGTGTTTGCGCCACGGGTTCTCCAGCTTCTTGTCCTTGAGCATGACCAAACTGCGGCATATGCGCTTGCGCGTCTCGTGCGGCAAGATCACATCGTCAATGAAACCCCGCGCACCTGCGATAAACGGATTTGCAAACCGCTCTTTGTATTCGGCCTCACGTGCAGCCAGCTTCACTGGGTCGCCTTTGTCTTCACGAAAGATGATTTCCACCGCGCCCTTGGCGCCCATCACGGCGATCTCGGCATTCGGCCAGGCAAAGTTCACATCGCCGCGCAGATGCTTGGAAGCCATCACGTCATACGCGCCGCCGTAGGCTTTGCGCGTGATGACGGTGATCTTCGGCACCGTGCACTCGGCGTAGGCGTAAAGCAGCTTGGCGCCATGCTTGATGATGCCGCCATACTCTTGAGAAGTGCCGGGCATGAAGCCGGGCACATCCACAAAGGTGATGACCGGAATGTTGAAGGCATCGCAAAAGCGCACAAAGCGCGCCGCCTTGACCGAGCTCTTGATGTCCAGGCAACCGGCCAGCACCAGCGGCTGGTTGGCAACGATGCCGACCGACTGCCCTTCCATGCGGGCAAAGCCGATGATGATGTTCTTGGCGTACTCGGGCTGAATCTCAAAAAAGTCGCCGTCATCCACTGTCTTGGTGATGAGTTCCTTCATGTCATAAGGCTTGTTGGCGTTTTCAGGCACCAGTGTGTCCAGGCTCATGTCCACTCGCTTGGCCGGGTCTGCGCTGGGGCGTACCGGGGCTTTTTCACGGTTGTTCAGCGGCAGGTAGTTGTAGAGCCGGCGCAGCATCAGCAGCGCTTCAACATCGTTGTCAAAAGCCAGGTCGGCCACGCCACTTTGGGTGGTGTGGGTGATGGCGCCGCCCAGTTCTTCTGCAGTCACTTCCTCATGCGTGACGGTCTTGACCACTTCAGGCCCGGTCACAAACATATAGCTCGAGTCTTTCACCATGAAGATGAAATCAGTCATGGCCGGTGAATACACCGCACCACCGGCCGAAGGACCCATGATCATGCTGATCTGCGGAATCACACCGCTGGCCATCACATTGCGCTGAAACACATCGGCATAACCACCCAGCGAAGCAACCCCTTCCTGGATGCGCGCGCCGCCAGAGTCGTTCAGGCCGATCACCGGCGCGCCGACCTTCATGGCCTGGTCCATCACCTTGCAGATTTTTTCGGCATGCGCTTCTGACAAGGCTCCGCCGAACACCGTGAAGTCCTGGCTGAAAACGAACACCAGCCGGCCATTGATCATGCCGTAACCGGTCACCACGCCGTCACCCGGAATCTTGTTGTCTTGCATGCCAAAGTCGGCGCAGCGGTGCTCGACGAACATATCCCACTCTTCAAAGGTTCCCTCGTCGAGCAGCACTTCCAGTCGCTCGCGCGCCGTCAGCTTGCCTTTGCCGTGTTGCGCATCGATGCGTTTTTGTCCGCCGCCCAAACGCGCAGCAGCACGTTTTTGCTCAAGCTGTTCCAAAATGGCCTGCATAGATTTTCTCTTTTGAAGTGTCAGTCAAGTGGATGCAAACGCTCAGCTACGCTGTGCATGTTTGTTGTGCGCCGCCAATAACTGGCGCGCTGCGCTAGAAGCGGGCAGCTGACCGCTGGCCACTTGCGCAGCCAGCGCGGGCAGTAAGCTGGCCACCGCCGGGTCTTGCTTGAAGGCCGTTTTGAGGCCGGCATCGATACGTTCCCACATCCAAGCCAGCGATTGCTGTTGACGCCGTTGAGCCAGCATGCCATTGGCAGTTTGAAGCTCTCGAAAGCGGCTCACCGCCGTCCAGAAAGCATCAACACCCTGGTTGCGCAGTGCACTGAGCTGGAGCACTTGGGGATGCCAGTGCTGGTCGTACACATCAGCTTGGGCCTTGCCCATGGCGTTGTTCACCAAGCCAAACAGTCGCATAGCTGAAGTAATTTGGGCCTGGGCGCGCATGGCGGCATCGGCGTCGATGTCGGCCTTGTTGATGACCACCAGATCAGCCAGTTCCATCACGCCTTTTTTAATCGCCTGCAGATCGTCGCCGGCGTTGGGCAGCTGCATCAGCACAAACATGTCGGTCATGTTGGCCACGGCCGTCTCTGACTGGCCCACGCCGACAGTCTCGACAATCACCACGTCATAGCCTGCAGCCTCGCACACCAGCATGGCTTCACGGGTTTTCTCGGCCACGCCGCCCAGCGTGCCACTGGACGGGCTGGGCCGGATGTAGGCGCGCTCGTGCACAGACAACTGCTCCATGCGCGTCTTGTCACCCAAAATGGAGCCACCAGACACCGTGGAAGATGGGTCAATCGTCAGCACGGCCACACGGTGGCCCCGGGCAATCAGGTTCAGGCCCAAGACTTCGATAAAAGTCGATTTGCCCACACCCGGCACGCCGCTGATACCCAGGCGCAAGGCTTTGCCCGTGTGCGGCAGCAAGGCGGTGAGCATTTGGTCGGCTTGCGTCCTGTGGTCTTCGCGCGTGGACTCCAGCAGCGTGATGGCCTTGGCAATGGCCCGACGCTGAAGCCCCGGCTTGTCAGCACCCAAAACTTGCTCGACCGAAACCGTTCGCCCTGAGCTTGTCGAAGGGCTGAGATTTAGAGCGGAAGTCGGAAGAGATCCTTCGACAAGCTCAGGACGAACGGGGAGCTTGGGTTCTTGCATGCGCTCAGGACGAATGGAGATGTTGGGTTCTTGCACATGCTCCATTGAATCCGTTCGCCCTGAGCTTGTCGAAGGGGTGCCAACGTCGGTGGGGACAGAAACAAATCCTTCGACAAGCTCAGGACGAACGGGGAGCTTGGGCTCTTGCATGCGTTCTGAACGAACGGGGATCTTGGGCTCTTGCATACGTTCAGGACGAATGGAGATGTTGGGTTCTTGCATGCGTTCAGGACGAATGGAGATGTTGGGTTCTTGCACATGCTCCATTGAATCCGTTCGCCCTGAGCTTGTCGAAGGGCTAAGATTAAGAGCGGAAGTCGGAAGAGATCCTTCGACAAGCTCAGGACGAACGGGGAGCTTGGGCTCTTGCATACGTTCAGAACGAACGAGGAGCTTGGGCTCTTGCATGCGTTCTGAACGAACGGGGAGCTTGGGCTCTTGCATGCGTTCAGGACGAACGGGGAGCCTGGGCTCTTGCATGCGTTCAGGACGAACGGGGAGCTTGGGCTCTTGCATGCGTTCAGAACGAACGAGGAGCTTGGGCTCTGGCATACGTTCAGGATGAATGGAGATGTTGGGTTCTTGCACATGCTCCACAGAATCCGTTCGCCCTGAGCTTGTGGAAGGGGTGCCCGCGACGGTGAGTTCAGAACGATTGGATGTTTTGGATTTCGCCAGAACTTTGACCTGCGCCCAATCACCCGCCATCAGCGCCTCTTTTTTAGCCCGCGACCAACCCTTGATCTGCTGCTCAAAGGCGATGGCGCCTTCTCGCGCCTCAAACTCACCTTGCCAGATCAACTCAACCGGCTTGCGCGTTGCTGTGTAACCTATCTTGCCGGTGTCGTGTTGTTGAAGGCGCAAGTCCATATCGTCGGTCTGGCCCGTGTAATACGAGCCATCTCCGCAGCGCAGCATGTAAACATAAAAAGGTTTCATGTCAGATCGCGTCAATTCGTGGGCGCAGTTTGAAAGTCATCGCAAATCATTCGCTGACGCCCGCTCAACCGAGTTGCATGCGGGTCTTTCATTTCAGACCAGCCTCGGTTGATTGCGCCAAAGTCAGATGCCAGTTGTGGCAGCTTTTCATCCAACGACGATGTCACAAACTCAAGCACCTTGCTACTCGCTTTGGGGCTTCGACAAGCTCAGCCCGAACGGTAAGGGGCAGGCGTCCATCCAAGGGCAGTTCACGACAAAGCCTTCTTGATCTGCTCGAGCACATCCTTGGCACTCGCGGGTATCGGCGTGCCCGGGCCGTAGATGCCTTTGACGCCGGCTTCGTACAACATCTCGTAGTCTTGCTTGGGAATCACGCCACCGACAAAAACAATGATGTCGTCAGCGCCCTGCTTTTTAAGTTCTTCAATGATGGCCGGCACCAAGGTCTTATGGCCTGCCGCGAGCGTGCTCACACCGACAGCGTGCACATCGTTCTCGATCGCCTGGCGCGCGCATTCTTCGGGCGTCTGAAATAGCGGGCCCATGTCCACGTCAAAACCCAGGTCGGCAAAGGCCGTGGCCACCACTTTGGCGCCGCGGTCGTGGCCGTCCTGGCCGAGCTTGGAGATCATCACCCGGGGACGGCGGCCCTGAGCTTGCGCGAAGGCGTTGATTTCGGTCTTGAGGTTTTCCCAGCCTTCGGCCGAGTCATAAGCAGCAGCGTACACACCAGTCACCTTTTGCGTGTCGGCGCGGTGGCGCCCGTAAACAGTTTCGAGCGCGTCACTGACCTCGCCCACGGTGGCGCGCAGGCGCATTGCCTGGATGCACAAGTCCAGCAGGTTGCCGGTGTTGTTTTCAGCCGCGGCCGTCAGCGCTGCCAGCGCAGCTTGCACGCCGGCGCTGTCACGGCCTGCCTTGATGGTTTTCAGGCGGGCGATTTGTCCGTCGCGCACGGCCACGTTGTCGATGTCGCGCGCTTCAATCGCGTCTTCGGTTTGGAGCTTGTACTTGTTGACGCCAACGATGACATCGCGACCGCTGTCGATGCGGGCCTGCTTTTCTGCGGCGGCCGCCTCAATCTTGAGCTTGGCCCAGCCGCTGTCCACAGCCTTGACCATGCCGCCCATGGCCTCGACTTCCTCGATGATCTTCCAGGCTGCGTCGGCCATGTCCTGCGTCAGCTTTTCCATCATGTAGCTGCCGGCCCAGGGGTCGATCACGTTCGGAATATGGGTTTCTTCCTGAATGATGAGCTGCGTGTTGCGGGCAATGCGGCTCGAAAACTCGGTGGGCAGCGCGATGGCTTCGTCAAAGCTGTTGGTGTGCAGGCTTTGCGTGCCGCCAAACACTGCGGCCATGGCCTCGATGGTGGTGCGGACCACATTGTTGTAGGGGTCTTGCTCGGTCAGGCTCCAGCCGCTGGTCTGGCAATGGGTGCGCAGCATCAGCGACTTGGGGCTTTTGGCGTCAAAGCCTTTCATGATGCGGCACCACAAGAGGCGCGCCGCACGCAGCTTGGCGACTTCCAGATAAAAGTTCATGCCGATCGCCCAGAAGAAAGACAGACGGCCGGCAAAGCCGTCCACGTCCAGGCCCTTGGCGATGGCGGTCTTGACGTACTCCTTGCCGTCGGCCAGCGTGAAGGCCAGCTCCAGCGCCTGGTTGGCACCGGCTTCCTGCATGTGGTAGCCCGAAATGGAGATCGAGTTGAACTTGGGCATCTTTTGTGCGGTGTACTCAATGATGTCGCCGATGATGCGCATCGACGGTGCCGGCGGGTAGATGTAGGTGTTGCGCACCATGAACTCTTTGAGAATGTCGTTCTGAATGGTGCCACTCAGCTGGTCTTGTGCAACGCCCTGCTCTTCAGCGGCCACCACATAACCGGCGAGCACCGGCAAGACCGCGCCGTTCATGGTCATGGAGACTGAGACTTTGTCCAGCGGAATCTGGTTGAAGAGGATCTTCATGTCCTCCACGCTGTCGATCGCCACGCCGGCTTTGCCGACGTCGCCGGTCACGCGTGGGTGATCCGAGTCATAGCCCCGGTGCGTGGCCAGGTCAAATGCGACCGACACGCCCTGCCCGCCGGCGGCCAGGGCCTTGCGGTAAAAAGCGTTCGACTCTTCCGCCGTGGAGAAACCTGCGTACTGGCGAATCGTCCAGGGGCGCACCGCGTACATGGTCGCCTGCGGGCCGCGGATGAAAGGCTCAAAACCGGGCATGGTGTTGGTGAAAGGCAGGTCCTTGACGTCTTCAGCCGTGTACAGCGGCTTGACGCTGATGCCGTCCGGGGTTTGCCAATTGAGCGCATTCACGTCGCCCCCGGGGGCCGACTTGGCCGCCGCCTGAGCCCATCGCGCGATGCTGGCGGGTTTGAATTCCGGGTCTGAAGCTGGGTTATGACTCATGGCGCACCGATGTTGTCCGGGGGTGAACAGCCTCTCAACAGGGAGTGTGACTGCTGAAATGTTTTCAAGCAGGCAGTTTACATCATTTATAATTATTTATGCAGAATTAAGATTGCGACTTTTGAAGCGAAGTCGGCAAGCTTGGTTTGACCTTCCCTGCCCTGCTCAACTGGAGCTGCCCCATGGCCGCTGTATCACTGACACCCCGCGCGCTTTACCAAGAAGTTGCAGAACTGCTGCGCCAACGTATATTCAACCGTGAACTTGCGCCCGGCAGCTGGATTGACGAGCTCAAACTGGCCGAGGAATACGGCATCAGCCGCACGCCCCTGCGTGAAGCCCTGAAGGTGCTGGCCACTGAAGGTCTGGTCACCATGAAAGTGCGACGCGGCGCTTATGTGACTGAAGTCTCTGAACGCGACCTGGCGGACGTCTACCACCTGCTGGCTTTGCTGGAGAGTGATGCCGCCGGCGTGGTGGCCATCGAAGCCACTGCAGCGCAACTCAAAGAGCTTACGGCGCTGCACAAGGAACTTGAAAAATCGGTGGGCCAACGCGAACGCTTTTTTGAGATCAACGAGGCCTTTCACATGCGCCTGCTGGAAATCGCCAACAACCGCTGGCGCGACCAGATGGTGGCCGACCTGCGCAAAGTGATGAAGCTCAACCGCCACAACTCACTGCTCAAGAGCGGTCGAATTCAAGAGTCACTGGCCGAGCACCAGGTCATCATGGCAGCGCTGCTGGCGCGCAATGCGGCGGCCACTGTGCAGGCCATGCAGGCACACTTCAAAAACGGTTTGGAAGCAGCCGCCTGAGTTGCGACTCTGAGCGCCAGGACTGAATCAGTCCAGCATTTTTTGCATGAACCCTGCATGACCCATGGCCGGGTCCAACTGGTAGGGGGCAAAGCCGCAGCGCTGATAGAGCGCCAGCGCGCTGCGGTTGCCATCCAGAACTTCCAGCGTCAGCTTGCAGGCGCCTCGCGCCTGCGCCAGCTCTTCGACCAAGGCCAGCATCAACTCACCGATTCGGCGGCCCCGGTGACTGGCCAGCACCACCACATCGTGCACATTGACGAGTGGGCGGCAGGCAAAGGTCGAAAAGCCCTCTATGCAATTGATCAGACCGACAGCTTGAGTGCCCTCAAATGCCAGTACGCTGAAAGCTTGGGGGCGTGAAGCCAACGCTGGCGCCAGATGGCTTTTGGCAAAGTCGCTCAAGGGCTCGCCACCGCCGGCAGGGTCGCTGGCGTAAGCGTCAAGCAGGCTCACCAGGGCGCGGGCATCATCGCTATTTCGGTAATCGGCCAGACGGGCCGTGATGGGCTGCAAAGGCATGGCAACAGCTTGTTGGGTGGACTTCAGGGCAGCTGTGCGGCAGCCACCAGTCGCTCGGCGCAAGTCTTGGCTTGTAGCGGATCTTGCGCCTCGACCATGACACGCAGCAGTGGTTCGGTACCGCTGGCACGGATCAAAATCCGGCCGGTGTTCCCCAGCTCAGCTTCAACGCTGCGGGTCATCGCTTTGAGCGCTGCACTGGATTGCCACTCGTGCCCCGGCTGCAAACGCAGATTGATCAGCGTTTGGGGGAACAAGCTCACGCCTTCGAGCAACTTGGATAGTTTTTTGCCACTGCGCACGCAGGCCTGCAAGACCTGCAAAGCGCTGATCAGTCCATCACCGGTGGAATGCTTGTCCAGCGCCAGCAAATGGCCTGATCCCTCGCCGCCCAGCAGCCAATTGTGTTTTTCAAGCGCTTCCAGCACATAGCGGTCACCGACCTTGGCCCGCACAAACTGCACGCCGCGTTCCTTGAGCGCCAGCTCCACCGCCAGATTGGTCATCAAGGTGCCGACAGCGCCAGGTACCGCTTCACCCCGGGCCAGACGCTCGCTCACCATCAAGAACAAAACTTCATCGCCATTGAACAAGCGGCCCTGCGCGTCGACCAGCTGCAGCCGGTCGGCATCGCCATCCAGCGCCACACCATAGTCAGCACCGTTCGCTTTCACCGCCTCAATAACGGCCTCCGGATGGGTAGCTCCCACGCCGTCATTGATGTTCAGGCCATTGGGTGTACAGCCGATGCAGATGACATCAGCGCCCAGCTCATGAAAAACCTTGGGTGCAATGTGGTACGCCGCGCCATGCGCTGCATCGACCACGATCTTTAAGCCCTTGAGCGTGAGGTCACTGGCGAAGCTGCTTTTGCAAAACTCGATATAGCGCCCTGCCGCGTCATCCAGACGGCGCGACTTGCCCAGCTTGGCAGACTCGGCCCAGACCGGCGGCTCCTGCAATGTTTCTTCGACAGAAATCTCCCACGCGTCAGGCAGCTTGCTGCCTTGTGCGCTGAAAAACTTGATGCCGTTGTCGGCAAAAGCGTTGTGGCTGGCGCTGATGACCACGCCCAAACTGGCCCGCACAGCCCTCGTCAGGTAGGCCACACCCGGTGTGGGCAAGGGCCCCAGCAGCACCACGTCGACACCGGCGGAGTTAAAGCCGGACTCGAGGGCGCTCTCTAACATGTAACCCGAGATACGGGTGTCTTTGCCTATCAGCACCGTCGGGCGCTCTTCGCTGCGTTTCAAAACACGGCCCACTGCATGGGCCAGGCGCAGCACAAAGTCAGGCGTGATGGGCGGCTGGCCCACCGTGCCGCGAATACCGTCTGTGCCGAAATACTGTCTGCTCATGTCTAAATCTTTCTATGGGCAAGTGCCCTTTTTGACTGATTGTCTACGCAGTCTCAATCGGGGCCGGGCGGGTGGCGGCCGTCCAAACCTTGAGGGCCTGCACTGTAGGCCCGACATCATGCACCCGCAACACGCGTGCACCGCGCTCTGCGGCCAGCAGAGCGGCCAGCACGCTGGGCAACAGGCGTTCGCTCATGGGCAGTGGCTCGCCAGAGCCTGCGGCCGCACAGACGGCGCCCAGTGCAGACTTGCGAGACCAGCCCGCCATCAAGGGGTAGCCCAGGCTCAAAAGCTCAGCCTGCCGCTGCAAAAGCTCAAAATTTTGCGCCACCGTTTTGCCAAAGCCAATGCCCGGGTCCAGCACCACACGCGCACGGTCCACACCCGCGTCCAGCAGGCTCTGGGCTGCAGATTGCAAAAAAGTGCACACAGCCGGTAAAACGCTGCCCTCCATGGGCGCGACCTGCATGCTTAGCGGATCCCTGTGCATGTGCATCAGGCACACACCGCACAGCGGATGCGCCGCCACCACTTGCTGCGCACCGGGGCGGCGCAGAGCCCAGACGTCATTGATGATGTCAACCCCCAGGTCCAGCGCGGCTTGCATGACTTCTGGCTTGTAGGTGTCCACCGAGACCGGCACACCCAAAGTGACTGCGTGGCGCAGTACCGGCATCACACGCGCCAGCTCTTGCGCCAGCGGCAAAGGCGGGGACCCCGGGCGCGTGGACTCGCCGCCAATGTCCAGCATGTCTGCGCCCTCTTGGAGCAACAGATCGCAATGGGCCAGCACCCTGGACGGGTCACCTTCAGCAAAGTAATGGCCACCATCCGAAAACGAGTCGGGCGTGGCATTGACGATGCCCATCACCACCGGGCGACTAAGGTCAATCAAAAAACGGCTGGTTTGCCAGAAGGTTTTCATCTGCACAGAAGGCTGCAAGAACGTCGATTTTTGAAGCACAAGCTTGGCATGTTGCACCAAGAAAAACCGGGGCCTAGCCCCGGTTGTTACTCATTTGCCGCTCGACTCAGGCAACCGTAGGCGCCGGGTCTGGCGTGACCGCAGGTGTGCCGCCATCCGGCGGGTTACCGCCCACTGGCGGTGTGCGCGGCACCCAGTCTTTGGGCGCACGTGGCGCACGGCCGGCCATGATGTCGTCAAGCTGCTCGACGTCAATGGTTTCCCATTCAATCAAAGCTTTGGCCATCACGTGCATCTTGTCCTGGTTTTCTTCAATGAGCTTGCGGGCCAGACCGTATTGCATGTCAATGATGCGGCGCACTTCGGAGTCGACCTTTTGCATGGTCTGCTCGCTCATGTTGGTGGTCTTGGTGACTGAGCGGCCCAGGAACACTTCGCCTTCGTTCTCGGCGTAGACCATTGGGCCCAGGGCCTCGGTCATGCCGTAGCGGGTTACCATGTCGCGGGCGATCGAGGTGGCGCGCTCAAAGTCGTTGCTGGCGCCCGTGGTCATCTGGTTCATGAACACTTCTTCAGCGATACGGCCGCCAAACAGCATGGCGATCTGGCTGAGCATGTACTCGCGGTCATAGCTGTAGCGGTCTTGGGCCGGCAGGCTCATGGTCACACCCAGGGCGCGACCACGCGGAATGATGGTGACCTTGTGAACCGGGTCGCATTTGGGCAGCAGCTTGCCCAGTAGCGCATGACCCGACTCGTGGTACGCCGTGTTGCGGCGCTCTTCTTCGGGCATGACCATGCTTTTACGCTCTGGGCCCATCAGGATCTTGTCTTTGGCTTTCTCAAAATCCTGCATCTCGACCACACGGGCACTGCGGCGCGCTGCCATCAATGCGGCTTCATTGCACAGATTGGCGAGGTCAGCACCCGACATGCCGGGCGTGCCGCGGGCAATGATGTTAGCGCTGACGTCTTGGCCCAAAGGCACTTTGCGCATGTGAACAGTCAAAATCTGTTCGCGGCCGCGGATGTCCGGCAGCGTCACATAGACCTGGCGGTCAAAACGGCCCGGGCGCAGCAGAGCAGCGTCCAGAATGTCGGGGCGGTTGGTCGCCGCCACCACGATCACGCCGACGTTGGTTTCAAAGCCATCCATCTCGACCAGCATCTGGTTCAAGGTCTGTTCGCGCTCGTCATTGCCGCCACCCAGGCCGGCGCCGCGCTGGCGGCCGACTGCGTCGATCTCATCAATGAAGATGATGCAAGGCGCGTTTTTCTTGGCGTTCTCGAACATGTCTCGCACACGGGCCGCGCCCACGCCGACGAACATTTCAACGAAGTCAGAGCCGGAGATCGAAAAGAATGGAACCTTCGCCTCGCCGGCAATGCCTTTGGCCAGCAGGGTCTTGCCGGTGCCCGGAGGGCCGACCAGGAGCAAACCGCGAGGAATGCGGCCGCCGAGTTTCTGAAACTTGGCAGGGTCTTTAAGGAAGTCAACCACTTCTTTGACTTCTTCCTTGGCCTCGTCGCAACCGGCCACGTCTGCAAAAGTCACGGTGTTGGTGGATTCATCGAGCATGCGGGCTTTGCTTTTGCCGAAGCTGAAAGCACCGCCCTTGCCGCCGCCTTGCATCTGGCGCATGAAGTACACCCACACGCCGATCAACAGCAGCATCGGGCCCCAGCTGACCAGCAAGGTCATGAGGAAAGAGCTTTCTTCGCGTGGCTTGACGTCGAACTTGACGTCATTGGCAATCAGGTCGCCGACCAGACCACGGTCCAGGTAGGTGGCGGTGGTACGGATGCGGCGGTCATCGGTGGTGACAGCAACGATTTCAGTGCCGCCCTGACCTTCCGCGATGGTGGCTGACTTGATACGCTTGCCACGCACTTCCTCTAGGAAGTCGGAATAGCCCAGGTAGTTGGCGCTGGCGCCAGAGCGAGTATCAAACTGCTTGAACACGGTGAACAAGACCATGCCAATCATCAACCAGACCGCAATTTTTGAAAACCACTGATTATTCAAGGAAGACTCCGTTGTAGGTACAAAAGTGCAGATGCGCCTGATTTTAGAGCTTTCAAGAGCAGTAGCCCGAGCATACCAAGGCATCAGCCACGCCGCAGAAGCGGTTTTTAGGCCAATTTAAGGGTTAACACTGTCGCAAAAAGGCCTTTCAGGCTGGGTTTTTCAGGCCCATACCGACCAGAAATGTCTCTGAAGAACCGGGCCTGGAGGCCTTCGGTTTGATGGGCTTGACCACCTTGAAGACCGACTTAAAGAGCTTGACCAGGTCACTGTACCCGCTGCCATGAAACAGCTTGACCACCAGCGCGCCATCGCTTTTGATGTGTTTTTGCGCAAATTCAAGAGCCAACTCTACCAAGTGGGTGATGCGGGCCGCATCGGCGGTTTCGATACCCGACAGGTTTGGCGCCATGTCCGAGACCACCACATCGACCTTGCGGCCCGCTTCCAGCGCGGCCTCGAGCTGGGCCAGCACCTCGGCTTCGCGAAAGTCGCCCTGAATAAACACCACGCCCTCGACCGGGTCCATGGGCAGCACATCCAGCGCAATGATTCGGCCGTTGAGCTCGCCCACGGCAGCGCCCACCGGCGACAAGCGCCGCCGCACGTACTGGCTCCAGGCGCCCGGCGTGCTACCCAGGTCCACCACGGTGTAGCCCGGTTTGATCAGACCCAGGCTCTCGTCAATTTCCTTGAGTTTGTAGGCGGCGCGGGCTCGGTAACCCTCGGACTTGGCCAGTTTCACATAGGTGTCGTTGACATGGTCGTTCAACCAGGCCTTGTTCACCTTTTTGCTTTGCGTCTTAACCTTCATAAGCCCCATTGTCCTCCGCCGGAGCCTGGTAGGCGTATGCGTCGATAATTGACACATGGCCCAAATAATCCTTACCCCTGCCCAGCGCAAAGATCACCGCGCCGAAGCGCATCACCTGAACCCCGTGGTCATGATCGGCTCCGATGGTCTGACCGACGCCGTCAAGAAAGAAACCGACGCGGCACTCAAAGCCCACGGCCTGATCAAAATCCGCGTGCTGTCCGACGACCGCAGCGGGCGCGACAGCATTTTTCACACCCTGGCCGACGAGCTCAACGCTGCCCCCATACAACACATCGGCAAGCTGCTGGTGCTCTGGCGTCCCGCCGTGCCCAAAGAAAAGAAGGTCAGCGAAGACCGCATGGCCGGCCCGCGTGATGTCAAAGTGCTCAAGAACAGCAGCCGCTACGGCCAGCGCCCCGAGGTTAAAACCCTTCGGGTGCTGGGCAACCAGCGCCTGACCCCGGGCGGCAGCGTCAAGCGGGCCAAAAAACCCAAACAGCGCAGCCTCAAAAAATCAGCCCAGGACTGAACCTGCACACCTTTTTTAGCGAACCACCCCAGCTCAGACGCCATGACCAACCCCCTGCTTGCCACCGCCCCGCTCCCTCTGTTTGACCAAATCAAGCCCGAGCATGTCAGCGCCGCCATGGATGAACTGCTGGCCCGTGCCGAAGCAGCTTTGAGCCAAGTCACCCAAGCCGATTTTCCGGCGAGCTGGACTGGCATCTCTCGGGTGTTGGACGTCGCCACCGAAAACCTCAGCCGCGCCTGGGGCGCCGTCAGCCACCTCAACAGCGTGGCCGACACGGCCGAGCTGCGTGCCGCCTACAACGCCGCCCTGCCGCGCGTTACCGAGTTCTGGACCCGGCTGGGCGCTGACGAGCGCCTGTACGCCAAGTACAAAGCCATTGACGTCAAGAGCCTCAATGCCGAGCAGCGCCAGGCTCATAAAAACGCCGTGCGTAACTTTGTTCTGTCGGGCGCCGAGTTGCAGGGCCAAGACCGCGTGCGCTTTGCTGAGATTCAAGAACGCCAGGCTGAGCTGAGCCAAAAATTCAGCGAAAACGCTTTGGACGCCACCGAAGCCTTTGCTTACTACGCGCAACTTGCCGACCTGGACGGCGTGCCGCAAGACGTCGTTGATGCCGCCCTGAGCCAAGCCCTGGCCGAAAGTCAAAGCGGCTACAAGCTCACGCTCAAAATGCCCAGCTACCTGCCCGTGATGCAATTCGCCCGCAGCAGCGCCTTGCGTGAAACGCTTTACCGCGCTTACAACACCCGGGCCAGCGACCAGTCAAATCATGAGCACAGCCAGTTTGACAACAGCGCCATCATGGCGGAGATCCTGGCCTTGCGGCTCGAAGAGTCGCGCCTGCTGGGTTACCAGAACTTCGGCGAAGTCTCGGTGGTGGCCAAGATGGCCGACTCGCCCGAACAGGTGATCAGCTTCCTGCGCGACCTGGCCCGCCGCGCCCGCCCCTACGCAGAAAAAGACGTAGCCGACCTGCGCGCCTTTGCAGCCGAGCACCTGAACCTGAGCAACCCGCAACCCTGGGACTATGCCTTCATCGGCGAAAAACTCAAAGAAGCGCGTTACGCCTTCAGCGAGCAGGAAGTCAAACAGTACTTCACCGCCCCCAAAGTGCTGCAAGGGCTTTTCAAGATTGTTGAAACCCTGTTTGACGTGCACCTGGCCAAAGACTCGGCGCCGGTCTGGAAGCCCGAGGTGCAGTTCTACCGCATCGAGCGCGCCGGCCAGCTGATCGGCCAGTTCTACCTGGACCAGCCGGCCCGCACCGGCAAACGCGGCGGCGCCTGGATGGACGATGTGCGCGCCCGCTGGCTGCGCCCCGACACCGGCCAGCTGCAAACCCCGGTGGCGCACCTGGTCTGCAACTTCGCCGAAGGCGTGGCCGGCAAGCCCGCCCTGCTCACGCACGACGACGTGACCACGCTGTTCCATGAGTTCGGCCACGGCCTTCACCACATGCTCACGCAGGTCAACGAGCGCGATGTCTCGGGCATCAGCGGCGTGGAATGGGACGCCGTCGAGCTGCCCAGCCAGTTCATGGAAAACTTCTGCTGGGAGTGGGACGTGCTCAAGCACATGACCGCCCACGTAGACACCGGCGAGCCACTGCCGCGCGCGCTGTTTGACAAAATGACGGCCGCCAAAAACTTCCAAAGCGGCATGCAAACCCTGCGCCAGGTTGAGTTCTCACTATTTGACATGCTCTTGCACACGCAAGGCGAAGGCAGCAAAGACGTCATGGCATTGTTGGCCGAAGTGCGCGCTGAAGTGGCCGTCATTCAGGCCCCGCCTTACAGCCGCCCGGCGCACACCTTCAGCCATATTTTTTCAGGTGGTTACGCCGCCGGTTACTACAGCTACAAATGGGCAGAGGTGCTGTCTGCCGATGCGTACGCAGCGTTTGAAGAATCTGCCAGCGGCGCTGCGGCCAATGTCGAAACCGGCCGCAAGTATCGTGAAGCGATTCTGGAAGCCGGCGGCAGCCGCCCCGCGATGGAGTCCTTCAAGGCTTTTCGCGGCCGCGAGCCGAGCATCGATGCCTTGATGAGGCATCAGGGCATGGCCTGAAGCCAGAAGATGGATCCCCGCCTCACTCGTCATTCCTGCGCAGGCAGGAATCCATCCCCTCACCACTCCATCCCCTACTGGCGCATCCAGCCCAGCCCGGCGCTGGTGCCGCCCGGCTGACCGCCTTTGAGCGGCCGGTATTCGCAGCCGAGCCAGCCTTCCCAGCCGCATTGAGCTGACACTTCATCAATGACCTTGAACAGGTAGTCGTAGTTCAGCTCGCCAAGGTCGGGTTCATGGCGTTCGGGCACGCCGGCGATCTGGAAATGACCGACCTGGCCGGTGGGCAGGTACTGGCGGATTTTCATGGCCACATCGCCTTCAACAATCTGGCAGTGGTACAGGTCCATCTGCACCTTCAAATTAGGCGCGCCCACCGCCGCCACAACCTCATGGGCGTGGTCTTGCCGATTGAGAAAAAACCCGGGTACGTCGCGCGTGTTGATAGGCTCGATCAGCACGTCCCGCCCTCGGCTGGCGGCCTGCGCAGCGGCCCAGCGCAAATTGGCCACATAAAGCGGTTGCAACTCTTCACGCGTCTGATCATCAGGCACCAGGCCGGCCATGAGGTGAATGCGCGGGCAGTCGAGTGCATCGGCATAGTCCAGCGCCATCTGCACGCCGGTGCGGAACTCGGCCTCACGTCCGGCCACCGCCGCGGTGCCGCGCACACCAGCTTTGTCCCAGGCGAGCGCAATGCTGTCGGCATCGGTGCCACCCGCCGGTGCATTGAACAGCACTTGCTGCAAACCATTGCCCTTGAGGCGGGCCGCAAGCTCTAGCGAGCGCCAGGCGTAGGGAAACAAATACTCGACGGCCTTGAAACCATCTTTGGCCGCCGCTTCAAAGCGCTCCAGAAAAGGCAGCTCGGGGTACATCAAAGAAAGATTGGCGGCAAATTGGGGCATGACGTTGGCTGAATAAAAATTGAATGGTGGCTAATTAGTGCTTGAGCTTATTACCAGCGGGCTCCAAAGGTCTGTCTTAATTCTTCAATTTGCGCTTCGCTCAAAGTCTCAGGCGCGGCCGGTATGGTCAGCATGAGCTTGGCGGTTTCTTCCAGCTCTTCGAGCGTGGCCATGGCCGCAGCCGGGCTGTCGTGCCAGACGTTGGGGCCCAGGCGGTCCAGCATCACGGCGCGTATCGGTGTGCCCTGCCGGCCGTAGCGCGCAATGGTCTGGCTGACCAACTCTGCAGCGGCCGGGTCGCCGGGGCGGTGGTAGGCAATGCGCGGTACATGGCCGACCTTCATGACGAAGTACGGCGTGAGCGCCGGCAGCAACTCGAGACTGGCCCGGTACGAATGCTGCAAGCTCAGAGCCACGCAATGCGTGCTGTGGGTGTGAATGACGCAGGCCGTGGCCGCATCAAAAGGCAGCGCGGCCGCGTAGATGCTGCGGTGCAGTGCGATGGTCTTGCTGGCCTTGTCACCGCTGATTTGCTGGCCCTTGGCGTCCAGCCGGGCCAGGCGTGCCGGGTCCAGAAAGCCCAGGCAGGCATCGGTTGGCGTGATCAAAAAACCATCGTCCAGCCGCACGCTGATGTTGCCCGCCGTGGCATGCACATAGCCACGCGCAAACAAGCTTTGGCCGATGCGGCAGATGTCTTCGCGCGCCTGTGCTTCGGCTTGGCTCATGTGGATGCTCCAGCTGACAAGGCCGTGAAAGCCTTAGAGAAAAAATCTTTGGTGCCGAAGTTGCCGGATTTGAGCGTCAGGTGCAGCCCGTTCGGCGCAGCCTCACTGAAGGCATGGCACCAGGGCACGCCAGGGTCAATTTGCGGGCCGATCTGCATTTGCGTCACACCCAGCGCCTGCACGCACGCGCCCGAGGTCTCACCACCGGCCACCACCAACTGGCGCACACCCAGCTGCACCAGACCGCGCGCAACGGCGGCCAGGGCATGCTCAACCATTGCGCCGGCTTGGGTCATACCCAGCTGCCCTTGCACGGCCTGGATGGATTGCGCTTCGGCGCTCGAATACACCAGCACCGGCCCGGACTGGAGCAGCGGCGCGGCCCAGGCCAGCGCTTCGGCAACCACATCATCCCCGGCAGCCAGGCGCAGCGGATCCACACCAAAGGCCTGACGCCCGGTGCTGCGAAAGTGCGCCACCTGCGCCAGCGTGGCCAGCGAGCAGCTGCCCGACACCACGGCCTGCAGGCCGCCGGCCGGCGGCAGTTGCCCGGCCTGGCTGGAAGGCGCCAGACCGAAGTTGGCCGGCAAGCCAATCGCCACGCCCGAGCCGGCCGTGACCAGCGGCATGCCCTTGAGCGCCGGGCCCATGCGCAGCAGATCGTCGTTAGACACAGCGTCAACGATGGCCACGCCCACGCCTTGCGACCGCAGCTCGTCCATGCGCTCGCGAAAAGCGGCCTCGCCGCGCGCCACCACAGTGTGGTCAATCAGCCCGACCTTGCGCCGTGTCTGCGCCTGCATCACGCGCACCAAATTAGCGTCCGTCATGGGCGTGAGCGGATGGTTTTGCATACCGCTTTCGCTCAGCAAGACATCACCGGCAAACAGGTAGCCCTTGAACACTGTGCGCTTGTTGTCCGGAAAGGCCGGTGTGGCGATGGTGAAGTCAGTGCCCAGTGCGTCCATCAGCGCTTCAGTCACCGGGCCGATGTTGCCTTGCGGCGTGCTGTCAAAGGTGGAGCAGTACTTGAAGTAAATTTGCACAGCGCCCTGCGCTTGCAACCATTGGAGCGCCGCGAGCGACTGGCTCACTGCCTCGGCCGGCGCCACGGTACGCGACTTGAGGGCCACCACCACCGCATCCACATCGGCGCTCAAGGGGCCGGTCGGCACGCCGATAGTTTGCACCACGCGCATGCCGGCTCGCACCAGGTTGTTGGCCAGGTCACTGGCACCGGTGAAGTCGTCGGCAATACATCCGAGCTGGATAGATAGAGCCCCCACGCTCCCCACTTCGTGTGGTTCGCTGCCCCCCGAGGGGGCGCTGTTTTCCTTGGGGCGGCCCTGCGGAAAACCCGGAGCCCCCACGCTCCCCACTTCGTGTGGTTCGCTGCCCCCCGAGGGGGCGCTGTTTTCCTTGGGGCGGCCCGGCGCTGCGGCGGTCATTCTTTGGCTTTGGGCAGTTCGATGCCCGGGAAAATCTTGATCACGGCGCTGTCGTCTTCTTTGGCAAAGCCGGCTGTCGAGGCTTGCATGAACATCTGGTGCGCCGTGGCTGACAGAGGCAGCGGAAACTTGCTGCTGCGCGCCATGTCGAGCACGATGCCCAGGTCCTTCACAAAAATATCCACTGCCGACAGCGGCGTGTAGTCGGCCGCCAGCACGTGGGCCATTCGGTTTTCAAACATCCAGCTGTTGCCGGCGCTGTGGGTGATGACCTCGTACAAGGCGTCAGCGTCAACACCTTCACGCAAACCCAGCGCCATGGCCTCTGCTGCCGCCGCGATGTGCACGCCGGCCAGCAACTGGTTGATGATCTTGACCTTGCTGCCTGCACCCGCCTTATCGCCGAGTTTGTAGACCTTGGCGGCCATGGCGTTAAGCAGGGGCTCGGCCACGGCATAGGCCGCAGGGGCGCCGGCCGACATCATGGTCATCTGGCCGCTGGCGGCCTTGGCTGCACCGCCGGATATAGGCGCGTCAATGTAAAGCAAGCCCATGTCGTTCAGGCGCTTTTCCATCGCCACCGACCAGTTGGGCTCGACGGTTGAGCACATCACAAAAACGCTGCCCGGCTTCATGGCTGCGGCGCAGCCCTCAGGGCCAAACAACACGCTCTCGGTTTGGGCGGCATTGACGACCACTGACACCATGACGTCACAAGCGGCCCCCAATGCAGCAGGTGAAGCAGCCACTACGCCGCCATCTCTGGCAAAGGCCTGCGCGGCTTCAGCCCGCACGTCATACACATGCACCGTGTGGCCGGCGCGGCGCAAAGACTGCGCCATGCCCAGACCCATGGCCCCTAGGCCGATGAGGCCGACTTGAACTGTCATGGACATACTTTCATTGCTTTACAAAATAAAGGCAGATGGATCCCCGCTTTCGCGAGGATGACGAGACAAGAGCGTCATTCCTGCGAAGCCTGCCCTCGACCTGATCGGGGGGCAGGAATCCATCCCCTCTTGTGCAGGACAAAGGATCGCACAGGGCTGCTTTCAACCCAGCGTGATCTTGGCGAATTCGGCCACGCGCTTCCACTTGGCGGCGTCCGCCGCCATGAAGCTGCCCATGGCCGCAGCACCCAAAAAGCCCAGGTCGGCGCCGCGCGATTCCATGGATTTGATGATTTCAGGGTCACGCATGAGTTTTTGCAAGGCCTGCTCGACCGAGGCGACCAACGCGGCCGGTGTGCCGGCCGGTGCGGCCAGGCCATACCAGGCGCTCACATCAAAGTCCGGCAAGCCCAGCTCGGCCAGCGTGGCCACCGCCGGCAGTGCCTTGCTGCGCTGCTTGGTGGTCACGGCCAGGGCCTTGACGGCGCCGCCCTGAATCTGGCCCAGCACCGAGGGCAGGTTTTCGAACATCATGTCAATTTCACCGGCTATCAAGGCCGTGACAGCCGCCGCAGCGCCGCGGTAAGGAATGTGCGTGATGAAGGTGCCGGTGCTGCTTTTGAGCAGCTCCGCGCTCAGGTGCAAAGAAGTGCCGTTGCCGTTGGACGCATAGTTCATGCGGCCCGGCTCGCGTTTGGCCCGGGCAATGAGATCCGCTACCGAATTGATACCGCTTTTGGGGTTGACCAACAGCACGTTGGGCACCCGGCCAACCAGGCCGACGGGCGCGATTTGCTCGGGCTTGTAGGGCATGCTGGCATACAGGGCCGGGCTGATGGTCAAGGGCGGAGAAGCCATGAGCAAGGTGTAGCCGTCGGCAGGCGCACGCGCCACTTCAGCTGCACCCAGGTTGCCACCGGCACCGGGTTTGTTGTCAATCACCACCGGCTGGCCCAGCTCCTGCGCCAGTTTAGGCGCCACCAGACGGGCCATGATGTCGATCAAACCACCCGGCGGGAACGGCACCACCAGACGAATGGGCTTGGCCGGCCAGGCCTGCGCCAGCGCCAGGCCTGGTGCAGCCAGGGTCAGGCCGGCCACTAACAGCGTTTGACGCCTCGTCAGGTCGGGGGTCTTTGTGCCTGCATGTGCATCGGATTGCATCTGGCCATCAGGGTTGAATAAGCGCATTGAAGTCTCCTGTTAGTTTGTTATTGAATTAAAACACCAGCGTCTTGACGCCAGCCTCTGTGCCCAGCAAGCACACATCAGCTTTTTGCAAGGCGAACACACCCACTGTCACCACGCCCGGCCACTGACTGACCTGCAACTCAAAAGCGTGGGGATCTTCGATCTGTAATCCGGTGACATCCAGAATATGCTGGCCGTTGTCGGTGACCAGCGGCGCGCCGTCTTTCTGGCGCAACTGGGCATCGCCGCCCATGGCCGCAAATTGGCGCGCAATGCGCCGCGCCGCCATCGGTATCACTTCGACCGGCAGCGGGAACTTGCCCAGCCGGGTCACCAGCTTGCTTTCGTCTGCAATACAGATGAACTGGCGGGATTGGGCGGCCACAATTTTTTCGCGCGTCAGGGCTGCTCCGCCACCCTTGACCATGTGGCCGGCGTGATCAATTTCATCGGCGCCGTCCACGTAAACCGCCAACTCTTCAACTTCAGTCGCCTCAAACACCCGGATGCCCAGCGCTTGCAGACGCTCGGTCGAGGCCACCGAGCTGGAGACTGCGCCGGCGATGCTGTCTTTGACAGCGGCCAGGGCTTCAATGAACTTGTTGACTGTGGAGCCGGTGCCCACGCCCACCAGCATGCCGGGCTGTATGTATTGCAGGGCGGCCTGGCCAACCAGGGTTTTGAGTTCGTCTTGGGTCATGGTGATGGGTTGGGGAATTCGGTTTTGCGACAATCGCGTTCTAGCCTCAAGACTTGAATTATCCAATGCCCCTGCTCCCCTACGCCCTGGCCCGCCCTTTTTTGTTCAGCTTGGACGCCGAGGCTGCCCACGACCTGACCATGAAGTCGCTGGCGTTGACCCAGCACTCGCCCCTGAAGCTGGCTTATTGCGCCGGCCGGGTGGAAGACCCGATCACGCTGGCAGGCTTGAAATTCCCTAACCGGGTCGGCATGGCCGCCGGGCTGGACAAGAACGCGCGCTGCATTGACGGCCTGGCCGCCATGGGTTTTGGCTTTGTTGAAGTCGGCACCGTCACACCCCAAGCGCAGGCGGGCAACCCCAAGCCACGCATGTTCCGGCTGCCTGAGGCCAATGCGCTGATCAACCGGCTGGGTTTTAACAATGAAGGGCTTGACGCTTTTTTGCGCCATGTGCGGGCTTCCACTTTTCGCCAGCAGTCCCATGGCAAGCTGCCTTTGTTGCTGGGTCTGAATATCGGCAAAAACGCTGTCACGCCGATTGAAAACGCTGTCGATGACTACCTGGCTTGCCTGGACGGCGTCTACCCGCAGGCTGACTACGTCACCGTCAATATTTCCAGCCCGAACACCCAAAACCTGCGTGCCCTGCAAAGCGATGAAGCGCTGGACGCGCTGCTGGGCGCCATTGCCGAACGTCGCGAGAAGCTCAAGCAAGCGCACGGTAAAACCGTACCGATTTTTGTGAAGATCGCGCCTGACTTGGAAGAGGCTCAGATTGAAGTGATCGCCGCCACCTTGAAGCGCCACGGCATGGATGGCGTGATTGCCACCAACACCACGCTCAGCCGTGAGGCTGTCAAGGGCATGGCGCATGCCGATGAAGCCGGCGGTCTGAGCGGCGCGCCCGTGCTCGAAGCCAGCAACCGGGTGATCAGCCAGCTGCGCGCCGCCTTGGGCACGGGCTATCCGATCATCGGCGTGGGCGGGGTGATGAGTGGTGCCGATGCTGTGTCCAAGATCAAGGCCGGTGCCGACGTGGTGCAGATTTACACCGGGCTGATTTACAAAGGCCCGGCACTGGTCACAGAAGCCGCCAGCGCCATTCAACAAGCCTGCTGAGCGGCGTGTTGGCCTGAGCTTAATCAGGCACAAACTTCAGCTTGAACTTGGCTTCGTCTTCGGGCAACTCGAACGTGACAAGCTGGCCCATCTTGTTGTCAGCCAGACGGCAGGCTGCGAACAGGCTGAATTTGCCCTTGAGGTAGTAGCTGTCCATGTCAATCAGCATGTAGGGGTGCGGCACAAAGACTTCATGCTCAAAGATCAGCCGGTGCAAATTGCGTGGCGACGGGAACAGCTTGTAGTGGTCTGTGGTGATGCTTTGGGCGGTGGCCATGCGGATCCAGTCAAAAAATCGGGGCGGGCGCCAAGCCCATGCAGGCGCGCTGTAAGCTAGACGCTATTTTCGCTCAAGCGCACAGCCGCCCCCTCCCCATGAATGAACGCCTTGCCACCCCGGACAAAGAAGCCATTGCCCTGCTCGAGCCATTCGCCGGCCTCGCACTGAACCAGGTGCAACTGGTGGCCACCGCCAGCCACGCGCAGCAGGCCTTGCAAGACTTGGCCGACGCCAAGGTGTTGGGCTTTGACACCGAGTCCAAACCTACGTTTGAGCGCAACGAAAGCTCAGACGGGCCGCACATCGTGCAGCTTGCCACGCTGGACCAAGCCTATATTTTTCAGCTCAACGACGCGGGTTGCCGCGCCGCATTGGCTCAGTTGCTGGAGTCGCCCACACTCATCAAGGCGGGCTTCGGGCTGGGCGATGACCGCCGCCGCATCATCAGCAAGCTGGGTGTGGACTTGCAGGGCGTGCTGGACCTCAACGCCGTCTTTCATGAACGCGGTTACCGCAAGGACATGGGTGTGCGGAGCGCGGTGGCGCTGATGTTCAACCGGCGCTTTCTCAAATCACGCAAGGCCACCACCTCCAACTGGGCCAATCTGCACCTGACTCCTGCCCAGCTGAGCTACGCGGCCAATGACGCCTATGCGGCGCTGCGGGTGTACCAGGCGCTGGGACTGGACGGCTGAGCTCAGGCCGCAGGCGCCAGCAAAGCCGCCACATGGGCGCCCAGCGCCAGCGAGCTGGTCAGGCCCGGCGACTCGATGCCATACAGATTGACCAGGCCGGCCACACCATGATCGGCTGGACCCTGAATCACAAAGTCACCCGCCGCTTCGGCTGGCCCCTGGGTTTTGGGGCGGATACCGGCGTAACCTGCTGCCAACGCGCCGTCCTGCAAACCGGGCCAGTATTTGCGCACCTCGGCATAAAAAGCATCGCCGCGCGCCGGGTCCACCACCAGGTCTTCGGGGGAGCTTACCCATTGAACATCGGGCCCGAACTTGGCCTGCCCGCCCATGTCCAGTGTCAGGTGCACGCCGAGGCCGGCGGCCTCGGGCACGGGGTAAATCAAACGCTGAAAGGGTGAACGGCCGGCCAGCGTGAAGTAATTGCCTTTGGCGTAAAAGCTGGGCGGCACGTGGCTGGCGGGCAAGCCGGCAAAGCGCTGCGCCAGCGCCTGCGCAGACAGCCCGGCGGCGTTCACCACCACGCCGGCGTGCAGCTCGGTGCCGTCTTGCGTTTGCAGCGTGATGCCGTCTGAGCTGCACCGGGCCGAGGCCAGCGGGGAATTGAGGGCCACCAATCCGCCAGCGTTTTCAAGGTCGCCTTGCAAAGCCAGCATGAAGGCATGGCTGTCAACGATGCCTGTGCTGGGGGAGTGAAGTGCTGCAACGCATTCAAGTTGCGGCTCCAGCGCCCGGGCTTCTTCACGGCTGAGCAGCACCAGGTCGTTCACGCCATTGGCCGCGGCTTTGAGGCGAATGGCCTGCAACTGCGCCACCTGCTCGGGCTGGGTCGCGACGATCAGCTTGCCGCAGCGGCGGTGCGGTATGCCGCGTTCGGCCGCATAGGCGTACATAAGGGCCTTGCCAGCCACACACAGCCTGGCCTTGAGCGAGCCTTGCGGGTAGTAAATGCCGGCGTGTATGACTTCGCTGTTGCGCGAGCTGGTGCCGGTGCCGATCGCGTTGGCCGCTTCCAGCACCCAGACCTCACGCCCCTGCAAAGCCAGCGCACGGGCCACGGCCAGGCCCACCACACCTGCACCAATCACCACGGCATCTACGCGGTCCATGTTCTTGCTGCCTTTTGTCAGTTTATTTCTTGCCGGCCAGACCGGTCTCAGAGCTGACGCGGGTCCGTCGCCAGCAGCAGCTCGACCAGTGAACGCAAGCTGGCTTTGAGCGGCTCATAGCCCTCATTCAAGGCCAGTGAATGCTCGTCCATGTAGAGCTTGCGGTTGATCTCGATCTGCAGGCTGTGCCGGTGCCGGGCCGGGTCGCTGTAGCGGCGCACCAGCTCCACGCCTTTGTAAGGATGGTTCAGCGACACATCGTAGCCACGCCCGCTCAAATGTTCACACACCATTTGCGCCAGCGCCGGGCTGCTGGTGCTGTGGTCGCGGTTGCCCACCACAAAATCAGCATGCGCCAGGCCGGGGAAATCGGTCGCATGGCTGGCGGCGACAGCCGGCATGGAGTGGCAGTTCAGGTGAATGCAAAAACCATGCGCTGCATGAGCCTGCTCAATGGCTTGCGCAACGGCCGCGTGATAAGGCTGCCAGCAATTGGCAATGCGCGCCTGCACTTCGGCCACAGAGAGCTGGCGCTCATACAGAGGGACGCCATCATCGGTCATGCGCCAAATGAGGCCTTTGCCCAAACGCACCTTGGCCAGCAATTTCGGATCACTCGCCAGCTGGCCCGGCCAGGGGCCGTCGAGCAAGTTGACATCGAGCTCGGTGAGGTCGCGGTTGGCATCCAGATAGCTGCGCGGAAAGAAAGCCTCGACCCAGGCCGCACCCAGGGCCGGCGCAAAGTCATACAACTTGTCAACATGCGTGTCTTCGGTGCGACGCAAAGCCGGCAAGGGGCAGACATGCCGAAAATCGGCCGGATAGTCGGTGCCGCTGTGGGGTGAATCCAGCACCAGCGGGCTGCTTGCGGGCAAGTAACGTACAAAAGAAGACATGGCCTATTGTGGCCTGCCTGAGCGCTTTGATTCAAGCTCAAGAGCATGCGTCCTAAGGGCTTTCCATGAGGCGCAGCACCCTAGCAAACATCATTTCACAATGCTTCATTTTTTATTTATGACTGAGCAGAACATGTTCACCCAGCTTGCACTCTTTTCACGGCGAACCAGCCTGACCTGCTTGGTGCTCTGCACCAGCGCCGCACTGGCTCAAGTCGGCGACAAAGTTCGGCTGCCGGCTTTTGCCATTGACCGCACAGAAGTCACCATCGGGCAATTTGATCGCTACGTGCGCGCCACAGGCACCGTGACCCGGGCCGAAAAAGAAGGTGGCGGTTTCGAATTCGGTGCCGGTTGGGAACGTCGTCCCGGCTGGTCCTGGCGCGCACCCGATGGACAGCCCGCCAGCGCGGATATGCCAGCGGTACACCTGGACTTTGCCGAAGCCCAGGCCTATTGCCGCTGGGCCGGCGGGCGCCTGCCGACAGGCGCCGAATGGCAAAGCGCCGGCTTCACCGAATTACGCGACACACCCGAAAAACCCTGGGTGAAAGGCAAAACATACCCCTGGACCACCGGCGACAGCCCCCAGGGCGCCAACACCAGCGAGGCCGACCCCTGGCCGCGTGCAGCGCCTGCCGGAGCCACCCGGGCCGGCGTGAACGGGCTCTTTGATATGGGCGCCAACGTCTGGGAGTGGACAAGCGACGCGAAAGGGGACGAGCGCAGAACGGTGGGCGGCTCCTGGTGGTACGGCGCCTTCAACATGAAAGCCGATGTGCAGGCCTTCAAGCCGGCCGGCTTTTATGCGGTGTACATCGGCTTTCGCTGCGTGTACGCGCGCTAGCGCCAAGCCGCTTGGGCGCTGGCTCTCAGCGCTGCAGCAGCACCACGGCACGCGCTTCCATGCTCAGGCCCTCGCCCACCGGTCCCATTTTTTCAGCCGTTTTGGCTTTCACGTTCACCGCATCCAAGGCCAGGCCCAAGGCAGCGGCAATGCCGCGCTGCATGGCTGGAATGTAGGGCGCCAACTTGGGTGCCTGCGCGATGATGGTGCTGTCAATGTTGCCAATGGCCCAGCCCGCCTGGCGCACCAAAGCAGCAGCTTCAACCAGGAGGCGCATCGAATCAGCGCCCTTGAAGCGCGCATCGGTGTCAGGGAAATGCCGTCCGATGTCGCCCAGCGCGGCCGCACCCAGCAAGGCATCCGTGATGGCGTGCAGCAGCACATCGGCATCTGAATGCCCGAGCAGACCGCGCTCATATGGAACCTGCACGCCGCCCAAAATTAACTTTCTACCCTCAACCAGCGCATGCGTGTCCCAGCCCTCGCCGATGCGAAAGGCGCAGGGGGGCAGCTGCTCAGCGGGCTTGGTGGCTGCAGTAGTGAGCGTAGGCAAGTTCATGAGTCAAACCAGTCAGTATCTTCAAGGGTCAAGCGCCGCATCAATGGCGACGGCTTTGGAGCAGCGCCTCGGCCAGCGCAAAGTCTTCAGGGTAGGTGATCTTCAGGTTGTGCGCGCCAGAGCGCACCAGCCGGGGTGACAAACCCAGCGCTTCCATGGCGCTGGCCTCGTCGGTCACGGCCAGGCCGCGAGCCCCAGCTGCCAGCAAGGCGTCCAGCAATTCGCCCACGCGAAACATTTGCGGCGTTTGCGCCAGCCATTTACCGCTGCGCTCCAGCGTGGCGCCAACGCGCGGGTCTGCGTCTGTTTGTTCGGCCGGAGCTTGGACTTTGAGGGTGTCGGCCAGGGGCTGCGCCAGCAGGCCACCGACGGGGTCATGTTGGCACGCTGCGATCAGCTGCTTGATTTGCGCTGGCGTGACCAGGCAACGCGCCGCATCATGCACCAGCACCCAGTCCCGGGGGCCGGCCGCACCCGAAGTGCTCAACAAGGCTTGCAAACCCTTGCGCACAGAGTCTGCACGGGTGGCGCCACCGCAGCGCAGCAAGGTTTCGCCGGGTAAACCAAAGCCCGGGAACACAGATTCAAAGTCAGCGTCGTCCGGGGAAATCACCACACTGAGCCCCGCCAGCTCATTGCCCAAGGCCCGAAAAGCCTGCACGGTGTGAACGACCATGGGCCGGCCGGCAAGCTGCTGGTATTGTTTGGCCAATTGAGGGGCACCGGCGACAGCCGCACGGCTGCCATTGCCGGCGCAGGGAATGAGCACAAACACACGCGCAAGCTGCGCTAAAACCGATGCAGGCGTGTCTGATTTCAATGATTTAACGGTCTTGTCACTCATCGGGCGATCATAGATTCTAAAATCAGCCCTGCACCCCCCGCCGGCCGGCGTGGGGTGCTTGCCATTGGCGCTGCATTTTTTCGTTCTTCCGGTCCTAGCTGAGCATTCATGGATTTACCCAAACTTGTCCCCGGCAAACGCTTCACCCTGCCGCAACCCATAGGCTCGGCCGACGCCCTGCTGCTGGCCCGCCTGGGCCTGCGCGACAAAGCGCAAGGCCGGTTGACCGCCATCGTCACCCCCGACGCCAGCACGGCGCAGCGCCTGCTCGACGAGATTACTTTTTTTGCGCCGGTCCTGCGCTGCGTGCTGTTTCCCGACTGGGAAACCCTGCCCTATGACGCTTTTTCACCGCACCAGGACTTGATCAGCGAACGCCTGGCCACGCTCTGGCGCATCAGCCAGCGCGACAAAGACAGCGGCGCCGACCTGGTCATCGTGCCGGCCACGACGGCGCTGTACCGCCTGGCGCCGCCCAGCTTTCTGGCCGGCTACACCTTCGAGTTCAAGGTCAAGCAAAAGCTGGACGAAGCCAAACTCAAGGCCCAACTCACACTGGCCGGCTACAGCCATGTCACGCAGGTGGTGAGCCCCGGCGAATACGCGGTGCGCGGAGGCCTGATTGACCTGTTCCCCATGGGCTCGCTGGTGCCTTACCGCGTGGACCTGTTTGATGACGAGGTGGACTCCATCCGCACCTTTGACCCCGACAGCCAGCGCAGCCTGTACCCGGTGCCTGAAGTGCGGCTGCTGCCGGGCCGCGAGTTCCCTATGGATGACGACGCGCGCGCCAAATTCCGCAGCCGATGGCGTGAGCTGCTGGACGGCGACCCGACCAAGAGCCGCATTTACAAAGACATGGGCAACGGCGTGGCAACGGCCGGCATCGAGTACTACCTGCCGCTGTTCTTTGAAGCCACCGCCACAGTGTTTGACTACCTGGGCAGCCGGCCTGAAGACGCCACGGTGGTGTTGCACGGCGACCTGGAACCCGCCTTTCAGCGTTTTTGGCAGGACACCAAAGACCGCTACCGCCTGGTGCAAGGTGTGCCCGAGCGCCCGGCGCTGCCGCCGGAATCGCTGTTTCTGGGCATTGAAGAGTTTTACGGCCGGGCCAATCATTACGCCCAGTTGGCGCTGCGCGCCGGCACCGCAGATGTCCCCGACAGCGCGCATTTTCAAAAGCTCGGTGACATGGCCGTGGTGCGCGGCGCCGAAGACCCGCTGGCCAAACTCAAGCAACACATTGCCACCACCTCGCACCGCGTGCTGATCCTGGCTGAAAGCGATGGCCGGCGTGAAAGCCTGCTCGACTTTCTGCGCGCCAGCAATGTGTCGCCGCCAGCCTTTGATTCGCTCCAAGACTTTCAGACCAGCAACGCCAAACTGGGCATCGCCACCGCGGCGCTGGCAGAGGGCTTTAGCTGGCCGGAAGAAAATATCGACTTCGTCACAGAGACCGAACTGTTCGCCGCCGGCGTCACCATTCGACGGCGTAATAAAAAACAAGAACAGGTCAGCGATGTCGAAGCGCTGATCAAAGACCTGAGCGAGCTCAAAGTGGGCGACCCGGTGGTGCACAGCGCACACGGCATCGGCCGCTACAAGGGCCTGATCAACATGGACCTGGGCCAGGGCTCCAGCGAGTTCCTGCACTTGCAGTACGCCGACGAAGCTACGCTCTATGTGCCGGTCAGCCAGTTGCACCAGATCAGCCGCTACACCGGCGTCAGCGCCGACGAAGCGCCGCTGCACCGCCTGGGTAGCGGCCAATGGGAAAAAGCCAAACGCCGCGCCGCCGAGCAGGTGCGCGACTCGGCTGCCGAGCTGCTCAACATTTATGCGCGGCGCGCTGCCCGCGAAGGCCATGCCTTTCGCTATTCGCCCAACGACTACGAAAGCTTTGCCAACGACTTCGGCTTTGAAGAAACCGCCGATCAGCGCGCCGCCATCCATGCCGTCATTCAGGACATGATCAGCCCGCGGCCCATGGACAGGCTGGTCTGCGGCGATGTGGGCTTTGGCAAGACCGAAGTGGCGCTGCGCGCGGCCTTCATTGCGATCACCGGCGGCAAGCAGGTGGCGCTGCTGGCGCCCACCACGCTGCTGGCTGAGCAGCACTACCAGACGCTGGTGGACCGCTTTGCCAAATGGCCGGTCAAGGTGGCCGAGATGAGCCGTTTCCGCTCGGCCAAGGAAATCACCGCCGCCATCAAGGGCGTGGCTGACGGCACCATTGACATCATCGTCGGCACACACAAGCTGCTCAGCCAGAGCGTGAAGTTCCAGCGCCTGGGTCTGCTCATCATTGACGAGGAACACCGCTTTGGCGTGCGGCACAAAGAGACCATGAAGGCTTTTCGCGCCGAGGTCGATGTGCTCACGCTCACCGCCACGCCGATTCCGCGCACGCTTGGCATGGCACTCGAAGGCCTGCGCGACCTGAGTGTGATCGCCACTGCGCCGCAGCGGCGTCTGGCCATCAAGACCTTTGTGCGCAGCGAGAGCAATGGCGTGATCCGCGAAGCCGTGCTGCGCGAGCTCAAGCGCGGCGGGCAGGTTTACTTTTTGCACAACGAAGTGGACACCATCCAGAACCGCCGCGAAAAGCTCGAAGCCCTGCTGCCCGAAGCCCGCATTGCGGTGGCGCACGGTCAGATGCCGGAGCGCGAGCTCGAGCGCGTGATGAAAGACTTTGTGGCCCAGCGCTACAACCTGCTGCTGTGCTCGACCATCATCGAGACCGGCATTGACGTGGCCAGCGCCAACACCATCGTCATGGCGCGGGCCGACAAGTTCGGCCTGGCGCAGTTGCACCAGTTGCGTGGCCGCGTGGGCCGCAGCCACCACCAAGCCTATGCGTACTTGATGGTGCCCGACATCGAAGGCCTGACCAAGCTGGCCAGCCAGCGGCTAGACGCGATTCAGCAGATGGAAGAACTCGGCTCGGGCTTTTACTTGGCCATGCACGACCTGGAGATTCGCGGCGCGGGCGAGGTGCTGGGCGAAAACCAGTCCGGCAATATGCTGGAAGTCGGCTTTCAGCTTTACAACGAGATGCTGTCTGAAGCCGTGCGCTGCCTCAAAGCCGGCATCGAGCCCGACCTGCTCAGCCCGCTGAGCGTGGCCACCGAGATCAACCTGCATGCGCCGGCCCTGCTGCCCGACGACTACTGCGGCGATGTGCATTTGCGCCTGAGTTTTTACAAAAAACTCGCCACCGCCAAAACCGCCGACCAGATTGACAGCCTGCTCGAAGAAATCGTGGACCGCTTCGGCAAGCTGCCGCCGCAAGGCCAGACGCTGATCGACATGCACCGCCTGCGGGTGCTGGCCAAGCCTTACGGCGTGGTCAAGGTTGATGCCGCGCCCGGCGTGATCCACATCACCTTTCGCAAAGACCCGCCCATCGAGGGCATGGCCATCATGCATTTGATCCAGAAGAACAAGCACATCAAGCTCGCCGGCAACGAAAAGCTGCGCATAGAGCGCGAATTGCCCGACCCCAAAGACCGGGCACAAATGGTGCGCGATGTGCTGCGCTCGCTGGGCCAGCCGCGCGCCGAGCCAGTCCCTGCAACCTGAAGCCGTAAAACAATGAACGACACCCACAGCACCAGCCACCTTGAGATAAGCCCGGGCCTTGTCGTCAAACCCGGAACGCCACGCTTGCCCCTGAGTCACTACAAACTCATTGCTTTTGACATGGATTCGACCCTGATCAACATCGAGTGCGTGGACGAAATTGCTGATGCCGTGGGCCGCAAGGCCGAAGTGGCCGCCATCACCGAGGCAGCGATGCGCGGCGAGATTGCCGACTACAAGGAAAGCCTGCGCATGCGCGTGGCCTTGCTCAAGGGCGTCAGCGGGGCCAGCATGGAAAGCGTTTACCGCGAGCGCCTACGCCTGAACCCGGGAGCCGCCGAGTTAGTGGCCGCCTGCAAAGCAGCCGGCCTCAAAGTGCTGCTGGTCAGCGGCGGCTTCACGTTTTTTGCAGACCGGGTGCGCGAGACCCTGGGCATTGACCACATGCGTGCCAACGTGCTGGAGATCGAGAACGGCCAGCTCACAGGCCGCATGGTCGATCAGCCCTGGGGCGACATTTGCGACGGCGCAGAAAAACGCAAGATGCTGCTGCAAACCTGTGCCGACCTGGGCATCAGCGCCGAGCAGACCATTGCCATGGGCGACGGCGCCAACGACCTGCCCATGATGGGCGCAGCCGGCCTGTCGGTGGCCTATCAGGCCAAGCCGCAGGTGCGCGCCCAGGCCATGGTCGCCATCAACGATGGCGGGCTGGACCGTTTGCTCGAAGTGCTGAACGGCTGAACGGCTGAACGGCTGAGCAGTTTCACACCGAACAGCGCCGGCCTAAAGCAAGCCGGCGGGCGTCTCATGCACGGGCGACGGCAGGCCCTTGAAACAGCAGTCCATGTGCGCCAGCAAGGTCTGCCAGTCCCATTCCTTGTGCGCATGCCCGCCGGGCCTGAAAGCCAGCACCTGCCGGTCGGCCGCTCCCAGCCATTTGTACACCTGGCCTGCAGCCAAGTGCGAGGCCAAAGTGCCCGCAGGGTTGGCCCACAAATCATCCAGCGCTTGGGTGTTCAAAACATAACGTGGGGCGATCAGGGCCAAAAGGCAGTGCTGGTCAAAATCTGCTGCCTGAACACTGACCGGTCTCCCTTGCCAGAAAGCCGGCAACCAGTGGGGGAAAGCGCGCACCAGGTCTTCCAGGCTCTCAGCACCCTTGCCCAGGCAGCGCATGCTGCCGGCACCGGCTGCCCCTGAGTTGTTGGCACTGGTCAGCGCGATGCGTTCGTCCAGCGCGCCGGCCAGCAAAGCAGCTTTGCCACCGCGCGAATGGCCCACCACGGCAATGGCCTGCGGGTTCAGCGCGGGCATTTGCACCAGCGCATCGACAGCCCGGTGAAAGCCCCAAGCCCAGGCTGCGATGGCCGCAGTGTCAACGCCTGCCAAGGCAGCGCAAGTCTGTGGCGTACCGGCCGCAGGCGGCAGGTCCGACATGATCTCGACACGGTTGAACTCGGCCCAGGCATAGCCACGGGCCAGCACTGATTTCTGCACTGATTCGCCGGCGTAAGTCCAGCACGCATCACCCGACAGCAAAACCGCAAAAGGCCCATGGCCGGCCGGCAGCAGCACGCGCAGCATAAAGGCCTGGCGGCCATCCACCAGCACCCGCCAGCTTTGCACCCGGGCACCTTCCGTCAGGGCTGAAACGGCCTCGTGCAGCAATTCGGCGCTGGTACGGGCGGGCAAAGGGGGCAAGGGTCCGTAGACCTGAGAGAGCGCCGCATGCGATAGCTCTTGCCGCCTGAGGGCCCAAGCCTGCGGATTGTCCACAGCTTGCCCGTTGTTCAAGCGCATCAAATCGGGCACAAGCTCATTGGTAGAAACCATAGGAGGAATGATGTATGAAAGAACCTAAGATGTATCTCGATATTACTCACACATTGGAGCATTTATGGTTTCAGCTTACTCCCCAGCCCGTCTGGCCGCACTGGCCGCATTCGCCACCCTCCCCTTGGCCGCGCAAGCTGCCGATATCCGCGTGATGTGCTACCAAGATGGCGTCGAATGCGAGGTCACCGCCGCCATTGCCAAGCGCTTTGAAGCGCAAAACCCCGGCACCAAGGTGATCATCGACACCGTGCCCTACAAAAGCATTGTCGAGCAGTTGCCCGTGCAGCTCGCTGCCGGCCAGGGCCCCGACATCGCCCGCGTCACCGACCTGGGCGGCCTGTCCAAGTACTACCTCGACGTTCGCCCGCACCTGAAAAATGCCGCCTACATGGAAGCCAATTTCGGCTCCACCCTGCCCTGGCTGCGCCCGACGGCGACCGACAAAGGCATTTACGGCTTCATGTCGCAGCTGACCATGACCGGCCCCTACGTCAACAAGACTTTGTTTGAGCAGGCCAAAGTCGCCATCCCCGGCCCCAAGGCCACTTGGGACGAGTGGGTTGAAGCCGCCCGCAAGGTCTCCAAAGCAACGCAAACGCCCGCCGCACTGGCCTGGGACCGCTCCGGCCACCGTTTCGCCGGCCCGGCCATCAGCTACGGCGCCAAGATTTTTGACGCCAAGGGCGACCTGCTGCTGGACGCTGGCTACAAGACTGCCGTCAGCAAGTTTGTGGGCTGGCACAAAGATGGCGCCATGCTCAAGGAAGTCTGGGGCGGCTCCGGCGGCTCCACCTACGCAGACTCCATCGGCGAGTTCAAAAACGGCCGTGTCGCCATGGTGCTGTCAGGCTCCTGGCAAATCAACCGCCTGCAAAAAGACATCGGCAATGCATTTGACTGGGCTGCTGTGCCCAACCCTTGCGGCCCTGCCGCCTGCACAGGCATCCCCGGCGGCGCAGCCTGGGTGGCACTGAAAACCAGCAAGTCGCCCAAAGAAGTAGGCGCCTTCCTCGAGTTCATGGCCCAGGAAGCCAACTACAGCGAATTCGTCAGCAAGACCGACAACATTCCGGCGCACGCCGGTCTGGCCAAAAAAGGCGTGAACTACGCCACGGCAACACCCGCAGCACGTGCGGCGCTGGGTGTGTTCAGCAGTGGCGTGGCCAGCTTGTCGCCAGTGGCCTTCCAGTTCCAGGGCTACAAGTTCAATCGCGCCATCATGCTGCCAACAGTGGCCCGTGTGACGCAAGCCATCGTCGGTGAAATGAGCGTGGACGAGGCGTTCAACAAAATCGGCGCGGACATGACAGACGCGGTTAAACAGGCGCAAAAATAAGCTAAGCTAAAACAGCACCATGGCGGCAGACCTGCTGCTGACCATGGCTGCAGCCCTTTCGGGCGCGCCACACCCAAAGGTGGCGCGCCCGATTTACTTCAGAAGGTTTTTTCGTGGCGGTTTTTTTGCGCTTGCTCGCGCTTTTTTTCAATCTCTTTGAGCCACTGTTCCGTCTGGGGCAGCGCGTGCTGGGCAGCTCGCGCATCGGCTGGCTGTTTGTGGGGCCGAATCTGTTGGTGTTCGGGCTGTTCACTTTTTTACCCATCATCATCAACCTGAGCTATGCCTTGACCGGCGGCGTCAACCTGATGCCGCAGCAGCGCCCTTTCACAGGGGCAGAAAATTTCGCCATCCTGCTCGAATGCCGCAATTACTTTGACATCCAGACCTGCCGCAAGGACGTGTTCTGGCGCGCCATTTTCAACACCGTTAAATTCAGCCTGATTCAAGTGGTGCTGATGGTGTTGCTGTCGCTAGTCACCGCGCTGGTGCTCAACCGCAAGATCATAGGCCGTGGCTTCTGGCGCGGCGTATTTTTCTATCCGGTGCTGCTGTCCCCGGTGGTAGTGGCGCTGATATGGAAATGGCTGCTGCAAAACCAGGGGGTGTTCAATGCCCTGCTGGTGGGCGCCGGGTCTGCGCCGGTAGATTGGCTGACCGACGCTGGTTGGGCTTTTTTCTGGACTATTTTTGTCTCTATCTGGGCGCACATGGGGTTTTACACCCTGATTTTGCTGGCCGGGTTGCAGGCCATTCCCAAAGAAATGTACGAGGCCGCTGAGATGGACGCCGCTTCGCCCTGGCGCGTGCTGCGCCGCATCACCTTGCCCCTGTTGATGCCCAACTTGATTGTGGTGCTGGTGCTGGCCATGATCCGTGCGGTGCAGATTTTTGACGAGGTGTTCGTGCTCACCGGCGGCGGGCCGGGCTCGGCCACCACCTTCATTGTGCAGTTCATCTACCAGACCGGATTTGCCGAGCAGATACACCTTTACGGCCTGGCGGCTGCGGCTTCGCTGGTACTGGCCATCGGGCTGATGCTTCTCACCTTTGCGCAACTGCGCTTGACGCGTGCCGAGCAGGCCGGTCAGAAAGCGCGCTGAGGGTTCATCATGCTGAAGTTCCTGACCCGCAGCCGCGGCTACCAACGATTTGACTGGACCGACTGGCTCAGCTACCTGTACCTGTCGGTGGGACTGTTTGTGATGTTCGCGCCCATCGTCTGGCTGGTGATGTCCTCGCTCAAAACCGAGAGTGCGCTCAGCCAGTTCCCGCCGACCTTCTTGCCCTACAGCCAGAAAACAGTGCAGGTGGCCGGCTTTGACAAACCCCTGCCGCTGTTCATGACGCGCGACGACAAAGGCGAGCTGCGGCCCATGGCGCAGGTGCGCCGCATCGGCATCATGGCCACCATGGTGGATCCAGCCCGGCCTGATGCGACCATCCAGGTCAACATCAATGACCGCAAACCGGTCAATGAACTGAAGTTTGCTTTTGGCAACTACACCGAGCTCTTTGGCAAATTCAGCTTTGGCCTGTATTTGTGGAACAGCGTCTTTATCACCGTCGTGGCCACGCTGCTGACCCTGCTGATCAACTCCATGGCTGCGTTCGCGCTGTCCAAGTACAAGTTCCGCGGGCAAAAGACGGTGTTTGTGCTGATCATCGCCACCTTGATGATTCCCCCCACCATCGTGCTGGTGCCGGTGTTTCTGGTGATCAACAGCGTAGGATTGCTCAACAGTTTGTGGGGTGTGATCCTGCCGGCGATTGCCACACCCACCGGTGTCTTTTTACTGCGCCAGTACATGCTGACCATTCCGGATGAACTGCTCGAAGCCGCGCGCATGGACAACGCCAGCGAATGGCGCATTTACTGGAAGATCGTGCTGCCGCTGTCTGCCCCGGCGCTGGCGGTGCTGGCGATTTTCTCTGTCATGTGGCGCTGGAATGACTTTTTGCTGCCGCTGATCGTGCTGTCACGTTCGGAGTTCTTCACGCTGCAACTGGCGCTCAATTCATTCCAGGGTGAGCTCAACACCCAATGGAACTACCTGCTGGCCATGACGGTGATCACCCTGATCCCGATCACCCTGGTCTTTGCCTTCTTGCAAAAGTACATCACCACCGGCATTGCCAGTGCGGGTGTCAAGTAAACCCAATTCAGAGGAATAAAGCGTGGCCCACCTAGAGCTTTCGCGTGTCGTCAAACGCTTTGACGAGACCACCATATTGCACGGCATTGACCTGCGGGTCGAAGACGGCGAGTTTGTCGTTTTCGTCGGCCCCTCAGGCTGCGGCAAGTCCACCTTGCTGCGCGTTATCTCTGGGCTGGAGTCGCCCACAGCGGGTGACATCCTGATTGACGGCATCAATGTCAACGCGGTGTCGGCTGCGCACCGCGGCTGCGCCATGGTGTTTCAGTCTTACGCGCTGTACCCGCACATGACGGTTTACGACAACATGGCTTTCGGCCTGGAAAATCTGGGCGAAGACAAAGCTCAGATTCAGGCCAAGGTGCAGTCGGCCGCCGCGCAATTGCGCCTGCAGGACTTGCTGCAACGCAAACCCACTCAGCTCTCCGGCGGCCAGCGCCAGCGCGTGGCCATTGGCCGGGCCATCGTGCGCCAACCCAAGCTGTTTTTGTTTGACGAGCCGCTGTCCAACCTGGACGCTGAGCTGCGTGTCTCCATGCGCTCTGAGCTGCGCGAGCTGCATACCCGGCTGCAGGCCACCATGGTCTACGTGACCCACGACCAGGTTGAGGCCATGACGCTGGCCGACCGGATCGTGGTCTTGCGCGACGGCAAGATCGAGCAGGTCGGCACGCCGCTGGCGCTGTACAACCGGCCCGCCAACGTGTTTGTGGCCGGCTTCATCGGCAGCCCTCGAATGAACTTTTTCCCGGCTGAGGTACTGCGCCAGTCGGCGAACAGCTTGCCACTTCCAGCCAACGCGCACACCGTGGGCCTGCGGCCCGAGCATGTGCTGCTGGACGAAGCCGGCCCGCTTCAATACCGCGTGCAACAGGTCGAACAGATGGGCTCGACCAGCCTGCTGCGCGGCACCCTGGCCGGCAGCATCAGCGAAAGCCAGACACCCGCCCACTTTGAAGTGGTCAGCAACGGCCAGACCAGCGTCAAAGCTGGCCAGACCGTGCGCCTGAGCATGCCAACGGCCGCCCTGCATTTCTTTGACGACCAAGGCGCCCGCCTGCAAGAGCTCACATCATGAAAAAACTCGGCAAAGCGCAAGTGGTGAGCGCCACAGCGCACGGAATTGATTTGAGCCTGCCTGACGGCGCCACTTTCAGCGTGCAAGTGCTTGAAGAGCAGCTGGTGCGGGTGCGCCTGCGGCCTGCCGGGGGCTACCTGGAGCCCCGCACCTGGGCGATTGCGCCGACACCGGGTACTGACGTCCCCTGGGAAGGCCGCGCGCGTGACGACCTGAGCGGTTTCAGTTGTCCCGCAGCCCAGGTGAAGACCGAGAACGGCGAAGTCACTTTGAAAACAGCGGGCCTGAGTCTGCGACTGCGACCTGACCCGCTGGCCTTGCACTGGCAAGACGCACAAGGCCGACCCCTGCTCAATGACCGGGAAACCTCAGCCTATTTCACCAGCAGCCGCACCGGCGCTGTGCGCCACTACCTGGCGCGTGACCGCGCCGAGCGTTACTACGGCCTGGGTGACAAGACCGGCCCGCTGAACCTGCACGGACGCCGTTTGCGCACCCTGGGTCTGGACGCACTAGGTTATGACCCGCAGTCGGGCGACCCGCTTTACAAACACTGGCCTTTCGTGATGACCCGCGCGCCCAGCGGCATGTGGTGGGGCATTTACTACGACACGCTGGCCGCCTGCACCTTTGACTTGGGTTGCGAGCATGACAACTACCACGAGCTGTTTCGTTATGTCGAGATCGATGATGGCGAGCTCGACTACTACTTGATGACCGGCAACACACCGGCCGAAGTGACGGCGCAATTTGTCAAGCTGATTGGCGGCACGCACTTGCCGCCGCGCTGGTCTCTGGGTTACGCACAGACGGCCATGGGACTGGCCGACGCAGCCGATGCGCAAGCCCAGCTCGACGGCTTTATTGACCGCATCGCGCAAGAAAATATACCCATCTCGTCCTTTCACTACGGCTCGGGCTACTCCTCCAAGGGCAAGCGCCGCTACGTCTTCACCTGGAACGAGAGCAAGTTCCCAGACCCCAAAACACTGAATGCCAAATTCAAGCAAGCCGGCATGCATCTGGTAGCCAACATCAAGCCCTGCCTTCTGGACGACCATCCGGCCTACGCCGGCGTCAAATCTCAACAGGGTTTCATCCATGACGCAGGCACAGGCGAGCCCATCGTCGAGCAGTTCTGGGACGGCGTCGGCTCCCACCTGGACTTCACCCACCCGGCGGTGATTGACTGGTGGAAAACGCAGCTCAAGGCCCAGGTGCTGGACTACGGCATTGACGTGGGCTGGAACGACAACAACGAGTACGCCATCATGGACGATGCGGCCAGCTGCCACGGCTTTGGCGCTGCCCTGCCGATACACCGCGCGCGCCCGCTGCATGGTCTCTTGATGACGCGGGCCAGCTTTGAAGCCCAGGTGGCCCATGAAGGCCACGCCGGTGTTTACAGCGTCACGCGCGGCGGCCCGCCGGGTTTGCAGCGCTACGCGCAAACCTGGTCCGGCGACAACACCACCAGCTGGGAAACCTTGCGCTGGAATATCCGCACCGGTTTGCAGATGTCTCTGTCGGGCATGTTCAATGTCGGGCATGACGTGGGCGGCTTTGCCGGCCCGCTGCCCGACCCCGAGATGTTTGTGCGCTGGGTGCAGGCCTGCTGCCTGAACCCACGCATGGTGATGAACTCATGGAAAGCCGGCAACATCAGCAACGTACCTTGGATGCATGCCGAAGTCACGCCGCAGGTAGCCAGCGCCATCCGGCTGCGCTACCGTTTGATGCCTTATTTGTGGTCCTTGTTTGAAAAAGCGGCCAGTGCCCACCAGCCCATCATCCGGCCTACCTTTTTTAACTTCCCCGACGACGAGCAAACCTATGCCGACTGCGATGACTTCATGCTGGGCGACGCCCTGCTGGTGGCGCCGGTGGTGCAAATGGGTGAGCGCACGCGCAGCGTCTACCTGCCGGCTGGCCCGCGTGCCTGGATCAATTTTCACAATGGCGACACTCTGGTGGCAGGCCAGCATCACAAGGTGCCTGCAGGGCTGGAGACTTTGCCGCTGTTTGTGCCCGAGGGCAGCGTGATTGCCATGTCAGAGCCGGTCAACGGCGTCTTTCATGTGGACAACCCGGTGAGTGAGCTCCGCCGCTTCGGCGCCCCGGCTTAACCGAACTTGCGTACAGCATCGAGCGCCAGACCGGCGCCGATGCTGCCAAACAGATCACCCTCCACCCGGCGCGCCGCCGGCAGCAACTCACCCACACGCTGACGCAGCAGCGGCACACCGCTGGAGCCGCCTGTGAAAAACACGGTGTCCACCTGTTCAGCACGCACTTGGGCCTGTGTCAGCAAAGCCTGGACAGTTTGACTGACGCGCCCGACCAGGTCCTTGATCGCCACATCAAAAACGCTGCGTTGCAAAATGATGTTTGCGCCGGCGCCGATGCGGCTGAGGTCCAATGCAGCAGTTTCATGATTGGACAAGTGAATCTTGGCGCTTTCAACTTGCAGCGCCAACCAGTGACCGTCTTTTTGCTGCACCAGGTTTTGCAGCGCTTTAAGCTTTGCAGGTTCACTGGAAAGCAGCGCCAACTCGCTGATGTTGGCCCAGGCTTTGCGCGTGTAGGCCTGGTAGATGGTGTGCCAGGTGGCCAGATTAAAGTAAACCGCCGAGGGCATGTCAAGACCGCTATGGAGCCGGCTGCCCAGCCCGAGCAAAGGCATCACACCCGCCAGGCTCAGGTGCTTGTCAAAGTCGGTGCCGCCAATGTGCACGCCGCCGCTGGCCAGAATATCGTCCTTGCGTTCAAGCCGGGCGGCACGCTGAGGGCCCAGCCGCACCAGGGCAAAGTCAGAGGTGCCGCCGCCGATGTCAACCACCAGCACCAGCTCTTCGCGGCGTATCTGCGACTCGTAGTCAAAGGCAGCGGCAATCGGTTCGTATTGAAACTCGATGTGCTTTAAGCCGGTGGCCCGGGCAATGCCGGCCAGCGTGTTTTCTGCCAGCTTGTCTGCTGCCGCGTCATCATCAACAAAATACACGGGACGGCCAAGCACGGCGCTGTCAAAGCCTTGGCCGGCTGCCGCCTCGGCGCGCGTTTTGAGTTCGCCAATGAACAGCGCCAACAGATCCCGAAACGGTAAGGCACGGCCCATCACTTCAGTGAAGTCGTCCATCAGCGAAGTGCCCAGCAGGCTTTTGAGCGAGCGCATCATGCGGCCTTCGTCACCGCTCAGGTAATCGGCCAGCGCGGCACGGCCGTAGCTGGTATGACCGTCCTCCGCATGAAAAAAGACCACCGACGGCAGCGTCGGCTTGCCGTCTTCGAGCGCAAGCAAAACGCCTTGATCCGGCCGGCTCCAGCCCACGGTGGAGTTGGACGTGCCAAAGTCAATGCCGCAAGCGCGTGCGGCGCCCCGTAGCGCTGTCACCGCCGTCAAGCCGGTTTCTTGAACTGGCTGTCAGCCCAGGCTATCGCGCTGGTGCGGCTGAGCTTGAAAGAAGCCGCCACGCGCACTTCGGCCAGCAGCTCACCGGCCTCGTTGCGGGCGCTCAGCGTGGCGTAGGGATTGTCTTCGTCGGGCACGATGTCCAGACAGACGGCCACCCGTCCGGCGGCGGCGCTGACCTCGATCTGCTGGTGCAACTCGGCATGCAGTTGTTGCTCATGCCGGCGTACAAACTCCGAGGCGGTTTTGACCAGCGTGCTGAAAGCCGGGCCGTCCAGCGGCTTGGGGTTCTTTTTGTCACGCCCCATGGTCCAGGGGCCGATGAGTGCCGGCTCGGGCTCGCCGTCCTTGATCATGGCCACGGCCCAGCCATCGTCATCTTCGTTTTTGAGCACTTTCGCGGTCCAGCCGTCGGCGCGCCACAGACGGGGCTCTTGCAGCCGGGTCGGCTCATCAGCGGGTTCAAATTCGTCGGCGGACGGCAGCAAAGGGGTGTCGGTAGCGTTCAAGGGAGACAGATCGGGAAGGGTTAAAGCCGGGCGGCTGAAGGCCCTAGATTCTAAGGTCCGCAGCCCATGGCCGGACGGCCAGGTCAGCAACCCTCTTTGGAACGAACCCAGAGGCCTTAGCTGTTCGGGTCGGAGCCCGCCTGCGCTGAGGCGGCGCGCAGCTTGTCTTTTTTGCTGGGGCGCTTGCCTTTGACGCCGCCTGTGGATTCGCCGGTGGCGCTACGGCTTTGCGTGGCGGCCAACACCGGCGCCACTTCAGTCGGCTCAAAACCCGGCACCTGCTCACGCGCCACACTCAGGCCCTGGCGTTTTTCAATCAGGCGCCAATGCGCTTGGCTGCCCGCGCTCACAAAGCTCACTGCCAGGCCCGACTCGCCGGCGCGCCCCGTGCGGCCGATGCGGTGCACATAATCCACCGCCGAGCGCGGCAAGTCGTAATTGACCACCACGGGCAACTGCGTCACGTCCAGCCCGCGTGCCGCCACATCGGTGGCCACCACCACCTTGAGCTCTGAATTCTTGAAGTCCAGCAAAACCTGCGTGCGCTTACCCTGGCTCAGCTCGCCATGAAAAGGCTCAGCCGTCAGGCCCGCCTTTCGCAGCTTATCGGCCACCATCTCGGCCGCGTGCTTGGTCGCCACAAATACCAGCACCCGGCTCCAGCCGCGCTGGGCAATCAAGTGGCGCAGCAACTGGGTGCGCCTGGGGGTGTCCACTTCAATCACCTGCTGGGCGATGGCCGCGATGTCCAGCACCACGGGGGCCACTTCCACCCGCGCCGGTGCCTTGAGCAGCCCGGCGGCCAGCGCCTGCACCGCAGGCGGCAAGGTGGCCGAGAAAAACAGGTTTTGCCGGCGAACCGGCAGCAGCGCCAGAATGCGCTGAAGCTCTTGCTCAAAGCCCAGGTCCAGCAAGCGGTCGGCCTCGTCCAGCACCAGGGTCTGCACAGCCGAAAGCGCCAGCGCGTTGTGCTCGATCAGGTCCAGCAGGCGTCCGGGGGTGGCGACCACGATGTCGGCGCCACCTCGCAAACCCATCATCTGCGGGTTGATGGACACGCCGCCAAACACCACTGTGACTTTGACTGGCTGCGCCTCATGCCGGGCCAGCACCCGCGCCACCTCGCCGATTTGCACGGCGAGCTCACGCGTAGGCACCAAAATCAAGGCCCTCACCCGTCTTTGCCGGCCCGCTGGCGGTGCCTGGTTTTCTGCCAGGGTTTGCAGCAAGGGCAGACAAAACGCCAGCGTCTTGCCCGAGCCTGTTTCGGCCGAGACCAGCACGTCACGCCCGGCCAGCACCAAGTCAATAGCCTGGGCCTGCACCGGCGTGGGTGTGTCAAAGCCCTGATCGGCCAGTGCGCGAAGTAGAGTCGGCGACAGACCGAGGGCAGAAAAAGACATGCTGGAAGAATTCTGAGCCGCAGTGGCTCTGGCTGGGATCGACGGGACCCACATAAGCGGTGTGGGGAAACGCCGAGTTTACGCGCCGGCACCTGAGGGCACGGACGCAGGCCGCATAATCGTTGCCTTCCAGGGGCACCTGTCAGGCGCCGCACTGTACCCAAACGCATTCTGCAGCTTTAAGGTCTTCCGTGAGAAAAACGTTCAAACTTCAGGTTGAAGGCAAACACCCGGACCGCGTGCTGGACGCCATCAAACACGAGGTGCGCAAATACGTCAAACGCCAGCGCCGCGCGCCCTTGCCGGCCGGTGTGGACTTCTGGGACTTTGACTGCAAGTTCGGCAGCGCCGAAGAAAGCGCAGAGCCTGTGCACCTGGCCGAAATCATCCAGCGCATAGACGCGGCCGCTGCCGAAAGCGCCGTGCAAGTTTTTGTTGAAATGGTGGCCAAGGAGGGCCACCGCCGTGTGCGGCCTGCGGGTGAGGCGCTGGCAACGCAGGCCGATGGTTTTGACGACCCCAATCCCGAAGGCGGCGAATACGACAACAACGGCAACGACAACAATGACCTCAAGCCCTGATGTCGAACTCCGCGTCGCCCATGTAGCGGTGCGGACCCAAGGCCGCCGTCAGCGCGGCTGACTCTGCCGCCTGCCACTGGGTGAAGAGCTCCAATTCTTCGGTGCTCAAGGCATCGGCTGATGGCGTGTCGCCATGCAAAGCCACCAGCCGGCGGTACATGGTGAAGACCGGCAACACCAAGGCGGCATCACCCAAGGCCTCGTTCAAAGCCTTGCAAAACCGTTGCTCCGCCTGACTTTTTTGTTCGTCGCTCACCTCCTCGTAAGCAAACAAACGCACGGTGTAGCTCAAGGCAAGCCTTGCGCTGACATGGCCTGACCCAGCAGCACCGGCGCACCGGCATGCCATGCGGGGTTGAACTGCATAGACCCCGGGGGAAACAACATCACCACCGTCGAGCCCAGCAAAAACCGACCCATTTCCTCGCCCTTTTGAAGCCGCACCGGAGCGGTTTCGCTGTCGTAATGCCATTGGCGCAGCGTATTGTGGCGATCCAGCACGCCGTGCCAGACTGTCGCCATGCTGCCCACAATGGTGGCGCCCACCAGCGTCAAAACCATGGGGCCCAGCGCGGTTTCAAACACACAGACCACACGCTCATTGCGCGCAAACAGGCCGGGCACGCCGCGCGCGGTGACCGGGTTCACCGAAAACAAATCGCCGGGCACATAGACCATTTGCTGCAAGCGACCATCACATGGCATGTGTATGCGGTGGTAGTCCCGCGGACTGAGGTAAAGGGTGGCAAAACTACCGCCGTGAAACTGTGCGGCCAGTGCGGAATCGCCGCCGACCAGCGCGGTGGTCGAGTACTGGTGTCCCTTGGCCTGGAAAATCTGCTCACCCTCGATATTGCCGTAATGGCTGATGGCACCGTCCACCGGGCAGATCAGCGTGGCATCAGCCAAAGGCCGCACACCGGGCCGCAGGGCGCGGGTGAAAAAATCGTTGAAGCTCAAATAGCTGCCGATGTCCGGGTTGGCCGCTTCGGCCATGTTCACCTGGTACTTGCCGACGAACCAGCGGATCAGCGCGGTGGTGACACGGCCGCGCTGACGTGAAGCCACCCAGCCGGCAAAAGCCGTGAGTGCTTGCTTGGGCAACAGGTACTGGGCAAAAACTTTGAAGCTGTCAGACACGAGGCTCACGGATTAGATTGGAAAGTGCTTATCTTAAAGGCCGCATTCAATTTGCACCCTGCCCGGGCACTGTGCTTGACGGCAAGCACTCAGCTCAGTAAGCTCTCGCGATGCGCATTTGTTCGACTCCGCCCTTTTTTGCACCTTCATTGTTGGCCGTTTTGATGGCTTCAACCCTGATGATGGGCACCCCGGCGCAAGCAGCACCCGCCGTCGACGAACTTGACAACTGGCTGGCCAACAAAGGCCTGCTCTCGCAAATGTCGCAGGCCAGCCAAAGCGTTACGAACAAAGCCTCTGAGCTGGTGGTTCACGCCATGGGATTTCTGGGGGTGCCCTACCAGCGCGGGGGCGGCACGTTTGAAACCGGTTTTGACTGCAGCGGCTTTGTCAAAGCCATATTCGAGCAGACTGTCGGACTGGTGCTTCCCCGCAAAGCCGAACAACAAGCCGCTGACACGCAGCGCATCGACAAAAAAGAACTGGTACCCGGCGATCTGGTGTTTTTCAACACCATGCACCGGGCCTACAGCCATGTTGGCATTTATGTGGGTGATGGCAAGTTTATTCACTCACCCAAGCCGGGCGCCGAAGTACGCATCGAAAGCTTGGGTGCCGCCTACTGGAACCGTCGCTTTGACGGTGCCCGCCGCGTTGGCAAAGGCCCTGAAGAAGTGGGCAAGGCCGCAGTCGTCTTGCAATGAAGGCGTGAACGGCCTGCTCAGGCGGTCGCAGCACTCGCACTTAGAAAATTGAACAAGCTGGGGCTAGCGGATACCCTAACGAAAGATTGACGCCTGCCCGCTCTGGCTGAGCTAGCATAGAGGAATCTTTTCGCTGTCTCTCAAGGAGTATCCATGTTCAAGTTCAATCGTCTGCTGACCGCGCTGGTCTGTGTGGGCTCATTCGCCTTTTCTTCGTCTGCCGCCGCTCAGGGTCGCCTGACTCTTTATTGCAGCTCTGATGAAGCCTGGTGCCAGCAGGCCAAAACTGAATTTGAAAAAGCCAGCGGCGTCAAAGTGGACATGACACGCAAGAGCTCTGGTGAGACTTACGCCCAAATCAAGGCAGAGTCGGCCAACCCCAAGGGTGACGTGTGGTGGGGCGGCACAGGTGACCCTCACCTGCAAGCGGCCGAAGAAAACCTGACACAGGCCTACGTTTCCCCCAACCGCCGCCGCATCGCTGAATTTGCCATGAACCAGGCCAGAGCCTCTAAGGACCGCACCATCGGTATTTATTCCGGTGCGCTGGGCTGGGGTTACAACGAAGAGTTGCTCAAAAAGCAGGGCCTGCCAGCGCCGCTTTGCTGGGCTGACCTGATCAAGCCTGTTTACAAAGGCAAGATCCAGATTGCCAATCCGAACTCCTCCGGCACGGCTTACACCGCTTTGGCCACCCTGGTGCAGATGATGGGCGAATCCGAGGCCTTCAAATACCAAAAGGCGCTGCACAAAAATATCAACCAGTACACCAAGTCAGGCTCAGCGCCCATCAAGGCCGCAGGTTCAGGTGAGACGGTGGTGGGCATTGTTTTCCTGCATGACGCCGTGGCTGTAGCCGCAGCGGGTTTTCCCATCAAGTCAGTCACGCCTTGTGAGGGCACCGGCTACGAAATCGGCTCCATGAGCATCATCAAGGGCGCCCGCAACATGGACAATGCCAAGAAGTTCTACGACTGGGCACTGACTGCCGAATCGCAAGGTCGCGCCAAAGACGTCAAGTCCTTCCAGGTGCCGTCCAATCTGGACGCTGCAGTCTCGCCACTGGCGCCTGATCTGTCCCGCATCAAACTCATCAACTACGACTTTGTGAAATACGGCTCGTCAGCCGAGCGCCGGCGCTTGCTGAAGAAGTGGGACGATGAAGTGGGCTCCTTGCCTAACAACTGATTGAGCATTTTTCCCCGATGAAATCTGTTGGCTTGGACAGGCCCGCACTGGGCCTGATCCTGGTTTTTCTTGCGGGCGTTGGTCTTTTCCCCTGGTACATGCTGCAAGACGGCTTCTGGAGTTTCCAGTGGCTGTCTGGCTATCCGCTTTACCCTGAGCACGCGCCGGCATTGTTTCTTCTGCTTCAGGGCAAAAACCTCTGGCTGGCCCCTGTGGTGGCCATTGCGCTTGCAGGTCTGGCCGCAAGCCTGGCTCCCTTGCAAGCGCGTGTACGCGGTGAGCTGATCGGCTGGCTGGGCTTGCTGGGCCTGGTCTACATGGTCTGCCAGGGCTACAGCTTTGGCTTGCAGGGCTGGTCTTTCAATGTCTTGGGTGATTGGTTCGGGCCGTCCGAGCAGCGGCAGTTTGGCATGGGCTACGGGGCGATCGTGGCGGGCATGTGCATGCTGTGGATGCTCACCTGGGGCCTGTCGGTCAGCGGGCGCATCACGCAAGACCCTTTTGTGTCCGGCTGCCTGGGCAGCATCATCGGTCTGGTGGCCTTGTTCATCATGCTGCCGGTGTTTCAAATGCTCTTGGCGGCATTTCGGGGCGAGGACGGTCTGGCCCTGGGCGCGCTGCTGGACCGCCTGTTAGACCCGAAGATCTGGCGTCTGCAGTGCCTCAATGGCGTGGGCCAATGCGGCGTGGCCTGGAACTCACTGGCCCTGGCCATTGCCGTCGGCCTGGGCAGCACCGTGCTGGGCCTGGCTTTTGCGCTGGTGCTGACCCGCACACGTGTGCCCTTCAAGGGATTTTTTAAATCCCTGTCACTGCTGCCCATCATCACGCCGCCTTTTGTCATCGGCTTGTCGGTGATTTTGTTGCTGGGCCTCTCGGGTGTGGTCACGCAGTGGATCGGGCAGGTTTTTGGCATTGAGCCGAGCCGCTGGATTTACGGTTTTTGGGGCGTGTTTCTGGCGCAGTTGCTGGCCTTCACCCCGATTTCTTTCATGGTGCTGATCGGCGTGGTTGAAGCCATCAGCCCGGCCATGGAAGAGGCCTCGCAAACCTTGCGCGCCAACAACTGGGTCACCTTTAAAACAGTCACCTGGCCGCTGATGCGCCCGGGCCTGGCCAACGCCTTTTTGCTGGGCTTCATAGAAAGCATGGCCGACTTCGGCAACCCGCTGGTGCTGGGCGGCAATTTCAGCGTTTTGTCGACGGACGTATTTTTTGCCATTGTGGGTTCACAAAACGACCAGGGCCGTGCAGCCGTGCTGGCCATCATCTTGCTGGCGTTCACTGTGGGTGCTTTTGTGCTGCAAAACGTCTGGCTGGGCAAAAAACGCTATATCACCGTCAGCGGCAAAGGCGACGGCGGCATGCACCCACCCCTGCCCCGCTTCATCAGTGCAGGCGCCATTGCCATCACGCTGGCCTGGACGCTCTTTACCCTGGTCATTTACTTCATGATCATCTACGGCAGCTTTGTGGAGTTGTGGGGCCGCGACTGGTCGCTGACCCTCAAGCATTACATCAAGGGCTTTGAAATTGCTTTCAATGACTTTGGTCTGCACTGGAAAGGTTCGGCCTGGAGCAGCCTGGCAACCACCTTGACCATTGCCGTGGTGTCGGCGCCGCTGACAGCGGCCATAGGCCTCATTACAGCCTGGCTGCTGACACGCCAGCAGTTCGCGGGCAAGCAGATGTTTGAGTTTGGCACCATGCTCAGCTTTGCCATACCAGGCACGGTCATCGGCGTGAGTTATATCGTTGCCTTCAACGTGCCACCTATCGAATTGACCGGCACCGCAGCCATTTTGGTGATCTGCTTTGTGTTTCGCAATATGCCCGTTGGTGTGCGCTCCGGCATTGCTTCGCTGTCGCAGATTGACAAGAGCCTGGACGAAGCTTCGCTGACTTTGCGCGCCTCTTCGGCAACCACCTTCAGGCGCGTCACCCTGCCCCTGATCCGTCCGGCCATCTTGTCGGCACTGGTCTACAGCTTTGTGCGCACCATGACGGCCATCAGCGCAGTGATCTTTCTGGTCAGCGCGCAGCACGACATGGCCACCAGTTACATCATCGGGCGCGTTGAGAACAACGAGTACGGCATTGCCATCGCTTACTCCACGGTGTTGATCGTCATCATGCTGCTGGCCGTCCTGATGTTCCAGGCCATCACCAAGGGCCGCCAACTCGGTCGCCGCGGCATGCGCGACAGCACGTCCAGCGCCGCTTTTGCAGGATCAACATGAAACCACTTTCTCTTAAAAACTCGGCTTCTGTGGTGTTGGAGCAGGTTGTCAAACGCTACAACCCGAAAGGACCTGCCGCTGTGGACAATGTCTCGCTGCGGTTTGAAGCCGGCAGCCTGACCACCCTGCTCGGCCCTTCAGGCTGCGGCAAAACCACCACCTTGCGCATGATCGCCGGGCTGGAGACTGCGACCTCCGGGCGGATACTGATCGGTGACAAAGATGTGACCCGGCAGCCCGCCACCGAGCGAGATGTCTCTATGGTGTTTCAGTCGTATGCGCTGTTTCCGCACATGCGGGTGAACGAGAACATACGCTATGGCCTGGAAGTCAGCCGTATTACCCGCGATGTGATGGAGGCTAAGACCCAGGAAGTGATGAAGCTCATGGGTCTTGAAACACTCGGTCAGCGGTATCCGCATGAGCTCTCCGGCGGCCAACAGCAGCGCGTGGCCGTGGCCAGGGCCTTGGTGCTCGAACCTATGGTCTTGCTGTTTGACGAGCCGCTCTCCAACCTGGATGCCAAGCTGCGCCGGCGCGTACGCCAGGAAATTCGCGAATTGCAGCAATCCCTGCAGCTCACAGTCATTTATGTCACGCACGACCAGGAAGAAGCCCTGGCCGTGTCCGACACGATTGTGGTCATGAACAACGCTGTGGTGGCGCAAATCGGAAGCCCGCGCGAACTGCATGAACGCCCTACCACCTGCTTTGTGGCGGACTTCATTGGCGAGGCCAATGTGCTGCCCTGCCAGATTCTGGATTCGGGGCCGCAAGGCACACTCGTACAACTGGGCAAGCTGCAGTTAACCCTGGCAGGCCAAACCCTGCGCCGCGGCGCAGGGCACGTGGCCGTGCGCCCCGGCCGCATTGCCCTGCATGCCCAAACAGCCGGGGCGCAGACACCGCTGCTGGAGGCGACGCTGGCCAAGTCCAGCTACCTGGGCGAATACTTTGAGCACACTGTGCAAACCGAGCTGGGCGAGGTGCTGGTGGCCAGCGGCAACACCACCGAGCAACTCAGCCCAGGTCAGCTTGTGGGCTTGGGATTCAGCCCCGACACCGTGGTCTTGCTGCAAGACTGAAGTAGCCGGTCCCATACCAGCACCGCTTTTACAAGGGTGCCAGCGCTATGCCGCTCAGGGCACTGACTTCCTTTGCCAGCAAGGCGTTGCTGGCCAGCACCTCGTTGCCATGGGCAATGGCGCCCGGCGTGAAGAAATCATTCACACGACCGCCCGCTTCTTCCACCAGCAGCAGGCCGGCAGCGACATCCCAGGAGTTGATGTGTGACTCTGCATAGGCTTCGGTGCGGCCCGCAGCCACATAGGCCAGGCCCAGCGTGCCTGAACCGGCCCGGCGAACTGCGCAACCGGCTTCAACACCGGAAGTCACAAGTTTGAGGTAAGGCTCGGGCGCAGTCCGGTTAGACCAGCCGATTTCAAATGTGGCCGCCGTCAGGGAAGCCACACTGCTGACACGGATGGGCGCGCCATTAAGACGGGCGCCATGACCGCGTTCAGCCAGGAAAAGTTCGTCATGCAGAGCGTCATACACAGCGCCCACCATCACGCGCCCGTTCTCCAGAAAGCCCAGCGAAATGCAACAGTGCGGAATCTGCCGGGCAAAGTTGGCCGTGCCATCAATCGGGTCCACAATCCACAGCCGCGGCGCTTCAGTGACGCCGCCCGTTTCCTCGCCCATCACGGCGTCTTGCGGAAAATGCCGGGCAATGGCTTGTTTGACATAAGCCTCGACTGCGCCGTCTGTGACGGTCAGGTAGTCCTGACGGCCTTTGAGCGAATAAGCCGGCCGTTGAGGGTCGTGAAAAGCCGTGCGGATCATGGCGCCGGCAGCGCGCACAACGTCCTCGGCAACGCGTGAAACTTCCTGGAGTGTTGGCATGGTTCGACCCGCGAGGTAAAGTGGAACAAGTCCTCGAAGTTAACACGAGCTTGCGACCCTTCTCAGACGGGTGAACCCTGCAGGTGCAATCGAATAAAAATTCCAAGCTGGGCAAACCCCGGACCTCTGGAATTTAAAACGGTACGGGGTTGGGGGCAGGCCACCGGCAATTGAAAGCCGATATTTGCGTTTGGTAACATTGAATTCAAACCACATAGGCAGGAGTGTTCGATGTTGATCAAACGCATTATTGACGTGACTGAAAAGTGTTTTCTGGTCACTATCGCTCTTTTTACGGTCGGCGCCATGGTGCAAGAAGTCATGTTGCTGATCGAGCAGCGTAGCGTTGCGCTGAAAGATCTGCTGCTGATGTTCATTTATGCGGAAGTTTTGGGCATGCTTGGCGCGTTTTATAGCAGCCACAAGATTCCAATCACTATTCCTTTGTTCATTGCCATGACGGCCTTGAGCCGTCTCATCATCCTCCAGGGCAAGGATGGGGACCCGTCTATACTTTTATACGAAAGTGGTTCTATTTTGCTGATTGCGGTGGCCTGCTGGGTGATCAGCAATTTGCGCAATCGAGACTGACTTAGGGCTATTTTTAAAATTCAGGCAAGGCCTGCGTTCATTCCAAGCGCATCCAAAAAAATTCATAAACAACAGTATTTTCATCAGGCATCACCATGACCACCGTTAAAACATGCTTAGCTCAAAAGCCGCAACCTGTCGTCACCATCAGCGTCGGGCCTGATGAAAAAGTGGTCGTTGCCCTGCAACTGATGCGCGATAAAAGAGTGCGGGCGATCCTGGTCATCAAAGACGACAAGTTGCTGGGCATCCTCACCCAGGGCGACTGCGCCATCAAGGTGCTCTTACCTGGCCTGGATGCCAAGCAAGTGCTGGTCAAAGATGTCATGACGGTCGACCCGATCACGGTCAAGCTTCAGGACCCCATTGAGGCATGCACGGGCTTGATGGCCTCACGCAATTTTCGTCACCTGCCGGTCGTAGAAGCGGGGCGGGTCGTCGGCGTGATATCCATTGGTGATGTCGTCAAGGACAGCATTCGCCAGATGGGTCAGCAAATCGGCTTTTTAGAGACCTACATCAAAGGCCACAGCGCTTAAGAGATTGACCGGAGCCTTATGGGTTGTAGCTCATTGGCTTAGCCTCCCCCACTACCTATGACAGAAGACTCTCGCTGCTGCGGAAGCGGCACCTGCATCATTAACGCCGAAGGCCTCTGCTGGTGTGGTCAGCAATGGGACGGCGAAAAAATGTGCCACGTGCCTCTGGCCGAAAGCCCCAGCCCAAGTGGCAAAAATGTTCTACCGGCGACTTTCCCCACGCCTCAAGAGACAAGCCGCAACACGCCGGACAGGACTTGAAACGTCACGTCGCCGCTACTTTGCTTGTGCTGACCACACTTGGCGTGATCAACGCGCATGTGGATATTGAAGCGCAGGACGGCCGCAACTTTGTCGTGTGGCAAGAAAAAAAGCACGACGTGATCGGCTGGTTAGCGGATCACAACAACCAACTCTGGCGTGATTGCAGCGCGGTGCAGCAACTGAGCCATGCCAGCCCGGCTGCCGGACAGGTATTGAGCCTCATAGCGGAGTACAGCCCGCCCGACTCGCGCAATGCCAAGCTTGTCAAATTGCAGCAGCAAGGCGACTGGCTGCTGGCAGAGCTGGCCTTTGCGCAGCTCAACCCCGCTGTTGTCGTGCTGCGGTCCGAACCCAGGGGCATGCGCATACCGGAGCGCGCTGTGTGGAGTGGCAGCACGGCGCCATGGCAAGCCGGCCCCCGCATCCGCCAGCACCTGGCGCTGCAAGTGCCAGAGGCGCCAGCCGCTTTGCTGGCCTGCTACGACCCGGCTGCAACTGGACTTAGATAATGGTCGGCATTGGATGTCCTTTGATGACGAATTGTCGGAAGGGCAAGCAAATCCAGCACTTGCTGTCCTGCTCAACTCAGGCTTTGCCCACCATGGCTTTGATGTACTTCATCAAAAGGAACATGTGAAACGGATCAGATGGGCTGGGTTCAAACTCCCAATGGAGGTACCACTGCCTGGCAGGATCGTCCTTGGCATGCACCAGCAGGGCACGAATACCGGCAATGTCCGCCGCCTGTGCAGTGCGCAGCAGCGCATCTTTGAGCAATGCTTTGCCAAGCTCTGTGCCTGGGCAATAAATACATTCACACGAAATAATCTGCCACAGCGCAGTCTGACGTGGCTAGAGCCTCACTTTGACCAACGGTATCTATCGCCTTAGCCATGCAGGCAATTTGATAACGACCGTGCTCGATGAGCCGATGAATTCGGGAGCACGTTTCATCTCGTTAAGACCACAGGCGCCGCGGCATGGGCGGCGCGTGGCGTGCATTGATGGCGTTCATGAGCAGACAGAACACAGCTAACAATCGCGCAACAACCAGGCCAGCAATCCATTGCGCAGATGCCGGACTGAGATAGACATAAGCGTTGAAATAATCCATCACCAGCGCAGTGATGGCGACCATGACGAAACCTAAGGATATTTTTTCAAAATGCCAGTCACGCAAGTAACTGTAAAGGTACGCCATGCTGGCGAATACGACAAAACCAGCCCGCATCTGAAAGTAGTGCTTGAGCGACACGGGTGAAACCCGTGTGCCGAAGTTGCCCAAAACCAGCGCCGGAAAAAACAGCAGCTTGACGATGTAGTAACTCACGATCGCCAGCAGAAAAGTCATACGGAACTTAAAACTGGTGTCTGTGCCAACGGCTACCGGCCCGAGCCACCTGCGCCACGTGCGAGCGCCCGCCTGCGGACCTTCCCCCGTCGGGAACAGTGCTCTCATCTCGCTGTCAGTCAGCAACTGGCCAGGTGCAGGTTTTTTTGTCGGCTTTGGAATCATGGCTCAATTTTCAAATTAGCTAAACCAATGCGTTTTGATCAGTCGCAAGTGAGGGTGTAATTTCCATCGAAGCCATATGAACCTGTCTGTTGATTCTTTTCAACAGTCGCAGCAATGAAGCGCTAAACGATGAACACAAAGGGATCAACCCGGTCCCTTTTCTTTAGTAGGGCACACTGAAGACCAAATTGGCGGCAGTTTTGACAGCTAAGTTGTTGGCAGTAATGTCTGGCGTCTTTGCCCATGGTGTTGAAGGTACAGGAATATAGGTTGGTACGGCGGCCAGGGGGTAAGTCACCACTACGATATATACCGCGTCAAGAGGTTTTTTACGATTTATAAATTAGGCTATCGCCGCGGACTCAAGTCGTTTCATCTGACCCAGTTCATCGTGCAGTTTGGCCTCCGCTTGCCAGAGATCAAACTTAGTCTGCATATCCAGCCAGAGTTGTGCGCCATTGCCAAGGAGCGTTCCCAGACGCAGCGCCATCTCGGCTGATACGCCGCTGCGTTCGGCCAGCACCGAGTGCAAAGTCTGGCGGGAAACGCCCAAGTTACGGGCGAAGGCGCTGACGGACATGCCCGGCAAGCTGGGCAACACATCTTCCCGAATGATGACTCCGGGATGGGTCGGTACACGTTTATGCATGCACCGCTTTTATTCGACAATCTGAAGGAAATCAGGCTCAGGCCATGATTTGATAGCTCTCGGCATGAGAGATCGGACGCACCGAGCGTTCGTTTTTTTCCATCTTCACCAGCCCATACCGGGACATAGTTTTCAGGGTGCGAGACAAATTGCCCTGCTTACGCCCGGTTATGTCCGCCAACTCACTGATTGATGCTGGTCGAGCGGTACGAATAACGGCTAGGAGCGCGCGATTTTCATCGCTTAAGACTTGGGATAATGATCGCATTGAGGTGAACCAGATTTTGGGGTCTGATGCCTTGGGCTTGATCTCGCCTTTGGCGATAGCCAAAACCCTCTCGCGGATCTTCTCCTGCGGGGCAATACCAATTTTTATGACTTTCATTTTGACCTCACCTCTTTCAAAACAGATTCGACTTCGGTAAAAAAATCTGATAACAACTGATTCGCATCCTTGAATTCATAAGGCACGCCCTTGTCGGCTACATGCCGGTGCTTATGGTCAAACGGTAGTCGCTGACCAGAGTACTTCCTCCCCTTCACTTTGACGACGTGCGCGTTGTCATACCCCAATATCCTTTTCCCACTGGGCGCGTGCAGCGTAAGCGTGTACCTGATTCCGTGAGGAATATCCTTGCTGGGCGCAACTTCCCAAGCCTCGATCTTGAGCCAATAGCCGTCCTCCTGATCGATGATCTGGTCATGGAGATCAAGGAGCGTACGGATTTGGTGTTCTTCCATGGACTTAGTATATCATCAGATGATATGTATACCGCCTGCTGTACCCGCACACTGAATGGCCAGCAGAAACGAAAAACGCGCCCGAAGGCGCGTCTTTGCTAGGCACTTGGCGGAAACGGAGGGATTCGAACCCTCGATGAGGCTCTACACCCCATACTCCCTTAGCAGGGGAGCACCTTCGGCCACTCGGTCACGTTTCCTGATATCTGCGCGAATTATGTCACGACTTTGCGGCCTGACTCAGGCGGGCTGGTCCAGGTCGAAGGCTTTGTGCAGGGCGCGCACGGCCAGTTCCATGTACTTTTCATCAATCACCACCGAGGTCTTGATCTCGCTGGTGGAGATCATCTGAATGTTGATGCCCTCTTCGCTGAGCACACGGAACATTTTGCTGGCCACGCCCACGTGGCTGCGCATGCCGATGCCGACAATGCTGACCTTGCAGATCTTGGCGTCGCCGATAACTTCATGTGCGCCCAGTTTGGGCAAAACCTTGGACTTGAGCAGGTCCATGGCTTTGGCAAAGTCGTTGCGGTGCACGGTGAAGCTGAAGTCGGTTTTGCCTTCTTTGCTGATGTTCTGGATGATCACATCGACTTCGATGTTGGCATCGGCCACGGCGCCCAGAATTTGATAGGCAATGCCCGGGGTGTCGGGCACGCCGAGCACGGAGATTTTGGCTTCGTCGCGGTTGAACGCGATGCCCGACACGATGGCTTGTTCCATTTTTTCGTCTTCCTCAAAACTGATCAGGGTGCCGGACTTGGCTTCCTCGTTGATGTCGATGTCCCATTCGGTAAAGCTCGACAGCACGCGCAGCGGCACTTTGTACTTGCCGGCAAATTCAACCGAGCGGATTTGCAGCACTTTGGAGCCGAGCGAAGCCATCTCGAGCATTTCTTCAAAGCTGACGGTCTGCAGGCGGCGCGCTTCGGGCACAACGCGCGGGTCTGTGGTGTAAACACCATCCACGTCGGTGTAGATCAGGCATTCATGCGCCTTGAGCGCGGCGGCAATGGCGACGGCCGAGGTGTCTGAGCCGCCACGGCCGAGTGTGGTGATGTTGCCGCCGCCGTCTACGCCCTGAAAGCCGGTGATGATGACCACTTTGCCGGCATTGAGGTCGGCGCGCACGCGCTCGTCGTCAATCGACTCAATGCGGGCCTTGGTGTAGGCGCTGTTGGTCTTGATGGTGACTTGCCAGCCGGCGTAGCTGACAGCCGGCATTCCCTCGGCTTGCAGCGCGATGGCCAGCAAGGCGCTGGAAGCCTGCTCACCAGTGGCGGCCAGGGCGTCAAGCTCACGGTTGTAAGCCTGGTCTTGGTCGGCTGGTGAGAGTTCTTTGGCCAGGCCCAGCAGGCGGTTGGTTTCGCCGCTCATGGCGCTGGGCACCACCACCATCTGGTGGCCGGCGCGGGCCCATTTGGCCACGCGCTTGGCCACGTTGCGGATGCGCTCGGGCGAGCCCATCGACGTGCCGCCGTATTTGTGAACGATCAAAGCCATTGAAAAAAGTCAGTCAAAAAATAGTTGGCCAATTGAGGCCGGTTGACCAGCCCCATAAAAGAGGCGCAGCCGCTAGAGCACGCGACTCAGGCGCTGGCCCAGTCTGCAAAGCCGCTAATTATATGGGGCCATCCCACTGCAAGTGCCCTTGGACCCGCTGCACATGGCCCGTGGCCACCTTGAGGTGGATGTGGTGGCCGCGGGTGGTGCAAGCGGCAATCTGCTCCAGCAGTTGCTCAAGTTGCGCGGTGCTGGGTGTGGCGCCGTGCGACATGCGCAGCCAGTGGCGCAGCACATTGGCCTGGCGTGACCTGGACATGGCTTGCAGCGCGGCGATGGCTGGTGGTTGGCCGGTCAGCGCCAGGTCTTGCGCAGCCACTTCGTCCAGCAGGCTTTGCGCCTGCGCGGCGTGGGCGGCACTGCGCGCAAAGGTGGAGCGGAATGCCGGAAAAGCCTCATGCAGAGCCGGCAACAAGCGGGCGCGAATCAGGTTGCGTGTGTAGCGTTCGTCCGTGTTGCTGGGGTCTTCTACAAAGGCGTGGCCTTGCTCTAGCAACCAGGCACGCAGACTAAGGGCTGGCACCTCCAACAAAGGCCGTGCAAACAACACACCAGCGCGCTCAAAAGTCGCGGGCATGGCCGCCAGGCCCGCCAGGCCCGCACCGCGGCTGAGGGCCAGCAGCAAGGTCTCGACCTGGTCGTCTGCATGCTGACCGAGCAGCACAGACTGCACGCCCAGCGCCCGGGCGCCATCGGCCAGCGCGCTGTAGCGGGCATTGCGGGCAGCGTCTTCCGGGCTCTGGCCGCTTTGGTGCCGGACGTCGACCCTGGCGGTATGCAAGGGCACGCCCAAGCCGGCGCACACAGCGCTGCAATGCGCGGCAAAGCTATCGGCGGCAGCCTGCAGACCGTGGTGAACATGAATGGCACTGACCTGCCCCGGCCGCCAAGCGCAGGCTGCCAGCAGCAATGCGGTGGAGTCGGCGCCGCCGCTGTAGGCGATGGCCAGCGGCCAGGAAAGGGGAGCAGAAAAATCTGCCAATGCCGCCAGCGCCGGGTTGGCAGCGCCCGGGGCTTGAGCCTTAACTGGCTTCGGCTTTGGTGTCGGTGAACCGGCCATAGCTTTGCAGGCGTTCGTAGCGGCGGTCCAGCAGTTCCTTGACCTTCAGGTCGCTGACCTGGCGGAAGGCGTCATTGAGAGCACGCTTGAGGAAAGCGGCCATCTGCTTGTGGTCACGGTGAGCGCCGCCCACGGGTTCGTTAACGATCTTGTCGATCAGCCCCATAGCTTTGAGCCGGTGGGCTGTGATGCCGAGGGCGTCGGCAGCCACTTCGGCTTTGTCAGAGGTTTTCCACAAAATAGAGGCGCAACCTTCAGGGCTGATCACAGAGTAAATGGAGTACTGCAGCATGACCACCTGATCCGCCACCGAAATGGCCAGCGCGCCGCCGGAGCCGCCTTCGCCGATGATGGTGGTGATGATGGGCACCTCGAGTTGCGCCATTTCAAAAATATTGCGGCCTATCGCCTCAGACTGACCGCGCTCCTCGGCGTCAATGCCGGGGTAAGCGCCCGGTGTGTCCACGAAGGTAAACACCGGCAGCTTGAATTTTTCTGCGGTCTTCATGAGGCGCAAGGCCTTTCGGTAGCCTTCGGGCTTGCTCATGCCGAAGTTGCGCAGGCCGCGTTCTTTGGTGTCGCGCCCTTTTTGGTGACCCAGCACCATGCAGGCTGTGCCGTTAAAACGCGCCAGGCCTCCCACGATGCTCAGGTCATCTGCAAAATGTCTGTCGCCGTGCAGCTCGACAAAGTCGGTGAATATTTCGCTGATGTAGTCCAGCGTGTAGGGCCGCTCGGCGTG
>JBILIK010000031.1:0-29605 GCA_044350025.1 Polaromonas sp. | reverse complement strand
TGTCTAAGCTGTTTGAGGCGACCGCCCTGGTCGTGCCGTTTGAAAACCTGAGGATGACAGACGTCGAGTCTGTGGGCGGTAAAAACGCCAGCCTCGGCGAGATGATTTCCCAACTGCCCACCGGCCCCCAGGGGGTGCGCGTGCCGACCGGCTTTGCCACCACGGCCCACGCTTTCCGGGTGTTTCTGGCGCATGCCGGGCTCGACAAAAAAATCAACGGTGTGCTCGACAAACTTGACACCGAGGATGTGCGGGCGCTGGCCGCAGCCGGCGCGCAGATTCGAGCCCTTGTCGAAGCCCAGCCGTTCCCGGCCGATTTTGAAGCCGCCATCCGCCAGAGCTTCGCGCTGCTCAGCGCCGGTAACCCGCAGGCGAGCTTTGCGGTGCGCTCCTCTGCCACGGCCGAAGACTTGCCCGACGCCTCATTTGCCGGCCAGCAGGAAACCTTTTTGAATGTGGTCGGCGTCGAAGACGTGCTGCACAAGATGAAGGAAGTGTTTGCTTCCCTCTACAACGACCGCGCCATCAGCTACCGCGTGCACAAGGGCTTTGCCCATGCTGATGTGGCCTTGTCCGCCGGTGTGCAGCGCATGGTGCGCAGTGACCTGGGCGCCGCCGGCGTGATGTTCACCATCGACACCGAAAGCGGCTTTGAGGACGTGGTCTTCATCACTTCCAGCTACGGCCTGGGCGAGACGGTGGTGCAGGGCGCTGTCAATCCGGACGAGTTTTATGTGCACAAGCCCATGCTGCGCGCTGGTCACCGTGCGGTGATCCGCCGCAACCTGGGCTCCAAACTGCTGCAGATGGAGTTCACCACGGCCGACGAAAAAAAGGCCGGCGGCAAGCTGGTCAAGACCACCGACGTGCCGGTCGAGCTGCGCAACCGTTATTCGCTGACCGACGCCGATGTCGAACAGCTGGCGCGCTACGCGCTCATCATTGAAGACCATTACGGCCGCGCCATGGACATCGAATGGGGCAAGGACGGTACCGACGGCGAGCTCTACATTTTGCAGGCCCGCCCGGAAACCGTTAAAAGCCAGTCCAAAGGCAAGGCCGAGCAACGCTACAAGCTTAAAAGCACCGGTACGGTGCTGACGGAGGGGCGAGCCATTGGGCAAAAGATCGGCACCGGCCCGGTGCGCATCGTGCGGCACATCTCCGAGATGGACCAGGTGCAGGCCGGCGACGTGCTCGTGACCGACATGACCGACCCGAACTGGGAGCCGGTCATGAAGCGCGCCAGCGCCATCGTCACCAACCGCGGCGGGCGCACCTGCCACGCCGCCATCATTGCGCGCGAGCTGGGCATTCCGGCCGTGGTCGGCTGTGGCGATGCCACCGAGCAACTCAAAGACGGCATGCTGGTGACGGTGAGCTGCGCCGAAGGCGACACCGGCAATATTTACGACGGCCTGCTGGAAACCGAAGTTACCGAGGTGCAGCGCGGAGACATGCCGCCCATCGACATCAAGATCACCATGAACATCGGCAACCCGCAGCTGGCTTTTGATTTTTGCCAGATACCCAATCACGGCGTCGGCCTGGCGCGGCTTGAGTTTGTCATCAATAACAACATCGGCGTGCATCCCAAGGCCATCCTCGACTACCCGAACGTAGATGCAGACTTGAAAAAAGCCGTTGAGAGCGTGGCCCGGGGCCATGCTTCGCCGCGCGCTTTTTATGTCGACAAGGTCGCAGAAGGTGTGGCCACCATCGCTGCGGCCTTCTGGCCCAAGCCGGTGATCGTGCGCTTGTCGGACTTCAAGTCCAATGAATACCGCAAGCTCATTGGCGGTTCGCGTTACGAGCCCGAAGAAGAAAATCCGATGCTCGGCTTTCGCGGTGCAGCCCGCTATCTCAACCCCGACTTCGCCGAGGCCTTTGCCATGGAATGCGAAGCCCTGCGGCGCGTTCGCAAGGACATGGGTCTGACCAACGTCGAGGTCATGGTGCCCTTTGTTCGCACCCTGGGGCAGGCCAAAGCGGTCACCGAGCTGCTGGCCCAACACGGTCTTAAGCGCGGCGAAGACGAACTGCGCCTGATCATGATGTGCGAGGTGCCAAGCAATGCCGTACTGGCCGACGAGTTTTTAGCCTACTTTGATGGCTTTTCTATCGGCTCCAACGACCTGACCCAGCTGACGCTGGGCCTGGACCGTGACTCCGGCCTGGAAGTGCTGGCCAAAGATTTTGATGAGCGTGATCCGGCCGTCAAGGCCTTGCTCAGCCTGGCGATACAGGCCTGCCGCCGCCAGGGCAAGTACGTGGGCATTTGCGGTCAGGGCCCCAGCGATCACCCTGACTTTGCGCATTGGCTGCGGGAGCAGGGCATAGGCTCTATCTCGCTGAACCCGGACACCGTGATCGACACCTGGAAAAACCTATCAGGCTCAGGCACGGTATGAGTCTTGGGCGTCGCCGGCAAATGCCCTGTCATCTCTGGCGGCGCAGGCCTGGCGAGCTGAGCTGTGTGCTCAACCGTGGGGGCCGGCATGTCCGGTGATGCGCAAACTGATGCACAGTTCAGGCTGGCGCTCAACCGCGTTTACCGCTGGTATGCCGCGGGCTTCATCGCCTTTGTTCTGGTGTTGGCGTTTTTGGAACAACAGGGTTTGTCAAGGCAAGTCATAGGCCTGATTTTTCTGCTGGCCACCATCGGGCTGTATGCCGGTATCGGCATCATGAGCCGGACCACCGATGCTTCTGAGTATTACGTCGCCGGGCGCCGCGTGCCGGCGGTCTACAACGGCATGGCCACGGGCGCAGACTGGATGTCGGCAGCCTCCTTCATCAGCCTGGCTGGCACGTTGTACCTCACGGGCTTTAACGGTCTGGCCTTCATCATGGGCTGGACCGGCGGTTACTGCCTGGTGGCTTTTTTACTGGCGCCCTATCTGCGCAGGTTCGGTCAGTTCACGATTCCCGATTTCCTGGGCGAGCGCTATGGCGGCAATCTGCCGCGCATGTTGGGCGTGCTGGCCGCGCTCTTGTGCTCTTTCACTTACGTTGTGGCGCAAATTTACGGTGTCGGCATCATCACGGCGCGCTTGACCGGCGTGGCTTTTGAGCTGGGGATTTTCCTGGGCCTAGGTGGTATTTTATTGTGCTCATTTCTGGGTGGTATGCGGGCGGTGACCTGGACTCAAGTGACGCAATACCTGGTGATCACTGTCGCTTACTTGCTGCCGGTGGTGTGGCTTTCTGTCAAGCAAACCGGTATTCCTTTGCCGCAAGCTATTTACGGCTATCAGTTGCAAAAAGTCAGCGCACGCGAGGACGAACTGATTCGAGATCCGAAGGAGCAACAAGTCCAGCAAATCTTCAGCCAACGCTCGGCCGAGCTGGCGGCCAAGCTGCAGGATCCGGCGGCGGCTTTGACGGCAGACCGGGCGCGGGCCAGCCGCGAGGTTGCCGCGCTGAAGGCCTCCGATGCGCCGGTTTTTGACATTTATGCCGCCGACCGGGCCTTGTCCAATTTGCCCCGTAATCTGGAGTCGGCGCGCGCCTTCTGGACACAGGCCAAAGCAGAGGCCGACGCCAAGTCCAGGCCGCTCAATGGCATGCCGCCGCATGCACAGCAGTTTGCCGGTGACCCGGCGGGCGATGAGCATGCGCGCCATGAGTTTGAAATCTCCAGGCGCAATTTCCTGGCGCTGGTTTTCTGTCTGATGGTCGGAACGGCTGCACTGCCGCATATTTTGATCCGCTACTACACCGTTCCCAGCGTCAAGGAGGTAAGGCAATCTGTGACCTGGTCGCTGTTGTTCATTGTGCTGGTCTACATCACAGCACCGGCGCTGGCAGTGTTGGTCAAGTACGAAGTTTTCACGCTGGTGGTCGGAACGCCATTTAGTCAGTTGCCCGACTGGATCACTGCCTGGAACAAAGTTGACCCGTCCTTGTTGTCGGCCGTGGACGTGAATCGTGACGGCATTTTGCAGCTCAATGAGCTGTCAATAGGCGGCGACATCATCATGCTGGCGGCCCCGGCCATTGGTGGTTTGCCCTATGTGGTCTCGGGTCTGGTGGCTGCCGGCGGGCTGGCCGCGGCGCTGTCCACCGCCGACGGCTTGTTGTTGACGATTTCCAGCGCACTCAGTCACGACGTTTATTACAAGATGATCGATCCCAACGCCTCAACGGCCCGCCGCGTGACCTTGTCCAAGGTCCTGCTCTTGGTGGTGGCGCTGGGGGCTGCCTATGTTGCTTCTCGCAAACCGGCCGATATTTTGTTTCTGGTTTCGGCGGCCTTTTCGTTTGCTGCGGCTGCTTTTTTCCCGGCATTGACCCTGGGCATTTTCTGGAAGCGGGCAACCGGCCTTGCTGCTTCGCTGGGCATGGTGGCTGGCCTGGGCACCACGCTGGTCTACATGGTGCTGACCCAGCCCTGGATGCGCAGTCTGTTTGGCGTGACCCGGCCAATTGAGCTGTGGTGGGGCATACAGCCGATTTCCGCCGGGGTGTTCGGGGTACCGGTCGGTTTTGCCGTCATTGTGGTGGTCAGCTTGCTCACCCGGCGCCCGGGGCCCCAAGTCATGGACCTGGTCAACCATGTGCGCTACCCCGGCGCACTGCCGCACAGCCCTGAAAAAAGGCAGCTTGGCGCTCCCTGGACAGGCGGGCTATAATCATGGGCTTCGCCTTGCTGCACCCTTAACGACGCTGGGGCAGCTTTTACCAACCATAAGGAGAGTTTATGCGTCACTATGAAATCATCTTGATGATCCATCCGGATCAAAGCGAGCAGGTTCCGGCCATGCTGGAGCGCTACAAAGCCATGATCACCGCAGGCGGTGGCAAGGTTCATCGCGTGGAAGACTGGGGTCGCCGCCAACTGGTTTATCTGATCCAGAAATTGGCCAAGGCCCATTACCTTTGCATCAACATTGAAGCCAGCCAGGCTGTGATGGACGAGATTGAGCACGCGTTCAAGTTCAATGACGCGGTTTTGCGTCACATGACGGTGGCTAAGAAAAAGGCCGAAACCGGCCCCTCCATCATGATGCGCAACGTCGAGCGGGAAGAAGCCCGTAAATCTCAGCAGGCGGAATACGCTGCCTCTTAAGGCGCTGTTTTTTGTCGAACGCGTTTGCTGTTTGTACGAACTGAAATTTGAGTGAACCATGTTGATCTGACGGCGAGTATTGTGGAGGCCAGCCCTCTGCGTTACACGCCAGCCGGTCTTCCCGCTGTTAACTTTGTTCTCGACCATGAGTCCGAAGTCACCGAAGCAGGAACCACCCGGCAAGTCAAACTGAGCATCAAGGCTGTGGCTTTTGGTGCTTTGGCCGAACAGGCCGGTCGGCTGCCTTTGGGGCAAGCCTTCAAGTTCAGCGGTTTCCTCATCAGCGCGCGCACCAATAAAAGCGTCATTTTTCATATTCAAGAACTGAACCCTATTTAAGGAGTCCCTCATGCCTGGACCAAAACGTTTCAATAAAGACAAGCGCCCTAAGCGCAACACCCAATCGCTGTTGTTCAAGCGCAAGCGCTTTTGCCGCTTCACAGCTGCTGGCGTCGAAGAAATTGATTACAAAGACATCGACACACTGCGTGACTTTGTTGCCGAAAACGGAAAAATCATTCCTGCCCGCCTGACCGGCACGCGCGCAATTTTCCAGCGCCAGATCAACACCGCCGTCAAGCGCGCTCGCTTCCTCGCGATGCTGCCTTACAGCGACCAGCACCGTAGCCTGTAAGGAGCCCAGCATGCAAATTATTCTGCTCGACAAAGTCGTCAACCTGGGCAATCTGGGTGAAGTCGTTAAAGTCAAAGACGGTTACGCCCGCAACTTCCTGATCCCTTCGGGCCGCGCACGCCGCGCCACCGCAGTGGCCATCAAGGAATTCGAGGTCAAGCGCGCCGAACTTGAAAAAGTCGCCGCTGCCAAGCTGGCCGAATGCCAGGCCCAAGGCGCCAAGCTGGGCGGCACCGTCGTCAAGCTGACGCAAAAAGCCGGCGTCGATGGTCGCTTGTTCGGCTCCGTCACCAACTCTGACATCGCCCAGGAACTGAGCAAGCAAGGCTTTGCCGTGCTGAAGTCCCAGATCCGCATGCCCAATGGTCCTTTGAAGATCGTTGGCGACCACCCGGTCAGCGTGGCATTGCACACCGATGTGACGGTTGACGTCACGGTGACGGTTTACGGCGAAACCGCCTAAGACCCCGCTAGCGCTTTCTGCGCTCCCTGAAAAGCCGCTCCCCGGAGCGGCTTTTTTCATGGATGCAGCGTTTTCACCACCCAGAAATTTTTTTGCATTTCCACTGCATCTGCACCGGCTTTGCACCACCGGCACACCGTTTATGCACAGACTTATCCCGAGGCATTCGGCGACTCTGGGCTTAACATGGCAGTCTTCACAGGAAACTCATGTCTGCCGTACTTTCTTCGCTCAATGACCCTGGCTATAGCCCCGACCGGCAAATAGCCCAGCTTCGCGTCCCACCCCATTCCATTGAAGGCGAGTCCAGCGTGCTGGGCGGCTTGCTGCTGGACAACAGCGCCTGGGACCGGGTGGGCGATCTGCTGGTGGACGAGGATTTTTACCGCTATGAGCACAAACTTGTTTATGCCGCGGTGGGCGCACTGATGAACGCCAGCAAACCGGCGGATGTCATCACGGTCTTTGAACACTTGCAATCTCAGGGCAAGGCTGACGATGTAGGCGGCTTGGGCTACCTCAATTCTCTGGCGCAGTACGTGCCGAGCGCTGCCAATGTGCGTCGCTATGCGGAGATCGTGCGCGAGCGCTCTATCCTTCGCAAGCTGGTCAAGGCCAGTGACGAGATCGCGACCCAGGCCTTCAGCCCGCAGGGCAAGGCTGTGGCCATGATCCTGGACGAGGCTGAGCAGAAGATCTTCAAGATCGGCGAGCAGGGCTCGCGCATGAAGCAGGGCTTTCACAGCATGGACACGCTGGTGGTCAATTTGCTGGACCGAGTCACTGAAATGTCGAAAAACCCCAACGACATCACCGGCGTACCCACCGGTTTTCATGATCTGGACCGCGAGACCTCGGGCTTTCAAAAGGGCGATTTGATTATTCTGGCGGCGCGACCATCCATGGGCAAGACAGCGCTGGCGATCAACATTGCCGAGCATGTGGCGCTCAATGAAGGTCTGCCGGTGGCTGTGTTTTCCATGGAGATGGGTGCCTCTCAGTTGGCGGTGCGTATCGTCGGTTCTATCGGGCGCATTGACCAGAGCCATCTGCGCACCGGCAAGCTGTCCCCTGAGGAGTGGCCGCGCCTGATCGAATCTATCGAAAAATTGCGCAATATTTCTTTGCACATTGATGAAACTCCGGGCCTGACAGTCAGCGAGTTGCGCGCCAATGCCCGCCGGCTGTCTCGTCACTTCGGCCAACTGGGCTTGATTGTGGTCGACTACCTGCAGCTCATGAGTGTCTCTAGCAGCATGAATGAAGAAAACCGCGCCACTGCCGTGGGCGAGATTTCACGCGGCCTGAAAATGCTGGCCAAAGAGTTGCAATGCCCGGTGCTTGCTTTGTCGCAGCTCAGCCGCGGCGTCGAGTCGCGCACAGACAAGCGGCCCATGATGAGTGACTTGCGCGAATCCGGCGCGATCGAGCAGGATGCCGATGTCATCATGTTCATTTACCGCGACGAGTACTACACCAAAGAAGCTTGTAAAGAGCCTGGTGTTGCCGAGGTGATCATCAGCAAGCAACGTAACGGCCCGACCGGTACTGTCAAGCTGACTTTCTTGAACCGCATCACCAAGTTTGAAAGCATGGCGCGTGACCATGGCAGTTACTGACCAGCCACGGTTGTACAGGCTTAGCGTTTAGCGGATGCCGCGGGTATCTTTTCAAAATGAAGTTACACAGTTACTTCCGGTCCTCAGCTTCCTTCAGGGTGCGTATTGCGCTCAATCTCAAGGGACTGGCTTACGACTACGTGCCTGTGCATTTGAATCGCGGCGACCATCAAAAACCGCCCTTTGCAGACTTGTCGGTTCACACCCTGGTGCCGCTGCTTCAAACCGATGGCGAGCTTCTATCTCAATCGATGGCCATCATCGAGTACCTGGACGAAACCCATCCCACCCCGCCCCTGTTACCGGTCGATGCGCTGGGACGGGCCAAAGTGCGGGCACTGGCGCAGTCGGTAGCTTGTGAAATACACCCGCTTAACAACCTGCGCGTGCTCAAGCACCTGGTCAGGGAGCTGAAAATTGACGAAGCAGCCAAAAACGGCTGGTACCACCATTGGTGCCGCACCGGCCTTCAAGCCTTTGAACGTCAATTGGCCCAGCTGCCGCCTGCTCTTTACTGCTACGGCCAGACCCCGACGCTGGCCGACTGCTGCCTGGTGCCGCAGATCTTCAATGCCCAACGCTTTGAGGTGAACTTGACGGGTTTGCCGCGCACCATGGCCGCTTTTGAGGCTTGCATGGCTTTGCCGGCGTTTGCCCAGGCCCAACCCTCGGCCTGCCCGGACAACGAGTAGAAAACCCCCTTGAACGCGCACTGGCACCCCGAATGGTTGATTCCACAGTGGCCTGCACCCAGCGGGGTTCGCGCTGTGTTCACAAGCCGGGCCGGCGGGCAATCACCCGCGCCATGGGACAGCCTGAACCTGGGTGAGCATGTGCAGGATGCGCCGTCCCGGGTGGCGGCCAACCGGCAAACTCTTGCATTGGCCACGGCTTGCCGGCCTGTTTTTTTGCGTCAGGTGCATGGCGAGCAGGTGGCCGTGCTGGAAGCCCAAAGCCTGGGCCTCAGCGACCCCCAGGCTGATGCAGCTGTCACTCGTGAGCGCGGCCTGGCTTGCACCATCATGGTGGCTGACTGCCTGCCGGTTCTGCTGGCTCACCTCGACTTGCCTGTGGTGGCAGCAGCCCATGCCGGCTGGCGCGGCCTGGCCGGTCTGGGGGCAGGGGGCTTAGCAGGTTCATCGGCAGGCGTGTTGGGCGCTGTTTTCAGCCGCTTTGCCGACTTGGCCGGGCAAAGCCAGGCGCAGGCTGCCCAAAGAACCATTGCCTGGCTGGGGCCTTGCATCGGGCCCGGCGCCTTTGAAGTGGGCGCTGAGGTGAAAGCGGCTTTTGAAGCCTGGCACCCGGGCTCTGGCGCTTATTTTGCAGCGCTGCCCGGCCTGCCAGCCAAATACCTGGCTGACTTGGCAGGGCTGGCCCGCCTGAAGCTGCATGCCCTGGGCATTGCCGGGGTGTACGGCAACGACGGCAGCCCCGGCTGGTGCACTGTCGGCCAGCCTTCAAGCTTCTTTTCGCACCGCCGTGACACTGCCCTCGGGCACAGCACCGGCCGCATGGCCGCTTGTATCTGGCAGATTTGAGGGCTCGGGGGGCTGGCCAGGCTCTTTGAGACTGTCTTCGGCCAGCGCCTTGGCCTTGAGCTTGCGACGGCGGGCCGGCGTGTTCATCACATACATCACCAGTGCCAGCGGTAATGCGCCGTAAAGCAAAAAAGTCATCAAGGCACCTAAAACAGTGCCGTTGCTGCTGGTGGCTTCAGCAACGCTCATCATCAGCACGACATAAATCCATGCAATTGCGGTCAGGTACATCAAAGTTAGGGCATAGTCAGGTTAAAGAAACTAAACGCGTGCATAGTCAGCAAGGCAGAATAAGCTAAGTCTGCAACAGAGTCTTTTTAAAGACCATTGCTTTCACGCAGATTGAGGAGACAACATGAATTCTGACGCAAACTGGGCGCAACTGGCCCGGCAATTTCAAGATAGCCTGAGTCAAGGCATGCAAAAGGCCATGGACAGCGTGCCCAGCGTGCTGATGCAAGGCGTACCAGCCGCCAAAGACCCTTTTGCCGGCTTGCAATTAGACCCGGCCAAACTGCTGGAAATCCAGCAGTCCTATCTCCAGCAGGCCGGTGACTTGTGGAACTCCGGCATCTCGGCCGATGCGGCCCAGCTCAAGCCGGTGGCCGACCGCCGCTTTGCCGGCGAAGCCTGGAACAGCAACCCTGTCGCGCACTTTTGTGCTGCCAGCTACATGATCAATGCACAGGCACTGATGGGCCTGGCGGAAGCCGTTGAAGGCGATGAAAAAACCCGCGCACGGGTGCGCTTTGCGGTAGAGCAGTGGCTGGCGGCCAGCGCCCCGAGCAATTTCCTGGCTTTGAATGCCGAAGCCCAGAAAAAAGCGCTGGACACCCAGGGCCAGAGCATTGCCCAGGGCCTGCAAAACCTGATGCACGACATGCAGCAGGGCCATGTCTCCATGACCGATGAAAGCGTTTTTGAGGTCGGCAAAAACGTCGCCACCACCGAAGGCGCAGTGGTCTTTGAAAACGAATTTTTCCAGCTGCTCGAGTACAAGCCGCTCACCGCCAAGGTGCATGCAAAGCCTTTTCTCTTGGTGCCGCCTTGCATCAACAAGTTCTACATCCTGGACCTGCAACCTGAGAACTCACTGATTCGTTACGCCGTAGCCCAGGGGCACCGCACTTTTGTGGTCAGCTGGCGCAACCCCGACGAGTCCATGCAGGACAAAACCTGGGACGACTACATCGAGCATGCTGCCATCCAGGCGATTGCTGTCACGCAAGAGATCACCGGCGCCAAAAGCATCAACGCATTGGGCTTTTGCGTGGGCGGCACCATTTTGAGCACTGCGCTGGCCGTGCTGGCCGCACGCGGCGAAAAGCCGGTGACCAGCCTGACGCTGTTGACCTCTTTGCTGGATTTTTCGGACACCGGCATTCTGGACATTTTCATTGACGAGACGGCCGTCAAGTTCCGCGAAATGCAAATGGGCAGCGGCGGCTTGCTCAAGGGCCAGGACCTGGCCTCGACCTTCAGCTTTTTGCGCCCCAATGACCTGGTCTGGAATTACGTGGTCGGCAACTACCTCAAGGGTGAAACGCCGCCGCCTTTTGACCTGCTGTACTGGAACAGCGACTCGACCAACCTGCCCGGGCCTTTCTACGCCTGGTACCTGCGCAACACCTACTTTGAAAACAGTCTTGTCAAGCGCGGCAAGCTCACTGTCTGCGGTGAAAAAATCGATTTGTCAAAGCTCGACATGCCGGCCTACATTTACGGCTCGCGTGAAGACCATATCGTGCCGATAGGCGGCGCTTACGCCTCGACCCAGGTCCTCAAAGGCCCCAAGCGCTTTGTCATGGGTGCATCGGGTCATATTGCCGGCGTGATCAATCCGCCGGCCAAGAAAAAGCGCTCGCACTGGATCGGCGACAAATTGCCGGTTTCTCAGCAAGCTTGGCTGGCCGGTGCAACGGAGCACGCCGGCAGCTGGTGGCCCGATTGGGCGGCATGGCTCAAGGCTCATGCGGGCCCGCAAATTGCCGCACCCAAAAGCTATGGCAGTCGCAAATACAAAGCCCTTGAGCCTGCGCCGGGTCGTTACGTCAAGGCCAAGGCCTGAGGCCCTTTTTAGCGGGCGCAGTGTTCTTGCACCCATCTCAAAACTTTTTAACTCAAGGAAATAGAAAAATGGATGACATCGTTATTGTTTCAGCAGCCCGTACCGCTGTCGGAAAGTTTGGTGGATCGCTGGCCAAGACGCCTGCCACCGAGCTGGGCGCTGCTGTTATCAAGGCCGTGCTGGAGCGCTCTGGCCTGGATGCTGAGCAGATCGGTGAAGTCATCATGGGCCAAGTGCTTACCGCTGGTGTCGGCCAGAACCCGGCGCGCCAGTCGGTCGTCAAGGCCGGTTTCCCGCACGCAATTCCCGGCCTCACCATCAACGCTGTTTGCGGCTCGGGTCTCAAAGCCGTCATGCTGGCTGCGCAATCGGTGGCCACGGGCGACAGCGAAATTGTGATTGCCGGCGGACAGGAAAACATGAGCGCTTCGCCGCACGTGCTCAACGGCTCGCGCGACGGCCAGCGCATGGGTGACTGGAAGATGGTGGACACCATGATCGTGGACGGCCTGTGGGACGTCTACAACCAATACCACATGGGTATCACCGCCGAAAACGTGGCCAAGAAATACGGCATAGACCGCGCCATGCAGGACGCGCTGGCACTGGCCAGCCAGACCAAGGCCGCTGCCGCACAAGACGCCGGCAAGTTCAAGGACGAGATCGTGCCTTTTTCAATCGCCCAGAAAAAAGGCGACCCCATCGTTTTTGCGGCAGACGAATTCATCAACCGCAAAACCAATGCCGAAGTTCTGGCCGGCCTGCGTCCGGCCTTTGACAAAGCCGGCGGCGTGACTGCCGGTAACGCCTCGGGCATCAACGACGGCGCTGCGGCTGTCATGGTCATGAGCGCCAAAAAGGCAGCGGCCCTCGGGCTCAAACCTTTGGCACGCATTGCCAGCTATGCCACCAGCGGCCTGGACCCGGCCTTCATGGGCATGGGCCCGGTACCCGCGTCCACCAAAGCACTGCAACGCGCCGGCTGGAAAGCGCAAGACCTGGACCTGCTGGAGATCAACGAAGCCTTTGCCGCCCAGGCCTGCGCGGTCAACAAAGAAATGGGCTGGGACACCAGCAAAGTCAATGTCAACGGTGGCGCGATTGCCATCGGCCACCCGATTGGTGCGTCCGGTTGCCGCATTCTGGTGACGCTGCTGCACGAGATGGTGCGCCGCGATGCCAAAAAGGGTATCGCCAGCTTGTGCATTGGTGGCGGCATGGGGGTTGCCCTCACGCTGGAGCGATGAATTTAAGTTAGAGCAGTTTTTCATTAAAAATCAATGGAGCACACATGACACAAAAAATCGCATACGTTACAGGCGGCATGGGCGGCATTGGAACGGCCATCTGCCAGCGACTGGCCAAAGACGGGTTCAAGGTCATTGCCGGTTGCGGTCCTACCCGCGACGCCGGTAAATGGCTGGACGAACAAAAAGCACTGGGCTACAGCTTTTACGCTTCGGTGGGCAATGTCGGCGACTGGGATTCCACGGTGGCGGCCTTTGACAAGGTCAAAGCCGAGCACGGTCAAGTCAGCGTGCTGGTCAACAACGCGGGTATCACGCGCGACGGCCAGTTCCGCAAAATGAGCAAGGCCGACTGGGACGCTGTTATTTCGACCAACCTCAACAGCATGTTCAACGTGACCAAGCAGGTGATCGAAGGCATGATCGAAGCGAACTTCGGACGCGTGGTCAATATTTCTTCGGTCAATGGCCAAAAAGGTCAGTTCGGTCAGGTCAACTACTCCACCGCCAAGGCTGGCTTGCACGGCTTCACCATGGCGCTGGCGCAAGAGCTCGCCAGCAAAGGCGTCACCGTCAACACTGTCAGCCCGGGTTACATCGGCACTGACATGGTCAAGTCGATCCGTCCGGATGTGCTGGAAAAAATCGTTGCCGGCGTGCCGGCCAAGCGGCTGGGCACACCTGAAGAAATCGCCTCCATCATTTCCTGGATTGCCTCGGAAGAGGGCGGTTACGCCACCGGCGCTGACTTCTCGCTCAACGGCGGCTTGCACATGGGTTAAAACGACAGGAGCGCTTTGGCGCATTTAAAACCCGCCTTCGGGCGGGTTTTTTATGACCTTTTTCCAGCGGCAATAAGAGCGAAAATCAGTTTTCGGACAGTTTCATCGCCACAACCCCTACCCATGACCCTCATCACCAGCACTGCAAAGCAGCCTGACCGACTCAGCGTCGCGCCGATGATGGATTGGACGGACCGGCATTGCCGTTACTTTCACCGCCTGCTCACGCGCCGTGCGCTGCTCTACACCGAGATGGTCACCACAGGCGCTTTGCTGCACGGTGATGTGCCGCGGCATTTGCGTTTCAATGTAGAAGAGCATCCCTTGGCACTGCAACTGGGCGGCAGCGAGCCGGCTGATTTGGCACAAGCTGCACGCTTGGGCGAACAGTGGGGCTATGACGAGATCAACCTCAACTGCGGCTGCCCCAGCGAGCGTGTGCAGCGCGGTGCTTTCGGCGCCTGCCTGATGGCCGAGCCGCAGTTGGTGGCCGATGGTGTCAAGGCCATGCTGGATGTGGTGAGTGTGCCGGTCACCGTGAAGCACCGCATCGGTATCGATAAGGGCGAGAGCTACGACTTTGTGCGCGATTTCGTTGGCGCGGTCAGCCAGGCCGGTTGCCAAACTTTCATCGTGCACGCCCGCAACGCCTGGCTGCAAGGCTTGTCGCCCAAAGAAAACCGCGAAGTGCCGCCGCTGCGCTATGAGTTTGTGCACCGGCTCAAAAAAGATTTTCCGCAGCTGCGCATCATGATCAACGGCGGCATCAACACTGCCGCGCAAGTGCATGAGCAACTGCAGCACATCGACGGCGTGATGATTGGCCGCGAGGCTTATCACAAGCCCTGGTGGCTGGCCTCCTGGGATGCTGATTTTTGGGGCGAGCCCGCAGCGGCCCAAGTGTTGACGCGCGAGTTGGTTGAATCACAGATGGTGGACTACATGGCACGTGAAGCGGCGCTGCACGGCACGCCTTGGAGCGCCATTGCCCGCCACATGCTGGGCCTGCGCCACGGGCTGCCGGGTTCGCGCCACTGGCGACAGGTCTGGAGCGATCACAAGCTCAAGAGTTTGCCGGCGCACGAGGTGACGGCCCTGGCAGCAGCATCAAGGCCATGAAGCAAACCCCGCCCAGTGCGGCAGAAAACCACAGCGCACCGCCACCAAAGCCGTCTATCGCCAGGCCGAAGAGATAAGGCGATAGTGCCTGCGCAAAACGCGCCGGCACCATCAAGAGACCCTGGCGCAAGCCGTAGTCTTTGCTGCCAAACAGCACCAGGGGCAGAGTGCCTTTGGCGATGGTCAAAATGCCGTTGCCCGCTCCGTGCAGCAGCGTGAAGGCCGCGCCGGCCGGCACCCCCAGCAGTAAAAATGCGAGTGCCCCTACTGAATGCAACGCGCCCGCCACGCGCGCCGACACCACCGGGTGAACGCGGCGCAGCAAACCATACTCGAGCAAGCGGCCTGCCACCTGTGCCGGCCCGACCAGGGCGGCCAGCAGCAGTGCGGTCGCCAGCGGCAGGCCCTGCGCCTGCAGCAGACGGGGCAGGTGCGCGGCCATGGCGGTGCTGATGAACCAGGTGATGGCAAAGACCAAGGCCAGCAGGGCGCCGGCGCGGCGGGCGCTGGACTGGCTTAAAGCTTCAACTGCCGGCGCCAGCGCCGATGCGCTGCCGTCAACCGATGGGATGTCTTCGTTGGCAGATGCATCAGGCTTTTTTTGCAGCAAAGCGTTCAGCGGCAATGCCACCAGCAGGTGCAGGGCTGCCCAGCTCATGCAAGCCGTGCGCCAGCCCCAGTGCAGCTCCAGCCAGGCCGACAGCGGCCAGCCGATGGTGCTGGCCAGACCCGCCATCAGCGTGATGCCGGTGATCGGGCCGCGTGAGCGCTGGCCGTAAAGATGCACCAGCGTGGCAAAGGCCGCTTCGTAAAGCCCTGCGGCCATGGCCATGCCCAGAATGCACCAGCCTGCAAACAGACCGACAGGCCCTTGCGCCAGTGCCAGGCAGACCAGCCCGAGCGCAAACACCAGGCTGTTGAGCATCAGCACACGACGCCCGCCGAAGCGGTCAATCGCCCGGCCGGCCAGCGGCCCCAGCAGGGCAGACACCACCAGCGCGGCTGAAAACGCTGCAAAGATCATCGGGCTGCTCACGCCCAGATCGCGCGCCATCGAGTTCGCCAGCATGGCTGGCAGGTAGTAGCTCGAAGCCCAGGCCAGCGTTTGCGCCAGGCCCAGGCAGGTAACGGTGCGCGTCTGGGGTGTCATCACAGCAGCATCGTAGTCGCTCCAAATTAGATTCAACAGCCGTTTGACATGGATTTGCCACATGATCGACATGCATGTGTCATGTACTGCTCACAAAATTCAGTCCAAGCCTATAAGTCCAAGGACGCGCACATGCAGCAAGAACAAAACATGCCAAGTTTGTTACCCCAGCAAAAGGTGTTGCCACAGCGACTGCGCCCAGACCAGGTACTGCTGAAGATTTTGCGTTGCACAGCCCACTACATGGCCAACAGCCCGGGTGGACTTCGTTTTGTGGCCGGCACCCGACCCTGGCTGGAGGGCCTGAAGGGCGGCATTCAGCGCCTGCCCGATGGCCATCAAGGCTAATTAAAAAAGTAATTATTCAGCGACTGATTTATTTCTAGGAATTTCAAATGAAAGAATTGCCCAGCCCAACTTTTTCCCTTTCGCCGATTGCCTTGCCGCGGGGATTGTTGGACAGCAGCGTGCAGTTGCCACATGCCAAGCCTGCGACCACGCCACTGGCCTCTGCCATTGAAGTGAGCTGGGCGCGCAACCTGGATGAAGTTCGCGCCGCTCAACGTTTGCGCTACCAGGTCTTTGCCGTTGAAATGGGTGCACGCCTTGACACCAAGCTGCCGGGACATGACGTGGACCTGTTTGACGATTACTGCGAACACCTCCTGGTGCGCGACCAGGCCACGCAGGAGGTCATCGGGACTTACCGCGCTTTGACACCCACGCAGGCGCGTCGCGCCGGTGGTACCTACAGCGACATGGAGTTTGACCTCACGCGTCTGCGCTCATTGCGCTCTCGCATGGTGGAGTTAGGCCGCAGTTGTGTGCACGCCGATCACCGGCAGGGTGCTGTGATTTTGGCCTTGTGGGGCGCCCTGGCGCAGTTCATGTCGCGCAACCAGCTGGACACCATGATCGGTTGCGCCAGCATTCCAATGCAATACGGCGGCACGTCCACGGGTCACGCCGCCGCCAGCATCTGGCGCCAATTGCGCCAAACCCATCTGGCCGGCATTGACTGGCATGTCACGCCGCGTCTGGCTTTGCCGGTAGACCGGCTGGATGATTCGCTTGACGTTGAGCCGCCCGCTTTGATCAAGGGCTACTTGCGCTTGGGCGCCAAGGTATTGGGTGCACCGGCCTGGGATCCGGATTTCAACTCGGCTGATTTGCCCATGATGATGCGCATCGCTGATCTGCCACCGCGTTACCGCAAGCGCTTTGACGCAGCTGCTGATTAAGAATTGGGGCTTCAGCCCCTTGGGTTTGACCTGTATTCACCGTACTGTCATTTATTTGTCATAAATGGATTCCACAATCAAGTTGAGCTTAATCAACTCTGATTGAGTGTCGGGCTTCGATAATCCACAGCCTTCATGGTTTTTCCTCTATGCCCAATCCAAATGAAATGAAGACGCCGACTGCGGCAGCGGGCGCACCGCGCTTGAATCTTCTGAACCGTGACGTCAGTATTTTGGCGTTCAATGAGCGTGTGCTGGACTTGGCCACACAAACTCAGACGCCCTTGCTGGAGCGTTTGCGCTTTTTGTGCATTGTTTCGTCAAACCTCGACGAATTCTTTGAAGTGCGTGCTGAGCCGCATTTGTCTGCGCTGCGTTTGCAGGGTGCCAATTCTTCTGAAGCCCAAGACGCTTATGCTGCGCTGTCTGAAGCGGCTCATGCCATCGTTGAAAAACAGTACCGCCTCTACAACGACGTCTTGTTGCCGGAGTTTGCCAAGCAAGGTATTCATCTGCTCTCGCACGGTGAGCGAAATGCAGCTCAAAAGCGTTGGGTCAAAGCATATTTTTTGCGCGAAGTTCGCCCATTGTTGATTCCGGTCGGCCTGGATCCATCGCATCCATTTCCGATGGTGGCCAACAAATCGCTCAACTTCATCGTGCGGCTGGGCGGCAAAGATGCTTTTGGGCGCGAAAACGAAATTGCCATTGTCAAAGTGCCGCGTGTGTTGCCGCGCATCATTCAAATACCAGACAGCAGTGGCAAAGGAAAATTACACTTTGTCGCCTTGACCAGCGTGATCCGCTCGCACCTGGCAGATCTTTTTCCGGGCCGCGATGTGCAGCAGTTCTCGCAGTTCCGGGTCACCCGGCACTCCGACTTGGCGGTGGACGAGGAAGATGTGTTGAATCTGCGCACAGCCTTGCGTGCCGGCCTCGAACAGCGCAATTACGGACAAGCACTGCGGCTGGAGGTTTCTGCAGGTTGTTCTGAGCACTTGTCTCAATTTCTGCTTGAGCAGTTTGATCTACCTCCCGAAGCGCTGTACAGGGTTCCCGGCCCTGTGAACCTGGTCCGGCTTACGCAGCTGGTCGACCTGGTGAATGACCCCGCGCTGTTATTCCCGCCCTATCAATCTTCGTACCCGCAACAACTCAAGCAGGGCGAATCGATTTTCAAAAAACTCAAAGAAGGGGATGTGTGCATTCACCAGCCCTTTGAAAGCTTTGATGGTGTTTTGGCTTTTTTGCGCGAAGCTGTCAATGACCCGCAGGTACTGGCCATCAAACAGACAATTTACCGTACCGGGTCCGATTCTGAGCTGATGGTTTTACTGCGCGAAGCGGTCAGGCGCGGCAAAGAAGTCACTGTGGTGGTGGAGCTCAAGGCTCGCTTTGACGAAGAAGCCAACATCAATTGGGCAGAGATGCTGGAGTCGATCGGGGCTCAGGTGGTCTACGGCATTGTGGGTCTGAAAACACACGCGAAAATGTTGCTGGTGACGCGTCGTGAGGGCAAGCTTCTCAAACGCTACGGCCATCTCTCGACGGGTAACTACAACCCCAAAACTGCGCGTCTTTACACCGATGTGAGTTATCTCACGGCCAACCCCTTGCTGACCCTGGACATGGAAAATGTCTTTTTTCATTTGGCCAGCCAAAGTCGTTTGCCTAAACTAAGGCAGTTGGTTCTTGCACCTTTCCAGCTGCACGCCAAAATGCTGCAAATGATTGAAGCGCTGAGCGCAGCTGCAGCTCGCGGAGAAGACGCGCGGCTGGTGGCCAAAATGAATGCCTTGACCGATGAAGGTCTGATACTTGCGCTGGTCAACGCAGGGCAAAAGGGCGTGAAAATTGACCTTATTGTCCGGGGCGCTTGCATGTTGCCAGCACAGGTTCCGGGTGTCACTGACAACATCCGGGTGCGCTCCATCATCGGGCGTTTCTTAGAGCATTCGCGGGTTTTTTACTTCCGCTCGGGGAACACCGAAACGCTTTATTTGTCGAGCGCCGACTGGATGAACCGCAATATGTTCGGGCGAATCGAGCTGGCGTGGCAGGTCACAGACCCCGTGCTGCGCCAACGCATCATTGAGGAATGTCTTGTGGCCTACATGCATGACACCAGCAATGCTTGGGATTTGCAGGCAGATGGCATTTACCAACGGGTTCAGCCGCCTGCACATGGCCGCAAAGAAGGCGCGCAGGCGGCTTTGATGGCGCGCTATGGCACACAGTCGGCGGGCTCGGTTTCAAAATCTGGCAAGTCAGTGTCTAAGCTGCGTTCGCCGGCACAGAACAGCGCCCTGAGCAAAAGCAGGAAAAGCAAGGACGCCTGATCATGGACCTGATTGTCTGGCGGCATGCCGACGCTGAAGATCTCAGCGATGGCATTGCACCGCCTGCAATCACGGAACTTGATTTTCAAGCAGACCTGGCGCGTTGCCTGAGCTCCAAAGGTCTGCGGCAAGCCGCCCGCATGGCGCAATGGCTGGACCGTAAGTTAGCAGACAACGCGCGCATCCTGTGCAGCCCTGCGGTGCGCTGCGAACAAACTGTGGTGTCCTTGGGTCGCAAATACAAAATCTGCCCTGAACTGTCCCCGAGCGGCTCTGTGGATGACCTGCTGGCGCTCACGCACTGGCCAGACAGCAAATACCCGGTGGTTGTGGTCGGCCACCAGCCCACACTGGGCCAGGTGGTCAACCGACTTCTTGGCCTTGACGGCGTTGATATATCGCTGCGCAAAGGCTCTCTGTGGTGGCTTCGCAGCCGGCTGCGCGATGGTCAAAGGCAAGCGCTTGTGGTGACGGTTCAGTCACCCGACTTCATCTGAGCAAAAGACAGCTACCAGCGATCAGCTGGTGGCGGCTGGCCTGCCGGTTTTGATGGTGGGCACAGCCGCCAGCGCTGCCAAAAATGCAGCGTCTGACATGGCCGCCAAAGCCTTTATGCCGGCACGCAAGAGCTCACTTTTTTTGGCGGCCCGTGAGAGCTTGCCTGCCCGCTCTTTGAGAGCGTCAATCACCACGTACTCGGTTTTCGGAATCGTGAAGCTGTCGCGGATCATTTTGGGCTTCTTGGCCTTTTCCACTTTGACCAGCTTGCTGACTGGCTTGACCGCAGTTTTCACGGCGGTCTTTGCCTGCGGGCTCTGCTTGGCTTTAACCGGTGTTTTGGCCGCTGTCTTGAGGGGCGACTCGGCTGGCGATTTGGCAGGCGATCTGGCTGCTTTGGATGGTGCCCGTTTGGCAGACACAGCAGATTTAACGGCGCTGGTTTTACGAATGACGCGAGTTTTGGCAGAGGTGACCATGATTGACTCCAAGTAAAAAACAAATTTGTAAACAGTATATACAGTTTACATCGTTGATCTATGGCAGTGTCAAATGCTGCAATGCTCAGCTTACCCTTCTTTGATGGCCAGTGTGTAAGTGGTTTTTTGCCATGCGATGGCTTCTTCGCGCAGCAGGTAAGCAGATTGTGGGAAAGCCTCTGTCCAACCGGCGCGAAGCGTAATGCTAAAGTTAGAGTCTCTCAGGTTGAGGTTTAACCCGGCCAGATCCGGGTTACGCCTGGCATGACAAAAAATAACAGCCAGTCGCAGTGCCATCAACTGCTGCACAAACATCGTGTCACTGAAGTCAGCGTCCAGTTTGCGCAGCTTGCCGCGGTGTCCCAGTACCAACAGGCTCAAACGGTGCAGCTCCGGCAATGAAAAGCCGGGCGCATCGGCGTTGTCCAAAATATAGGCGCCGTGTTTATGCTGGTCGTTGTGAGAAATATGACTGCCAATTTCATGCAACTGAGCAGCCCAGTCCAGCTTGTTTTCAAAGCGAACCAATTGTTCGTCCGGGCCTGAACACAACATAGCCAGCAGTTGGCGAGCGGTGCGGCTCACGCGTTCGGCATGCACTCTGTCAACGTCAAATTTGCGCGCCAGACTTTGCACGGTGTGCGAGCGTAAATCGGTCTGGGGCGCTTCCCGGTCCAGCAAATCGTAGAGTGCTCCGTGGCGCAATGCACCGCGTGCCACATGCATGGTCTCGATGTTCATCAAATCAAAAACCGCCCTCAGCACGCTGACGCCACCACCAATCACGGGTCGTCGATCGTCTTTGAGGGACTCCATTTTGAGTCGGTCTGCACTTTGGGCTTTGAGCAAGCGGTCCAGCAGCCAGTCCAGACCTTCCCGTGTAATCAGGCCTTGCGGCCAACCTGAGGCGCTCAGAACATCACTGACGGCACCCACCGTGCCGGAAGAGCCATAAGCGGTGTCCCATAGCTGTCTTTCAAACAAGGGCGTGGCTTCCTCGAGTACCGCTTTGGCCGCAATTTCTGCTGCCTTGAATGCACGCTCGGTGAACTGTCCATCAGGAAAATATTTCATGGACCAGCGAACACTGCCTACCCGCAAGGACTCCATGGTTTGGGCTTCAAGCTCGCAACCCAGAATCATTTCGGTAGACCGCCCGCCAATGTCCACCACCAAGCGGCGCTCAGTCGATTGCGGCAGCAGATGCGCCACCCCCTGGTAGATCATCCGTGCCTCTTCACGCCCGGCAATCACATCAATGGGAAAGCCGAGCAGCTGGTGTGCCCGGCTGAGAAATACATCGCGGTTCCTGGCCTCTCGCATTGTTTGTGTGGCAACTGCGCGTACCTGGCTTTTCTTAAAGCCGGCCAGACGTTCGCCAAAACGAGCCAGGCAGTCCCAGCCGCGCTGCATGGCTTGCTCGGTGAGGTTGCGATCGGCATCGAGTCCGTTGCCTTGACGAACTGTTTCTTTTAAATACTCAGTAGGACGGATGATGCCGTCATCGAAGCGACCAATTTCAAGTCGAAAGCTGTTTGAGCCCAAATCCACAGCCGCCAGTCGGGTTCCGTTTTGCATAATTCCTGATCAATAAATTTCAATACCAGCATAGCATTCAGGTGCTGTTTTTTAAACTGCACAAGCCAAAACAGCAAAGAAATGGCAGGTCGTTCCGGTGGCCACCAAAGCGTGCCAGACCGTGTGGGCGTACTTCACTTTAGCGTCCAGTGCGAAAAAAATGACGCCTACTGTGTAAGCGGCACCGCCTAGCAGCAAAAGGTTCATCACCTCGGCAGACGCATGCCGCACCACAGGCAAAGCTGCTACCAGTACCAGCCAACCCATCAACAGGTAAAGGCTGGTGGACAGCCAGGGCGCTGACATTTTGTTGCTAATTTTCAAGGCAGCACCCAACAAAGCGATCAGCCAGACCAGCCCCAGCGTGATCCAATCCGGCGTGGCGGTTGTGTTGGCCAGAGCAAAGGGTGTGTAACTGCCGGCGATGAAAAAAAAGATGGCGCCATGGTCAAGTTTGAGAAAGAAATTTTTACCCCTTCCGTCGGGCAGCGCATGGTAGACCGTGGAGGTGAAGTAAAGCAAAACCATCGTCAGCGCAAAGATAAGAGAGCCTGTTCGCGGGGCTTCACCGGATGGATTGGCTGCACCCAGCAAAAACGGCACTGCTGCCAAGGCACCCAACAGTGCCGCGCCATGGCTCAAGCTGTTGGCTAATTCTTCAGGCCGGCTTTGTGTGCGGGCGTTCATGCCTTAGGCCGAACCACTGGCAGCGCCAATGTCACCAGCCAGCAGGCTGTCAGCATCATGGCTGAGGCGATCAGCGCCCAGAGCAGGCCGCCCCACTGGTAGAGCAAGCCGGACAGCAGTGTTCCGCCAAAGCGGCCCAAGGCGTTGGCAGCGTAATAAAAACCGACGTCTTCAGCCGCTTTTTCACTGCCGGCATAGGCCAGCACAAGGTAAGAGTGGACTGATGAATTGACTGCGAACGCAATGCCGAAAAGCACCAGGCCGAAAACCACCACCCACTGCAGTTGCGGTGCGTGCATACCGACGGCAACAGCCAGCGCCACGGTGATCGCCGCCAGGATGGCCGACCACCAGCGAGCTGCCGGGACCTCGCGGCTCAGGCCGTCATCACTGCGACGCACGATCTGAGGTGCCAGCGCTTGCACCAAGCCGTAGCCAATGGTCCAAAGCGCTAAAAAGCCGCCCACCATGGTGAAGGTCCAGCCGGAGGCATACAAAAACACAGGCACGCCCACCACAAACCAAACATCGCGTGCGCCAAAGAGCACCACACGCGCCAGCGCCAGCAGGTTGATGCCCCGGTTTTTTGCCAAAAATTCTTTGGCCGTTTTGGAGGCGTCTCGTTTACCCATCAAGCGCGGCACAAACATCAGCACGCCCGCCAGCACAAGGCCCAGCAGGGCGGCCATGAGCCACAAAGCCTGGGCAAAGCCCAATTGGTCCAGCAGCAAGCCGCCCAGGAAAAAGCCAACACCCTTCATCGCATTTTTGCTGCCAGTGAACCACGCCACCCACTTGAAAAGTTGACCGCCACCTTGATTTTGCGCCCGGTCTGCCGTGATTTTGATGGCCGATTTACTGGCTGTTTTGGTGAGATCTTTGGCAACGCCGCAGATGCCTTGCGCTATCACCACCCAAGCCACGGACAAGGCCGCAGTCCATTCGGGTTGAAGCAGAGAGAGTAGTAAAAAACCGATGATCTGCAAGCTCATTCCAACGGCCAGCATGCGGGCAATGCCGTAGCGTGTGGCCAGCCAGCCGCCTATCAGGTTGGCCAGAACGCCAGCCGCCTCGTACAGCAAGAACAGCAAGGCCAGTGAAAATGATGAGTAGCCCAGCCGGTAAAAATGCAGCAGCACCATCATGCGCAGCGCACCGTCGGTCAGTGTGAAGCCCCAGTAGGCGGCGGTGACGATGGCATAGTCGCGAACAGCGGCTTTGCGCTCGCTAAGTTGCGCCATCAAAGTGTCTGACATCGGCTTCAGATGCCAGTGTTTTGCATGTGACAGGCCAGGTCCACCATGCGGCAGGCATAGCCCATTTCATTGTCATACCAGGCGTAGACCTTGAGCAGCGTGCCGTCGGTCACCATGGTCGACAAGGCATCAACAATAGAGCTGCGCGTGTCCCCGGCATAGTCAGCGCTGACAAGCGGGCGTTCTTCATAGCCCAGAATGCCCGCCAGAGGGCCGAGGGCGGCTTGCGCAAAGAGCGCATTGACTTCTTCAGCCGTGGTGGAGCGCTGGAGCTCAAACACACAATCTGTCAAAGAGGCATTGAGCACCGGCGCCCGCACGGCATGGCCATTGAGTTTGCCCTTGAGCTCCGGGTAGATCAAGGCAATGGCGGTGGCGCTGCCGGTGGTGGTCGGGGCCAGGCTCAGCATGGCGCTGCGAGCGCGGCGCAAGTCTTTGTGCGGGGCATCCACCACCAGGTTGGTGTTGGTCGGGTTGTGAATGGTGGTGATCTGGCCGTGACGTATGCCTAGATTTTCTTGAACTACTTTGACCACCGGCGCCAGGCAATTGGTGGTGCAGGATGCGGCGGTCACGATACGGTCGGTGGCCGGGTTGTAGCGCTCGTGGTTCACGCCCACCACCACATTAAGAACATTACCGACTTTCACCGGCGCCGCCACGATCACCCGTTTGGCACCACGGTCAAAATGGCCTTGCAGCGACTCAGGGGTGAGAAATTTTCCGGTGCATTCGAGCACCAGTTCTACCCCCATGTCTCCCCAGGGGATGTCAGCTGGCGCAGCATGCGCGCTGAAGGTCAGCGTTTGCTGGTTGATGCGAATCGCATGCTCATCTTCGGCGCTGATAGCGTCACGCCATGTGCCTTGAATGCTGTCAAAAGCAATCAAGTGGGCTGTGGCAGCTGCACCGCCCTTGAGTTCATTGAGGTGAACCACATCCAATCGGTTGGCCTGGCGGGGGTCGTCCGCAGGTCGATGCGCTGCGCCCATGGCGGCCCGCAGTGCCAGACGCCCGATGCGACCCATGCCGTTAATGCCGACTTTCATAATTATTTTTGCCTAAGAGTGCTATATGAAGATATCAATTTTTGACCTCTGATATGTCAATTGCGTTACAAAAAATCCTGACACTGTCTGAGTGACATCACATTGTCATACGACTCCGCTTCAATGATCTAGCGCTCAAAAGTCAGTTACCAATGAGCCGGATTTTTATCGCTACTTTTTCATCCTCTGGAGTTATCAATGTCACACAATTTCGACGACGACATCTGCAATCAATCTAACAATGAGCACTTTCAAAGTGTTCTCGGAAAAGCGCTTGAGAACCCCGCGCGCCGCCGCCTGATCAAAGGCGGTTTCGGACTGGCAGCGCTGTCAACCATGGCCATGCTGCCCGGTTGCGCCACTGTGGGCCAAACAGGTGCTGCCAAGAGCGCTTCGCTGGGTTTTCCATCTATCGACAAGAGCATTCTGGACAACGTTATTTTGCCGCCTGGATACAGTTTCAAGGTCTTGCATGCCGGTGGTGATCCACTCAATCGCAGCGTTGCCGCCTATTCCAACCAGGGCACTGAGACTGATGACTGGTCTGCCCGCATTGGTGACCAGCATGACGGCATGGACATTTATTACGTTGACGCCGCAGGCAAGTATTCTGACAAAGACACCGGACGCGCTGTATTGGCTGTGAACCATGAAAGCTCGGCCGAGGCTCATTACCTGCACCCCAAAGGTCAGACCTCGAACGGCGTTTCTGGCCTTAAATTTGACCAGTTCGGCCAGTGGAACCTGGGCAACCGTCCTGAGCTGGAAGTGCTCAAAGAAATCAATCTGCATGGCGTCTCTGTGGTTGAACTCAGCAAGACCGCATCCGGCTGGAGCTACAAGCTCGACTCTCCGTTGAACCGCCGTGTTACCCCCCAGACACCAGCGCGCATCACAGGTCCGGCTGCCCACATGGCTGATATTCGCACCATGATGAGCACCCGCTATGACCCCAGCGGCGCCACCAGCCGCGGCACAATCAACAATTGCGGTCACGGTAAAACGCCATGGGGTACTTACCTGGCCTGCGAAGAAAACTGGGCCATGTATTACCAGATTCCCGTGGGTGCGAACGCGGGTGATGCCAAGACCGTGGCCTCGCGCCGGCGCTATGGTGTCGCCAGCGCAGCCCTGACCAGCGCCAACAAAACAGAGCGCAGCCAGGGCTGGCACACAGTGTCGGCCAGTGATAACCGCTTTGCCCGCTGGAATATTGCCGCCGTCGGTAACTCAGCTGCAGAAGACTTCCGCAATGAGCCCAACACCTTTGGCTACAACCTCGAAATTGATCCACTGGCACCCAATTCAGTGCCCGCCAAGCGCGTTGCCATGGGCCGCTTTGCACACGAGGCTGCAGTTTGCAGTCTGCCCAAAGTAGGCGCTCCGCTGGCCTTTTACATGGGCGACGATTCCCGCAATGATTACATCTACAAATTTGTCTCAACAGCCAATTGGGATGCCAAAGACATTGGTGGCGGCATGGCGGCCGGCGACAAGTATTTGTCAGAAGGCAAGCTCTACGTAGCCAAGTTCAATGCAGATGGCAAAGGCCAGTGGCTTGAGCTCACGATCACGGACCCGCGTATTGCCAACCACACGGCTTACCGCTTTGCCAACCAGGCTGACGTGCTGATCAACACGCGTCACGCAGCTGATGCGCTGGGCGCTACCCCAATGGACCGCCCTGAGTGGGGTGCAGTCAACTACCAAAATGGCGAGATTTATTTTGCCCTGACCAATAACAATGCCAGCAACCGCACACCGACCAAGGTCAATGCAGCCAACCCACGTGCTTACATGGACGTGGACGGCAAAAAGGGCGCAGGTAACCCGAACGGTCACATCATCCGTTTCAAGGAAGACGGTCAAAGCGCCACTGCCATGGGTTTTGCGTGGGATATTTTTGTGTTCGGCGCCGAAGAAGATGCAGGCGATGCCAATTTGTCCGGCTTGACGGCTAAGAATGCATTTTCTTCGCCCGATGGTTTGTGGTTCAGCAAAGCCACTGGCATTTGCTGGATTCAGACAGACGACGGCGCCATGACCGATGAGACCAACTGCATGCTGTTGGCAGCTGTACCCGGCCAGGTGGGTGATGGCGGTAAAGTGACGGTTAACAATGCCATGACCGTCAGCGGTGCCCCAGTCACCGGCAAGCAGGAGACCTTTATTGGCGCGGCGCTGGGTGAGACCCGTTTGCGCCGCTTCCTGGTTGCGCCAAAGGGTGCAGAGGTCACCGGTATCACCGAGACCGAAGATGGCAAGACGCTGTTTGTCAACATCCAGCACCCGGGCGAAGACACGCCGGCCTTGGGTAATGCAGCGCAATACACGCTGCAAAGCACCTGGCCAGGTAATGTGGGTTACGGTCCGGTAGGTCGTCCACGTTCAGCGACCCTCGTGATTACGCGCAATGACGGTGGTCTGATCGGCGTTTAATAAAGTGCCGTGTTAATAAAAAAGCCGCTGCTCCGAAAGGTGCAGCGGCTTTTTTCATGGCCATCGCGTCACAAATAGGTCATTGAACAGACTTTTCACTGACATTGCCAATGGGTATTATTTTGGCAGGTAAAGATGATGATGTTTACCTGGTGAATCTCTGAGAAAAAACTCAACAGAAAGAGCAAGCCATGAATAAATTACACACATCCCATGCGTACGCAGTTTGATGTACTGAGCCAAGCCGGGCTGCTGGGGGCACCGGAGGTTGATGAAGATGAAAAAGGTCAGCGGTTTCGAACTATTTTCATTTCTGACATTCACTTGGGAACGCCCGGCTGCCAGGCACTGGCCTTGTTAGATTTTTTACGAACGCATCCTTGTGACACGCTGTACCTGGTAGGCGATATCGTTGACGGCTGGCAGTTGCGCCGTAGATGGTACTGGCCACAAGCGCATAACGACGTGGTCCAAAAGCTTTTGCGTCGCGTTCGAAAAGGTTGCCGCGTCATCTACGTGCCGGGTAACCATGATGAGTTTGCTCGGGACTTCGTCGGTCATCATTTTGGCGGTATCGAAGTGGTGCAAGAGGCTGTGCATGTGACTGCTGATGGCCGTAGCCTGTGGATTATTCATGGCGACTACTTTGACGCGGTGGTGCAGTGCGCCAAATGGCTGGCCTATCTGGGTGACAACCTGTATGAACTGACCCTGCGCATGAACCGACACCTCAATTCTCTGAGGGGCCGTTTGGGCCTGCCTTACTGGTCACTGTCGGCGTTTCTCAAGGAAAAGGTCAAGACAGCGCTCAATTACGTGACTGACTTTGAAGTCGCCGTAGCCAATGAAGCTAAAAAGCGTGGGCATGACGGCGTTTTGTGCGGTCATATTCATCGTGCGGAAATGCGCATGATCAACGGCGTCTTGTATTGCAATGACGGCGATTGGGTAGAAAGTCGCACTGCACTGGTAGAGCACTATGACGGACATCTGGAGATTTTGCATTGGGAGCCTTCCCATGAAGTGCAAAGAACTTCGCAGCCTGCAGCGATCACGACCGAGCCGGTAGTTTCATGAAAATCGCGCTGGTAACCGATGCTTGGTTGCCGCAAGTCAACGGGGTGGTAACGACGCTGCTGGAGCTCGTGCGTGACTTGGAGTCGCGCCAGCATCAGGTTCTGGTGATTCATCCGGGGCAATTCAAGACCAAACCCTGTCCGGGCTATTCAGGCATTGACTTGGCGCAGCAGCCGCGCGAGTTGCTCAGCCGGCAAATCGATGAGTTCGTGCCTGATGCCATTCATGTGGCCACCGAAGGCCCATTGGGCTGGGCGGCGCGTGGCTACTGCCGGCGTAACAAACTGCAATTTACGACCGCCTTTCACACCAAGTTCCCTGAAATTCTCAAAGCGGCCTTACATGTGCCGCTGTGGATGGGATATGCCTTGTTCAGACACTTTCACAAACCTTCGTCGGGCATCATGGTTCCGACCCAGGGAGTTCTGGAGATGCTGCAACAACGCGGCTTCAAAAACTTGCGTGCTTGGACCCACGGTGTGGACACTGACTTGTTCCGCTTTCATGGCGATGCCAGGCTTTACCCGAAGCTCGAACCACTGCAGCGTCCGGTCTCTTTATTCGTAGGCCGTGTTTCTTACGAAAAAAATATCCAAGCCTTTTTGCAGTTGGAGATTCCGGGCACCAAGGTGGTCTGTGGTGTCGGGCCATTAGAAGCTTCGCTCAAGGCCCGCTACCCGGGCGTGCGCTGGCTGGGCTTGCTGCCGCGTGATGAGTTGGCCAAGGTCTATGCGGCCGCCGACGTGTTTGTTTTCCCCAGTCGCTCAGAAACATTTGGTCTGGTGATGCTTGAAGCCATGGCTTGCGGCACGCCAGTGGCAGCTTACCCGGTGGACGGGCCGCTGGAGGTGCTGAGCACTCCCGAGGGTCACCAGGGCGGTGTTTTGCATAATGACTTGAAAGAGGCGATTACCAGCGCGTTACAAGTTCCACGCTCACAGGCGCGTGAGCGTGCTATGCATTTCAGCTGGCGTGCGGCGGGGCAGTTGTTTCAGGACCACTTGGCGGCGGCCCGGCCTGTCAGTCAATATCCACGCAAGTCCGGTACTTTGACGTCCAACTGATGTTCGAAGTGATAGGAGTGCGTGACACTGGAAATTTGTGTTTCGACCAGACCCGATCAAAGTGTCTATTGAGTCAATGAGGGGCGGATTCAAGTACGAAGTGCAACGTTGACTAACCGCAATAAGGAGGCTGAGGATGTTTAGCATTCAAGGCTTCCAGACCTGCAAGTCGAAGTTGCCCGATGAATTACAAACACCTCAGCCAGA
>JBILIK010000077.1:0-8299 GCA_044350025.1 Polaromonas sp. | reverse complement strand
ACAGAACCAACCATGCCGCGCCAGCCAACCAACCCTACTAACTTGCTCATTTCAACGCCCTTTCGAATTTAAAAAACAGTGCCAGACCAGACTGTTTGCCCGGCTCGTCAGGCCGGGGGGGGGCGCACGACGAACCAGACTGGATCAGTCCTTCGTGGTCGTGGTTTTGGATGTGCATGCACGCGCACCCGCAACAGCCTTGAAGGCAGCAACGAGGTTCAACTTGAACAGATGGGCGTGAAACATGGCGACCATTGTAACGGCCTCTGGCTGAGTGCTGGCTGACGGGGTGCGGCCGAAAAAAGAGGGGTTAGAACCCGTTTCCCGGTGATTGACCGCTCAGGCAACTTAGCATCGAAATGAGAGTCTTGATATTTGGTACGCAAAAGCGTACCATTGACCCGTTCCAAGGAGTTCAGTATGACCACCCTTACAGCGAGTGAAGCTCGCGCCAATCTTTACCGCCTGATCGATCAGGCCGCAGAGTCGCATCAGCCGATTCACATTGCCGGCAAGCGCTCAAGCGCTGTTTTGTTGGCCGCCGAAGACTGGCAAGCGATTCAAGAAACTTTGTTCCTGCTTTCAGTGCCGGGCATGCGCGAGTCTGTCAAAGAGGGCATGGCTGAGCCATTAAAGGACAGTGCCAAGGCTCTTGACTGGTGAGCTGGCAACTGGTTTTTTCGAAGCATGCGCAAAAGGATGCGCAGAAGTTGCTGGCTTCCGGCTTGAAGCCTAAGGCGCAGGATTTGCTCGAAGTGCTGGCAGTCAATCCATTTCAAAACCCGCCCCCTTACGAGAAGCTGGTGGGTGACTTGATGGGCGCCTACTCAAGGCGCATCAACATTCAGCACCGTATCGTCTACGAGGTGTTCGATGCCGAACGTACGGTGAGGGTTTTGCGAATGTGGTCGCATTACGAGTAAGCGGCCACAGGATAAATAGGGTCAGTTAGGTGGGATGAGATAAATGGAGTCAGACCCCATTTCAAAGAGACCGTTTCTACTGCGCCAGAAACCCGCCATCAATCGCCAGCGTATGCCCGGTCACCATGCCGGCGGCGGGGCTGGCCAGGTAGATCACGCCGCCTACGATTTCATCGACTTCGGCGATGCGGCCCATGGGCGTCATGGCTTCGATGCGGGCCATCAGCTCGGGCTGGGCGGTCAGTGACTCGATGAAGTCGGTTCGCACCCATGTGGGGGCGATGGCGTTGACGCGTATACCTTCGCGCGCCCACTCGACGGCCAGCGAGCGCGTGAGGTTGACCACCGCGCCTTTGCTCGACTGATAAGAAATATTGGGGTAGAGCCCGCCGCCCGACAAGCCCATGATGGAGGCGGTGTTGATGATGCAGCCGCGCTGGCGCTTGACCATGTGGCGCGCCGCCAGACGGGCGCACAAGAAAACGCCGGTCAGGTTGACGGCCAGCACGGCGTTCCAGTCTTTGAGTTCAAGCTCGAGCGAAGGCTTGCGAATAGCCATGCCGGCGTTGTTGACCAGGCAGTCGATTTGCCCGGTCAGCGCAACCAGCTCGTCCATCGCAGCGGCCACAGCGGCTTCATCGCTGACGTCCACGCCCCAGGCTTGCGCCTGAAAGCCTGCGGCCACCAGCTCGGCGGCCAGCGTGCGGGCAGCATCCAGGTCGCGGTCAAAGAGGGCGACGAAGGCGCCGGATTTGACCATGCCGCGGGCAATGGCCCGGCCGATGCCCCTGGCGCCCCCGGTGACGATGGCGGTTTGGCCCTGCAGCGAAAAAGCGCTGCCGGGCTCAAAGCTGAAGGCCGGCGGGTTCATGCAGGGCTGATGAGCGGATTCAGGCCAGAGCTTTGACCACCGCGTCACCCATCTCGCGCGTGCCGACACGGGTCGTGCCTTCGCTGTGGATGTCGGGTGTGCGCAGGCCCTGGCTAAGCACGGCGTCCACAGCCTTTTCAATGCGGGCCGCGGCTTCGGGCTGGTTCAGGCTAAAGCGCAGCATCATGGCCGCGCTCAAAATGGTGGCCAATGGGTTGGCCACGCCTTTGCCGGCGATGTCGGGCGCGCTGCCGTGGCTGGGCTCGTACAGGCCCTGGTTCTTGGCGTTCAGACTGGCCGAAGGCAGCATGCCGATGCTGCCGGTGAGCATGGCGGCGGCGTCGCTCAAGATGTCGCCGAACATATTGCCTGTGACCACCACGTCAAACTTCTTGGGGGCGCGCACCAGCTGCATGGCGGCGTTGTCCACGTACATGTGGTCCAGCGCCACGTCGGGGTATTGTTTGCCGACTTCGCTGACCACGTCTTTCCAGAACTGGAAGGTTTCCAGCACGTTGGCTTTGTCCACGCTGGTCACGCGCTTGCTGCGCTTCCTGGCCGCCTGAAAAGCCACATGTGCAATGCGCTCGATCTCGGGGCGCGAATAGCGCATGGTGTCAAAAGCTTCTTCGCTGCCGGGGAAATGCCCGTCGGTGGCGATGCGCCGGCCGCGCGGCTGGCCGAAGTAGATGTCGCCAGTGAGCTCGCGGATGATCAAAATGTCCAGGCCAGCCACCAGCTCGGGCTTGAGGCTCGAAGCATCGGTGAGTTGCTGGTAGCAAATGGCCGGGCGGAAGTTGGCAAACAGGCCCATATTTTTGCGCAGGCCCAAAATGGCTTGCTCGGGGCGCAAGGGGCGGTCCAACGTGTCGTATTTCCAGTCGCCCACGGCGCCAAAAAGCACGGCGTCAGAGTCCATGGCCAGCTTGAGCGTGGCGGGAGGCAGCGGGTGGCCGTGGGCTTCAAAGGCGGCACCGCCGACCAGCGCGGTTTCCAGCGTCATGTCCAGGTCCAAAACTTTCAAGACCTTGATGGCCTCGGCCACGATTTCGACTCCGATGCCGTCACCCGGCAGCACTGCAATTTTCATTTTTCTAGCCATTCATGTGGGGCGACCGTAGCCGCGGGGTAATAGAAGCCAGCGCAGAAATCAGACGCTGTGTGTGTGGGCCAGCCAGGGCTTGGTGGCCAAGCGCTCCAGCTCAAAGGCTTTGATCTTGTCGGCTTTTTGCAGGGTCAGGCCGATGTCGTCCAGACCGCCAAGCAGGCAGAACTTTTTGAAGGCCTGCACCTCGAAAGGTAGCTCTTCGCCTTGCGGTTTGATGACCACCTGGCGCGCCAGATCAATGGTGAGCTGGTAGCCGGGAAAAGCCAGCGCGTCGTCAAACAACTTGGCAACTTGGGCATCGGGCAAGACGATCGGCAGCAGCCCGTTCTTGAAGCTGTTGTTGAAAAATATGTCTGCGTAGCTGGGCGCAATGATGGCCCTGAAACCGTATTGGTCCAACGCCCAGGGCGCGTGCTCTCGTGAGGAGCCGCAACCGAAGTTTTTGCGTGCCAGCAGGATGGACGCACCTTTGTAGCGCGGCTGGTTGAGCACGAAGTCGGGGTTGGGCTTGCGCGAGGCCGGGTCTTGGCCAGGCTCGCCCGGGTCCAGGTAACGCCAGGCATCAAACAGGTTGGGTCCAAAACCGGTCTTGCGTATGGACTTGAGGAACTGCTTGGGAATGATCGCGTCGGTGTCAACGTTCTCGCGGTCCATGGGGGCCACCAGGCCCTTGTGTACGGTGAATTTTTGCATATGGAACTTAAACAAACTTTCGGATGTCAACAAAGTGGCCGTGAACGGCGGCGGCTGCTGCCATGGCCGGGCTGACCAAGTGCGTGCGACCACCGGCGCCTTGCCGGCCTTCAAAGTTGCGGTTGCTGGTCGAGGCGCAGCGCTCGCCGGGTTCCAGCCGGTCGGCGTTCATGGCCAGGCACATGGAGCAGCCGGGTTCACGCCACTCAAAGCCGGCTGCAACAAAAATCTTGTCCAGGCCTTCGCGCTCGGCCTGCTCTTTGACCAGGCCGGAGCCGGGCACCACCAGGGCGAGCTTGACGTTTTTGGCGACCTTCTGGCCAATTTTTTTAACGATGGCGGCGGCCTCGCGCATGTCTTCAATGCGGCTGTTGGTGCAAGAGCCGATGAACACCTTGTCGACCAAAATGTCGTTGATGGCCTTGCCGGGCGCCAGACCCATGTAGGTCAGCGCGCGCTCGATGGCATCGCGCTTGTTGGCGTCTTTTTCCTTGTCCGGGTCGGGCAGGATGTCGTCGATGGAAAGCACCATCTCGGGCGAGGTGCCCCAGGTGACTTGCGGGCGGATCTGGCTGGCGTCGAGCTCGACCACGGCGTCGAAAGTTGCGCCCGGGTCAGACTGCAGCGTGTTCCAGTAGCGCAGGGCCATGTCCCACTCGGGGCCACCGACAAATTGGCCGGTTTTGGGGTCGGTGCCGGGGGCGAGCAAGCGGCCCTTGACGTAGTCGATGGTTTTGGCATCCACGGCCACCAGGCCGGCGCGGGCACCGGCTTCGATGGCCATGTTGCAAACCGTCATGCGGCCTTCCATGCTCAGGGCGCGTATCGCCGAGCCGCCAAACTCGATGGTGTAGCCGGTGCCGCCGGCGGTGCCGATTTTGCCGATGATGGCCAGCACGATGTCTTTGCCGGTCAGGCCCGGGGCCAGTGCGCCCTCGACCTTGACCAGCATGTTCTTGGCTTTTTTGGCCAGCAGCGTTTGCGTGGCCATGACATGCTCGACCTCGCTGGTGCCGATGCCGTGCGCCAGCGCGCCAAAAGCGCCGTGGGTGGAGGTGTGTGAGTCGCCGCACACCACCGTCATGCCGGGCAGCGTGGCGCCGGTCTCAGGCCCCATCACGTGGACGATGCCCTGGCGCTTGGAGAGAAACGGAAAGTAGGCCGCAGCACCGAACTCGGCGATGTTGCTGTCCAGTGTGGTGATCTGCTCTTTGCTGATCGGGTCGCTCAGCCCGTCGTAGCCCAGCTCCCAGCCGGTGGTCGGCGTGTTGTGGTCGGCGGTGGCGACGATGGACGATATGCGCCAGACCTTGCGGCCGGCTTCGCGCAGACCTTCAAAGGCTTGCGGGCTGGTGACTTCATGGACCAGATGGCGGTCGATGTAGATGATGGCCGTGCCATCGTCTTCGGTGTGGACGACGTGTTCGTCCCAGATTTTGTCGTAGAGGGTGCGCATGGTGTTCCTTCGGAATCGGTGATTTTAGGGGCATGGCGGGGTGGGCGGGCCGAAAGCCTTGGGCGGCAGATGGGGCGGTGCTTCAGTCGTCCCCGGACCGCTGCCACAGTGCCGGCCATTGCAGCTGCCGGCCGCTGCTGCGCCTAAGCTTAGCGATGTCTTCGGGCGTGTCCACATCTTGCACAAAGTGCGGGTTGTCGCAGTCCAAAGCCTGGACCTGCGATGTGTGCGCCTGGCGCCACTGTTTGCAGCCTACGTCGGGCGGGCAGGCCAGCAGGGCGACGCGTACAGCAGCCGTGAAGATGACGGGGTTGCCCGGCTGGCCACTCACACGCGGGTAAACCAAGGCGCTGCCCGGCAGGCGCTGCTGGAAAGCCTGGAACAGCTGCCGCAGGTCGGCCGCGTCCAGCAGCGGTTGGTCGGCCAGCGCCATCAGCACGGCGTCGCTGTGCCCGCTCAGGCTTTGCAGGCCCAGGCGCTGCGAACCGACGGGCCCGGCGTCAGGGTCGGGGTTGATCACCACGCTGACTTTCAGTGCTTTGACAGCGGCTTCAATGTCCTTGGCATGGTGGCCCAGCACCAGCACCAGTTCGCTCACGCCGGCTTCGCGCAAGGCCATGACTTGCCGGCAGATCAGCGGCACGCCATCGAGCTCTAACAGTGACTTGGGCCGCTGCCCCATGCGTGCGCCTGCACCGGCGGCCATCAGCACCGCCGCCAGGCTTGAAGGGTGTTGCGGGGCGGGCGCCGGCGTGGTGGTTGGCATGCGGCTCTCAGTCGATGATCTTGCCGGCGGCCAGTTCGCGCACCCGCGGATCGACGTTGTAGCCACCAAACTCGGTGTAGCGCAGCAAGTGCCGGTCGCAGCGCTGGCAATGCCAGACCTCGCACTGGTTGTACGGAAAGAAGGCCGGTGCAATGGGCGCATCCGGCGAGTCGTAGCGCGTGCCTTGTGGAGGCTTTTCTTCGAGCGTGGGCTCCTCAATAGCCGGGTCACGCAGGGTGCCCACTGCGCTCATCTTGCTGGCTTCCCATCGGTACTCGGCCAGACTTTCCCAGGCGGTGCAGGCACCCAGTGGGCAGCTGCAAGCTTGCGGTGCCTGGGTGTTGGCCAAGGCCAGCCGCAGTTCAGCGGAAGATGCGATGTATTTCATGCGGGCTCATTATGCAAAAAGCCCGCCGGGCAAGCGCGGCGGGCTTTGGGTGGCAGGTCGCTTGCGATTTAGCGCTGGGCGATGGGTTTGACATCGCGCGGCACCGCGCCGGTGAACAGCTGGCGGGGACGGCCGATTTTGTACTCGGGGTCGCCGATCATCTCGTTGAGCTGGGCGATCCAGCCGACAGTGCGCGCCAGCGCAAAGATCGCGGTGAACAAAGGCACTGGAATGCCAATGGCGCGTTGCACGATGCCGGAATAGAAATCGACGTTCGGATAGAGCTTGCGCGAGACGAAGTAGTCGTCTTCCAGGGCAATTTTTTCGAGCGACATGGCCAGCTTGAACAAGGGGTCTTTTTCCAGACCCATCTCTTGCAAAACTTCCTTGCAAGTTTCCTGCATGAGCTTGGCGCGCGGGTCGTAGTTTTTGTAAACGCGGTGACCAAAACCCATCAGCTTAACGCCGGAGTTTTTGTCTTTGACTTGTTTGATGAAGTCGCCGATTTTCTCGACGCCACCGTTTTTCTGGATGTCGCCCAGCATGTTGAGCGCTGCTTCATTGGCGCCGCCGTGGGCCGGGCCCCAGAGACAGGCCACGCCGGCTGCAATGGCTGCAAACGGGTTGGTGCCCGACGAGCCGCACAAACGCACGGTCGAGGTCGAGGCGTTTTGCTCGTGATCGGCGTGCAAGATGAAGATGCGGTCCAGCGCGCGCTCGAGCACAGGGTTGACCTTGTACTCTTCGCAGGGGTTGGCAAACATCATGTGCAAAAAATTACCCGAGTAGCTCAGGCTGTTCTTCGGGTACATGTAGGGCTGGCCTATGGTGTATTTGTAAGCCATGGCGACCAGCGTAGGCATCTTGGCGATCAGACGGATGGCCGAGATTTCGCGGTGTTCTGCGTTATTGATGTCGGTGCTGTCATGGTAGAAGGCCGACAGAGCGCCGACCAGGCCGGTCATGATGGCCATAGGGTGCGCATCACGGCGAAAGCCACGCAGGAAAAACTGCATCTGCTCATGGACCATGGTGTGGTTGGTCACAAGGCTGGAGAAGTCTTTCTTCTGGACTGCGTTGGGCAGGTCGCCGTAGAGCAACAGATGGCAGGTTTCCATGAAGTCGCAGTTGGTGGCGAGTTGCTCAATGGGGTAGCCGCGGTACATCAACTCGCCCTTGTCGCCATCAATGTAGGTGATGGCTGACTGCGTGGCCGCTGTGGACAAAAAGCCCGGGTCGTAGGTGAACATGCCGGTTTGGGCGTAGAGCTTACGGATGTCCACCACATCAGGGCCCACGGAGCCGTGGTAAACCGGCAAGTCAATGCTGGGCGTGCCGTTGCTGAAGGAGAGTGTGGCTTTGTTGTCTGCGAGTTTCATTTTTACTTCCTTTATAGAGGGGGTCAGGGCGCTGCGTCTGCCAGCTCAATGCGAAACGACAAACAGCGCCAGCACTTCGCGGGCCTGAGGTGTAGAAGCAGATACTGCTTCCAGTTCATGGGGCTGCTTGCGCTGCAAAAAAAGGTCCATCAGGTCGTTGTCCGAAAGGTCCATTAAATCATCCAGGCCTTGGGCTTGCCTGACAGTCAATGTTTTTTCGTAGCGATTGAAAAACCGCTCAATGAACAGGTCGTTTTCAAGCAGGCCCCGCCGGCAGCGCCAGCGCAGCTTGCTCAGAGCACGCTCGTCCAGCAAGGCTGAACTCACCGCATCTTGAGCGTCTGGCAGGGCTGGGGACACGGGCTTTGGGGCGGTTCTTTGAATCGGTCAGCGTCGGCTTAGACCGTGCGCAGAACCATCATCTCTTTGATTTTGCCAATCGCCTTGGTCGGGTTCAGACCTTTGGGGCAGACATCGACGCAGTTCATGATGGTGTGGCAGCGGAACAGGCGGTAGGGGTCTTCGAGGTTATCTAAGCGGGCGGCGGTGTCTTCGTCGCGGCTGTCAGCGATGAAGCGGTAAGCCTGCAACAGGCCGGCCGGGCCGACGAACTTGTCCGGGTTCCACCAGAAGCTCGGGCAGCTGGTTGAGCAGCTGGCACACAAGATGCACTCGTACAGGCCGTTGAGCTCATCACGCTCTTCAGGGCTTTGCA
>JBILIK010000030.1:0-30322 GCA_044350025.1 Polaromonas sp. | reverse complement strand
GCCACCCAACCCAGCACCGACAGCACCTCAAACACCAGGCCGCGCCAGGCGCCGAGCAGCAGCGACAAGGCCAGCACCGTCAGCAAAACCCAGTCAGTCGGCGACACGGTGTTCATGAACGCCAGGGAGTTTGTGTCTGACAAGCCCGGCCTTTAAAAACTACAGACTGAGAATGGTGGCCGGCAGATCAAGCGCCTTGATCTTGAGTGCGGCCTGGTCGGCTTCTGCCTTGTTGGCAAAAGGCCCGACGCGCACGCGCGTGCGCTTGCCTTCTTTGCTGTCAGCCACCTGCGTGTAGGTTTTGAGACCGGCTTTTTCAAGCTTGAGACGCACCTCGCGGGCTTTGGCAGCGTCGGCAAAAGCGCCCACTTGCACCACCAGACGCAAGTCCGTAGGCGCATTGGCGCTTGCCACGGGTTTGTCTTCTAAAAGTGCTTTGGCTCGTGCGCTGTCATCTGCTACGCGGGGAGCCGCAGGTGCTGCAGCAGCCGCAGCGGCAGGCACAGGCGTGACGCTGGCGACTGCCGCAGGCGCTGGGTCTGGTGCCGGTGTAGCAGGGGCAGCGCTGGGTGCGGGTGTTGCTGACGCAGGTGTTGGGGTCGCAAGGGGTTTGACACTTTGTCTGGCCGGAATTTCAATGGCGATGTCCACCGGAATCGGCCGCGGCTGTGAGTCGAACAAAAGCGGAAAACCTACCACGCCGACCAGCACCAGCACAGCAGCGCCAATGAGCCTGTGCTTGGCCCGCTTGCGCACGGTATCCAGGTTTTCAGCGGGCGCGCCAGACTGGGATTGTGAGGTGGAGCCGCCCCGGCGGAGGTTGAAAAACGACATGGTCGTGCCTGTGTCCGTTGGAGTTGTGTTGTTCGTGCTGGCGCAATGGTCACCAGCCTAGGGGTCATTTTCAGGCCAGGTGCTGCGCCGTTAAACGGGGTACCCCGTTCTTTAAAACACCACCCACCGTGTAGAAGGAGCCTAAAACGACAATTCTATCAGCGGGGTCGGCCGCCGCGACGGCGGCGGCCAGCGCCTGATCGGGGGCCTCGAAGGTTTCAGCACGCACACCGGCGCGCGGCTTGAGGGCCTGCCAGCGCGCCGCCAGATCGGCGGCGGTAGCGGCGCGAGGTGTCGGGAGGGCGGTGAAATACCACTTGTCAACCAAAGGATTCAAGCGCGTCAGCATGGGGGCCAGGTCCTTGTCTGCCATCGCCCCGAAAACCGCGTGCGTGCAGGGGTAAAAACCCATGGCATCCAGGTTCTCGGCCAGGGCTGCCACTGAATGCGGGTTGTGCGCCACATCCAACACCAAGGTGGGCTGGCCCGGCACGATCTGAAAACGCCCCGGCAGCTCGACCATGGACAAACCGTTGCGCACGGCCTGGGCGGTGACCGGCAGCTGCTCGCGCAAGGCCGTCAGCGCAGCCAGCACGCCCGCGGCGTTGACCAGCTGGTTAGCGCCGCGCAGAGCGGGGTAAGCCAGGCCAGCGTAGCGCCGCCCGCGGCCGGCCCAGGCCCATTGCAGCTTGTCGCCGGAAAAATTGAAATCATGACCAAAACGCCACAAATCAGCGCCCAGGTCTTGCGCCACCTGCAGCACGCTTTGCGGCGGCACCGGGTCGCTGACCACCACTGGCCGGCCGGCGCGCATGATGCCGGCTTTTTCGCGGCCAATGCTTTCGCGGTCCGGGCCCAGATACTCCATGTGGTCCAGGTCAATGCTGGTGATGACGGCACAGTCCGTGTCAATCAGGTTGACGGCGTCCAAGCGCCCCCCCAGCCCCACTTCCAAAATAGCAACGTCCAGCCCGGCATCGGCCAGTTGCTTCAAAAATACCAGCGTGGTGAACTCAAAATAGCTCAGGGAGACGGGGCCAGCACCGTCTTTGGCATCGGCCTGCTGGCGGGCGCTTTCCACCTGCTGAAAAAAGGGCAGCAAAGAATCCGGGCTGACGACCTCGCCGCGCAGGCGACAGCGCTCTTGAAAATGCACCAGATGCGGCGAGGTGTAGAGGCCGGTGCGGTAACCGGCTTGCAGCAAAATAGCCTCCAGCATGGCACAGGTCGAGCCCTTGCCGTTGGTGCCCGCCACGGTGATGACCGGGCACTTGAAGGTCAGGCCCAGTCGCCGGGCCACCGTTTGCACACGCGTGAGCCCCATGTCGATGCCCACGGGGTGAATTTGCTCGCAATAAGCCAGCCAGTCGTCAAGTGTCTTGAGATGTTCCATCAAGCCCGCATTGTCGCGCACGCCCCTGCTACCAATGCCAAAATAAAGAGATGATCATTTTGTATGGCATCCCCAACTGCGACACCGTCAAAAAAGCCCGCGCCTGGCTGAGCGCTCAAGGCTTGGCGCACAGCTTTCATGACTTCAAAAAGGCCGGCGTACCCCCCGAGCGACTGGCCGCCTGGGAAGCGGAGCTGGGTTGGCAAAAGCTGCTGAACCGCCAGGGCACAACCTGGCGCAAGTTAGACGCCGCCGTTCAGGCGGGCGTGACAGACGCAGTCAGTGCCCAAGCCCTGATGCGGGCACAGCCCAGCGTGATCAAACGGCCGGTGGTGGAGTGGGACCATGGCACCACCGTGGGCTTTGACGTCGAGGCCTGGAGCGCCCGGGCTGATTGATAAATTTTTACTGATCTTTTACACAGTCCGGTACACCAAAAACCGCCTCAACCGTTAAAGTATGAACATGGTCTGCACTCTTTAACAGGCGCTTCATCCCCAAAAGGAAAAACATGACCTTATTTACCCGCTTCACGACCCTGACAGCCCTTTTAGGTCTTGCCAGTCTGGCAGCCAGCCAGGCCCAGGCGCAGGAGGTTCAAGCCCGCGTGATCTCCAGCACCGCCGTCATCCAACAAGTGGCCGTGCCGCGCCAGCAGTGCACCAACACGCCGGTAACCACAACAACAGCGCCCAGCGGCGCAGGCGCTGTCATGGGTGCCATCGCTGGTGGAGCCATCGGTAACGCCGTGGGCCAAGGCTCAGGCCGGGACCTGGCCACCGCCATCGGCCTGTTCGGCGGTGCCATCCTGGGCAACAATGTTGAGGGGTCCAAGACCCAGACGCAAAACGTTCAGCAGTGCAGCACCGTGACGACCTACGAAAACCGCACCATGCACTACGACGTGGTCTACGAATACGACAACAAGCGCTACAACATCCAGATGGCCAACGACCCCGGCGCTTTTGTTCGCCTGCAACTCAGCCCCATCGGCATCATGCCGCCTGCAGGCCGCTCGCCGCAGTCTTACAGGCAGTACCAGTCTGAGCCGGCAGAGGTCATTGTCAGCCGCCCCACGGTCTATGTGCAGCCTGCCCCTGTCACGGTTTACCCGGCGCCCTACCCTCGCTATCAGGTGGCGCCCTACTACTACCCGCCAAGCCTGTCGCTGAACCTGGATTTAAGTCGTCGTGGCCACAGCCATTGGCGCTAAAAAAAGCCCAGCTTCGCGATGCTCTAGTAAGCAGCCAGCCTAAGCCCTCTGAGGAGGGCTTTTTTCATGCCGGCAGGCGCTGCACTCGGGTAACTTAAAATCTTGTGGTCTGCCGGGGCTGCTGATCAGCTCCTTTTTTCTTACTCACTGCCCCAAACCCATGACCACCGACAAAATCGACAACATCAGCGTCACCACCCAAGCCAGCGTTTACTTTGACGGCAAGTGCGTGAGCCACGGCATCACTTTCGCTGACGGCACAAAAAAATCAGTCGGCGTGGTGTTGCCTGCCACCCTGACCTTCAACACCGGCGCGCCCGAGATCATGGAATGCGTGGCCGGCTTTTGCGAATACAAGCTCAAAGGCGCCAACGACTGGGTCAAGTCAGCCGCCGGCGACAAGTTCAGCGTGCCGGGCAACTCGTCCTTCGACATCCGCGTGAGCGAGCCCTACCACTACATCTGCCACTTCGGCTGATCCTTTTCGCGCACGCAAACCTGGCACTGTCATGAGCACCATTCTTCAAAACCTGCCCATCGGGCAAAAAGTCGGCATCGCTTTTTCGGGCGGTCTGGACACCAGCGCAGCACTGCACTGGATGAAACTAAAAGGCGCGATTCCCTACGCCTACACCGCCAACCTGGGCCAGCCTGACGAGCCCGACTACGAAGAGATCCCGCGCAAGGCCATGCAGTACGGCGCTGAAAAAGCCCGATTGATCGACTGCCGCCGCCAGCTCGCCGCCGAGGGCATTGCCGCGCTGCAATGCGGCGCCTTTCACATATCAACCGCCGGCGTGACCTACTTCAACACCACGCCGCTGGGCCGCGCTGTCACCGGCACCATGCTGGTGGCCGCCATGAAAGAGGACGAGGTCAACATCTGGGGTGACGGCAGCACCTACAAGGGCAACGACATCGAGCGTTTTTACCGCTACGGCCTGCTCACCAACCCCGACCTGAAAATCTACAAACCCTGGCTGGACCAGCTCTTCATTGACGAGCTGGGCGGGCGCGCCGAAATGTCGGCCTTCATGACGCAAGCCGGCTTTGGCTACAAGATGTCGGCCGAAAAAGCCTACTCGACCGACTCCAACATGCTGGGTGCCACGCACGAGGCCAAAGACCTCGAGCACCTCTCGAGCGGTATGAAGATCGTCAACCCCATCATGGGCGTGGCTTTCTGGAAAGACGAGGTCGAAGTCAAGCGCGAAGAAGTCACGGTGCGCTTTGAAGAAGGCCAGCCTGTGGCGCTGAACGGCAAGACTTTTGAAAGCCTGACCGAGCTCATTCTGGAAGCCAACCGCATCGGCGGGCGCCACGGCCTGGGCATGAGCGACCAGATTGAAAACCGCATCATCGAAGCCAAAAGCCGCGGCATTTACGAAGCCCCGGGTCTGGCCCTGCTCTTCATCGCCTACGAGCGCCTGATCACCGGCATTCACAACGAAGACACCATCGAGCAGTACCGCATGAACGGCCTCAAGCTGGGTCGCCTGCTGTACCAGGGCCGCTGGTTTGACCCGCAGTCCATCATGCTGCGCGAAACCGCCCAGCGCTGGGTGGCACGCGCCGTCACGGGCGAAGTCACCATCGAGCTGCGCCGGGGCAACGACTACTCGATTCTCAACACCGAAAGCGCCAACCTGACTTACAAGCCAGAGCGCCTGAGCATGGAAAAAGTGGCCGGTTCGTTCACGCCTCTGGACCGCATCGGCCAGCTGACCATGCGCAACCTGGACATCGTGGACACGCGCGACAAACTGGGCATTTACACCCGCAGCGGTTTGCTGACCCTGGGCGAGGACGGCACGCTGCCCTCACTGGGCAACGATCGCAAATAAGGCGCCAGGGGCGCTTCAGACCACCACGGGCTCGTGCTCGAGCAGGATGCCGAAGCGCTCGTAAACGCTGGTCTGAATCGCCTTGGCCAGCGTCATCACCTCCCCGCCCGTCACCGGGTTCTGGCTGCCGCCCTTGTTAATGAGCACCAGCGCCTGGCGCTCGTACACCCCGGCGTTGCCCACGCTTTTGCCCTTCCAGCCGCAAGCGTCAATCAGCCAGCCGGCGGCCAACTTGATGGAGCCGTCGGCCATCGGGTAGTGCACGATCTTGGGCTCGCGCTGAATGATGTCGTCGCACTGCTCGCGCGAGACAGTCGGGTTCTTGAAAAAACTGCCGGCATTGCCCATCACCGCCGGGTCGGGCAGTTTGGCGCGGCGTATCTCGCAGACCCAGTCAAATATCTGCTGCGGCGTGATCGGTAGCTCGCCGGTCTGCGCCATCTTGCGGTCCAGATCGGCATAACCGAGCACCGGCTTCCAGGCCTTGGGCAGGGCAAAGCGCACGCGTGTGATCAGCGCCCGGCCCGCCAGCCCGAAAGTTGCCGTGCCGCCGGCCGCCGCGCTGCTGGCATGCTTGAACACCGAATCACGGTAGCCAAAAGCGCATTGCGCGGCGTCCAGCGTGAAGGTCTGGCCGGTTTGCAAATCCATCGCGTCCAGCGATTCAAAACGGTCTTGCAACTCAACACCGTAAGCGCCTATGTTTTGCACCGGCGAAGCGCCCACGCTGCCCGGGATCATGGCCAGGTTCTCCATGCCTGGGTAACCATTGGCCAGCGTCCAAGCCACCAGTTCATGCCAGTTCTCGCCGGCGCCGGCCTCTACGATGAAGGCTTTAGCGGTCTCGCTGACCAGGCGCTTGCCCATGATCTCGACCTTGAGCACCAGGGGTTTGACGTCGCCGGTGAGCACAATGTTGCTGCCGCCGCCCAGAATGAACTTAGGAACAGCCTGCAGCGCCGGGTCGGCCAGCACGGCGGCCAGATCGGCCTCGGAGCCGATGCGCACCAGGCTCAAGGCCTTGGCGACAATGCCGAAGCTGTTGTAGGACTGTAGAGGGACATTTTTCTCGACTAACATCCAGAGATTGTCGCACCCGCGATTTCAAGGAAAACGAGAACACCATGCCTTCTTTTGACACTGTGCTGGAAGCGGACCTCGTCAAGGTCAAAAACGCCGTTGAGAACTCTGCCAAAGAGATCGGCACCCGCTTTGACTTCAAGGGTACCTCGGCCTCGATCGAGCTCAAGGACAAGGAAATCACGTCGATTGGCGACAGCGATTTTCAGATTGACCAAATTAACGACATCTTGCGCAGCAAGCTCACCAAAGCCGGCGTGGACGCCCGTTTTCTGGACGTTGGCAAGGTCGAGAAAATCGGCGGCGACAAGGTCAAGCAGGTCAGCAAGGTGCGCAACGGCATTGAGATCGAGCAGTCCAAAAAGATCCAGCAGATCATCAAGGGCAGCAAGATCAAAGTGCAAGCCGCCATTCAGGGCGACGCCGTGCGCGTCACCGGCGCTAAACGCGACGACCTGCAGGCCGCCATGGCCCTTATCAAGTCAGAAATCAGTGAGTTTCCGCTGAGCTTTAATAACTTTCGCGACTGAAAATCCGTGGGATCGAAGGCGGGGATGGATCCCTGCCTTCGCAGGGATGACAAATAAGGCACAGGGACGACGAATGAGGCGCTGGGATGACGGTTATTTCTCGTCATTCCCGCGAAGGCGGGAATCCATCTTCGGCGACGCCCCGTCATTCCCGCGCAAGCGGGAATCCATCGTTCAGCTTTTTGGCCTGGCGCCCAGCTTGGACTCTTTGCCTTGCAGCAGTTTGCTGATGTTCTCTTTGTGGCGGTAAATCAGCAGCGCGCCCATCAGCACCAGCATCAGCAGCACCGAGCGGTCCACGTACCACAGGCCGCGGTCGCCCAGCACGTAGTAAAGCGGCGCCAACACGGCGCAGGACAATGCTGAAAGCGACGAGTAACGCGATACATAGGCTACCAGCGCCCAAGTGCCCATGCATGCCAGCCCCAGCAACCAGTGCACGCCAAACAGCACGCCGGCGGCAGTGGCCACCCCTTTACCGCCCTTGAAGCCGAAAAACACCGGGAACAAGTGCCCCAGAAAAGCCGCCAGCCCGACGGCGGCCAGTGCGCCGTCACCCAGGCCGTAGGCAGCGCCCTGCCACTGCACCAGCGCCATCGGCAACCAGCCCTTGACGGCGTCCAGCAGCAGCGTGGTAACGGCAGCGAGCTTGTTGCCCGAGCGCAGCACGTTGGTGGCGCCCGGGTTTTTGCTGCCGTAGCTGCGCGGATCATTCAGGCCCATGAAGCGGCTGACGATCACCGCGAACGAGAGGGAGCCGATCAGGTAGGCGGCCAGCACCGCAGCGGCCCCAACAAGCAATGGTGAAAAGTCTTGCAACACAGACTCCGGCAGGGATTAAACGGCCGGGTCGCGCAGTTGCCAGCGCACCGCGTCAATCGCTTCGAGCAAATCGGGCGGCAGCACAATGCCCAGGGCGTCGATGTCTTCGTCCAGCTGGGCCACGCTGGTCACGCCGATGATGGTGCTGGCCACCTGCCACTTGGTGTAGCAAAAAGCCAGCGCCATTTGGGTGGGTGTCAGGCCGTGCTGGCGGGCCAGCGCGTTGTAGCGGCGCGCTGCTTCCAGCGATTCGGCTCGGCCCCAGCGCTGCTTGCGCACCGATTCGTAAATGGAAATGCGGCCCTTGGGCGCGGCCTCGCCGGAGGTACCGCTGGCGTCGTACTTGCCGGTCAACAAGCCAAAACCCAGCGGCGAATAAGCCAGCAGCGAAACACCCAGGCGGTACATGGTTTCGTCCAGTCCGTTGTCTACCGTGCGGTTAAGCAAGCAGTAAGGGTTTTGCACGGTGGCCACGCGCGGCAGGCCGTGCTGCTCGGCCAAGCGGACAAACTCGTGCACGCCATAGGGCGACTCGTTGGACAGGCCGATAGCGCGAACCTTGCCGGCTTGGACCAGACGGCCCAGGGCTTCGAGCTGGTCGTGAATGGGGGTGACCGGCAGGTCTTTGGCCGGATCGAAATACATGACGCCGAAGGCCGGCACATGGCGCACCGGCCAGTGAATCTGGTACAGATCGATCACGTCTGTCTTCATTCGCTTGAGGCTGGCGTGGCAGGCTTCGGTGATGTCTGATGGGGTCAGGTCTGTGCTGCCGCCGCGCACCCAGCCCATGCCGCGTGCCGGGCCGGCCACTTTGGTGGCCAGCACCAGTTTATGGCGTGCACCCGGATTTTTTTCAAACCAGTTGCCCAGGATTTTTTCAGTCACATTGAAGGTTTCAGCGCGTGTGGGCACCGAGTACATCTCTGCGGTATCCAAAAAGTTGATGCCGCGCGCCAGCGAGTGGTCCAGGATGCTGTGCGCTGTGGCCTCGTCAACCTGTTCGCCAAAAGTCATGGTGCCCAGGCAGATCGGGGTCACCTGGAGATCGCTGGAGCCGAGTTTGATTTTTTTCATGGGGTGAGTTGGGTGAAAAATGAAGTTGCGGCGTAAGGCACAGCAAACATCTAGTTTATAGCCCGTCTTCAGCCTGGCGCGCCTCCTCCTGCAAGCGCAGCACGCGGCGCTGCACTTTGCCGGTGGTGGTCATGGGCAGGGCTTCAATGAACTCGATCTCTTTGGGGTATTCGTAGGGCGCCAGCAAACCCTTCACATGGGCTTGCAAAGCAGCTGTGAGCGCCCGGTCAAAGTCTGCCACGGCGCCAGCGCCGGTTTGAAGGGTGCGCTGCGCTGCAAAATCCGGGGCCAGCACCACATAGGCCTTAACCACGGCGCCGCGCTCGCGGTCGGGCTTGGGCACCACCGCAGCATTGGCCACGGCCGGGTGCTTGACCAGGCAGTTTTCAATCTCACCCGGACCGATGCGGTAACCGGCTGCCTTGAAGACATCGTCGGCGCGGCCGTCATACCAAAGGTAGCCGTCGGCGTCGCGCCTGGCCATGTCGCCGGTGCGGCACCAGTCGCCGGTGAACTTGGCTTCGGTGGCGGCCGGGTTTTTCCAATAGCCCAAAAAGAAAATCGGGTCGGGCTGCCCATGAATGTCAAAGCGGTTGACCGCCACGTCGCCCGGCACACCGACAGCGCACTCGCGGCCCGCGTCATCAATCACCGCCACCTGATGGCCCGGATAAGCCTTGCCCATGCTGCCAGGCTTGGCTGGCCAAAACTTTGAACAGTTACCCACCACGTAGTTGATCTCGGTCTGGCCGAACATTTCGTTGACGATGATGCCCAGTTCGTCGCGTGTGTAGGCAAACACGGCGTCGCCCACCGACTCGCCGGCGCTCATGATGGCTTCGAGTGCAAGTTTGAAATGGGCACGCGGATGCGGATAAGCCTTCATCATGGCTTTGAGCGCGGTCGGAAACAAAAAGGTGTGCGTCACCCTTTGCGATGCCATCAATTCAAAGGCCAGCTCGGGGCTGAAGCGGCCGTTGTAAGCCACGATGGGCCGGCCGAAGTAGAGCGTGGGCAGCAGCGCGTCCATCAGCCCGCCGGTCCAGGCCCAGTCGGCCGGTGACCAGAAAACGGCGTGCGAGCTGGTGTTGGCCAGTCCGTCAAAGCCGAACCAGTTCTGGCTGGCGACAAAGCCCGGCAAATTACCGACCAAGGCGCGGTGCGCCAACAGCGCACCTTTGGGTTGCCCGGTGGTACCGCTGGTGTAGATCAGGATGGCAGGGTCTTCGGCCAGGGTCTTGACAGGCGTGAACACGCCCGGGTGGGCGGCCAGTGCATGTTGGTAGTCCATGTCGCCCTGGCCTTGTGCTCCTCCGGCCGCAAGCAAGGTGCGCAAGGCCGGACAATGGGGACGCACAGCTTTCAGACTGGCCATGGCATTTTCATCGGCGATGGCCAGCACGGCCTCGCTGTCCTGCAGCCGGAATTCGAGGGCGTCAGGCCCGAACAAGATCGACAGCGGCATGGCCACCGCACCCATTTGCAGCACGGCCATGTAGGCCACCGCCGTTTCAAAGCATTGCGGCAACACAATGGCCACGCGGTCGCCGCGGCGCACACCCAGCGCCCCCAGCGCCAGGCTCAGTGCATCAGCCGAATGCTGCAAGTCGGCGTAGCTGTAGCCCATGCTGGTGGCGCCCGGGCGATGAACGCGGATGGCCGTTCGGGAAGGCGTCGCAGACGGGCCTTTGCCGGCGCTTTCAGCGGCCCAGCGTTGGCAGCAGGCCTGGGCGATATTGAAATGGGTGTCCACCTGCCAGCGAAAACGGCTGTGCAGCGCGGCGTACTGGTCTGCCCTTTGCGGCCCTGTGCCTGCCATGTGTTTGTCTGGTTCTTGGCTGTGCATTGAAGCGATGCTCCTTATGATCTGTTCAATGTACAAAGAAAAACGCACTTCCCGCTCCGAGTTTGTCCCTATACGGGGCCTGCAATACCACGTACTGCGCTGGGGTCCGGACACATCCGGCCCCGGCCATGCCCCGCCGCTGGTGCTGCTGCACGGCTGGATGGACGTCGCCGCCTCTTACCAGTTCATGGTCGATGCGCTGGAAGAAGCCTTTGCCGCGGGCCGCAGCATCATTGCACCCGACTGGCGCGGCTTTGGCCAGACCGGCGCGGGTGAGGCCGACAACTTCTGGTTTCCCGACTACCTGGCCGACCTGGATTTTTTGCTGGACCACTACGCCCCCGGCCTAGCGATTGATCTGGTCGGCCACAGCATGGGCGGCAATGTCGCCATGATTTACGCCGGCGTGCGGCCTGAGCGGATCCGGCGGCTGGTCAACCTGGAGGGTTTCGGCCTGGCGGCCACGCGCCCTAGCCAAGCCCCTGGCCGTTATGCCCAATGGATGGACGAGCTCAAAAGCCTGCACCGCGGCGAAAGTGCCCTCAAACCCTATGCCGATGTAGCCGGCGTGGCGCAGCGGCTCATGAAGACCAACCCGCGTCTGCCACAGGACAAGGCCGACTGGCTGGCCGGTCGCTGGGCCAGCCCGGATGCCGCCGGGCAATGGAGGATTCAGGGCTACGCTGGCCACAAGGTCACCAGCGCCCATATTTACCGGCTTGACGAAATGCTGGAAGTTTACAAACGCATCACCGCGCCGCTGCTGTCGGTGCAAGCCGACAGCGACTCTCTGGCCCAATGGTGGAAAGGCGCCTACACCCTGGACGAGTACCACGAGCGACTGAAAAACGTGCCCGATGCGCGCAGCGCAGTCATCGCCGACGCCGGCCACATGCTGCACCACGACCAGCCTGAACAACTGGCCCGTTTGATCGTAGACTTTCTGGCGTGAGAAAATGCACTCTTTGGCCCAGCCAGGGGCCGGCATATCACCCACAGGAATGAATCATGGAAGCAGAACGCATCAACCTCATCAGCAACCAGCTTGAGGGCCTGAGCGCCCGGGTGCACGAGCTCAGGGGGTATCTTTGACTACCCTGCCAAAGAACGTAAATTAAGCGAAGTCAACGCCGCGCTGGAAGACCCCAAGGTCTGGGACAACCCCAAGCGCGCGCAAGAACTTGGCAAAGAGAAAAAATCACTCGAAGACGTGGTGCTGGTGATCGACCGGCTGAGCCAGGAGCTGTCTGACAACACCGAGTTGTTTGCCATGAGCCGTGATGAAAACGACGAGGCCGGCATGACCGGCATCGAAGCCGAAGTCGCTGCGGTGGCCACTGAAGTCGAGAAGATGGAATTTCGCCGGATGTTCAACAACCCGGCCGACCCGCTCAATGCTTTTCTCGACATCCAGGCCGGCGCCGGCGGCACCGAAGCCTGCGACTGGGCCAGCATGCTGCTGCGCCAGTATCTGCGCTACGCCGAGCGCAAGGGTTTCAAGGCACAGATTGAAGACGAGTCCGCGGGCGACACCGCCGGCATCAAGGGCGCGACCATCAAGATCGAAGGCGAATACGCTTTTGGCCTGTTGCGCACAGAAACCGGCGTGCACCGCCTGGTGCGCAAGTCACCGTTTGATTCGTCGGGCGGGCGTCATACCTCCTTTGCCTCGGTCTTTGTCTACCCCGAGATTGACGACTCGATTGAGATCGACATCAACCCGTCGGACGTGCGCACCGACACCTTTCGCGCCAGCGGTGCGGGCGGCCAGCACATCAACAAGACCGACTCGGCCGTGCGCCTGACGCACATTCCGACCGGCATCGTGGTGCAGTGCCAGGACGGCCGCTCGCAACACAGCAACCGGGACGTGGCCTGGAAGCGCCTGCGCTCGCGCCTGTATGACTTTGAATTGCGCAAGCAGCAGGAAGCCCAGCAAAAGCTCGAGGACACCAAGACCGACGTGGGCTGGGGCCACCAGATCCGCAGCTACGTGCTCGACCAGAGCCGTATCAAAGACCTGCGCACCAACTACGAAACCTCGGCCACGCAAAAAGTGCTGGATGGTGACCTCGATCCCTTCATTGAAGCATCGCTCAAACAAGGCGTTTAATGAAAATCACCAGCATGGCCGATCATATTTGGGCCGTTAACCATTTTTTTGGGAGAGCACTCCATGCGCATGCGTGACAGTAACGGCCAGTCCACGGCCATCCAACGCGCCGATTACAGCGCGCCGGCTTTCTGGATTGATACGGTCGATCTCTGCTTTGATCTGGACCCGGCCAAGACGCGCGTGCTCAACAAGATGCGCTTGCGCCGCAACCCGGACGTGTCAGCGCAAGCGCTGCGGCTCAGCGGTGAAGAGCTCAACCTGGCGCGTGTGCTGGTCAACGGCCAGGGCACCTCCTTCAAGATCGAAGGTAACGAGCTGGTACTTGAAAACCTGCCTGAGGGCGAGGCGCCTTTCGAGCTGGAAATCTTCACCACCATCAACCCGGCTAAAAACACCAAGCTGATGGGCTTGTACGTCAGCAACGACTCCTTCTTTACACAATGCGAGGCTGAGGGTTTCAGGCGCATCACCTACTTTTTAGACCGGCCTGACGTGATGGCCAGCTACAGCGTGACGCTGCGCGCAGACAAGGCCAAGTACCCGGTTTTGCTGTCCAATGGCAACCAGGTCGAGCAAGGCCTGCTAGACGATGGCCGGCATTTCGCCAAGTGGGTAGACCCGCACAAAAAACCCAGCTACCTGTTTGCGCTGGTGGCCGGTCAGCTGGTGGCGCGCGAGCAGCGCATCACCGCGCGCAACGGGCAATCGCATTTGCTGCAGGTCTATGTGCGCCCGGGCGACCTGGACAAAACAGAGCACGCCATGAATTCGTTGATGGCCTCGGTGGCCTGGGACGAAGCGCGCTTTGGCCTGGCTTTGGACCTGGAGCGCTTCATGATTGTGGCCACCAGCGACTTCAATATGGGCGCCATGGAGAACAAGGGCCTGAACATCTTTAACACCAAGTACGTGCTGGCCAGCCAGGCGACAGCGACCGACACCGACTTCAGCAACATCGAGAGCGTGGTCGGGCACGAGTACTTTCACAACTGGACCGGCAACCGCGTGACCTGCCGTGACTGGTTTCAGCTCAGCTTGAAAGAAGGCCTCACGGTGTTCCGCGATCAGGAGTTCTCGCAAGACCTTTGCCATGAGGCCTCTGCGCGCGCCGTCAAGCGCATTGAAGACGTGCGCGTGCTGCGCACCGCCCAGTTTCCCGAAGACGCCGGCCCGATGGCGCACCCGGTGCGGCCCGACAGCTACATCGAGATCAACAACTTCTACACCGTCACGATTTACGAAAAAGGTGCTGAGGTGGTGCGCATGATGCAGACCCTGGTGGGCCGCGATGGCTTTGCTAAAGGGATGACGCTTTACTTCAGCCGCCATGACGGCCAGGCCGTGACCTGCGACGACTTTGCCCAAGCGATTGCCGACGCCAACCCGGCCTCTGATCTGGCGCGTCTGTTGCCGCAGTTCAAGCGCTGGTACAGCCAGGCCGGCACACCGCGTGTGCACGCCCAAGGCCACTACGACGCTGCCGCCCGCAGCTACACATTGACACTGTCGCAAAGCTGCTCGCCCACGCCCGGCCAAAGCAGCAAAGAGCCTTTTGTGATCCCTGTCGGCCTGGGCTTGCTAGGCGCTGACGGCACCGACCTGCCCCTGCAACTGAGCGGTGAAGCCGCTCCCGTGCCTGGCCCGCGCAGCTTGGTGCTGACCGAAGCCAGCCAGCGCTTTTGCTTTGAGAACGTGGACGCCGAGCCGGTGCCTTCCATCCTGCGCGGCTTCAGCGCGCCGGTGGTACTCGAGTTTGACTACAGCGATGCGCAGCTTCTGCACCTGCTGGCCCACGACGGTGACCCCTTTAACCGCTGGGAAGCCGGCCAGCGCCTGGCCATCCGGCTGGCAATCAAGGCGATCACGGCCAGCGATGCGCCTGTCACCGACCATGTTTTGGACGCGGGTTATGTCCAAGCCATGCGCGCCGTGCTTTGCCACCCGCAACTTGATGCCGCCTTCAAAGAACTGGTACTGACGCTGCCCTCAGAGATTTACCTGGCCGAGCAACTGGAAGTGGTGGATCCGCAGCGCATTCATGCGGTGCGTGAAGCGATGCGCCTGCAACTGGCCGTGGCCTTGGCGCCCGATTGGGCTCAAACTTATGCGCAATGCCATGACAACGGCACTTACTCGCCCGACCCGCGCTCAGCCGGCCGCCGGGCGCTGGCCGGCATGGCACTGGGCCAGCTTTGCCTGGCAGCGCTTGCCAGTGGCGACAACAGCTGGCCCGAACGCAGCTTGCAGATTTTTGACAAAGCCGGCAACATGACCGACCGCTTCAATGCCCTGAGTGCGCTTGTGAGCAGTGGCCACCCGCTGGCCGCCACAGCACTTGCTCGCTTTCACAGCCTGTTCAAAGACGAAGCCCTGGTCATCGACAAGTGGTTCAGCCTGCAAGCGGCTGCCATCGACCGCGCCGGCAACGTGCTGCCGGCCGTGCGCCAGCTCATGAAGCACGCCGACTTCAGCCTGCGCAATCCGAACCGCGCGCGCAGTGTGATCAGCGTTTTCTGCCAGGGCAACCCCGGCGCCTTTCACCGAACCGACGCCGCAGGCTATGTGTTCTGGGCCGACCGCGTGGTCGAACTCGACGCCATCAACCCGCAAGTCGCCGCCAGGCTGGCGCGTGCTCTGGACCGCTGGAGCAAGCTGGCCGAACCCTACCGCAGCGCCGCACGCGAAGCGATTGCCCGCGTTGCGGCCAAGGCCGACCTGAGCAACGATGTGCGCGAAGTCGTCTCACGCGCCTTGGCCGACTGACATGCACCCCCACCCGTTCGCCCTGAACTTGCCACACCCGTTCGCCCTGAGCTTGTCGAAGGGTCGCCTGAGCCAAGCCCCCTCCGCCTAAAAAAAGGTCTGTATGTCCTCCAAAATTTCCCTGACGCGCTACCTGGTCGAGCAGCAACGCTCGGAAGGCCACATTCCTTCGCATTTGCGGCTGCTGCTTGAAGTGGTTGCGCGCGCCTGCAAAGGCATCAGCCACGCGGTCAACAAGGGCGCGCTGGGCGGCGTACTCGGCACGGCGCACAGTGAGAACGTGCAGGGCGAGGTGCAAAAAAAGCTGGACATCATCGCCAACGAAGTACTGATCGAGGCCAACGAATGGGGCGGCCACCTGGCGGCCATGGCGTCTGAAGAAATGGACAGCATCTATGTGGTGCCCAACCGCTATCCGCAAGGTGAATACCTGCTGCTGTTTGACCCGCTTGACGGCTCTAGCAATATCGATATCAACGGCGGCATAGGCACTATTTTCAGCGTACTTAAAAAGCCAGAGGCCAGCGCCGAAGTCGAAGAAAAAGACTTTTTGCAAGCCGGCAAGCAGCAAGTGGCTGCCGGTTACTGCATCTACGGCCCGCAAACCACCCTGGTGCTGACGGTGGGTGACGGCGTTGTCATGTTCACACTGGACCGCGAGCAGGGCTCCTTCATGCTGATCGAAGAAAACGTGCAGATCCCACCCGACACGCAGGAGTTCGCCATCAACATGAGCAACATGCGGCATTGGGACGCGCCGGTCAAGCGCTACATCGACGAGTGCCTGCAAGGCAAGGACGGCCCGCGCGGCAAAGACTTCAACATGCGCTGGGTCGCCGCCATGGTGGCCGACGTGCACCGCATCCTGTCTCGCGGCGGCGTGTTTATGTACCCCTGGGACCGGCGTGAACCCGACAAGCCAGGCAAACTGCGTTTGCTCTACGAAGCCAACCCCATGAGCTGGCTGATAGAGCAAGCCGGCGGTGCTGCCACCAACACCCGCCAGCGCATCCTGGACATCGAGCCCGGCAAATTGCACGAGCGCGTGAGTGTGGTCCTGGGCTCCAAAAATGAAGTCGAACGCATCACCCGTTACCACACTGCCCACTAGCATGGATGCCGATGTCCTGATCGTCGGCGGCGGCCCTGTGGGCCTGGGACTGGCCATTGAGCTGGGCCAGCGCGGTGTACGCTGCATTTTGTCAGAGCGCTACCTGCAGCCCCAGCCGATTCCCAAGGGCCAAAACCTGACGCAGCGCACGATGGAGCACCTGCATTTCTGGGGTGCTGAAAAAGAGCTGCGCAACGCGCGCACGATTCCACCCGATTACGGCATTGGCGGCCTGACCACGTATGGCACGCTGTTAGGAAAATATTCTTATAACTGGCTGCAACGCGAGTTGGTCAAGCCCTATTATTTTTGCGCCAACGAACGCTTGCCGCAGTACGCAACTGAAAATGTGCTGCGTCAACGCTTGGCCCAATTGCCATCGGTGCAGACGCTGTTCGGCTGGGATGCAGAGGCCGTTGCCCAAGACGATGACGGTGTCAGCGTCACGGTGTCCGAGCGCAAGGGCCAGCAGCGACGCACACTCAGGGCCGCCTTTGCGGTGGGCTGTGACGGCAGCCGTTCCAAAGTGCGCGAGCAAGCCGGCATCACGCAAACACTGACCGACCACGACCGCTTGATGGTTCTGCTGGTGTTTCGCTCGCATGAGTTGCACACGTTGCTGGAATGCTATCCCGGCAAATCTTTTTACAACGTGCTGCAGCCCGGTCTGGGCGGTTACTGGAAGTTTTTCGGGCGTGTTGATCTTGGCAACACCTGGTTTTTTCACGCACCGGTGCCCGCCGGTACAAGCGCTGACAACTTTGATTTCAAGTCTTATTTGCACCAGGCGGTAGGTGCTGAATTTGAAATTGAAATGGAACACATCGGTTTTTGGGATTTGCGCTTTGCCATTGCCGACACTTACCGCGCAGGCCGGCTGTTCGTTGCCGGCGATGCAGCGCACAGCCATCCGCCCTATGGCGGCTATGGCATTAATTCCGGTCTGGAAGATGCGCGCAACCTGGGCTGGAAACTCGCGGCGGTTCTTCAAGGTTGGGGCGGCGATGCCTTGCTGGACTCTTATGAAGCGGAGCGCCGGCCGGTCTTTGAATCGACCATGCGCGACTTCATTGCCAAATCGATAGAAACCGACAAGGACTTTCTGGACACCTTCGACCCCGATCGTGATCGCGTCGGCTTTGAGAAAGTCTGGCAGGAACGCTCGCAAGGGGCCATCGGCGAGGTACACGCTTTTGAGCCCCACTACGAGGGCTCGCCCGTGGTGGCGCAAGGCCAGCCCGGGCAAGGCGCTTGCAGCGCCAGGGGTTCGCACCGCTTTGAAGCCCGCGCAGGACATCATTTGGCGCCAGCGACATTGGCTTCAGGCGAGAACGTTTTTGAAATCCTGGGCGAGCAGTTCACTTTGCTGGCATTTGATGCCAGCGCCGACGATGTGCAGATGGTCGTGAATACAGCCCGCAGCCAGGGCCTGCCATTGACCGTGCGCGAGGAAAGCAAGGGGTCTGAGGCAGACCGTTACCAGGCACGCTGGGTGCTGGTGCGGCCAGATCAATTCATTGCCTGGGTCGGCCATGACAACTTGACTCAGCAAGATATCCAAGCTGTGCTGGCCATGGCCAGAGGTCAGTCTAGGCAGCAGCCTTGAGGCTGCCGCCCTCGCACATCACTCGGCCGAAATTTTCTTGGTGCTGATGACGTTACCCCAGCGCGGGTAGTCTTTGACAACGATGGCCGTCAGATCAGCCGGGCTTGAAGCAGAGGCGTCCATGCCGGCTTTGCCCAGAATTTCTTTGACCTCGTTTTGCCGCAGGATGGCCGCTATCTCCGTATTGAGGCGCGTAACAACGTTGGCGGGGGTTTTGCTGGGGACAAAAAAAGCGTACCAAAGGTCCACGTCAATTTTCTTGACGCCCACTTCTTCAAAAGTGGGTACCTCGGGCGCCACCGGATGACGTTTGGGGCTGCCCAGTGCCAGTGCGGTGAGTCTGCCGCTTTTGACAAAACCCTGGGCAATGTGCACAGGCAAAAAGCCGACATTGAGCTCGCCCGACAGCAGGTCTTGCGTGTAACCGGCCGAACCACGGTAAGGCACATGCAGCATGAAAGTATTGGACTCCAGCTTGAACAGCTCCATGGCCATGTGGTGCGGCGTTCCCACGCCGGGTGAGCCGAAACTGATGCCGCCCGGCCGCGCTTTGGCCAGCGTGATCAACTCAGGCAAAGACTTGATGCCGGTCTTGGGATTGGCCACCAGCATCAAGGATCCGTAGGCGGCCATTGTGACGGATGAAAAATCTTTGACCGGGTCAAAACTCACGTTTTTGTACATCTGCGAGGCCATCAACATGGTGTTGGCACCCATCAACACCGTGTAACCGTCTGGTGTTGATTTGGCCACCGCATCGGCACCGATATTGCCGCTGGCGCCGGGTTGGTTTTGCACCACCACAGACTGCCCCAGGCGCTCGCTCAGACGCGGCGCGACCACACGAGCAATGGTGTCCATGCCTGTGCCGGGCGTGAATGGCACGATGATTTTGATGGGCTGGCTGGGAAAGCCGCTCTGAGCCCAAACACCCAGGCTGAGCATGCCCATCAGGGCTGCAGCCAAGGCTGCCAAATGTGAGCGCTTTGAAAGTTTCATTGTTTTGTCTCCCGTCATCTTGAAAGTCACACCGCTCTGCTGGCCGGCGGAATTTTGAAAAGTCGCTCGGCATTGTCTTGAAAGAAGGCCTTGCGCACCTGCGGCGCCATGTCCAGGTTTTCGAGCAAAGCCACTTCATGCGGAGCATATTGGTAGGGGTAGTCCATGGCGTACAAAACGCGGTCCGGCCCCATGAAGTCCTGGGTGAACTTGAGGGCTGCACCCCACGCCACGCCGCTGTTGGTGATGTGAAAATTCTCGCGCAAGTAGTCACTGGGTTTGCGCTTGAGCGGCCGCACACTGGGGTAGCGCTGCGACTTGACAGTGGCTGCGTGCATGTAATCCAGACGGTAGGCCCAAAACGGCAAAGCCTCACCCATGTGCCCCAAAATCACCTGCAACTTGGGAAAGCGGTCAAATACACCCGACGTGATCAGACGCAAAGCATGCAAGCCCGTCTCCACGCCAAAACCGTAAATTGCGCCATCCAGGCCGGCCTCGATGAAATGCTGGATCATGCTGACCGGCAAGGCATTCGGATGCAGGTAAATGGGCGTGTCCATCGCCTCGGCCGCTTCAAAGATAGGCCAGAACTTGGTGTCTGACAAATACTCACCTTGGGTGTGCGAGTTGATCACCACCGAATGCATGCCCAACTGATTCACGCCGCGCTGAATTTCCTTGGCCGCCGCCGCAGGGTCCTGAGGAGCCACGGAAATCATGCCGACGAGGCGGTCGGGGTAACGGCGCGTGGCAGCGGCCAGGATGTCATTGGCCACCGGGACAAAAGCCACTGCGGTGTCTTTGTCCATGATTTGCACGCCCGGCGATGTCAGGCCGATCACCTGCATATCAACGCCTGATTCGTCCATGTGCTGCAGCCGCAAGGCATCGAGATCCGTCAGGCAACGCATGATGTGCTGGGCCCGTTCGCTGGGGCTGCTCATGTAAAAGCCCATCAGGTGCTTGAAGCCGACATCGACGTCATCTTTGGCCAGAATGCGCTTGTAAATCTCCAGCATCTCAGGCGGAGAAAACGCTTCTTCAGTGGCAATGCGCCGGTAAGGCCGGGCAGGCAAAGGCGGGAGGTTGTTGCTCATGGGGAGGTACCTGCAATATGTTGAAGAGCGCTCAAAAAGAGCACCAAACTATTTGCATTCTGGCACAGGCCAGAACCAAGCAGGCAGGCCCGCTGCCAAGCAACTTAGCTCTTGGTTTGAGCGTTTTGAATCGCAGCCAGTGCGCGGTTGGCAGACTGGGCCGCCGACTTGTTTTGCACGACCATGCCAAGCAAGCGGGCACCGTGCTCCACAGCAATCGAGCCGTAGGAAATATCGCCGTTGACGAGCGAGTCTTTGTGAAACTCAACGCGTTCAGCGGCGTAAATGTTGCCGTCGACCTTGCCCGCAACCAGCACGCGGTGCGCCGTGATGTCGCCCGTCACTTCACCGGTCGGGCCAATGGCCACGGAGATCTTGTTACCGGGGGCCGTTTCTATGTTGCCCAGTACCTTGCCATCAATGCGCACGCTGTCCAAGAGAACCAGGCGCCCGTAGATGGTGGTGGTACGTCCGACAAGGGTGTCAAATCTTTCTTGAGTGTCTGCGAAAGCTTTGTTTTTTATTTTTTCAAACATGGCCATGTATTTCTTAAATATCTCAAGGGGCCTTGACAGGCAAAACAGTCAAGGGGTTGATCGCCTTGCCCTTGTGAAAGATTTCGTAATGCAGGTGCGGCCCTGTGGATCGGCCGGTACTGCCCACCTCGCCGATCACCGATGCCGTGCTCACCTGCATATCCGGAGCAACGCTGCGTTTGTGCAAATGGGCATAGCGTGTGAGGAAGTCTTCAGCATGCCGGATTTCGACAACATTGCCATAGCCTGGATCCCACTCAGAGCGTACAACGACGCCCGGTCCTGATGCCAAAACTTTGGTGCCGGTTTCGGCGGCGAAATCGATACCCTCGTGCATGGCCAAGGCTCCGGTGAACGGGTCATTGCGCACGCCAAAACCGCTGGTAAAGCGGTATTCACTGTTGATGGGCATGCCAATCGGCAAGGCTTGCAGCCATTCGAGGTTGGCCTTCCACTTTTGATCGTAGGATGCTAGAGACTCGCGCAAGCTATTGGCGTGCTGCGCAGCCTGTTCAAATTCTGTCTCCAGTGGCTGACGGAAAAACCCGGTTTTGAAGATCGACATCAAGGTCGGTGAAACAAAGGGGCCGCCTTTGGATTCATCTTTGATGTTCAGGCTGCTTTTAAGGGCAGCGGGGGTCGCCAGCTCCATGAAGCGGTTTTTCATGGACTCGAGTTTTTTAACATCTTGAACGTTTTGATCGAGCACGCCCTTGAGCTGGTCCAAACGCTCACGGTAAACCGCCTCCATGCGCTTTTGCTCCAGCTCAGTGGTCACCCCACCGAGTTTGCGCGCCAGGTCAGGGTTGTACTCCACCGCAATACGAAGCCCCACCCAATTGAGCAAAAATCCCAACAGCAGCAAACCCGCAGCCAAGCCCAAAGCCGCAAGCAAAATATTGCGCGCCGTGATGGAGATTTTTTTAACCTGGCTTGTGGGGCCAGACAGCCACATTAGTTGCATGCGATTCCTGTCAAAGGGAGGACGATCTTAGGGGTTTCAGCCCAAGGCGTCTACCCCAAAAGCTGCGTTTTCAGCAGTCTTAAAGCCCTTTTGAAGCCTCTGCAACCTTGTCGCGGCATTCCAACAGCATGTCTTTTATCAATCTAAAGTAGCAAAAGCATTTAAAGTTATTTGCACTTTGGGCATGAATCCGTTATGGTTCAGCCAAATCTTTGTACGCCAAACCGGCTTGGCCTCAGTGTTTGAAACCAAATGACCTTCATACGATCACTTGTGCTTGCGATGTGTGTTCTGGCTTTGCCAGGCTGCATGAGTTATTCGTCGAAGGCCGTCACTGAGCTGGACCACAACAGTGATGTGTTCACCACCGCTGAATGTCAGAATTCGCGGCAAAACGCTGGAATTCATGACAATTTAAAAAATATCAAATTAGCGGCAAGTTCTTCGCTGATGTTGATAGCGGGCCCCGTCATGGCGATCCCCGTGCTGTTTGCTAACGTTGGCCTGAACACGGCAGACCACATATCAGCCAACGAAATCAAGTCCAATTGCGGTGGTCAACCCCTGACCAATGAAAAGGTGACCCGAAGCATCGCCGTAGATACCGGTCTGGGACTTTTAACCGGCTCGGTACTCAATGGCGCGTCCGTCCCCATCAGCACGGCAGTGGCCAGCAAACCCTAACCCAGGCTTTTTGCCTTCTCAAGCTGCACCAGGTTCCAGCAGCTTAATCCCAAAGCGCTAGCAGCGCGCCTTTTGACCCCGGTCTGATTTGCGTTTTGACGCAACAAACACCCTTATATTCGTTTAAAGCATTTAAGCTAGCGTAAATTATTTGATATTTGCGTTTGAAACGAATTTAGCCGTCTTGCTCAAGACCATCGGCTTGTGTTTTGGCCGGCAGACCAACCCTGCATGAATTTTTTACCCAAAAGCTTCAGCTTAGGTCTGTTAGCCACGCTGATCTTGATCTGTGCTCCCGGCCAGAGTCAGGCGATTGAAGACTTCGCAGCTTGTCCGCATTTTTTTGCCAAAGGCAAGCCGCCTCTTGTTCAAACACAGCCTAGGCACCGGGCGCTTTGCTATGACGCCTTTGCCATCTTGCATTCAGGTGAGAGCAAAACACCGGTGTTTGTGGCGCAACGCCTGAACCGGGCCGCTGTGGCTGATGCCGGTGAGAAAAGAGTCGACAAATTTTTTGCCGATGCCCGGCTGCGCTCTGCCGAGCGCGCCACCCTGGAGGACTACAAAGGCAGCGGCTTTGACCGCGGCCACATGGCACCAGCGGCCGACATGCCGACGCCCCGCGCCATGGCCCAAAGTTTTTCTTTGGCCAACATGGTGCCGCAATCCCCCGAGCACAACCGTGGCGTGTGGGCCAAAACAGTGGAGGCCGCAACCCGCAAATACGCTTTCCGCGCATCGGGCGATGTTTACGTCATCACCGGCCCTGCTTATTTGCCTAGCATTGCATTGAGTCCAGCCATCGGGCCTGGACAAGTGCGCGTGCCCAAATACCTTTTTAAGCTGGTCTATGACGAAGATAAAAACCAGGCCTGGGCCTTCTGGCAAGAAAACACCAATACAAGCCCGGCCGCTGCACCTATTAGTTACGGGGAACTGGTGAAAAGAACCGGTGTCGAATTTTTGCCGGGTATCGAAGTAGATCGCGCTTCAAGTCCGTGAGTTCCCAACTGATGATTTTCACTAAGCCTCTTATGTAATGAGAAGGTCGGGTGTTCGATTCATCTCTCCGGCAACAATAAATTATAAGGTTCAACGATATAAAAGTGGTAGCGAGGCCTTTTCGTTGGTGTGAAACTGCCCGGATGCTTGTTAAGCCAGACCCCGGCGCATAGCTCACTTGGTTTGAGCACCGTATTGTCATGTTGGCTCGACTGTTCGAATCAACCCTGACATCAATTGCAAAGCACCTGCACATGACGGTTTGCAGGGAGTCTGCATTTTGATCAGATCTTTTTCAGGAGTCGGGCAAGGCAAGACGGTCAGTGCTGGCCAGCGAACAGCAGCGACATCGCCGCACCACAAAGCGTGATGAAAATGCCCAGGGCCATGACCCAGTTGAGCTTTTCATGGTTTCGCAGTAAGAAGTAGCTCAGCGGCATCACTATCAACGGTGTGCACATGGAGATGAGGGCAGCCACGCTGACCGGGATGTATTTCATCGAGGCAATCACCAGCGACTGCGCAATAAACTGAAGTACGCCGATCCCAGTAAAGAGAGCTGCTCCACGAGGATTGGCCAAAATTTCAAGCCGGTAACCTTTTAGCTTGGTACGGCTCGCCAGCAGCAGAACGAGAAGCCCTGCGGCCGCGCCAATCGTGGCGCCAAGCAAAGGCTCGTTCCAAACGCGCACCGCCGAGCCGCGAAACAGATGGCTGCCGGAGTAGGCGGCAGACGAGGCAATTCCAAAAATCAGGCTGCCCGACAACATAGCGTGGCCCACCCGTCCCTTTCCATCAGCCGAACAGTGGTCGGATGCACGCTTTTGCAAGCCGCGGCTCATGGCCATGAGGCCAAGGATGGCCAAGGTGATTCCCGATACGCCCATCCAGCCTATCACCTCGCCAAGAAAGACCCAGGCGAACAATGCTGTCAGCAGCGGGCTGGTACTTTGCAGCGCCGACGCACCCGATGGGCCGATGCTTTCGATGGACTTGAACACCAACCACCGACCCAGGTAGGTGGAAAAGATGCCAGCCAAAGCGAAGGCCGTCACCGACCAGACGTTAAAGCCCGGACCAACGCCGCCCCAGAAAAGCTGAAACGACGAAATCAACAAGCCGATCGGGACGCCCGCCGCAGCGGCCAGCAGCGATCCGGGTTCGCTGCGCATATTGCGCATGCCGACGGAAATCAGCACCATGCAGCTGCCATAAGTCAGCATGGAAAGCAGGGCAAGCGAGCCACCGAGGACGATATCTGGTGTTAGCGCAGGCAGTAGGCTCACAGAACGCTTTTAAGTTTCTAACGGGTGCAAAGGGGCTGCAGAATCCGAGCGCATGGCGGCGCATTTTGCACGCCAAGGTAAGACCATGCGTTTTGCAAACGCCGGGCTATCGGACGAGGGCGCTGTTCCCAGCATTGAGACGATTTCAAGCCAGTCGGCAGGAAACCGTACCGAGCGCCCCGATCCGGACTGTGATCAGGTCGCCCACGCCAACCGGGACCATCGGGCCCAGGGCACCAGACAGGATGACCTGGCCCGCGCGCAGATGGGTACCGCGCGCCGCCATGGTGCGGGCCAGCCAGAAGGCGGCACGCAAGGGGTGACCCAGGCAGGCAGCGCCGGTTCCAATGGACACCTGCTGGCCGTTTTTATCCATGGTCATGCCAATCTCACCCAGAGACAAGCCGCCCAGGGTTATCGGCTGATCGCCTAGTACAAAAAGGCCGCTGGAGGCGTTGTCGGCCACCGTGTCCACGAGCGTGATTTTCCAGTCGGCAATAACGCTGTCGACCACCTCGATCGCTGGCAGCGCGAAGGCTACGCTGCTCAGGAACTCCGCGTAGCTTGGAGCCTGTACATCCAGGTCACGGCCCATCACGAAAGCGACCTCAGCTTCCACCTTGGGCTGGATCAGGCGGCTCATCGGAATGTCCTGCCCGTTGAGAAACTCCATATTGTCAAACAGGATGCCAAAGTCAGGCTGGTCGACGCCGAGTTGCTGCTGCACTGCTTTGGAGGTCAGTCCCACCTTCATCCCCACCACGCGCCCGCCGGCCTCGTGCCGGTGCCGGTTGTTGATCTCAGCGACGGCATAGGCGGCATCAAGGCCGCTGATGGCGTGTGTCTCAGAAATACGGCTGATGGTCTTGCGGTCGCGACGTGCGTCTCGTACGGCTTCAGCGGCTGCGCTATGTTTCACATCTGAGTTCATAGAGGGCTCCATTTTTATAAGCAGGTTTCAGGGTGTTCCAAATCTCTCGCGCGCCAGCCAGCGCAGGGCGTTGTCTTGCCTGAGCAGGCGGACGGTGGCTTGATCCAATTGCAGCTCGTCGATACGTTTGGCCGGTTCTTTATCCAAAATGGCAAAGGGGTAGTCGGTCCCCGCCATGACTTGAGTATCACCGTAGGTCGCAAGCAGGTAGCGCAGTGCAGTGCCGTCGTACACCAGATCGTCAACGTAGAGTCTGCGCACCATTTCTAAGGGTGATTGCTCCATCAACTGGCGCACATGCGGCATCTGGGTCCAGGCATGCTGCAGCCTGGGCAACATCATGGGCAGCGCACCTCCGCCGTGGCTCAATGCGATACGCAGACGCGGATGCCGACCCATCAGGCCTGAGGTCAGCAAGGAAGCAGCCGCCAGCCCCATCTCGCCGGGAAAGGCCACCACTTGCTCAAGCCCCGCGCCCACCAGACGCTCCATGCCGGCCGGCCGCAGTGCGTGCACGAAAATGGCCGTGCCCAGTTGTTCGGCCGCAGCGAAGAAGGGCTCGAAATCGGGGTGGCCCAGGGGCTTGCCGTTGACGTTGCTACCGAGCTCCACCCCCGCCAGTCCAAGTTCGACGACCGCGCGCTCCAGCTCGCGAATGGCCATCCCGACATCCTGCAATGGGACCGCGCCCAGACAGGTGAAGCGATCTGGGTGCGTCGTCTGGAGGGCTGCCAGCTCCTCGTTCATGTAGCGGGTGAGTGACAGGGCATCCTCGGCATCCAGCCAGTACGAGAGCAGCTCCGGCATCGGGCTTACGACCTGATGCGTCACTTCCATCTGCGCCATTTCTACAGCACGCTTGTCAGCGTCCCAGGAGGTGTCCGGTACCGTGCGGTAAATCTTCCCCTCAATCATCACGTGACGGTCACAGGCGTTGTTTCCCGGCGCGATCGACGGCCAGGCGACGCCCTTGCGGGTGCCGAAGTAAGCGGGGAAGCTCTCCGGAATCCAGTGGGTGTGGGCGTCGATGAGACCGCAGCAGTGCTTCATGTCTGGGTACTCGCAGCTTGAGTGGCGATCCAGATGGTGCCCCCATTCACGTGGGCGGGGTAGGTCCGGATGGACTTGGTGCAGGGCGTCGCAACCGGCTTGCCGGTGCGGATGTCGAATGAACCCAGGTGCAGCCCGCATTCGATCACATAGCCTTCGAGCGCTCCCTCTTCGCACAGCGAGGATGCGCCATGCGAGCACCTGTCATCTGTGGCGAAAACTTCCTCACCGCGCACCCGGTAAATCGCGACCCGGGTACCGTCTGATAAGGTGGTGCTGCCAATACCGCCTTCGTCGATGTCTGTCAGCGGGCAAGCGGCAATTCCAGCGCTTTGCCCGGCAAGCGATTGCTCTGCGCCCCCTTGCTCGGGTTTCACAGTCGCGGGGGAATCCGGTGCGCCTGCCGGCGGCAAGCCCAACTGAAGGCTTCGAAATTCGCCCGCGATGAATTGCGCCGGTGTGATGCTGTCTTCCCTGCCGATCTGCCGGCGCAGGAGGTTGAAATCCTGCGGCGCATTGATGGCGGCTAGACCGACCAGCCGCCCGTCAGACCACAGACCGTGCAGGAAACCCGAGGTGACTTCGCCGCGGCTCGCCTGAATTTCTCCCTCAACGAGACCAGCGCATTGCAAACGCAGCTTGCCTTGGTCAGACCAATACCAGGGTACTTCTGCATAGGGGGCCGCAGCGCCAGCGCCGGTCAGGTGCTGCGCCAGCGCGAGTGCTTGGCCTTGTGCATTGAACCAGGTTTCGATTCGCTCCAAACGGCCGCTGATGGGGTTGCGCTGGCGCGTGACATCCCCGATCGCAAAAACATCCGGCAAGTTTGTTCGAAAAAAGCCGTCGATGATGATGCCGTCGTCGCAGGCGATTCCTGCCTGGCGGGCCAGATCGTCGTTGGCCAACACGCCGATGCCGACGACGACCAGATCGGCCGGGACGGCGCGGCCGCCTTGCAGATACACCATGCCCTCATCGATACGGGTGACTTTTGCGTTGAGTTCCACCTGCACGCCATGCGAGCGATGATGCACCAGCAGGCGCTCGGCGATCGCCTTGGGCGCGCTGCGCGCCATCAATCGGTCTGCCGCTTCAATCACTGTGGTCGTGATGCCAAGCTGGTGGGCGCAGGCAGCCAGCTCCAGGCCGATCGGTCCGCCGCCGATGACCGCGATACACGAACTTTGCCGCAGCCGAGCCCGGATCTCGCGGGCATCGTCCAGCGTGCGCAGGCTCATCACATTGCCGCTGAGTGAAGAACCGGGAAAGGGGCGTGCCCGCGTGCCCGTGGCTAACACCAGCCGGGACCATGCCAACCGGCTTCCGTCAGCCAGCTCAAGCATTCGCTCTTGGGTATGGATCGCGACAGCCCGGCTTCCTGTCAACAATCGAACGCCGGGGGCCAGCGAGGGCTGCAGAGCAAGCGTTGTCTCGTCGCCTAGCTGGAACTCCTTGGACAGCGGCGGCCTGTCGTAGGGCGGATGCGCCTCGTCACCGACCAAAGTGATCGGGCCGGAAAAACCGAGAGCCGCCAATTGGTTGGCAAGGGTGTAGCCGGCTGGGCCGCTGCCGACGATCACAAGTCCAGCTGAAGTGGTCATTTCACGCGGCCCGGAACTCTGCGAAAACCTTGTTGGAATTAAAGATATGCGTCTCTGTGAAGTTGCTCCATTTGAGGGTTGCCTTTAACTCCTTCATGGCACCAAGCAGGGGACACCAATTGAGCAGTTCCTGTTGCCCAGCCGCCTCGAAGTCTTCGGTTTTTTGCCGGTACCAGTAACCGTAGTCACCCTCGGTCAGCGCCTGATAAAGCTGGCGGTCTGCCACGGTATCCGGTCGCAGGCGCCAGGTTCGATCGCAGAGAAAAGCATGCGACCAGCTGGAGGATGCCACCACGGCAACACGCCATGGAGAATCGCTCAGAATCCGTGCGGTAGCAGCGCCCATGTCCATGCACCGCGCGGGCGATGGCCCCGGAGGATCAAAATCGAGTTTATCTTCAACCTTGGTGATAAAGCCCCGCGCTGAAATGACCTTGCGCCCATAGCAGTTGATCGGGACAGCGATGGTGGGGTAATCCCAGCCGATTCGGTCGTAATCAAGGTAGAGAATGGCATTGGTGAATGCGTGTGCCAAGCTCTCATGATGCAGTGGCTTGTAGGCGTAAGCCATATCAAAGCCGGACTCGAGCAAGCCGGTGACCAGATGCTTGGCGATATCACGCCGGCCTTTGAGGCGGTAAAACTTTTCGGGCCCCTCACCCCAGGCGTTCGGTTTTCCAGAGGTCATGGCCGAACTCATGGCATGGCGCCAAGGATAGAGGTCCATATCGTCGTAGGCGCAGACGGCGAAGGGCGGAATGATGTCTTCTTTAAAGTTTTCGTACTGGTCGTCACCCCATATCAGAACTACATCCGGCTTGAAGTCGTCCAGGGCCTGGCGAACGCGCCGAAACTGCTGAACCAGCGCGGCACGGTGACGTCCGGCGGCGACCCGACCTTCATCGTCGCTCCACTCCTCGCGCATGGCTGCTGGCCAGTTCTGTGGCAACCTCTCCTTCTCAGGAATGCCGGTATCCCGCAGCGTCATTCGCAAAATGCCACTCATCATCTCGTCGGATGTGCATAGAGGGGGGTAGTGGGACAGTCCCAAGCCAAGGATTTCGGCCATCTAAATCTCCTATGTGCTTGCCGAGGCCCGCTTCAGGCTTTGGCCAATTCGAGGCTGCCGGCAGGCGAACGCGTGCGGCCCTTTTTCTTTGCGACAGCAGCATCACGCTCGCGTTCCTGTTCATGCTCGATCGAGGCGTTGAGCTGATTCAGGAGTGACACCATTTGCAGCCGCTGCCCCTTTGTCAGTCCGCTCATCAGACGTTCTAGGCGCTCCCAGTGCCCTGGCAAGTGCTTCTTGAGAAAAGCCTCACCCTGACGAGTCAGAACTGCCAGCAGAGAGCGCTGGTCAGCCACATTCAGCTCGCGCCGCAGCAGACCTTTCTCGGCCAGCGTGTTGATATTTCCGGAAAGATTATTAGGCTTGACTACCAGCATGCTAGCCAAGGCACCCATGGTGGTCGGCTGCCGGGTTCGCTGCAAAGTGGTGAGAATGTTGAACTGCAGCGGGGTCAGACCCAAAGCTGAGACCTCTAGAGCCTGGTCGCGATCAAGGATGGCGAACGACCGATAAAGTGCCAAAAGCGCCCACAGCGCGCTACCGTCCAGTGTCCTATAGTGGATGGCACTCGCGGCGACTTGGTCACTGAGCAGATTCAGTTTGGGCGCTGCCGAGTCATCGATAGATTTCTTTTTTGCTGATTTCATAACAATACAGAATATTTCGATTAGTGAAGCATTACGATTGTGCCACAGGGTACTGCTCGCAAAGTTTTTTTTAGGTTGAAAGTATCGCACCCAAGCGATCTAGTGTTTACCCTAATTTCACGAATTTTTTTTTATTGAATAATTCAATAAATGAAGTTACCTCAAAAGTGGGCCAATCAAGCCCGTCGCAAATAAACTCAGGAGACAAGCATGAAACG
>JBILIK010000003.1:0-104417 GCA_044350025.1 Polaromonas sp. | reverse complement strand
CCTACTGAGCGCAACGCCTCCCGTAAAAGTCATTTGTAGGAAGCACACGATGAACATGCCCGGCCTGGACTTTCAACTCGGCGAAGACGTCGACGCCTTGCGTGACGCGGTGCGCGAATTTGCGCAAGCCGAGATCGCGCCCCGCGCCGCTGTGATCGACAAGCTCGACCAGTTCCCCATGGACCTGTGGCAAAAAATGGGCAGTCTGGGCGTGCTCGGCATCACCGTGGGTGAGGAATACGGCGGCGCCAACATGGGCTACCTGGCGCACATGGTCGCCATGGAAGAAATCTCGCGCGCCAGCGCCAGCGTGGGCCTGTCTTACGGCGCGCACAGCAATTTGTGCGTCAACCAGATCAAGCGCAACGGCACGCCCGAGCAGCGCAGCAAGTACCTGCCCAAGCTCATCAGCGGTGAACACGTGGGTGCCTTGGCAATGAGCGAGCCCGGAGCAGGCAGCGACGTGCTGAGCATGAAACTGCGCGCTGAAGACAAAGGCGCCTACTACCTGCTCAACGGCAGCAAGATGTGGATCACCAACGGCCCCGACGCAGACACGCTGGTGGTCTATGCCAAGAGCGATCCCGAGCTCGGCGCGCGCGGCGTCACAGCATTTCTGATCGAAAAAGGCATGAAGGGCTTTTCGGTGGCGCAAAAGCTGGACAAATTGGGCATGCGCGGCAGCCACACGGGCGAGCTGGTGTTTCACAACGTTGAAGTGCCGCTAGCGAATGTGCTCGGCGGCCTGAACCAGGGTGCCAAGGTGTTGATGAGCGGCCTGGACTACGAGCGCGCGGTGCTGTCCGGCGGGCCGCTGGGCATCATGCAGTCGGTCATGGACAACGTGCTGCCCTACATTCATGAGCGCAAGCAGTTCGGCCAAAGCATCGGCGAGTTTCAGCTCATCCAGGGCAAGGTCGCTGACATGTACACCGTGCTGCAAGCCGGCCGTTCGTTTGCCTACACGGTGGCTAAAAATCTCGATGCCCTGGGCGCCGAGCATGTGCGCCGCGTGCGCAAAGACTGCGCCAGCGTGATCTTGTGGACCGCCGAAAAAGCCACCTGGATGGCCGGCGAAGGCGTGCAAATTTTTGGCGGCAACGGCTACATCAACGACTACCCGCTGGGCCGTTTGTGGCGCGACGCCAAGCTCTACGAGATCGGCGCCGGCACCAGCGAAATCCGCCGCATGCTCATAGGCCGCGAGCTGTTTGCTGAAACACTTTGATGCACCCGCCTTGCATGCCGGGCAAAAATAAAAAACCATGACCACATCTATCTCTGACCTTTTTGCCCACAACCGCGCCTGGGCAGCGCAAATGGAGGCCGAGCGCCCCGACTTTTTTACCAGCCTGGTGCAGCAGCAAACGCCCAAGTACATGTGGATAGGCTGCTCTGACAGCCGCGTGCCGGCCAACCAGATCACCGGCCTGGAGCCCGGCGAGGTTTTCGTTCACCGTAACGTGGCCAACGTGGTGGTGCACTCAGACCTGAACGCGCTGTCCACCATCCAGTTCGCTGTCGAGCGCTTGAAGGTTGAGCATGTCATGGTGGTCGGTCACTACGGTTGCTCGGGTGTGCGCGCTGCGCTGGAAGGCGCGCGCATCGGCTTGGCAGACAACTGGCTGCGCCATATTCAAGACGTGCGCGACTTGCACCGCGACTTGCTCGAAGGCATTGCTGAAGAGCGGCGCTGCGACGCTCTGGTCGAGCTCAACGCCATCGAGCAAGTGGTCAACGTCGCTCAAAGCACGGTCTTGCAAGACGCCTGGCTGCGCGGTCAGGTGGTCGCCTTGCATGGCTGGGTGTACGGCATTCACGACGGCTTGCTCAAAGACATGGGCATCACAGTCACCGGCAACGACAGCCTGGAGGCGGTCTACAAGGCGTCTATTCAAGGCGTGGGGCAGGCCAAGCGGCACTGAACAAGCAGATTATTTTTTCAGGGAGTTTTCATGTCTGAATCTATCGTTATCCTCGGCGCTGCCCGCACCCCCATGGGCGGCTTTCAGGGCGACTTCGCCAGCCTGGCTGCACACGACCTAGGTGGCGCTGCCATCCGCGCCGCCGTCGAGCGCGCCGGTGTCGCGGCCGACAAAATTGACGAAGTGTTGTTTGGCAACTGCCTCATGGCCGGTCAGGGCCAGGCGCCTGCGCGCCAGGCCGGTTTAAAGGGCGGCTTGCCGGCCAGCACCGGCGCTGTCACGCTGTCCAAAATGTGCGGCTCGGGCATGGAAGCCACCCTGCTGGCGCACGACCAGCTGATCGCCGGCAGCCGTGACCTGATGGTCGCCGGCGGCATGGAGAGCATGACCAACGCGCCGCACCTCTTGCTCAAAGGCCGCAGCGGCATCCGCATCGGCCACGACCGCATTTATGACCACATGATGCTCGACGGCCTGGAAGACGCGTACGAGCCCGGCCGCGCCATGGGCACCTTTGGCGAGCAGTGCGCTGACAAATACCAGTTCACCCGCGAGGCGCAAGACGCCTTTGCCATTGCCAGCGTGCAGCGCGCTAAGGCCGCTACAGATTCCGGCGCCTTCCAGGCCGAGATCACGCCGGTGACTGTGAAGACGCGCAGCAGCGAAGTTATCGTCGCTATCGATGAAGGCCCGGGCAAGGTCAAGCTCGACAAGATCAGCAGCCTCAAGCCGGCCTTCAAGAAAGACGGCACCATCACCGCCGCCTCCAGCTCGTCCATCAACGACGGCGCCGCCGCCCTGGTGCTGGCGCGCGCATCGACTGCCCAGGCGATGGGCGCCAAGCCGATGGCCCGCATCGTCGGCCACGCCACCTTTGCCCAGGCGCCCGAGTGGTTCACCACCGCCCCGGTGGGCGCAGTGCAAAAACTGCTCAAAAAAATCGGCTGGAGCGTCAAAGACGTGGACCTGTGGGAAGTCAACGAAGCCTTTGCCGTGGTGCCCATGGCCGCCATGAAAGAGCTGGGCATCAGCCACGACATCGTCAACGTCAACGGCGGCGCCTGCGCGCTGGGCCACCCCATAGGCGCCAGCGGCGCACGCATCATCGTCACGCTGCTGTACGCGCTCAAGGCGCGGGGCTTGAAGCGTGGCGTGGCCACCTTGTGCATTGGCGGCGGCGAAGGTACGGCTCTCGCCGTAGAACTTATCTAATCCACCGCCCTCAGGCCCAGTGCTGCGCTAACTAGCCACAGGGCTAGTAAGTGACTAGCCATTGCGGTCAATACATAAACGAAAGATTGCGCCCAATACCGGCTTGGAGTTTTACGGGCACAATTTATAGTACTTTTATCGTAAAATCATCCAGGCTAATCCATCCGGTGGGTGGACTAGAGAATATAGGAGACGGGTTTGGAGGACATCACGAATACTGTTCCTGTGTAGGCATGCCGAAGCAATATAACAAGTGGCGTTGCGCAACTTTTCGCTGTTTCGATCAACACTGAGGACAACGAAAGTGTCCCTGCGACGCGAATTCGCTGAACGACGAAATCCAACGATTCGTTCTAGCTGCTTGCCTACGGCAGCCGCTGAACTCAAACGTGAGACATCGCAAAGTACCCACACTATGAGCGACTCGGTTCGATCTAAAGGCGTCCAGTTCGCCGAATTTCTCAAGACGCTTTCCCCAGAGCAGATCTCCCGCGGCAACGCATTGAACCTTCAGAACGCCGCGGATGAGTTCAGGCGCTTCAATGAGCACTTCAACGCCGGAAGTTGCTACTTGTGCGAGAAGCCTCTTGCGTCATTCAGCAAGGTGCTACCGTGCCCGCATTGGCTACTGAAGCCTAAGGGGTTTAAGAAAAACGACGTACCCGCAGTCGCAGACCTTTATGACTTTTATCAGATTCAAGCATTCTTGCGCTGGGTAGCAAATCACGAGTCTTTTGCCAAGAACATAAACGACTTGGAAGCAGAGGGAAGCGGGAACAAGCTGTTTGAAGTGACTATCCGCTGGAAGAACATCGAATGGGCGTTTGCCTGCGCCGAGTCCGACTACCAGGGTCACGCAACATCACAGCACTCCAAGCATCCACATTACCACTTTCAAATGCGGTTGGACAAGCGCCCATTCATTAACTACAGCGACTTTCATCTGCCATTTAGCGAGATGGACATAATAAATATTGAGGCAATGCGAGCCAACCAGGGCAAGATGAAGCAACGCTTCTCCTTCGGCGAAGGTATGAATGATGTTCTGTCCGATGAAACAGTCGAACAAATCCTAAATCGCACGGCGCCTTCCGGCGATGAAAGTGATGGCACCTTTAAGCTCGACATTATTGCGATGGCAGAAGACGGGAAGACCATTAGTGGCGACGACATCTATGCAATCGTCCAAGAGGCTAAGGCGAAGGGTGTCACTATGGCAAGCCTGATGCATAAGCTACCAAACGCACGCACCCAAGTTATTGTTACGCCGGGTCCTGGAGTCGTAGAACAAGCGCCAAGGGCAGGCAGGAAGAGCGATGCCTAACCCTTCCATCGAGGGGATGCCCAAAAGGCTGCGCCTTTCGGTCAACCCTCATGTCAAACGTTAGGCCCCGCAATGACCGCTACCGATGTCGCAGCATGGATTGGTGCCCTTACAGGAACGCTGGTGCTCTTGTGGGACATCTTCAAGTGGGTGCATAGCGGAGCGAAGATCAAGGTCTCCGCGTCTCCAAACATGACAGGCTACGGGAGCGCAGCGCTTCTACTTGGAGAAAAGATGTGCGTCGCCGTCGAAGCCACAAACGTTGGTCAGTCCAAGACCACTATCACGCATCTCGTCTTCTTCCATCACAAGTCCTGGTTCGGACGGCTACTCCGGAGGAAACCGGGGACTACCTTCTATGTCCCGGATCCGCGCCCGGGGACACTTCCGGCCGTGCTCGATACTGGGGAACGCTGGCTTGGAATGATTGTGCAAAGCCCTGAACTCGAGGTCATGAGTCGAGAAGGGTATCTGTATGTCGGCGTCTACCATTCAACTGGCAAGCGCCCGCAAGTCCATCGGCTCGTCATTCATGCGCGCAGCGAGACCTAACCCCACGCCCAAGCGGAGCCCCAACGGCAGGCCACCAGACTTGTTCTGGCGGGACCCGGAACATCTTCGCCAGCCCGTGCCTGGCGACCTGACGTCGTTGCCCGGTTGGCTTGAATGTTAAATTTCACCGCGCAGCCAAGTATTTTGTAGATACAATTAAACATGCTCACATGGGACGAACCCAAGCGCAAGCTGAACATCAAGAAGCACGGGCTTGACTTCGTTGGATGCGATGCAATCTGGGACCACTTCACAGTGACCCGCGAAGACAAACGGCAAGACTATGGTGAAGAGCGCCTGGTTTGCTTTGGTCTTCTCCAGGCCCATGTAGTTGTGATGGTTTACACAGAACGCCCGAAAGGGCCACACGTGATATCGCTGCGAAAGGCAGAAAAACATGAAGCTCGCTACTACCGCCAAGTTGCCAAAGAAAACCTCGGCTAAGGTCAACGACCCAGACAACCCGGCATGGACGGAAGACATGCTGGGTACTCCTGTCTTAAAGCGTGGCCGCGGCCCTCAGGCAGCGCCTACAAAGGTACTTACCTCCGTCCGTTTGGATGCTGATATCTTGGAGTTCTTCAAGTCAACCGGGGCGGGGTATCAATCAAGAATAAACGCTGCGCTTCGTCTGGAAGTGGAACGCAATTTGGCGGGTCGTCCAAGAGCAACAACACGCAAGCGCGTTGCGGCTTGACTTTGGCGTTAGACCGCACGCACAGAAGAGGTAGCACTTTATGAAAGCTAAAAAATTCGAGCAACAGATTGATGAGGGCGTCGACATCACGGCTTCGTTGGGCTTGAGCAAAGCCAAGCGCGTGCTGCAAACGCAGAAGCGGGTGAATGTCGATTTTCCAACCTGGATGATTCACTCACTAAATCGTGAAGCCAGCAAGCGCGAGTCGCAAATCTTCGACGATGAAATCAAAAACTAATTGGGCTCGATTGCGGTCCGGCGCTGGTGATGTAAAGCCCACGCCAGAACACCCGGAGGCTAACGTCAGGCACATTGTGCGAGGCTTGGTTCGCAAAGGTTTGAAGCCATTGCCTGCCAGGGCATCTATTTCGCTGCGAGTGGATCAAGATGTGCTCGATTGGTTTAAGGCACAAGGGGCTGGCTATCAGACGTGAATCAACACAGTCCTGAGAGCGTTCCGTGACACTTCGGTTTAAAAGGCTGAACGTGGCGGACGCGCAGCCCAGATTTCGACACGCTGAGGCCCAAACCCTCCGATTAAGCGGAGCACCAATGGCAGGCCTCCAGATCCGCTCCGGCAGTAAACTCGAAGCCATTCCTAGAACTAAGGGAGGCCACCATGAATGACCAGCTTGTTGAACTTGTTGAGCGAGGCAAGGCGCTTGCCCCGCAGGACCGATCACGCCTTGTGGATTTGCTTCTAGAGTCTCTGCACGAAGCCCCTTTGGCAGAAGTGCAAGACGCCTGGGATGAGGAAGCTGAGCGCCGGTTGGCGGCTTATGACCGCGGCGAAATTCAAGCGATGGATGGCGAGGAAGTGCTGGCGAGGGCACGTGCGCTGGCGCGAGGATGAATATTCGTTTTCTAGCGCCGGCACAGGCTGAGCTTTTGGCGGCAATCACTTACTACGCAGAAATCACCCCCGAGCTTGGCGTACGCTTTGAACAAGCAACGGCAAAAGCCGTACGCGCAGCTGCCACTCACCCAGAACGCGGCGCTCCGAGATCAAGCAATACACGTCGCTGGATGGTGAAGGGCTTCCCGTTTGGTGTCATTTACCGAGAAGGCGGCAGCGAAATACTTGTTATCGCAGTCGCACATCAAAGAAAAAAACCTGAGTTTTGGGTGCGCCGCATCTAACGCAGCCGCTCAGTACGTTGTTGCTTGAGATTTCAGCTAAGACTGAATATAAGCTTCACGTTACGCGGCTCTGATGTGGTGACAAAAGGCACACATTGCTTTAAGATTAAGACATGAAGCCGTTTCGTTGGAATGCTGAAAAAAGCACCACCCTCAAAGAATTGAGGGGCGTGTCTTTTGAAAGCATCGTTGTTGCCATCGAAGCACGTGGGCTGCTGGACATTCTGGCTCACACGAACACCAAGAAATACGCACACCAGCAAGTATTGGTGGTCAGCCTAGACAACTACGTCTATCTGGTTCCGTTCGTTGAGGAAGAAAGCAGCTACTTTCTGAAAACAGTCATCCCAAGTCGTAAGGCCACGCGCGCCTATTTGTCACCAGGAGTTCAAGATGCCAACGATTGACATCAAAGAAGAAGAAATTCTCACCGCCTTTGAGAAGGGCCAACTTAAGTCGGTTGCAACCAAAAGTGAGTTGGCCAAGTTCAAGGCGGCAGCTCGTGCCACCGCCATCAAAGATCGGCGTGTCAACATCCGTCTTTCTTCGGGCGACCTCAATGACATTCAGGTCAAAGCGCTAGAGGAAGGAATTCCTTACCAAACGCTGATTGCCAGCGTGTTGCATAAGTACGTGACAGGCCGGCTCGCAGAGCAGCCTTCCAGCGTCAAGTCGCGCAGTCCATCTGCTGCAAAGCGTGGCAGTTCCTGACTGTGTGCCCACAGAGTCAAAATCCAAGAAGCCTTTTTACCGTTTAATTAGGAGCCCCATGCCGATTACCAAAGGATTCCGCCAGCTCGTCGACGAAGCCATGGCCGAGGTCACCACCCTCAGCGTGGCGCAAGTGCAGGCGCGCATGGGCAGCGCTGACTTGCAGATTGTCGATATTCGAGACCCGCGCGAGCTCGAGCGTGGCGGCACCGTGCCCGGCGCTTTGCTGGCGCCGCGCGGCATGCTGGAGTTCTGGGTGGACCCGGCTTCGCCTTATTTCAAGCCGGTTTTTGGCGACGAGAGCCGCCAGTTTGTGCTGTTTTGTGGTGCCGGCTGGCGCAGCGCGCTGGCGGCCAAGGCGCTGCAAGACATGGGCATGAGCAATGTGGCGCACATTGACGGCGGCTTTGCCGACTGGTGCGCGCAAGGTGCGCCGGTGCAGACCCTGGAAGAACACAAGGCCGCCAGCCGGCCGGCCGGCAAGGCCTGAGCTGCGTGGCCCCGGCCGCAAACACAGTTTGTCCCTGCGGTCGAGAGGCCAAGCCAGGCCAGCCGCTCAAGCTGGCTGACTGCTGCGGCCTTTACCTTAGTGACTTCGAACACCGACCCGCGCCGGACGCGCCCAGCCTGATGCGCTCGCGCTACAGCGCCTTTGTGCTGGAGCGCGCCGACTACCTGCTGGTCACCTGGCACGCCCGCACACGGCCGGCCACGCTGAGCTTCGAGCCTCATGCTCGTTGGCTGGGGCTGGAAGTGCGCGCTCACGTAAGCACCGGGCCAGCTGCTGCCGAAGTCGAGTTTGTCGCGCGCATGCGCGTAGCCGGCAAGGCCGTGCGCCTGCATGAGCGCAGCCACTTTGTGCACGAAGGCGGGCGCTGGTTTTATGTGGATGGCGATCAACTCTGAGCATCGCGCCACCCCGGCAGCCGGCGCAAGCCTTGCCTTTATCATCAAGGCATGAAATTCCAAGCGGTTTTATTCGATTGCGATGGCGTGCTGGTGGACAGCGAAGCCATCACCAACGGGGTCTTGCGCGACATGCTCGAAGAGTCCGGCTGGCAGCTGACTCTGGCCCAGTGCATGGCGCATTTTGTCGGTAAGTCGGTGCATGACGAGCGCCACATCATCGAGTCGCACACCGGCCGGCCCCTGACAGAAGCCTGGATGGCCAGCTTTCGCGAGCGGCGCAACCAGGGCTTGGTCAGCAGTTTGCAGCCAATTGACAACGCCCTGGCCGCAGTTAAGCAAATACATGCCAAGTACGCCGGCCGGATTGCCTGCGCATCCGGCGCCGACCGCTTCAAGGTGGAATTGCAGCTGAAAAAATGCGGGTTTATGCCTTACTTCGAGGGCTTAATCTTCAGCGGCCATGAAATGCCCCGCACCAAGCCGGCCCCCGACGTTTACCTGGCTGCGGCGGCGGCTCTAGGGGTGGCGCCGCAGCACTGCGCGGTGGTCGAAGACACTGTCACCGGCGTCATGGCCGGCTTGGCCGCGGGTGCAACGGTCTATGGCTACAGCCCCTCCTCAGCCGGCCATGACGCCCCCCAAGCCTTGCTGGCGGCGGGTGCACAGCGGGTTTTCACTGATATGGACGCCCTGGCCGGCCTTCTTTAAGCCTTCTTCACGAAATCCCTCACTGGTGATAAGCTGTAATGCTGCACCTTTTTTAACCCTAACTAAAGAGAGCTTTATGCCCGGACTTCTACCCAATGTTGACCCTGATGGCCTGCTCGAATTTTCGGTGGTCTACACCGACCGGTCCCTCAACCACATGTCCAAGAGCTTTCAGAGCGTGATGACGGACATTTCCGGCATGCTCAAGGAAGTCTATGGCGCGCATTCCGCCGTGCTGGTGCCCGGCAGCGGCACCTACGGCATGGAATCGGTGGCCCGCCAGTTTGCCGGCGGCAAGCACGTGATGGTGATCCGCAACGGTTGGTTCAGCTACCGCTGGACGCAAATTTTTGACATGGGCCAGATACCCGCTTCGCACACTGTGATCAAGGCGCGTCAAGCTGCCGCCGAAGCACAAGCTCCCTGGGCCCCGGCACCGATTGCCGAAGTGCAGGCCGCTATTGCCAAAGAAAAGCCGGCGGTGGTGTTTGCCCCGCACGTTGAAACCTCTGCCGGCATGATCCTGCCCGACAACTACCTGCGCGCCGTGGCCGATGCCGTGCACGCGGTGGGCGGTTTATTTGTGCTGGACTGCATTGCCTCGGGTGCCATGTGGGTGGACATGAAAGCCACGGGCGTTGATGTGCTGGTTTCTGCGCCGCAAAAAGGCTGGAGCAGCTCGCCTTGCTGCGCCATGGTCATGCTCAGCGAGCGGGCCCGCACCGCCATCGAAGGCACCACCAGCTCCAGCTTTTCCTGCGACCTCAAAAAGTGGCTGCAGATCATGGAAACCTACGAAAAAGGCGGCCATGCTTACCACGCAACCTTGCCGACAGACGCCCTGACGCGTTTGTGCAGCGTCATGAAAGAAACCCAGGCCTACGGTTTTGCCAAGGTCAAGGCAGAGCAGGAGCTGCTGGGCAAAAAAGTACGCACGCTGTTTGAAGACCGCGGCCTGCGCAGCGTTGCTGCCGAAGGCTTCAAGGCGCCGGGCGTGGTGGTCAGCTACACCACCGACCAGGACATCCACACAGGCAAAAAGTTCCTGGAGCAAGGCCTGCAAACGGCTGCCGGTGTGCCGCTGCAGTGCGATGAGCGGCCGGACTTCAAGACCTTCCGTATCGGCCTGTTTGGCTTGGACAAGTGGCACCATGTTGACCACACCGTGGCCAACCTGGCAGATGCTTTAGACCGTGTCGGCCTGGCTGAAACCGTGGCTGAAGCCGTCGCCGGCTGACACCTTTAACCGCGCTGGCAGCGCTTTGACTGGCAGCGCCTCCTTTTTTCCAAAGAGTGACTTCCATGAAATGTGCACTGGTGGGTTCCCGTTTTTTTGCGGCTTCAGTTTTTGAGGCGCTGCGCCACGAAGAGGGCATTGAGTTCACCGGCATCGTGGCGCCGGCTGAGGACGATCGTCTGGCTGTCGCTGCGCGTGCTGCCGGCATTGCCTTGCATGTGCTGGAGAACCCCAAAATTGTGCCCGGCCACGCGATTCCCGAGGGCATAGATTTAATCATTGCCGCCCACACCCATGCCCGCGTCAGTGACGAGGCGCTGGCACGTTCCCGTCTGGGTGGCGTCGGCTACCACCCGTCGCTCTTGCCCAGGCACCGCGGCATTGCAGCGGTGGAATGGACCATTCTTGAAGGCGACGCGATTGCCGGCGGCTCGGTCTACCACCTGGCAGACGGTTGGGACGCCGGCGGCATTGCCGCGCAGGACTGGTGCTTTGTCAAAAAAGGTGAGAACGCACGTGAGTTGTGGGAGCGTGCGCTGGCGCCCATGGGCATTGCCTTGTTGCGCCAGGTGGTGCACGGTGCGCGCCAGACCGGCAAGGTGCCGGCCAAGGTGCAAGACCCGGCCTTTGCCACCCGTGCCCCCATGATCCGCAAGGCTGTTGTGCTGCCCGGTGAGGCCGCGCCCACCAGCACCTCGCTGGTGGTGTCCATCGTCGGCACCGACCGCCCGGGCATCGTCAATTCACTGGCTGATCGTGCCCAGCGTTTTGGCGCTAACTGGGCTGCCAGTCGCATGACACGGCTGGCCGGTGAATTTGCCGGCATGGTTCATTTCGAGGTGCCGCGCGAGAACGCGCAGGCATTGACCAACTCCTTGCAAGGCCTGGCCTCCAGCGGCTTGCAGGTGGTGATCGCCGGCAGCGAAGGTGCGGCACTGCCCGCCTCGCAGCGCCTGCTTGAGCTGGAACTGGTGGGGCAAGACCAGGTCGGCATCGTCAGCAAACTCACCAAGCTGCTGGCTGAGCGGGCCATCAGCATTGAGAGCATTCACACCGACATCGTGCGCAGCAGCACAGCTGGTCAAAAGACATTCAAGGTCAAGGCGCAATTGCGCGTGCCGGCCTCCATGTCGGTCGAGGCGCTGCAGCGCGACGTGGGCGCGCTGGCCAGCGACATGATGCTGGACATCGCTTTGGGCGAGGGCGCTCAGGCCGGGCTCTGATTCAGCCTGCTGCCGCAGCGCTTTGCTGCAACTGCGCGCAGTTTGCTTTTTCGGGCACTCTGCGCATGCTTTATGGCGGCACCCGGTAACAAGGAAACACATGTCAGTTTTGCAAACCCAGCTCAACGCCCGATCGGCCGACTTTCAGGCCAATGCAGCCGCTCTGCGCGAGCAGGTGCAAGACCTGGCTGTGCAGCTCGCCAAAGTGGCTGCCGGCGGTGGCGAGGCCGCACGCGCCAAACATGTGGCGCGCGGCAAACTGCCGCCGCGTGAACGCGTGCAAATGCTGCTGGACCCGGGCACGCCTTTTCTGGAGTTGGCACCGCTGGCGGCGCTGGCCATGTACCCGGACCGCGACGGCACTGACAGCGCGCCCTGCGCCGGCCTGATTGCCGGCGTCGGCCGCGTCAGCGGCGTTGATTGCCTGATCATCTGCAACGACGCCACCGTCAAGGGTGGCACGTACTACCCGATGACAGTCAAAAAGCATTTGCGCGCGCAGGAAGTGGCGATGCAAAACAATTTGCCCTGCATTTACCTGGTGGATTCGGGCGGCGCCAACCTGCCCAACCAGGACGACGTGTTCCCGGACCGCGAGCACTTCGGCCGTATCTTTTACAACCAGGCCAACATGAGTGCGCAGGGTATTGCACAGATTGCCGTGGTCATGGGCAGCTGCACGGCGGGCGGCGCTTATGTGCCGGCCATGAGTGACGAGACCATCATCGTCAAAAATCAGGGCACCATTTTTCTGGGCGGCCCGCCACTGGTCAAAGCCGCGATTGGCGAGATCGTCAGCGCCGAAGACCTGGGCGGCGGCGATGTGCACACGCGCCTCTCGGGTGTGGCCGACCACCTGGCGCAAAACGATGCGCACGCGCTGGCACTGGCGCGCCAGGCTGTTGCCAGCCTGAACCGCAGCAAGCACGTCCAACAAACTCTGCGCACCCCAACACCGCCGCTCTATGAAGCCAGCGAGCTTTACGGCGTGATCCCGGCCGACACGCGCAAGCCCTACGACGTGCACGAGGTGATTGCCCGCATCGTCGATGGCAGCGAGTTCCATGAGTTCAAGGCGCGTTTTGGCGCCACGCTGGTGTGCGGCTTTGCGCACATTGAAGGCATGCCGGTCGGCATCATCGCCAACAACGGCGTGCTGTTTTCCGAGAGCGCGCAAAAGGGCGCGCACTTCATCGAGCTGTGCTGCCAGCGCAAGGTGCCGCTGGTGTTTTTGCAGAATATCACCGGCTTCATGGTGGGTAAAAAATACGAAAACGAAGGCATCGCCCGCCACGGCGCCAAGATGGTCACGGCGGTGGCCACCGCCAGCGTGCCCAAGTTCACGGTGATCATTGGCGGCAGTTACGGCGCTGGCAACTACGGCATGTGCGGCCGCGCTTTTTCGCCTCGCTTTTTATGGATGTGGCCGAATGCGCGCATCTGCGTCATGGGCGGCGAGCAGGCCGCCGGCGTGCTGGCCACTGTCAAACGCGACGGCATTGAAGGGCGCGGCGGCCAATGGAGCGCCCATGAAGAAGCGGCCTTCAAGCAACCCGTGCTCGACCAGTTCGCCCAGCAGTCGCACCCTTACTATGCCAGCGCGCGCTTGTGGGACGACGGCATCATCGACCCGGCCGACACCCGCCGCGTGCTGGCGCTGGGACTGTCGGCTTCGCTCAATGCGCCGATTGGCGAGCCGAAGTTCGGCGTGTTCCGCATGTAAGCCGAGGCGCAGGGTGAAAGTCTTTTTTGTATTCCTTCTGGCGCTGCAGCTGTGTAGCGGCGTGTGGGCCCAAGAAGAGAAACCCGGCCCAGCGGCCGAAGTGCTGGCCAAAGACCTGCGAGAGGAGGTGCTGCGCACCCAGGCCACGGTCAAAGACATGTTTGGCCGCCAGGAGACCATGCCGCTGCCCATGACGGTGTACCGCCCGCCTGGCGACGGGCCGTTTCCTTTGGTCGTTTTCAACCATGGCCGGGCAGTGCAAGCCAGGCGCGCCAGCCAGGGCCGCTACCGGCCTGAGGCGGCGGCGCGCTACTTGGTGGCCAAGGGTTTTGTGGTGCTGGTTCCGAACCGCATAGGCTATTGGGAAACCTTTGGCAGTTTCGACCCTGAAAACAGTGCCTGCCGCAGCATCGAGCCCATGTCTGTGGCTGCTTCGGAACAGGTATTGGCCACGGTTGAATTTGCCAAAACCCTGCCCTATGTGGACACCAGCCGTTGGTTGGTGGCAGGCCAGTCCGTTGGCGGCCTGACCGCGGTGGCCACGGTGGGCCGTGCGCCAGCAGGTTTGGTGGGCGGCATCAATTTTTCGGGGGGTACCGGTGGTAATCCGGACAACAACCCCGGCCGGCCCTGCAATCCAGGTGCCACTTCGCAGTACTGGGGTCAGATTGCCAAGGACGCCAAAGTTCCCATGCTCTGGCTGTACTGGGAAAACGATAAATACTGGGGGCCGGAAAATCCTAAAAACTGGCACAAGGCCTGGGTCGACGGTGGAGGGACAGCCCAATTCAAGGGATTCGCGCCTGTTGGTGAAGACGGGCACAGCGGGCTGAACATCAATATGGACCAGTGGTTGCCCGTGGTGGACGCCTTTTTAAGCCAACTGGGCTTTGACCGCCCTGCCATCGTGAAAGCACCGCCACCCAGTGCCTTTGCAGCCATTGATGCCATATCTTCCGTCCCGGTAGGTACGTCCGGCAAAGCGGCCTACGCCAAGTTTTTGGAAATGGCCTTGCCACGTGCGTTTGCTATCAGCAGCAAAGGCGGGTTCGGCGTGGCCCGGGGCGACTACGCTGCAGGGCGTGCCCTGGGCAGCTGCCAGCGTTACGGCAACCCTTGCACTTTGTACGCCGTGGACGCCGACGTGGTCTGGAAGCCGCAATGAACGCTTGTACGCAGCGCTTGTAATGTGTATGATTTTAAATTTTCATACACACTTGAAGGTGGCCTGATGCGAACCAATATCGAAATCGACGACAAGCTGATGGCTGCCGCCATGGCGGCCGGCGGCTTCAAGACCAAGCGCGAGGCGGTAGAAGAGGGCTTGCGAATGATCAAGCGCCGCAAGGCTTATGACGCTTTATTGGCCGCTCGCGGCACCTTGCACTGGGACGACTCGGACGAAGGCTGGGCCCAGTGGCGCGCGCAGCAGGTTTTGCAGGTCAAAGAAACCGCGCCTGCCAAACGGAGCCGCACCAAGTGATTTTGGTCGACTCCAGCGTCTGGATAGATTACTTTCGCGGCGCCAGTAATCGGCCGGTCGAGCAACTCGTGGCGTGGTTGCAAGGCGGTGATGCCACCGTGGACCTGGGTGTGGCCGACCTGGTGGTGTTTGAAGTCATGCGGGGCTTTGCGGCGCCCAAAGAGCAAAAGCGCGCCAAAGACCTTTTGTTGGAGCTCGACGTGATCGAAATCGGCGGCATAGACAACGCGCTGCGCGCCGCCGAGCACTACCGCGCTTTGCGCGCGCGGGGCTACACGGTACGCAGCCCCGTCGACGTATTGCTGGCAAGCTATTGCATGGCCCACGGTCATATGCTGCTGCACCGGGACGCCGACTTTGATGTGATGGCCGTCTTGCGCGGCCTGCGGGTCGTACCGCATTGAAACCTTGGCGCACTTCAATGTCTTTCCCCGGCGCATTTCCCCGCAAACTTAACTCACTCACTTTGAAACGCTCACCATGAACGCCACCATCTACGAAACCCCTGAGCACGAACTTCTGCGCGACCAGATCGCCCGCTTCATCGCCAAAGAAGTCGAGCCGCATGCAGCCGCCTGGGAAGAGACCGGCATGGTGCCGCGCGATGTGCTGCGCCGCATGGGCCAGGCCGGTTTGCTGGGGCTCATGTACGAGGGCCAGTACGGCGGCGGCGAAGGCGATGCACTGACCAACCTGGTGTTTGCAGAAGCCCTGTCGCAGTCCACCTTTGCCGGCTTCATCATCACTGTGCTGGTGCACACCGACATGGCCAGCCCGCACCTGCACCATGCGGGCACGCCCGCGCAAAAAGCCCGTTACCTGCCGGGCGTGACCTCGGGCGAGCTGATCACGGCGGTCGGTATCAGCGAGCCGGGCGCCGGCTCGGACGTGGCCGGCATCCGCACCAACGCGCGCCGCGAAGGCGACGAATGGGTGATCAACGGCACCAAGATGTTCATCACCAACGGCGTGCATGCCAATCTGTATTTTGTGGCCGCCAAGACCGGACCGGGCCGGCGCGACATGTCGATCTTCATTGTTGAAAAAGGCACACCCGGCTTCACGGTCGGCCGCGCGCTCAAGAAAACCGGCTGGTTGTCGTCTGACACGGCTGAGCTGATTTTTGACAATGTGCGCATCCCGGCCGGCAACCTGCTGGGCGAGGAGAACAAGGGCTTTTACTCGGTGATGCAGAACTTCCAGACCGAGCGCATCGCGCTGGGCGCGATGGCGGTGGGGCATTGCACGCGCGCGTTGGAAATCACGCTGGACTATGTCAAGCAGCGCCAAGCCTTTGGCGGCACGCTGTGGGACCAGCAGACCATTCGTCAGCGTCTGTCTATGCTCGACGCCAAGACCCGCGCAGCGCGTCAGTTCATGTACCACTGCGCCTGGTCGGTGACGCAGGGCCATGACATCGTGCAGGAAGTGTCCATGCTCAAGGCGCTGACCGGCGAGCTGGTCAACGAGGTGGTGCAGACCTGCCAGCAGTTCCACGGCGGCATGGGCTTCATCCGCGAGACCGCCATCGAGCGCTTGTGGCGCGATGCCCGCGTGCTGGCCATCGGTGGTGGCGCCACCGAGGTGATGCTCGAAGAAGTTGCCAAGCGGTATTGATGAGCCCCCACGCTCCCCACTTTGTGTGGTCGCTGCCCCCCGGGGGGGTGCTGCGCCTGCGGCCCGGCATAGCCGGTTCCGCGGCCCTGGCTGGGCGGCGCGGCTTAAAGACTCCAACCATTCAACACCAACAACAACGAACAAGGGCCGTCGCATGAACGTGATTGAACTGCACCGCCCCTCGGCTCATGTGGCCGAGGTCTGGCTGAACCGGCCCGAGGTGCGCAACGCCTTCAACGAAGAGTTGATTGCCGCACTCACGCAAACCTTTGCCGCGCTGTCGGCCGAACCCGAGTTGCGCGTTATAGTGCTGGGCGCGCGCGGCAAGGCTTTTTGCGCCGGGGCTGACCTCAATTGGATGCGCGCCATGGCCGACTACAGCTGGGAGCAAAACCGCGCTGACGCGCAAAAGCTGGCCGACATGCTGTGGACGCTGGACCAGTGCCCGGTGCCCATCGTCGGCCGTGTGCAGGGCGACTGCTACGCCGGCGGCATGGGTCTGGCGGCGGTGTGCGACGTGGTGGTGGCAGCCGACAGCGCCACCTTCTGTTTGTCTGAGGCTCGGCTGGGCCTCTTGCCCGGCACCATCAGTCCCTATGTGATCCGCGCACTGGGTGTGCAGGCCTCGCGCCGCTACATGGTCACAGCCGAGCGATTTAGTGCAGCGCAGGCCCATGCGCTCGATTTTGTGCACACCTTGTGTGCGACTGAGCAACTGGACAGCGAAGTCGCCGCACTGGTGGCCACGCTGGTCGCCAATGGGCCGCTGGCCACGCGCGCTTGCAAGTTGTTGGTGCGCGATGTCAGTGCTGCGCCGATGAGCGAGGCGCTGCGTGCAGACACCGCCCGCCGCATTGCCGACATACGCGCCAGCGACGAAGGCAAAGAAGGCCTGCAATCTTTTTTACAAAAGCGCCCGCCCACCTGGCTGGTTTAAGGCCACGAGTTTGAAAGACCGCATGTTTAAAAAAATCCTGATCGCAAACCGCGGTGAGATCGCCTGCCGCATCGCGGCCACAGCCAGGCGCATGGCCATCCAGACGGTGGCGGTGTACTCTGACGCCGATGCCGGCGCCAAACATGTGGCAGCCTGCGACGAGGCCGTGCACATCGGCGGCAGCGCCCCCGGCGAGAGTTATTTGCGTTGGGAGCGCATCATCGAAGCTGCCCGCGCCACCGGTGCCGAAGCGATTCACCCGGGCTACGGTTTTTTGAGCGAGAACGAAGAATTTGCGCGGGCCTGCGTCAAAGCCGGCTTGGTCTTCATCGGCCCGCCGGCCTCGGCCATACAGGCCATGGGTCTGAAAGCCGAGTCCAAGCAGCTCATGGAAAAAGCCGGCGTGCCCCTGGTGCCCGGCTACCACGGCAGCGACCAGGACCCGGCATTGTTGCAACGCGAAGCCGACCGAATCGGTTACCCGGTGCTGATCAAGGCCAGTGCCGGCGGTGGCGGCAAGGGCATGCGCGCAGTAGATAAATCGGAAGACTTCGCTGCAGCGCTGGCCTCCTGCCGGCGCGAAGCCATCAACAGCTTTGGCGACGACGCGGTGCTGGTCGAGAAATACGCGCAGCGCCCGCGCCACATCGAGATCCAGGTTTTTGGCGACACGCAGGGCAACTATGTTTACCTGTTCGAGCGCGACTGCTCGGTGCAGCGGCGCCACCAAAAGGTGCTCGAAGAAGCCCCCGCCCCCGGCATGACAGAAGCCCTGCGCCGCGAGATGGGCGAAGCCGCCGTGGCCGCCGCACGCGCCGTCCACTACGTGGGCGCCGGCACGGTGGAATTTATTGTTGAGCAGTTGGATGGACGTACCACCGCCGGGCCGCCCCAAGGTGGTACAGCCCCCTCGGGGGGCAGCGAAGCACACGCAGTGGCGAGCGTGGGGGCTAAGTTTTATTTCATGGAAATGAACACGCGCTTGCAAGTGGAGCATCCTGTCACCGAGGCGATCACGGGGCTGGACCTGGTCGAGTGGCAGTTCCGAGTGGCAGCCGGACAGCCTTTGCCGCTGCGGCAAGACCAGCTCCGAATTCACGGCCACGCCATCGAAGCGCGCATCTGCGCTGAAAACCCGGACAAGCAATTTCTGCCCGCCACCGGCACGCTGCAGGTTTACCGCCAACCGGTCTGCACGCGCTTTGAGCGTGCAGACGGCGGTGTGCGGATTGACGACGGAGTGCGCGAAGGCGATTCGATCTCGCCTTACTACGACTCGATGGTGGCCAAGCTGATCGTGCACGGCGACACGCGCGACGAAGCGCTGGCGCGCATGGACAAGGCGCTCAGTGAGTTCCATATCGTCGGCCTGCAAACCAATGTGCAGTTTTTGCGGCATGTGGTGGCCAGCGAGTCCTTCGCCAAGGCCGATCTGGACACCGCGCTGATTCAGCGCGAAGCAGCGGTGCTGTTTGAGCAGGAAAAAATCGGTGCGCCCCTGGCAATGGCAGGCGCCATTGCCTTCACCTTGCTGCAAGAAAAAGCGCTGGAAACAGCCGATCCTTTCAGCCGCCGCGACGGCTGGCGCTCGCACGGGCCGGTCAGTCGCTCTTTTGAGTTTGAGTTTCATGGCCAGCCGCACAAGGCGCAGCTGACCTACCAGCATGATGGCAGCCTGCAACTGGCGCTGAACGGCCAGCCCATGAGCTTGCACTTTGAGCCCGCAGCGGATGGTTTGCTGGTCACACTCAACTGCCAGCGCAGCCACTTACAGGTTTACCGGCTGGGCGAACAGCTGCATTTGTTTGGCGCGGCCGGCGCCACGCAGATCACCGTGATTGATCTGCTGGCCCATGCCGGCGTGGCGCAGCACGAGGCGGGCCGGCTAACGGCGCCCATGCCGGGCAAGCTGCTGTCTTTTGCGGTGCAAGCCGGCGACAAGGTCACCCTCGGTCAGGCCCTTGCCATCATGGAAGCCATGAAGATGGAACACACAATTGCCGCGCCGGCCGATGGCATGGTGGCTGAAATCCTTTACGCGCCCGGCGACCAGGTGCAAGAGGGCGCCGAGTTGCTGCGCTTGCAAGCAGACCCGCCCGGCGGGCGTGGCAAATCTTGATCAGGGATACTCAAGTTCATGCAAATACCTCAACGTGTCCAACTCATCGACGTAGGCCCCCGCGACGGTCTGCAAAATGAAAAATCGCCTGTGCCAGCTGCCGTCAAAATCGAGCTGGTGCATCGTCTGCAGGCCGCCGGCCTGACCGAGATCGAGGTCACCAGTTTTGTGTCGCCCAAGTGGGTGCCGCAAATGGCCGACAACGCCGAAGTGATGGCCGGCATCCAGCGCCAGGCGGGTGTGCGTTACTCGGTGCTCACGCCCAACCAGATCGGTTTTGAGGCGGCGCTCAAGTCCAGGCCCGACGAGATCGTGGTCTTTGGTGCCGCCAGTGAAGCTTTCAGCCGCAAGAACATCAACTGCTCGATCGCAGAAAGCATGGAGCGCTTTGCCCCGGTGGTGCAAGCCGCGCTGGCTGCAGGTATTGCGGTGCGTGGCGCGTTGAGCTGCGCCGTAGGTTGCCCTTACGAAGGCGATGTGTCGCCTGCCGGCGTGTCCTACCTTGCCGGTTTGATGAAGCAGATTGGCGTGCAGCGCGTGGACATGGCCGACACCATCGGTGTGGGCACGCCCCTGAAGGTGCAAAAAGCCTTAGAAGCCACGCTCAAGCACTTTGCGCCCGAGAGCATCTCCGGCCACTTTCACGACACCTACGGCCAGGCCCTGGCCAACACCCTGGCGGCGCTGGACATGGGCGTGTGGAACTTTCAGTCTTCAGTGGCCGGCCTGGGTGGTTGCCCCTACGCCAAAGGCGCCACCGGCAATGTGGCCACCGAAGATGTGGTCTACATGCTCCACGGCATGGGCATTGAGACCGGCATCGACCTGGACAAGCTGGTGGATGCAGGTAAGTTCATCAGCGACTTTCTGGGCCGCCCGAGCGGCTCACGCGTCGCCACCGCGCTCTTAGCCAAGCGAGCGCTCTGACGTGTGTGGTTCAGAATTACAAGCCTTGCCCGAGGGCGTGCAGCGCGTCGCGGCTTTTTTGCAGCAGCGCGGCCACGCGCACATGCCGCTGATGCTGGACGACGCGGCGCGCACGGCGCAGCAAGCGGCTGACGGCTTGGGTGTGCTGCCGGCGCAGATCGCCAAGAGCATCGTTTTCAGGCGCAAGGCCGATGACATGGCCGTGATGGTGGTGACTTCGGGTGACCAGCGCGTGGACGAAAAAAAACTTGAAGCCTTGGTCTGCGCCAATGGCAAGCGCCTGGGCCGCGCCGACGCGGCTTTCGTGAAGGCCAGAACGGGTTTCAGCATAGGCGGCGTCTCGCCGCTGGCCCATGCCGGCGAAGTGCTGTTGGTGCTGGACCAATCCCTGCGGCGTTTTGACACGCTATGGGCTGCGGCCGGCCATCCAAACGCGGTGTTCCAGCTCAGCCCGCAGGCTTTGGCACAGTTGACCGCTGCGCCCTGGGTCGATGTTGCTGAGTCAGCCACGCCAGTGACCGGTTTCCCGGCGCCAGAACAAGGTCCGCAGCAGTCGGCCTTGGCGCATCTGCGTGCCCTCGCTGCCGCCATCACGGAGTCCGGCGAGGTGCCTTCGCCGTGTATCTCGGTGTGTCAGATTGACAGCGCTTCGGGCCGCTGCGAAGGCTGCTACAGAACGCTGGACGAAATCGCCGCTTGGAGCGCTGCGGGGCCACAGCGCAAGCGCGCGATCTGGCAGGCGATTGCGCAGCGGCTGCCCGCCGCCTGAGCGTCTAGTGAGCGTCGCATGAAGGTCTCATGAAGGTCTCATGAGCGCCTATCATCCCGGGAAAGCCTCTTATTTTTGCCAGCCTGTCTGAAAGCCTCTAATGTCCGGCCTCAAACACATCACTTTTTACCTGGACTTTATTTCGCCCTACGCCTACCTGGCCTTTGAGCGTTTGCCCCGGGCGCTGGAAGGGCTGAGCTACAGCGTGGACTACCAGCCCGTGCTGTTTGCCGGCATCTTGCAACACCACGGCCAACTGGGCCCCGCTGAAATTGAGGGCAAGCGTGACTGGACTTACCGTCAGGTGCAATGGCTGGCCGGGCAGCAGGCAACCCCCTTGGACATGCCGGCGGCGCACCCCTTCAACCCGCTGGCGCTGCTGCGGCTGGCGCTGGCCTGCGGCGAGCAGGGACAAGTCAACCGCTATGTGTGCGAAACCATTTTTCGCCATGTCTGGCTTGGCGCTCAGGATGCCGCTGACGCAGCGCGCCTGGCGACTTTGCGGGCACAGTTGGCGCCGGCGCAAGACCCTGGCAGCGAAGAGGTGAAAGTCCAACTCAAAACCAATACCAGCCGGGCGATTGCCGCCGGCGTTTTCGGCGTGCCTGCCATGCTGGTGGACGACAAGGTGTTCTGGGGCCTGGACGCGCTGCCCATGCTGCGCGACTACCTTTCAGGCGGCGCCTGGTTTGCGGCCGGACATTGGGATGCGGCTGCCAAAGTGCCTGTCGGCACGGCGCGCTCTGCTTCGGCCCCGCGCTCAGCCTGAGCGGGTTAAGCGTCCGTGCAGCCCAAGGCTGTCCACTTTTAGAACCTAGGACTTACCCGTAAAAGCCTGTAAAACACCCAAAATACCATAATGTAAAATATTTTATAAGGGTTAACCCTAAATTATGGTCTTTGAATCAGTAAGGTTGTCAGGAAACAGTCAGCACTGGTGAACAAAGTCTCAGTCTTTGGGTTCGACTTAAAGATTTGGTAACTATGTTGCTGGTCATGGTGATATTAAAAAGCTTGGTGGAGTTGTCACTGATGTTCATCGTCGGGCGCTTTATTCTGGGCTTGCTGGCCGGCTCCAAACGCCAGACCAATGTCTTTTGGCAGTTGCTGGATGTGGCGTCCAAACCGGCACTCTGGCTGACGCGCCGCGTCAGCCCCAAGCTGATCCTGGACCAACATATTCCGCTGGCAGCTGCAAGTTGGCTGATCATTGCCTGGGTTCTGGTGGCCATGGCCAAGATTGATTTGTGCCTGCAAGCTGGAGCCTCTGCATGTCAATGAATGCCCAAACCATGCCACCGGCCGGCCCTGGTATGAGCCGGCTAGAGTTGTTTCTGCAGCACTGGCGCGCCAAGATCCTGTTGTTTGTCGGCATGCGTGCTTTGGCCAGGAGCGTGTTTGAGGCGATTTTGCAAAAGCAGCCCAATGACTTGCTTGCCCTTAACAGCATGGCTTATGACGCTATGCAAGGCGGCCATATGTTGCAGGCGCTGGGTTATTTTGAGCGTGCTCGCGCACTGTCACAAGACAAGTCGAATGCACATTTCAACCATGCTTTTGTCTGCGAAGAACTGGGCCGGCTGGATGAAGCCGAAGCTGGTTTTCGGGCGGCCATTGCCCTTGAAGAAAAGATGGACCGTGCCTGGTACGGGCTCGGTCTGGTGCTGGTTCGCCAGGGCCGGCTTGAAGAGGCTCTGGTGGCTCTCAAGCGCAACACCCAACTCCAACCGATGAGCCCCTTCGGTTGGTACCAAATGGCCCGCGTGCATGTGGACCTGAAGCAGACCGAAGAAGCCCGCGCGGTGATTCGGCACCTTAAGGGCTTTGAGCCCAAGGTGGCTGCCCAGTTAGAGCGAGAAACCGGCATCAAGGTCGGTGCATTGATTTGAGATGTTTTTAAACCAAAGAGAGGAGACAGGCTATGCAATTGACTGCTAGGCACCAGGAGTACTGGAGCAAAAATCTTCGAATCACTGCCCTTTTATTAGGCGTGTGGTTCTTTGTCACATTCGTGCTGGTTTATTTTGCGCGTGATCTCACGTTCAATTTTTTTGGCTGGCCATTTTCGTTTTGGGTCGCGGGTCAAGGCGCGTTGGTGGCGTATTGCCTGATCATCTGGTATTACGCCCACTACATGAACAAGCTTGACATCGAATACGGCGTGTCTGAAGGAGAAGAATAATGTTTGGTAATGAAAAACAGTCCAAAAGCGAATTTAAACAAGGCCTGAACAAGGTCTACACCTGGTACACCGGTGGCTTCGTTGCCTTCGTGATCTTGCTGGCTATTCTTGAGCAGATGGGCATGCCCAAAGCCTGGATCGGCTACTCGTTCCTGGCCGCCACTGTGCTTCTTTATGCCGGTATCGGCGTGATGAGCCGCACCAATGACGCCGCTGAATACTATGTGGCTGGCCGGCGCGTTCCGGCTTTGTACAACGGTATGGCCACGGGCGCTGACTGGATGTCTGCGGCCTCCTTCATCGGCATGGCCGGCACCTTGTACCTCACAGGGTATGGCGGTCTGGCCTTCATTCTGGGATGGACCGGCGGTTATTGCCTGGTGGCGCTTTTCCTTGCGCCCTACCTGCGCAAGTTCGGCCAGTTCACCATTCCTGACTTTCTGGGTGCCCGCTACGAGGGCAATCTGCCCCGCCTGATCGGTGTCTTTGCCGCCATCTTGTGCTCTTTCACCTATGTGGTGGCACAGATTTACGGCGTTGGCCTGATCACTGCGCGTCTGACAGGTCTGGCTTTTGAAGTGGGTATTTTTGCCGGCTTGGTTGGTATTTTGGTTTGCTCGTTCCTGGGCGGCATGCGTGCCGTGACCTGGACCCAAGTTGCCCAGTACATCATCTTGATCATTGCCTACTTGCTGCCTGTTATTTGGTTGTCGGTTAAACACACCGGTGTGCCAATTCCACAGGCTGTCTATGGCTACACACTTGAAAAAGTGAGTGCCAAAGAAGAGCAACTGCTGAAAGATCCGAAAGAGCTGGAAGTGCGCGGTATTTTCAAGGCACGCTCAGACGCTGCTGTTGAAAAACTCAAGGACGTGCCGGCTGCCATGGCTGCTGACAAAGCTGCTGCAGAGAAAAAAGTAGAAGAGCTCAAAGCATCCAATGCCCGTTTGGCAGATATCCAGGCGGCTGAAGCTGCTGTGGCCAAGCTGCCCAAGGACGAGGCTGCCGCCCGCGCTGCTTACACCGCGGCACGGACTTCCAATGCTGCACGCTCCAACCCGCCTGTTCGTCACGCCGAGCCATTCCCCGGCAAAGACGATGCCGCCCGGGACATCGCCCGCAAGAACTTCATGGCGCTGGTCTTCTGTCTGATGATCGGCACGGCAGCTTTGCCGCACATTCTGATGCGCTACTACACCGTGCCCTCAGTGCGTGAGGCCCGCGAATCGGTGAGCTGGTCGCTGTTCTTTATCTTCTTGCTCTACTTCACGGCGCCTGCGCTGGCCGTTTTGGCCAAGTTCGAGGTTTACACCGTGCTGGTGAACACGCCCTTTGCCAACCTGCCTGAGTGGATAGCGCGTTGGAGTACGGTCGATGCCAGCCTCTTGTCCGTGGTTGACGTGAACAAGGACGGCATCTTGCAGCTGGCCGAAATCTCGATCGGTGGCGACATCATCGTGCTGGCCACGCCTGAAATCGGTGGCTTGCCTTATGTGGTGTCCGGCATGGTTGCCGCGGGCGGTCTGGCCGCTGCGCTGTCTACCGCTGATGGCCTGCTGCTGACGATTGCCAACGCCTTGTCGCATGACCTGTACTACAAAGTGCTGGACCCTAATGCTTCTACAGCCCGCCGCGTCTTGGTCTCCAAGTCGCTGCTGCTGGTGGTGGCCTTGGCTGCGGCTTATGTGGCGGCGCAGAAACCGGCGGACATTTTGTTCCTGGTGTCTGCAGCGTTCTCCTTTGCTGCGGCGGCTTTCTTCCCTGCCCTCACTTTGGGTATCTTCTGGAAGCGCGCAAACAAATGGGGCGCCTCGCTGGGCATGGTCGCTGGTCTGGGCATCACGTTTTATTACATGGTCACCACCCAGCCTTGGCTCTACAGGCTGACCCATGGCACGGCCATCACACCTGAGATCGTCAAGGCCAACACCTGGTGGGACATTGCACCGATCTCGGCTGGCCTGTTTGGCGTGCCGGTCGGTTTTGCAGTGATCATCATCGTGTCCCTGCTGACCAAGGCCCCTGGCCGTGACATTCAGGAACTGGTGGAGCATGTGCGCTACCCAAGCCTGGATGGCAAGACCTCAGCCGGTAGCGCTGCACACTGAACGGGTTCGCCAAAAGCTGAGGCGGGCGCTATGCGCTGACTGCCAAAGCTTTTGAACCCTGACTGGTGTTCAACCGAAACCCCCGTCACCTGTGGTGACGGGGGTTTTTTCATGGGCGCCCGAATGCGGCGGGTCAGTTTTTCGTTCAGTTGGGTGCAAGCCAGTGTTGGTTTGGCGTAAGAGCCTGGTCAGTACATCACCACACAATACACAAGGCCTTTGTTTTGAAGGCTTTTTTATTTGGAGACAGAATGACAACAACAGTCGCAGCCCGGCCGATGACGCCAGAAGAGAAGAAGGTGATTTTTGCCTCTTCTTTGGGCACCGTGTTTGAGTGGTATGACTTTTACCTGTACGGCTCGCTCGCAGCCGTGATCGCCAAGCAGTTCTTTGGCGGTCTGGACCCCACATCTGCCTATATTTTTGCCCTGCTCGCTTTTGCCGCCGGCTTCATCGTGCGCCCTTTTGGTGCGCTGGTGTTCGGTCGTCTGGGCGACATGATCGGCCGCAAGTACACCTTCCTGGTCACCATCCTGATCATGGGTGTGGCGACCTTCATCGTCGGCCTCTTGCCAAGTTACGCCAGCATTGGCATTGCAGCGCCCATCATCCTGGTCGGTCTGCGCATGTTGCAGGGCCTGGCACTCGGTGGTGAGTACGGCGGTGCTGCCACTTACGTGGCCGAGCATGCGCCTCATGGCAAGCGCGGTGCTTACACCGCCTGGATTCAGACCACGGCCACGCTGGGTCTGTTCCTGTCGCTGATCGTGATTCTGGTCACACGTGAGATCACCGGCGCTGACTTTGAAGTCTGGGGCTGGCGCATTCCTTTCCTGCTGTCCATCTTGCTGCTGGCTGTCTCGGTTTACATCCGTTTGTCGATGAATGAGTCCCCAGCCTTTGCCAAGATGAAAGCTGAAGGCAAGACCTCCAAGGCACCCTTGTCCGAGTCTTTCGGTCAATGGAAAAACCTGAAGATCGTGATTTTGGCGCTGGTCGGTCTGACCGCCGGCCAGGCTGTGGTCTGGTACTCGGGTCAGTTCTATGCCTTGTTCTTCCTGACCTCTATCGCCAAGGTAGACGCCAAGACAGCCAACTTGCTGATTGCAGCTTCGCTGGTGATCGGCACGCCCTTCTTCATCTTCTTTGGCGCACTGTCCGACAAGATCGGTCGCAAGCCCATCATCATGGGTGGTTGCCTGATTGCAGCGCTGACCTACTTCACTGTGTTCCCGATGCTGCAAGCCTATGCCAACCCGGCCCTGGTGACAGCGCAAAAAGCCATGGCCGTGTCCATCACAGCCGACCCGGCACAGTGCTCGTTCCAGGGCAGCCCGATCGCACGTCCGATCGACTTCACCAGCTCTTGCGACATTGCTAAGCGCACCTTGACGGAAAACTATATTCCGTACAAAAACATAGACGCACCTGCAGGCACTGTGGCGATCATCAAAATCAGCGACAAGGACATTCCATCGCTGACGGCGACGCTGAACGACAAGCGCGATGCTTTCTCGCCTGACAGCGCCAAGGCGATTGCCGAGTTCAAGAAGACAGTGATCGAGACAGCCAAAGCCGGTGGTTTGACCAAAGCTGCGGACACCAAGCAAATGGACATGCCGATGGTGCTGGCCATTCTGGTCTTCCTGGTGATCCTGGTGACCATGGTTTACGGGCCTATCGCCGCCATGCTGGTGGAGATGTTCCCGACCCGCATCCGCTACACCTCGATGAGCCTGCCGTACCACATTGGTAACGGCTGGTTTGGCGGCTTGCTGCCCACCACCGCTTTTGCGATGGTGGCTGCTACCGGCGACATCTTCTACGGCCTATGGTACCCCGTGATTGTTGCTGCCGGCACTTTTGTGATCGGCATGATCTTCATCAAGGAAACCAAAGACGTTGACATCTTTGCCAACGACTGAGTCCCTGTGAATTGAGTTCACACAAAGCTGACTTGGTCGGCTTTGTGTGGGTTGGTACAGACAGGCTCTCGTTGCAAAACGAGGGTCTTTTTTATTTTTCTGGAGACATGAACCATGTGGAAAATTATTTTGGGATTTGTGGCCTTTGCGGCCATCGCCATGTACGTGCTGGCCAAGGCCGGCGGCGACATTGACTTGGGCGGCGAAAAGCACGGCGTCGAGACCACGCACACAGAACCTGCCAAACCTGCAGCCGCTGATGCTGCACCAGCCTCAGCGGCAGCGCCGGCTGCGCCTGCACCGGCAGCCAAATAAACAAGTAAAAAAGGCCGGCGCACCGGCCTAAGGCCCCACGACGCCGACCGGCGGCCAGGATGCCTAGAATATTGGCCACAGCAGCCAACGATCGCAGTACATGTCACAGGGAATCATCCGCATCCGCGGCGCGCGCCAGCACAACCTCAAAAACCTTGACCTGGACATCCGCACCGGCGAGTTGACGGTGGTCACCGGCCCCAGCGGCTCGGGTAAGTCATCCCTGGTGTTTGACACGCTGTTTGCCGAGGGCCAGCGCCGCTATGTCGAGACCTTCTCGGCCTACGCACGCCAGTTTCTGGACCGCATGGACAAGCCGGCGGTGGACAAGGTCGAGGGCGTGCCGCCGGCCATTGCGATTGACCAGACCAACCCGGTTCGCAGCTCACGCTCCACCGTGGGCACCATGACGGAGCTCAATGACCACCTCAAGCTGCTTTATGCCAGGGCCACGCAGCTGTTTGACAAGCAAACCGCTCAGCCCGTGCGGCACGACACGCCGGAGTCTATTTACGCCGAACTGATGGCCCGCACCGCAGCGGCTGATCCGCGTGTGGTCATGACCTTTCCGGTTGAACTGCCGGCCGGCACCAGCGCCGATGAAGTGGCGCAGTGGTTGTCGGCCAGCGGCTTCACGCGCGTGCATGCCGAGCGCGAAGTGGCCACGCCCACGGGCCCGCACAAATTACTCGACGTGGTGGCTGACCGCTTTCGCGTGCAGGGCGCAGAAAAGGCCCGGGTCATTGAGGCCATCGAGACGGCCCTCAAGCGGGGCGGACGGCTCAATGTGTACCTTCAGGCGGATGGCCAGGCCGACGAGATGCTGCGCTTTTCCAGCGGCATGCATTGTCCTGAAAGTGACTTGCGTTACGCAGAGCCCACACCCTCGCTGTTCTCTTTCAACTCGGCCATGGGCGCTTGCGAGACTTGTCGTGGCTTTGGCCGCGTCATCGGTGTGGACTACGGCCTGGTGATTCCCAACGACAAACTGACGCTGCGCTCGGGTGCCATCAAAGTCATGCAAACGCCGGCTTGGGCCGAGGCGCAAGACGACCTGATGCGCCATGCCGAGACGGCAGGCATCCCGCGTGACACGCCCTGGTACAAGCTCACGCCCGAGCACCAGGCCTGGGTCATCAATGGCTCGCCCAGCTGGAACGGCAAGTGGAACCAGCACTGGTTCGGCATCAAGCGATTTTTTGAGTACCTCGAGAGCAAGTCTTACAAGATGCACATCCGGGTGCTGCTGTCCAAGTACCGCAGTTACACCCCCTGCGAAAGCTGCGGCGGCGCTCGCCTGAAGACCGATGCATTGCTCTGGCGCCTGGGCTCCAAAGAAGCCGCCGACGCGGTGCTGCCGCCGGCCCGGCGCTTTATGCCGGTCGGCGTGCAATGGACACGTGCGCAGCTCGAAGCCATGCCGGGGCTGGCCTTGCATGATTTGATGCAGCTGCCCATCGACAAGCTGCGAGATTTTTTCACGCGGATCGGGCCTGCCACCTTGGCAGACGAAGCCGACCGCAAAGCGCTCAAGCTGCTGTTTGAAGAAATTCACACCCGGCTCAAGTACCTGTGTGATGTCGGCATTGGCTACCTCACGCTGGACCGGCAAAGCCGCACGCTCTCGGGTGGCGAGGTGCAGCGCATCAACCTGACCACGGCGCTGGGCACCTCGCTGGTGAACACCTTGTTTGTGCTGGACGAGCCGTCTATCGGCTTGCATCCGCGCGACATGAACCGCATCACCCAGGCCATGCACAGGCTGCGCGATGCCGGCAACACGCTGGTGGTGGTTGAGCACGACCCGGCCGTGATGATGGCCGCCGACCGCATGATCGACATGGGCCCCGGCCCCGGCGAAAAAGGCGGGCAAATTGTGTTTGACGGCACGCCGGCCGAACTGCGCCACGCTGACACGCTGACCGGCGCCTATTTGGGCGCGCGCAAGCAAGTCGGCATGGGTCTCAAGCGGCCCGTCAGCGACAACACACCGCGTTTGATTCTGGAAGGCGCGCGCGACCACAACCTGAAAAACATCAGCGTCGAGTTTCCGCTGCAGCGCCTGGTGGTAGTGACCGGGGTCAGCGGCTCCGGCAAATCGACCCTGATGCAGGATATTCTGGCGCCGGCTTTGCTGCGCCAGTTCGGCAAGGCCACCGAAACGCCCGGCCTGCACGAGCGCCTGATGGGCGCCGACCACCTGAGCGACGTGGTGTTTGTAGACCAGTCCCCGATCGGCAAGACCGCGCGCTCCAACCCGGCCAGCTATGTGGGCGCCTGGGACGCGGTGCGCGAACTGTTTGCCTTTGCGCCGCTGGCGCGTGAGCGAAGCTACACAGCATCCAAGTTCAGCTTCAACAGCGGCGATGGCCGTTGCCCGACTTGCGGCGGCTCGGGCTTCGAGCATGTCGAGATGCAGTTTTTAAGTGATGTCTACCTGCGCTGCACTGACTGCGATGGCAAACGCTACCGACCCGAAATTCTCGAAGTCAAGATCGAGCGACGCTACCCGGACGGCCGCGCCGTGATGATGAACGTGGCTGACGTGCTGGACCTCACTGTGAGCGAAGCCAGTCAGCTGTTTGCCTATGACCGCGAGGTGATACGCGCGCTGCAACCCATCGTGGATGTGGGGCTGGAATACGTCAAGCTCGGCCAGCCTGTGCCCACGCTCTCGGGTGGTGAGGCGCAGCGCCTCAAACTTGCCGGCTTTCTGGCCGGTCACAGTAGCAAGGGTGCTAAGGGCGGCAAGGCCAAGGCGGCGCCGGCCAGCATCAGCCGCCAGGCTCTGGCGCTGCGCGCGCACCGCGGCACGCTGTTTTTGCTGGACGAGCCCACCACCGGCCTGCACTTTGACGACATCGCCAAACTCATGCGCGCCCTGCGCAAGCTCATTGAGGCCGGCCACTCACTCATCGTCATTGAGCACAACCTGGACGTGATCCGCTCGGCCGACTGGCTGATTGACCTGGGCCCTGAAGGCGGCGAGGGCGGCGGCTGGGTGGTGGCTGAGGGTACGCCTGAAGCTGTGCGCGAGCACCCCAGTTCGCACACCGCGCTGGCGCTGCGCGAGTACGAAGCCGCCATGGGCCAGGTGCATGCGGTCGAAGACATCCGGCCCCAGGCCTGGAAGGTTCGGCCGGTCACTTCCAATTTGATTCAGATCGTCAATGCGCGTGAGAACAACCTGCAAAGTCTGTCGGTCGATATTCCGCGCGGCAAGTTCAATGTGGTCACCGGCGTCTCGGGCTCGGGCAAGTCCACACTGGCTTTTGATATTTTGTTCAACGAGGGTCAGCGCCGCTACCTCGAGTCGCTCAACGCCTACGCCCGTTCCATCGTGCAGCCGGCCGGCCGGCCCGAGGTGGATGCGGTCTACGGCATTCCGCCCACGGTGGCGATTGAGCAGCGCTTATCCCGCGGTGGTCGCAAGTCCACGGTGGGCACCACCACCGAAGTCTGGCACTTTTTGCGCCTGCTGTATGTGAAGCTCGGCATTCAGCATTGCACGCACGACGGCGCGGCCGTGATGCCGCAAAGCGCCGAGAGCATCGCTGCGCAGTTGCTCAAAAACTACCGCGGTCAGCACATCGGCCTGTTGGCGCCGCTGGTTATCAACCGCAAGGGCGTGTACACAGAGCTGGCCGACTGGGCGCGCCCGCGCGGCTTCACGCACCTGCGCGTCGACGGTGAATTTTTACCGACCACCGGTTTTCCGCGCATAGACCGCTTCAAGGAGCACACCATCGAGTTGCCGGTGGCCGACATGCTGGTCAACCCCGCCAACGAAGCCGCGCTGCGCCAGGCGCTGAAAACCGCGCTGGAGCATGGCAAGGGCGTGGTTCATGTGCTGGCGCCGCTGGAAGGCCTGGCTGCCGCCATGGCTGATGGCCTGCCTACCGCGCACATTGGCAGTCTGTTGGCCTTTTCGACCCAGCGTGCCTGCCCGGTGTGCGCCACGTCTTACCCCGAGCTGGACCCGCGCCTGTTCAGTTACAACAGCAAACACGGCTGGTGCCCGGACTGCGTGGGCACAGGGGTGGCGCTCACGCGCGAGCAGCGCAAGGTGTTTGACGACTCGGTGATCGACGACGATGCCAAAGACAAAGGGCGTGAGCAAAGCTTTGCCGAGCCGGAAGTCGACGACGTGCTCGATAAGGTTTGCACCACCTGCCAAGGCACGCGCCTGAACGCCCAGGCGCGTGCTGTTCGCTTAGGGCAGTTCAGCGCGCTGGTCGCTTCTGACAAATCCAGCAAAGTGAGCAAGCCCATTAACTGGGCCATCACCGACATTGCGAGCTTGAGCGTGACCGATGTGCGCGCCTGGGTTGCTCAATTGCAGTTAACCGGCCGCGACGCCGAGATCGCCCGCGACCTGGTGCCGGAAATTAAAAGCCGGCTGGAGTTTCTCGAAGACGTGGGCCTGGGCTATCTGACGCTGGACCGCGGCGCGCCCACGCTATCGGGCGGCGAGGCGCAGCGCATCCGGCTGGCCGCGCAATTGGGCAGCAATCTGCAAGGCGTTTGCTATGTGCTCGACGAGCCGACCATCGGCCTGCATCCGCGTGACAACCAGATTCTGCTGCGCGCCTTGGGCAAATTGAGTGAGCGCGGCAACACGCTGGTGGTGGTCGAGCATGACGAGGACACCATACGCCGCGCCGACCACATCATTGACATCGGCCCCGGTGCCGGCAAGCGTGGCGGACGGGTTGTGGCGCAGGGCACGGCGGCTGATTTGTCGGCCGCAACCGACTCCCTGACCGGCCGTTACTTGCTGCACGCGATCAAGCACCCATTGCAGCTGCGCCGCGAGACCGCGCCGCAAAGCGCTGAGCAAGCTGAGCCGCTTTCATTGCCGGCACCGGCTAAAAAACTCAGTGCCAAAGCCAAAGCCGCCGCCGTGCTTGCCGCTGCTGCAGAGGCCAGCCTCCAGGCCAATGCCGGCCCGGTGCCTTTCAATCCGAACACCGGCTGGATCACCGTCAGCGGTGCCAGCTTGCACAACCTGCAAAACGTGTCGGTGGCGGTGCCACTGAACCGTCTGGTGGCGGTCACCGGTGTGTCGGGCTCCGGTAAATCCACGCTGGCGCGGGACGTCATGCTGGCCAATGTGCAGGCGGCCGTGCAGCAGCGCAGCTCCAAGGCCGGCCGCGATGCGGATGACGCAGGCCGTCACCCGGCCTGGACGGGATGCACCGGCCTCAGCGGCTACCGCAGCGTAGACCGCGTGCTCGAAGTGGACCAGACGCCGATAGGCAAAACGCCGCGCAGCTGCCCGGCCACTTACATCGGATTTTGGGACACCATCCGCAAGCTGTTTGCCGACACCCTGGAGGCACGCGCGCGCGGTTACGCCGCCAACCGTTTTTCATTCAACACCGGGGAAGGGCGCTGCCCGACCTGCGAGGGCGCGGGTGTGCGCACCATCGGCATGAGCTTTTTGCCCGACGTCAAAGTGCTGTGCGAAACCTGCCACGGCGCGCGCTTCAACCCCGAGACACTGGCCGTCAGCTGGCGTGGCAAGAGCATCGGCGAAGTGCTGCGCATGGAAGTTGACGAGGCGGTGGAGTTCTTCGCATCCATGCCCAATATCGCGCATCCGCTGCAGTTGCTCAAGGATGTGGGCCTGGGCTACCTCACGCTGGGCCAGCCTTCGCCCACGCTGTCGGGCGGCGAGGCGCAGCGCATGAAACTCGTGACCGAGCTCAGCAAAGTGCGCGATGACATCACCCGGCGCGGCCAGAAAGCGCCGCACACGCTGTACGTGCTGGACGAGCCAACCGTGGGCTTGCACATGGCTGACGTCGAAAAACTCATTCAGGTCCTGCACCGGCTGGTCAGTGCCGGTCACAGCGTGGTGGTGATTGAACATGACCTGGATGTGATTGCCGAAGCCGATTGGGTGATTGACCTGGGCCCGGACGGCGGTAAAGCCGGCGGCCGTGTGGTGGCCTCGGCAACACCGGAAGCCGTGGCGCAACTCGGCACGCCGACCGGCATGGCCTTGCGGCCAGTGCTGGCGCGCAGCTGAAGACCAGGACTTGTCTGTCATCCTCGCGAATGCGGGGATCCATGTCTTAGGTGGGATTTTTTCAGCGCGCTGCCAGCACCGCCCGCGCCACCTCGGCAAAGCCGGCGCCGCGCTCACCCAGCGTGATGTAGCCTGGTTTGTGCGTGAGCTGGTTTTCGAAACGCCGGATGTTGGCCACGCCGACCGAGTGCGTGAAGGCTTCAAACATGCGCTGGTCGTTGGTCGAGTCGCCCACATAGAGCCAGCGGTCCATCTCCGATTGCAAATCGCAGCCCCACAACAGCCGGGCGATCCAGCGCGCGCCTTCCCATTTGTTGTGCGTGCCAAACCAGCCGTTGATGTGAATCGAGCTGACGGTGGCGTTCATGCCTTCGCTTTGCATGATGCTGACTACTTGCGCGATGCTCTCCGGCGAAAGCTGCGCAAACTCGCTGTGGTCGATGGCGATGTCGGTTTCGCGCCCGGGGCTGTCTTGCGCCAGCGTGGCGCCCGGCACGTCGCGCAGCACGCGGGCGGCCACAGCCTGCATGCGCGTGAAGTTGGCCCGACGCACTGCAGCGTTTTGTACATAGTGTTTTTGCAAATCAACCTTGTGCGCTGGCCTTTTTGCCGGCCCGCCTTGCAAGGCCACCGCGCCGTTTTCAGCCACGATGGCGTCAACCGGCCAGGCCGCGGCAAAAGGCAAGCTCCAGCCCACAGGCCGGCCGGTGATCGCCACCACCTTGAGCCCGGCGGCTTTCAGCTCGCCCAGGGCTTGCAGTGCGTCAGGCGTGATCGCGCCTTCGGTGGTCAGCGTGTCATCGATGTCCGTGAAGACGCCGGTCAGGCCCTTGGGGGTGTTGGCGGGAAAGTCAGCGAAGGGGCGCATGGCCGTCGAGTTTAGGCCGGCCCGCAGCAAGTCCGGCCGAAATCGCTACAATAACGGTTCTCCTGAGGAGCGTTGCAACCCACATACGTGGTCTAGGCTCAGGACATTCTTTTGCAACCACGCTCACCCGCAGGCGCTTTGTCAAGCCGGGTGAGTCTCCAGACTCTTCCGCGTTCGCCAAGCACCTGCCCGTGGCTATATTGCCCAGCTCGTTCTATTTGCTTTGGAGAATTCCCATGAATGCCGTTGTCAAACCAATTCACAACCAAGATTACGCTATTGCCGACCTGTCGCTTGCCGAATGGGGCCGCAAGGAACTGCGCATCGCCGAAACCGAAATGCCCGGCCTGATGGCCATTCGCGAAGAGTTCGCCAAGGCGCAGCCGCTCAAGGGCGCGCGCGTCACCGGCTCGCTGCACATGACCATCCAGACCGGCGTGCTGGTCGAAACCCTGCAAGCTCTGGGCGCTGATGTGCGCTGGGCCAGCTGCAATATTTACTCCACGCAAGACCATGCCGCTGCCGCGCTGGTCGCCAAGGGCACACCGGTGTTTGCCTACAAAGGTGAAAACCTCGACGACTACTGGGACTACACCCACCGCATCTTCGAATTCCGCGGCGTCAAGGGCACGCCCGAAGAAGGCCCGAACATGATCCTGGACGACGGTGGTGACGCTACGCTCTTGATGCACCTGGGCACCAAGGCTGAGAAAGACATCTCTGTGTTGGCCAATCCCGGTAGCGAAGAAGAGATCTGCCTGTTCAACGCCATCAAGAAGCAACTCGCCAAAGACGGCACCTGGTACAGCCGCCGCCTGAAAAACATCATCGGTGTGACCGAAGAAACCACCACCGGCGTGCTGCGCCTCAATGAAATGTCGGTCAAGGGCACGCTGGCCCTGCGCGCCATCAACGTCAACGACTCGGTCACCAAGAGCAAGTTCGACAACCTGTACGGTTGCCGCGAGTCGCTGGTGGACGCCATCAAGCGCGCCACCGACGTGATGATCGCCGGCAAGGTGGCTGTGGTTGCCGGTTACGGTGATGTCGGCAAGGGCTCTGCCCAGGCCCTGCGTGCCTTGAGCGCCCAGGTCTGGGTCACCGAGATCGACCCGATCAACGCACTGCAAGCCGCGATGGAAGGCTACAAAGTTGTGACCATGGAATACGCGGCTGACAAGGCTGACATTTTTGTGTCTGCCACCGGCAACAAGAACGTCATCACCTACGCACACATGGCGGCCATGAAAGACCAGTCCATCGTTTGCAACATCGGCCACTTCGACAACGAGATCGATGTCGTAGCACTTGAGAAATGCGCCTGGGAAGAAATCAAACCGCAAGTCGATCACGTGATCTTCCCGGACGGCAAGCGCATCATCCTGCTGGCCAAGGGCCGCCTGGTCAACCTCGGTTGCGGCACCGGCCACCCGAGCTTCGTGATGTCGTCCAGTTTTGCCAACCAGACGATCGCTCAGATCGAGCTGTTCACCAAACAGGCCGACTACGAAGTCGGCAAGGTTTACGTGTTGCCCAAGCACCTCGACGAAAAAGTGGCTCGCTTGCACCTCAAGAAAGTCGGCGCCATGCTGACCGAGCTGAGCGACGAGCAGGCTTCGTACATCGGCGTGTCCAAAGCCGGCCCTTACAAAGCCAACAGCTACCGCTATTGAGAATGAAAGGGGTCAGTTAAATGGGTTCTGACCCCATTTACTGACCCCATTTAATTCCAACGATGCGCGCTGATCTTTTTCTGGTTGACCGTGGCCTGGCCACCACCCGCTCGCAGGCGCAGCGCCTGATCGCTTCGGGCGTGCAATGGCGCGCTGACTTGGATTCGGCCTGGCGCAAGGTGGCCAAGAACGGCGACGAAATTCCCGAAGGCGCCGAACTGGTGGTGCCCGACACGACCGAGGCCAAGTACATCTCGCGCGGCGGGCTCAAGCTCGAAGGGGCACTGCAAAGCACGGGGTTGAAAGTTGTCGGTTTGCGTTGCCTCGATGTGGGCCAGTCCACCGGCGGCTTCACCGATTGCTTGCTGCAACAGGGCGCCGCGCAGGTGGTCGGTGTGGATGTCGGTCATGGCCAGTTGCACGCCAGCTTGCGCGCTGATGCACGTGTGGTGTGCATTGAAGGTGTGAATGCACGTTCGCTCACGGCCGACGATCTGGTCGAGCATCATCGCCGTGCTTTGATGTTGGCGCTGGACGCTGCGCAAGCTGCCGGCAGCCTGCAGGACCAGCCCGAATTGCTGGCGGCGCTGGACGCCGACTTTGAGCCGGTGTTTGATTTTCTCACCGGTGACTTGTCCTTCATCTCGCTCACGCTGGTGTTGCCGGCCGTGGTGCGCTTGCTCAAGCCGGGCGGTGATTTGCTGATGCTGGTCAAGCCGCAGTTTGAGTTGCAGCCCGGGCAGATCGGCAAGGGCGGCATTGTGCGCGATGCGGTTTATTTTGAATTTGTAGAAAAGCGCTTGCGCGACTGCTGCGCTGAGTTGGGTCTGGAGGTCAGCGCTTGGCTGGAGTCGCCCATTGAGGGCGGCGACGGCAACCGTGAATTTTTTATTCAGGCCCGCAAAGGCATGGATGCTGTGGGCGAAGACAAGCCCTTGCCGGCAGCACCTGCCCGCCAGGCCGCCAAGCGCGTGCCGCGCAGCGCAACGCGCAGCTTGTTAGACGCCATGGATGAAGACGGCGAAGCCGCGCATGCGGGCCAGCCTGGCCCGGCGCGCAGCAAGCGCCGCGAAAAGAAAAACGCTGCGGATTGAAACCGCCAACAACGCAACGATGGATAACCGTGTGATGACGAAGACACTGCCAATCAGCTTTGAATTTTTTCCACCCAAGACGCCTGAGGGCGCGGCCAAGCTGCGCGCCACCCGTGCGGCCTTGTATGCGCACAAGCCCGAGTTCTGCTCTGTCACCTTCGGTGCGGGTGGCTCCACGCAAGAAGGCACGTTTGCGGCCGTCAAGGAAATACTGGCCGAGGGCGTGCCAGCCGCATCCCATTTCTCGTGTGTGGGCGCGACCAAGGCCGCTGTGCGCGAGCAACTGGCCCAATTACAGGCCATGGGCGTCAAGCGTTTGGTGGCCTTGCGCGGCGACTTGCCCAGCGGCTACGGCATGGGTGGCGAGTTCCATTACGCCAGCGATTTGGTGGCCTTCATCCGCGCCGAGACCGGCGATGCCTTTCACATCGAAGTAGCCGCCTATCCCGAGATTCATCCGCAAGCCAAGTCGGCCGAAGCTGACTTGCAGGCCTTTGCCACCAAGGTCAAGGCCGGTGCTAACTCGGCCATCACGCAGTATTTTTTCAACACCGACGCTTACTTCCGTTTTGTCGATGATGCCTACAAGCTGGGCGTCGAAGTGCCGGTGGTGCCCGGCATCATGCCGATCACCAGCTCGACCCAGCTGATGCGCTTTTCAGACGCCTGCGGCGCCGAGATTCCGCGCTGGATCCGCTTGCGACTGCAGGGCTTTGGTGACGATATTGAATCCATCAAGGCTTTTGGTCTGGACATCATCACCGACCTGTGCGATCAGTTGCACTCGGCTGGCGTGCCGGGCATTCATTTCTACACCATGAACCAGGCCGGCGCCTGCAGCGAGATCATTCAGCGGCTCAGGCTGGCCTAAGGCCGGTTCCGGCAAGCCGGACAAACAAGAAGTCATGGATCCCCGCTTTCGCGAGGATGACGCCCAGGAAAGCCGCCTCTATTGCCCCCGCCCCGTCATTCCTGCGTAGAGCCTGCCCTCGACCTGATCGGGGGCAGGAATCCATCCCCAAGGGCCCAGTCAGCCGCCGTGCTCCAGCCCGAACGCGGCGTGCCGGTCTTGTCCCAGCCGGGCCACCATTTGCGGCAGTGCCAGTTGCAATTCCGCTTTGAGCGTGTGCGGCGGGTTGATGACGAACATGCCGCTGGCCGGCAGGCCGGGGCGGACCACTTCGCCGGCCACGTCGGTGGTCAGCTTGCTGGATTTGACGGTCAGGCTGGCGTTGAGCCAGCTGCGGCCGGCTTTCACGGCCAACGTTTTGAGCTTGCGCGGCAAGTCATGCGCTTCGGGCCGCGGAATGATCGGGTACCAGACCACGTAAGTGCCGGTGGCAAAGCGTTTGATGGCGTCGGCCATGCAGGCACTGACGCGGGCATAGTCGCTTTTGATCTCATAGCTGGGGTCGCAAAACACCATGGCGCGGCGCGCCGGCGGCGGTAAAAAGGTTTTGAGCGCCTCAAAACCGTCTTCACGCGCGACAGCCACCTGCCGGCCAACGCCCAGCTGCTCGATGTTGCCGGTGAGCGATTTGAAGTCAGTTGGGTGCAGCTCAAACAGCTTGAGCTTGTCGCGCCCGCTCAAAAACCGCTGCTCAATGAAGGGCGAGCCCGGGTAAATCCGCAAATGAGCCGCCTCGCCGCTCTGGGCAAACTGCGGGTTCAACGACTTGAGCAAGTCAACATAGTCTTGCAGGGCAGGCGCCAGCGGCTCATCGACCACCGGCTTGGCCTTGCTGCCGGGCTTGGGTGGTTCGGCGACTGGTTTGGCAAGCAATTTGAGAATGCCCTCCAGCGCTTCGCCGCTGGTCTCGGTGTAGTCGCCGTCCAGACGGTAAAGACCTGCACCGGCGTGGGTGTCGATCACGGTCAGGGCCGTGTCTTTCTGGGTCAGGTACTTCATGAGGGCAATCAGCGTGGTGTGTTTGAGCACATCAGCGTGGTTGCCGGCATGAAAAGCGTGGCGGTAGCTAAACATACAAGGATGCTAACCGCTGCGGGGCTGCAAACCAGCTGGAAATCGGGGTTTTGCCGGTAAAGCCCAAATATTCGTATAATCTTCGGTTCTTCAGCGTTTTCATGTCCGCCGGAAGACACTGCGCGAAAGTGCGGTGAACCCCACCTAAGAGGTTCTCATCAGAAGAACGCCGACCGTGGAATAGACATGAAACCATTCCGGCGCAGTCCATGAGAGCGATTTCATGGTTGCACCGGGCAAACCAAACTTTGAAAAGAGTAATTCATGAAAACATTCAGCGCAAAACCCGCTGACGTGGTGCATGAATGGTTTGTGATTGACGCGACCGACAAGGTCCTCGGACGAGTAGCCAGCGAAGTTGCTCTCCGTTTACGCGGCAAACACAAGGCCATTTACACGCCTCACGTCGATACCGGTGACTTCATTGTCATCATTAACGCAGCTCAGCTGCGCGTCACCGGCGCCAAGTCGACTGACAAAATTTACTATCGCCATTCCGGTTATCCAGGCGGCATTTCTGCCACCAATTTCCGCGACATGCAAACCAAGTTCCCGGGCCGTGCCCTGGAAAAAGCGGTCAAGGGCATGCTGCCCAAGGGCCCGCTCGGTTACGCCATGATCAAAAAACTCAAGGTGTACGGCGGTGCTGAGCACCCGCACACTGCCCAGCAACCCAAAGTGTTGGAAATCTAAGGAGCCTTGAGATGATTGGTGAATGGAACAACGGCACCGGCCGACGCAAATCCAGCGTTGCCCGCGTGTTTATCAAAAAAGGCACTGGCAAGATCACGATCAACGACCGGGACATCCAAGTGTTCTTCGGCCGTGAGACCTCGATCATGATTTGCCGCCAGCCCCTGTTTCTGACAAACCACGTCGAGACGTTTGACATCATGGTCAACGTGCACGGCGGCGGTGAGTCCGGCCAGGCTGGCGCAATCCGCCACGGTATCACCCGCGCGCTGATCGACTATGACGCAGCCCTCAAGCCGGCCCTGAGCCAGGCTGGTTTCGTTACCCGTGACGCCCGTGAAGTCGAGCGTAAAAAGGTCGGTTTCCGTTCGGCACGTCGCCGCAAGCAGTTCAGCAAGCGCTAATCCGCTTCTTGTTCTGTCCAAAGCCGCTGTGGTGCAAGCCCGGCGGCTTTTTTCATGGGTTTCACGTCTTTTCGTCCCCAGTAGACCTGCCCGGGTTGTGGTTGATCAATTTACTGTACTATTCCCCTTCACCCCTTGAGGAGCCTTCCATGAGCGCAGTTGCAGAGAATATCCAGACCGAAATGCCCGCCCCGTTTGTCTTCACCGACAGCGCTGCCGCCAAGGTGGCAGACCTGATCGCCGAAGAAGGCAACCCGGAGCTCAAGCTGCGCGTGTTCGTTCAGGGCGGCGGTTGTTCGGGTTTTCAGTACGGATTTACTTTCGATGAGATCACCAACGAAGACGACACCACCATGACCAAAAACGGTGTTTCGCTGCTGATCGACGCCATGAGCTACCAGTACCTGGTCGGCGCAGAAATCGACTACAAAGACGACCTCGAAGGTGCCCAGTTCGTCATCAAGAACCCGAACGCCACCAGCACCTGCGGCTGCGGCTCTAGCTTTTCAACCTGATCTTTGCGCAGGGGCTGCCTGGGCAGCGCACAAAAAAGGGCCCGACAAGGGCCCTTTTTGTTTGGCGCTCTCGCACAGTCTGCCGGTCTCAAGGCAAGAAGGGCGGTGCTCTGTGCAAAGCGCCCAGCACCCGCGGCCCTTTGGCGCCGGTCACTGCCACCAGGTTGCCGGGCTGCTTGAGCGTGAAGGCTTGCGCCAGCCAGGCAAAAGCGGCAGCTTCTACCTGCAAGGGCGGCAAGCCGCGAGCCTGGGTGCTGAGCACCTGCACATCCGGCAGCGCCAGCGCCAACTGGCGCATCAGCTCGGTGTTCAGTGCGCCACCGCCGCACACCAGCAACTGCGCCGCTCCGGGCAGGTGCCGGCGCAAGTCTTGCGCGCAAGTCAGGGCCGTCAGCGCCGTCAAGCTGGCTTGCACATCGACCGCGGGCACAGATTCAAAGCCGGTTAACTGCGCTGCCAGCCAGTCTGCGTTGAACAGGTCACGGCCTGTGCTTTTGGGTGGTGTTTGCTGAAAGTAGGGCGCCTGGCGCATGCGGGCCAACAGCGCAGGGTGTGCTTGCCCGGAAGCAGCCCAGGCACCCGCATCGTCAAAAGGCCGGCCGGTGTGGCGCTGGCACCAAAAATCCAGCAAGGCATTGCCGGGGCCGCAGTCAAAGCCTTGCACTGTGCCGCCAGCCGGCAGCAAGCTGATGTTGCTGATGCCACCAATGTTAAGCACCGCCTTGGACTGTGCTGCGTCGGCCCACAAAGCCGCGTGAAAGGCCGGAACCAAAGGTGCACCCTGGCCGCCGGCCGCCACGTCAGCGTTGCGGAAGTCGGCAATCACGTCGATGCCGGTGAGCTCGGCCAGCAGCGCCGGGTTGTTCAGCTGCAGTGTGTAGCCGGTGCCAAAGGCTTGCGGTTGGTGCCTTACAGTTTGGCCGTGAGCGCCTATGGCGGTGATGTCTTGGCGATGAATGCCTTGAACTGCGGCAATTTGCAGCAAACGCTCAACCACTCGGGCATAGACGCCGGCCAATTGGTTGGCTGCCAGCGCGGCGCGGTGCAGTTCATTGTGGCCGGGGCTGTTGAGCGCAAGCAGTTCGGCCTTGAAATCCGCCTCAAAAGGCTCGCTGGCCGCGGCCCGAACCAGGCTGGGCGCGTCGGGCGACAAATCGGCAATAACGCCATCCACGCCGTCGAGCGAGGTGCCCGACATCAAGCCAATGAAAAATGCAGACATGCGTCAAAGCCAGGGCGGTTGCGCCTGGCCAGGGCTCATTCGGCCCGGCTTTGGCCGATGACGGTGGCGGCTTGCAGAAGTTCGCGAGCGTTGGCAGCGAGCTTCTTGAACGCCGGCATGCTGGCTTCCGGCAGCGGAATGGATTCGCTTTGCCGCGCCAACTGGGTCGGGTCCTGGTGTTTGCCATTGACCCTGAACTCAAAATGCAGGTGCGGCCCCGTTGCCCAACCGGTGGCGCCTACGGCACCCAGGTTCTGACCTTGGCTGACTCTGGCGCCGCGCTGCACGCTGATGCGGCTCAAGTGCGCATAGACAGTGGTGTGGCCACTGCGGTGGTCAACAAACACAACGTTGCCGAAACCTCCTTGTGAGCCGGCAAAAGTCACCACGCCATCACCCACGGCGCGAACCGGCGTGCCGGTTGGGGCTGCGTAATCCACACCCAAATGGGCCCGCCAAGTTTGCAATATGGGGTGAAAACGCATTTTGAAGCCGCTGCTCATGCGCGAGAACTCCATGGGCGAAGCCAAATAGGTCTTGCGCAAGCTTTGTCCGTCGAGCGTGTAATAGGAGCCCTTGACCAGCTTGCGCTGAGCGGCAGCCGGCGTGCCGGGCACGGCCGGTGTCTGCATGGCCGGGTCAGTGAACCACACCGCCTGGAAAGACTTGCCGTTGTTAATGAACTCAGCGTTCAGCACTTTGCCGGTTTTGAGCGCTTCGCCGTCGGCTTCAAGCGACTCATAAAACACGCTAAAACGGTCACCCTTGCGCAGGCTGCGGTGAAAGTCGATGTCGCCCGAAAAGATGCCCGCGATTTGCGAGGCCACAGCGTCCGGGATATGGGCTTCGTCGGTGGCAGCAAACAGCGAGGTTTTGATGACACCGCTGGCCACCCGGGTTGACACGCTGTAAGCAGCTGTTTCGAGCCGGGAGCTGAACGTTTTGCCAACGCGCTCGATCACCAATCTTTGAAAGTGCGTGTCGTCGTCAGTGGCCCAACGCATCGCCATCTTGAGCAGCTGCTGATCGTCGGTGGTTTCGGCGGTTAAGGTTTTGCCGGCCCGGCCCACCAGCAAAGAGCGCGCCAGTGTGTCGCTGCGCAAGAAGGCCGCCGCCGCCGGGTCGTCAATACCAAGCCGGCGCAGCAGGCTTTCGGCGGTGTCTGAGCTGCGGCTGACTTCGGTGCGATAAAGATTAAAGCGGTGCTCTGACCGCGATTCTTTGCCAGCTTGCCAAGGCAGGGCTTGCACTGTTTCAACCACCTGGGTGACAGGCAGGTCAGCAGCGTCGGGCGCCAAGGGAACCAGGCCGAAGGCCGTCACGCCGGTACCCAGCAGAACAACGGCCAGCGAAGCGCCAATGCGCCGCGGGTGGCGCGCGAGCATGGCCAGCAACAGCTTGCTGCTTTGCCAGATTTGCAAGCCGTAACGATGAAGACCGTCAGTACTCAAAACAATAGATTCCAGACAGGCTGCACATCAAAAGCCAAAAGCAGGTGAGTGCAAAAAACGCAATAGGCAACCAGGGGCTGCGGCGACAATTCGGTGTTGCGGATCAGCAAGTAGCGCGCCAATCTAAAATAGCTACCGGCGGCTGATCACAAAGCAAGCTCAGGATTATAGCCACTCGAAAAGCCCGAAATATAACGAAAACCCTTATGAATCAAGCGCTTTCCCCCACTTCGCCCATGTCCGACGCCGTTCAGCAGGCGCTGGCCGTGACCTTGCGCGGCTGTGAAGAGTTGATTCCGCAGGCCGAATGGGTGAAAAAACTGAGCCGTTCCGAGGCCACCGGCCAGCCGTTGCGCATCAAATTGGGGCTGGACCCGACCGCCCCGGACATCCATATCGGCCACACCGTGGTGCTCAACAAGATGCGCCAGCTGCAGGACCTGGGGCACCAGGTGATTTTTTTGATCGGCGACTTCACCAGCCTGATCGGCGACCCGTCCGGGCGCAACAGCACCCGCCCGCCGCTGACCACCGAGCAGATCAAGGCCAACGCCGAAACCTACTACCGCCAGGCCAGCCTGGTGCTGGACCCCGCCAAAACCGAGATTCGCTACAACAGCGAGTGGAGCATTCCGCTGGGCGCCATGGGCATGATCCAGCTGGCCGCCAAGTACACCGTGGCCCGCATGATGGAGCGCAACGACTTTCATGACCGCTTCAAGGCCGGCACACCGATCAGCGTGCATGAGTTTTTGTACCCGCTGATGCAGGGTTACGACTCGGTGGCGCTCAAATCAGACCTCGAACTCGGCGGCACCGACCAGAAGTTCAACCTGCTGATGGGCCGCACTCTGCAACAGGAATACGGCCAGGAGCCGCAGTGCATCCTGACCATGCCGCTTCTTGAGGGGCTGGACGGCATCGAGAAAATGTCAAAAAGCAAGAACAACTACATCGGCATCGCCGAAGAGCCCAACAGCATGTTCGCCAAGGTGCTGTCGATCTCCGACACCCTGATGTGGCGCTGGTACACCTTGCTGTCGTTTCAAAGCGAAGCGGCGATCGCCGCACTCAAGGCCGAGGTGGCCGGCGGGCGCAACCCCAAAGACGCCAAAGTGGCGTTGGCCAAAGAAATCACCACGCGCTTTCACTCGGCCGCCGCAGCCGATGCGGCTGAGCAGGACTTCATCAACCGCAGCAAAGGCGGCGTGCCCGACGAGATTGACGAGGTCACGCTGACAGGCGCGCCCATGGGCATCGCAGCCCTGCTCAAAGCCGCCGGCCTGGCCCCTTCCGGCAGCGAAGCCACGCGTCTGATCGACGGGGGTGGCGTAAGGGTTGATTCGAGTGTGGTCAGCGACAAGGGGCTCAAACTTGGCGCCGGTACCTACGTGGTGCAGGTCGGCAAACGCAAGTTTGCGCGTGTCACGCTCAGCTGATATTCGTCATTCGTTCCGGATGCAGGCGGCCACGACGCTCAGCTTCGTTCGTGTCCTCCGCCCTGCGGGCTCCCCCTTGACCTCACTGCGCTGAGCACCATGGCCGCCTGCGTCAGCCAGCGCTGTTGGAACTCTTTGGGTGCCTAAGTTGGAATAGCAAGCTGAAAGTGCTCGCGAAAGGTCATGGCTGGGCCAATGCTGGAGCGAAATAAAGGAGGAGCCCGCAGGGCGGAGGACATTCGCGCAAGCATTGGCCCAGCCATGACCGGCGCACCAGCCCCACGCACGCAAAATCAGTAAGGGTTGTCAAACCCCAGCGAGCCCATCAGCAGCACTTCCAGCGTTTCCATTTCCAGCGCGTCACGCTCATTGCTTTCATGGTCATAGCCCTGGGCGTGCAGGCTGGCGTGCACCAGCAGGTGGGCGTAATGCGCTTGCAGGCTCTTGCCCTGGGCGGCGGCCTCGCGTGCCACCACCGGGCCGCACAGCAACAGGTCGGCTGCCACCAACGGGGCTTGCGTGTAGTCGAAGGTCAGCACATTGGTGGCGTAGTCTTTGCCGCGGTAGTCGCGGTTCAGCGCGCGGGCTTCGTCTTCGCCGACCACGCGCACGGTCAGCTCGGCATCGCGCAGCAGGGCGCGGGTGATCCAGCGCTTGACGGCGGCGCGGGGCAGGGCGGCGCGGTGGGCTGCCACTTGCACAAAGTCGCCGAACTGCAGCGACAAGTCCAGCGCGTTGGCGGCCTGGCAGGGCGGCTTTGAAGTAGCGGTGCGGGTGACCATGTCAGGCCTTGCGCCGGGTTTTGCGGGCCGGTTTTGCACTGCCTGGCACCTTCACATCAAGGACATCGTCGGTATCGTCATCACCGGCATTGACATCGCCCTTAGGGCTGCGATGTTTGTCATACGCGTCCACAATGCGCGCCACCAGCGGGTGCCGCACCACGTCGGAACTGGTCAGGCGGGTGATGGCAATGCCTTGCACACGCTTCATGATGCGCTCGGCGTCTATCAGGCCGCTGAGCTGCGTCAGGGGCAAATCAACCTGGCTCACGTCGCCGGTGATCACGGCCTTGCTGCCAAAGCCGATGCGCGTCAAAAACATCTTCATCTGCTCGGGCGTGGTGTTTTGCGCTTCGTCCAGAATCACAAAAGCATGGTTGAGCGTGCGCCCGCGCATGAAGGCCAGCGGCGCAATTTCAATTTGCTGGCGCTCAAAGGCCTTTTGCACGCGCTCAAAACCCATCAGCTCGTAGAGTGCGTCATACAGCGGGCGCAGGTAAGGGTCGATTTTTTGGTTCATGTCACCGGGTAAAAAGCCCAGGCGCTCGCCGGCTTCTACCGCCGGGCGCGTCAGCACAATGCGCTGCACCGCGCTGCGCTCCAGCGCGTCCACCGCGCAGGCCACTGCCAGGTAAGTTTTGCCGGTGCCGGCCGGGCCAATACCGAAGGTGATGTCGTGCGCGGCGATGTTTTCCAGGTACTGACCCTGGTTGTGGGTGCGAGCGCGCAGGTCAGCGCGGCGCGTGGCCAGTACCGCGGCGCCGTCGGGTGCACGGCGCAGGGCGGTGTCGCCGGCCATCATCAGCTGCACCTGCTCTTCAGGAATGGGCCGGCTGGCCATTTCATACAGGGCCTGCAACACCTCCAGCGCCTGCTCGGCCCGCGCCTTGGGCCCGTCGATCTTGAACTGCTCAAAGCGGTGCGCGATCTTCACCTGCAAGCCCACCTCAATGCTGCGGATATGCGCGTCCATCGGCCCGCACAGATGGCCCATGCGGGTGTTGTTCGGCGGCGTGAAAGTGTGGCGAAGTATCAAAAGCGCTGTCCTTGATGTGGAGCTTAGTGAGATGAGATTGTCGGTGCTTATCGGCAGGATAGGAGCGGGGATGAATTCCGGAATGACGGGGCTGGTGGGAATGACGGACTTGTATTCGTCATCCTCGCGAATGCGGGGATCCATCCCCTCACGCCCGCACTGCTAAGATTTGCCAATGATCGGACGCATCACTGGCCTGCTGGCCGAAAAAAATCCGCCCGAATTGCTGGTGGACTGCCACGGCGTGGGCTACGAGTTGCTGGTGCCCATGAGCACCTTTTACAACCTGCCGGGCTTGGGCGAAACAGTCAGCTTGCTCACGCATTTTGTGGTGCGTGAAGACGCGCAAATTCTCTTTGGCTTTGCCACCGCCAGCGAGCGGGGGGCCTTTCGCCAGCTCATCAAGATTTCCGGCGTGGGCCCGCGCACCGCGCTCAGCGTGCTCAGCGGCATGAGTGTGGACGAACTCTCGCGAGCCGTCAGCGCGCAAGAGGCCGGCCGCATCATCAAGGTGCCCGGCATCGGCAAAAAAACCGCCGAGCGCTTGCTGCTAGAGCTCAAGGGCAAGCTGGGCGCCGACCTGGGTGCGCCTCTGAGCAGCGTCAGCGACAACCCCTCAGACATTTTGCAGGCCCTGGTGGCGCTGGGTTACAGCGACCGCGACGCCGCGCTCGCCCTCAAAGCCCTGCCCGCCGATGTCGGCGTGAGCGACGGCATCAAGCTCGCGCTCAAGGCGCTGACCAAATAGCCGGTTGCGATTTGGATAGCCGGCGGATATACTGAGAAAATGAAAACCGCCCTATTGACGATTTCCGCTTGGGGTAACAGCCATGCCATTCGCATCAGCCGCGAGCTGATGCAGGCCATGGACATCACGCCGGACACGCCCTTGCAAGCCACTGTACTTTCCAAGGGGTGTTTGGAGCTGCGCGCAGCCAAGCAGCGTCCTAGCCTGGCAGAAAAATTGGCCGCGTTTGACCCGCAGCTGCATGGTGGCGAACTGATGCAAGATGCCCCGCAAGGCGCCGAGTTTGGTCATCCAGCGTGAGCCGGTCCAAAGCTTGGGTGCCTGACCGGCAAGACATCATCTGGGTTAATTTCAACCCCCAAGTGGGGCGGGAGATGCGCGACCTGCACCCCATGCTGGTGCTGTCGCCCAAAGTCTTCAATGACAAGACATCCATCGTGATTGGCTTTCCGATGTCCACGGCGGCTTACAACGCAACAAATCCCTTTGCTATTGATAACAGCCGTTCCGCCAAAGAGCCCAGCTACATCATTTGCAACCAACCCAAGAGCTTTGACTGGCGCCAGCGCCAAGCCAGTCAGCACCCATGGAAACGCGTCAGTGACGGCGCATTTCAGGCGGCCTGTCTGGGGCTTAACGACATCATTGAACTGCTGAGCCCATGAGCATCCAGACCGACGACTTCGACATGTCCGCCCTGCCGCCCCAGCGGGTGATGTCGGCCCAGCCCGCCTCACCGCGTGAAGAAGCCATCGAGCGCGCGCTGCGCCCCAAGCTGTTTGACGACTACGTCGGCCAGACTAAGGTGCGCGACCAGCTGGAGATTTTCATCGGCGCCGCCAAAAAACGCGGCGAAGCGCTGGACCACGTGCTGCTGTTCGGCCCGCCCGGCCTGGGCAAAACCACGCTCAGCCACATCATTGCGCAAGAGCTGGGCGTCAACCTGCGCCAGACCAGCGGCCCGGTACTCGAAAAGCCCAAGGACCTGGCGGCGCTGCTGACCAACCTCGAAAAAAACGACGTGCTCTTCATCGACGAGATTCACCGCCTGAGCCCGGTGGTCGAAGAGATTTTGTACCCCGCGCTGGAGGACTACCAGATCGACATCATGATCGGCGAAGGCCCGGCCGCACGCAGCATCAAGCTCGATTTGCAGCCCTTCACGCTGGTGGGCGCCACCACCCGCGCCGGCATGCTGACCAACCCGCTGCGCGACCGCTTCGGCATCGTCGCCCGGCTGGAGTTTTACAGCGCTGAAGAGCTGGCCCGCATCGTCAAGCGCAGCGCCGGCCTGCTCAAGGCGCCCATGGACGAGGCCGGCGGCATCGAGATCGCTAAACGCTCACGCGGCACACCGCGCATTGCCAACCGCCTGCTGCGCCGCGTGCGCGATTTCGCCGACGTCAAGGGCAGCGGCGTCATCACACTCGAGATTGCCCACCAGGCGCTGGCCATGCTCGACGTAGACCCGCGCGGCTTTGACGTCATGGACCGCAAACTCCTTGAAGCCGTGATACAACGCTTCGACGGCGGCCCGGTCGGCCTGGACAACATCGCCGCCAGCATTGGCGAAGAGCCCGGCACCATCGAAGACGTGATCGAGCCCTACCTGATTCAGCAAGGCTACCTGCAACGCACCCCGCGCGGCCGCATAGCCACCCTGGCCGCCTTTCGCCACTTGGGCGTTACACCGCCGGCCGGCCGGCCCGACAGCGGCTCGGACCTTTTCGGTCAAAGCTAGGTCATCCTGCCCTTCCCGTCATTCCTGCCCCGTTCCCGTCATTCCTGCGCAGGCAGGAATCCATCCCCGACTCCGCCCGCTCTAAGCTCCACCCAGAAGATGGATCCCCGCCTACGCGAGGATGACGGTAAGTGCGAGGAAGACGTTAACTACGGCGATGTCTACAAACGCGCAAATGGTGGAAAACGCGTGGAAAAAAGCACAAATTGACCTAAAAACTGTTGCGTTCACCAAGAATGGTGAATTTACCCAACACCACCCCAATAGCCCTAATGAACTATTTTTGTGCAAAAAGCAGCCAGGCCAATAGCAAGCTGCAAACCACCTTAGCCCCCGCCAGCCTAGCCAAAGCACTTTGCCGGCGGCAATCTCAAACATACAACCAGGCAGTCAGCCCCTAAGCCCGCCGCCATGAAAAAACCCCGCTGTGTTGCCACAGCGGGGTTCGAGGTCTAAATCTTCAGCTGACTGGTGTCAGCCAGGCAATTAGAAAGTGTGGTTCAAGCGCAAGCGGTACTGGCTGCCATGCACGCCTGAGGTGCTGTCGCGAAGAGCCGTTTGCACCGTGGAATCTGCATTTTTAGCAACCTTGGTGCCATAACCAGCGCTAAAGCTGGTGCGCTTGCTGAAATCGTATTTAGCACCAACTTGCGTCGTGGTGAAGCTGCCGCGCTTGGCGTAGTTAAGGCCAAACGTAACAGCGCCCATTGGCACAGTCACGGTGAAGGCATTGGCAGCTTTAGTGAGAGCTACTTGGGCTTCACGGCTTGCATACGCTGAAGTCTCCAGAGCAGTTGTGCCTAACGTTGACGTATCCACCGCTGTTGCAGCACCGCCCCGTTCAGCGCCGTCATAAGCGTAACCCAGTTTGGCAACACCCAAGTCATAGGTGACTGAGAGTTCCATGGTGGCTTTAGGCAAAAGACCCCAGGTGTTCGCAGTGGTAGCAGTTGTTGTGAAAGTTGCTGCAGTAGCTGTAGCATTCTGTGGCTTCATTTTGTAGCTGGCGCCAATGCCGATTGGGCCATTGGTGTAACCTGCTGTCAAACTAGCTTGGGAGCCGTTGGTAGTAGGAACGCTTTGGTTGCCATCATTGGCTTCAGTGTAGGAAATCGTCGTGGTGAGTCCTGGGGCCAATGCGGGTGTGGTGAATGAGATAGTATCAACAGCACTACGCGCGAGAATGCGCGATGATGTGTAGATATCGTCTGGCACAGCAACGCCAGGGCTCATGATGCTTGCCATCTGGTCACTGCTGCGTGTGTTGCGAACTGTCAAAGCACCAAAGCCACCACTCACGGACAGGCTGCGATCAGCCAAGGTCATTGCAGAGCCGCGGTGAAAACCGCCTTCCATTGATATCGAGCCAGCAGCTTTGAGGCCACCGCCGAGGTCTTCAGACAGACCAACGGTGACGGTGGCGTCGTTTACAGTCAAGCCTTTGGCCACTGCGTTGGAAGCAACACCCGCGTTAGCATCAGCACCACTTGAGCTTTCAGGTGTGACGCCAGTCAGATCTTTTTGAAACGAGAAAGCAATTGAACCAGAGATGGTAGCGGTGGACTGCGCAGAAGCTGCAGAAACGGCTGCCAAAGCAGCCAGGGCAATCAGGGATTTTTTCATTGAGAGTTACTCCAAAGTTGAACATAGGGCTCCGAGGCTTTAAAGCCCCAGGCCAACCTCCCATTTAGGAAGCTGTTGCTATTGCACCAGAGGGCGAGGGCCAAGGCAAAGAAAACTGCTGCTGAAATTTCTTTTCGTTGCAGCCCAGCAACAAACCGGCAGGCTTTGGGCGCGTGCGCAGTGGCTACACTGGCACAAAGACCGCCTGGCAGCTGCCTTGGCATGGCAAACCGGCCTGCTTGGCTTGTTTGAACACGAAAGATAAGCATGGACACCCCTTTGAACTCTGTTTTGGCTGCCGCTGACTGCGCATTACGCACTTTGTTTTCAAAAACCCGTGCCAGTCAGCCCTGCCCCACGCTGGCCAATGAGCTGACGGTGCTCAATGCGGACGAAAAAGCGCTTTCGGGTGCGCTGATGCGGGTGAACCATGTGGGCGAGGTCTGCGCGCAGGCGCTGTATGCCGCGCAAGCCCTGAGCACGAGCGACCCGCTGCTGCGCCAGAAGTTTTTAGACGCCGGCCGGGAAGAAGGTGACCACCTGGCCTGGACGCAAGAGCGCTTGGACGAACTGGGCGCACGGCCCTCGCTGCTCAACCCGCTTTGGTACGCAGGCGCATTCGGCATGGGCCTGGTGGCGGGGCGTCTGGGGGACCGTGTCAGCCTGGGTTTTGTGCAAGAAACCGAGCGGCAGGTCGAGTCGCACCTGGCCAGCCACTTAGAGCGGCTGCCCGCCGGGGACCACGCCTCGCGGGCCATCGTTGCGCAGATGAAGGCTGATGAAGCACGCCACGCGGCCGACGCTCAAGCGGCCGGCGCCAGTGAGTTGCCGGCGCCTGTCAAAAACCTGATGCGCGCCGCCGCTAAATTGATGACGACGGTGGCGCACCGGGTTTGAAGCTGGGGCGAATACGACGCCCCACCTGCGCGCAAGCAGACCTCAGTCCACCAGCGCTTGGGTTCGAATTGAAAACATTTCTACAGTTTGCGCCAACATGGCAACGTGATCATGCGCTGCATGTAGAGCCATGTGCAAGGTTTTAGGCTGGTCAATGTACTCGTGAACCATGAGGTTGCGTAACTTGCGCACAGCCAACCATTTATCTGCACTGGCCAAAAGCCCAAGCTTTTCGGCACGGTCCAAGTTTTCCAGAACCGCGCCCGGTCCCTCCTCCATCGCCTTAAGCCATGCGGGAAGAAACTTGTCCCCCAATAAATCTTGAAGTCGGCCAAAGCGAGCGACGAAAGCATCAACCCGCTCTGAAAAATCAATGTCCTGGAGGCGCAACACCAGTTCATCAGGGTTCAACTGTGTTTTAAAAAGCCTAGCGTCAATCTGCTGCAGGTGCAGTAGCTCTGCCTGCGCAGTTTTGAGCAGGCCAATCAAGCGTTCACGGTCAACCTTGGCGAGCTTGTCTTTGAAATTTGGCGACAGATAGCTCATGTGAGCAAGACGCCTTCTGAAAGTGCAATGTTATCCACGGGCAAGCCGGCTTGCACCCCATCCAGTAGACGAACATCTACCTTGCGCCCATCAAGTTGGCGCTGCAGTTGGGCCGCCAGCAAAGAGGCCTCCCAGATTGGGTTGTCCACCTGTTCCGGGACAAGCACGTGCAAGTCGATGTCACCACCCTTGGCTGTGTCATCCAGCCGGGAGCCAAACAAACGCACCTGAGCCCCGGCGCCCCAACGCAAGGTGACAGCCTGGTGAATGATGGCTTGAGAACGAGTAGAAAGTCTCATGGTTTTTTAAGGATAACGGATTCAGGCGACCTCCACCAGCTCAAAGCTGGTGCGGATGTCTGCCGTCTTGCCCAGCATGATGGTGGCAGAGCAGTATTTGTCGTGGCTCATGGCGATGGCGCGCTCAACTGCGCTGCTTGTCAGGCCTTTGCCGGTGACCACAAAGTGCATGTTGATGCGGGTGAACACTTTGGGGTCGACTTCGGCGCGCTCTGCACTGAGCTGGACCGAGCAGCCGCGCACGTCTTGCCGGCCGCGTTTGAGGATCAGCACCACGTCGTAGGCGGTGCAGCCGCCGGCGCCGGCCAGCACGGTTTCCATGGGGCGCGGGGCCAGGTTGGCGCCGCCGTTGTCGGGTTTGGCAGCGTCGGGCGCGCCGTCCATCACCAGGGTGTGGCCGCTGCCGGTTTGCGCTACAAAAGACATGGCCGAACCCTCACCCGGTGTGGCGGGCGGGCCTGCCCAGCTGACTATACATTCCATGAATAACTCTCTTTCATATTCAAAATAGCTTACCTGAAGCCTGTAAAAACCCGTGTTTTTCGCAAATTTGTAAGGAATTTATGTTGCTATGCAGCATTGAATCGTTATACTGAAAATAAGTAAGATTGACCTGACATTTCAGTGCGTTCGACTTCGGGCGCTACAAGAAACTGCCAGAGATTGTTGCACCGCTTGTCTCCTCCACTCCGCAAAGAGTGGATTCATGGCCCAGACCTCACGGTCTGGGCCTTTTTTCTTGGGGCTCTATGATGACGCCAAGAAAGAAAGACCATGTCATCACCCAAACTCAAGCCCGCTGACTACCTGAAAAAAATCCTCACGGCCCGCGTCTATGACGTGGCGGTCGAGTCGGCTTTGGAGCCGGCCAAAAACCTGAGCCTGCGCCTGAAAAACACCGTCTTGCTCAAGCGTGAAGACCAACAGCCGGTGTTCAGCTTCAAGCTGCGCGGCGCTTACAACAAGATGGCACACCTGAGCGCGGCGCAACTCAAAAAAGGCGTGATCTGCGCCTCGGCCGGCAACCATGCGCAAGGCGTGGCGCTGAGCGCCAACAAGCTGGGCACGCGGGCAGTGATCGTGATGCCCGCCACCACGCCGCAGCTCAAGGTGGACGCGGTGCGCGCCCTGGGCGGTGAGGTTCTGCTGCACGGCGACAGTTACTCGGACGCTTACCTGCACGCCGCCATGCTGGAGAAAAAAAAGGGACTGACTTTTGTGCACCCCTTTGACGACCCGGACGTGATCGCCGGCCAGGGCACGATTGCCATGGAAATCCTGCGGCAGATTCAGGGCGTGAGTCAGGGCAAGCTTGACGCGGTGTTTGTCGCTATCGGCGGCGGCGGGCTGATATCCGGCGTGGCCAACTACATCAAGGCGGTTCGGCCGGATGTCAAGGTGATTGGCGTGCAGATGAATGACTCGAACGCGATGATCCAGTCGGTAGCGGCGCACAAGCGCGTGACGCTGCAAGACGTTGGCTTGTTTTCAGACGGCACGGCTGTCAAGCTGGTGGGGGCAGAAACCTTTCGCATTAGCAGCGAGCTGGTCGATGAATTCATGACCGTGGACACCGACTCAGTCTGTGCCGCCATCAAAGACGTATTTGTCGACACGCGCAGCATTGTTGAGCCGGCCGGTGCGCTGGCGGTGGCCGCCATCAAGCAGTACGTGGCCAAACACAAGACCCAGGGGCAGACTTACGCGGCGATTTTGTGCGGCGCCAACATGAACTTTGACCGTCTGCGCTTTGTCGCCGAGCGCGCCGAAGTGGGCGAGGAGCGCGAGGCGCTGTTTGCCGTGACCATTCCCGAAGAGCGCGGCAGCTTCAAGCGCTTTTGCGAGCTGATCGGCGCGCTGCCCGGCGGCCCGCGCAGTGTGACCGAGTTCAACTACCGCATCAACGACGCGGCCCAGGCTCATGTGTTTGTGGGCCTAACTACGCAGGGCAAAGGCGAGAGCCGCAAGATCGCCAACACCTTCAGCAAAAACGGTTTCAAGGCGCTGGACCTCACGCATGACGAGCTGGCCAAAGAGCATGTGCGCCACATGGTGGGCGGGCACAGCGCCCTGTCTAAAGACGAGCGTTTGCTGCGCTTTGAATTCCCGGAGCGGCCTGGGGCCTTGCTCAAGTTTTTGTCAACCATGCGGCCGGGCTGGAACATCAGCTTGTTCCACTACCGCAACCAGGGCGCTGACTACGGCCGCATCCTGGTCGGCCTGCAAGTGCCCAAAGCCGACAACGCTGCTTTCAAGTCTTTTTTAGCCACCCTGGGTTACCCGCACGTGGAAGAAACTGACAACCCGGTTTACAAGCTGTTTTTGAAGAGTTGAGGTGGGCGCGGGGAGGGGGATGGATCCCCGCCTTCGCGAGGATGACGAGAAAAAGATGGAACCCGCGTGAGCGAGGATGACGCGGGGAAAGCTCCCGTCATTCCGGTATTTTCCCCGTCGTTACTGTATTTTTCCGTCATTCCTGCGTAGGCAGGAATCCATCCCCGCATCTCTTTAGCGTGATTTTTTATTTAAAGTAAAAGCATGGCAAATCTAGACGGTCAGCTGGTGGTGGCCATTTCCTCTCGGGCGCTGTTTGACTTTGAAGAAGAAAACCGCGTCTTTGAAGAAGGCATGGCGCAGCCCCAGGGAGAAGGAGGCCAGCGCGATGCTGCCTACATGCAGCTGCAGTTAGAGCGACTCGACGTGCCGGCCAAGCCGGGCGTGGCGTTTTCTTTGGTCAAAAAACTGCTGGCCTTCAATGACGTACCAGAAAGCCCCAGCGAAGCGCAGGCCAGCGGCAATCAAGCGCAACGCGTCGAGGTGGTGATCCTCTCGCGCAATGACCCGGTGTCGGGCATGCGCGTGTTTCGGTCGGCGCAGCATTACGGGCTGAAAATTCAGCGCGGGACGTTTAACCGCGGCGAGCCGCCCTGGCGCTACCTCAAGCCCCTGCACGCTAATTTGTTTTTATCCGCCCACCTGAGCGACGTGCGCGCCGCCTTAGAGGCCGGCGTACCGGCAGCGCAGGTCTACCCACATTCGGCGCACGCCAGTGACCAGCATCCGCATGAAGTGCGCATTGCCTTTGACGGTGACGCGGTTTTGTTTTCAGACGAGGCTGAGCGCGTGTTTCAGTCGCAGGGGCTGAACGCTTTTCAGCAGCACGAGCGCGACAACGCGGCCCAGCCGCTGCTGGCCGGCCCGTTCAAGCCGCTGCTCGAGGCGCTGCACCGGCTGCAGGAAGCCGGCACCTCGCGCATGCGCATTCGCACCGCGCTGGTCACTGCGCGCAGCGCACCTGCGCATGAACGCGCTATCCGCACGCTGATGGACTGGAACATCCAGGTCGACGAAGCCATGTTTCTGGGCGGGCTGGCCAAGGGTGAATTTTTGCGTGAGTTCGAGCCCGATTTTTTCTTTGACGACCAGACCGGCCATGTCAACTCTGCCGCGCTGCACGTGCCCGCGGGTCACGTGGCTAGCGGCGTGTCAAACCCCAAGGCCTGAAGATGTTCCCCGTCTGCGCCAGTCGCAGCTCACTTTTGAGCGCATGAAAAACAAACAACTGTTGCTGTTGATTGTCTTGGCCGCAGCCGTGATGGCTTTTGTGGCGCTTGACCTTGAGCGCTACCTCAGTCTGAGCTACCTGCAGCAAAGCCAGCAGGCTTTCAGTGACTTGTTCGCAGAGTACCCCTGGCGTGTCAGCGCAGCTTACTTTGCGGTGTATGTGCTGGTGACGGCGCTCTCGCTGCCCGGGGCGCTGGTGTTGACGCTGGCCGGTGGCGCTGGCCTGGGCTTGTTGTGGGGCACGCTGCTGGTGTCATTTGCGTCCAGCCTGGGCGCTACGCTGGCCATGCTGAGCGCGCGCTACCTGCTGCGCGGCGCAACTGAAAAACGCTTTGCCAGCCGGCTCGCCGGCATCAACCAGGGTGTTGAGCGTGACGGTGGTTTTTATCTTTTCTCGCTGCGCCTGTTGCCGGTAGTGCCGTTTTTTGCACTCAATTTGCTGATGGGTTTGACGCGCATGAAGACCTGGACTTTTTACTGGGTCAGCCAACTCGGCATGCTGGCCGGCACGCTGGCTTATGTGAATGCCGGCACGCAATTGGCGCAAATCAATTCACTGGCCGGCGTGCTCTCGCCTGCCGTCTTGGGCTCGTTTGCCGTGCTCGGTTTGCTGCCGCTGGCCGTACGCAAGGCTTTGGCGCTGCTGGAGCGGCGTAAGGTCTACGCGCGCTGGCAAAGCCAGCGACCGCTCCAATTTGACCGCAACCTGATCGTCATCGGTGCGGGCGCTGGCGGCTTGGTGTCGGCCTACATCGCAGCGGCTGTGAAAGCCAAAGTCACCTTGGTTGAAGCGCACACAATGGGCGGCGACTGCCTGAACTACGGCTGCGTGCCCAGCAAGGCCTTGATACAGAGCGCAAGGCTGGCGCAGCAAATGCGGCAAGCCTCGCGTTATGGCTTGCAGGACGCTGCGCCGCAGTTCAGCTTCAAGGCAGTCATGCAACGCATAGAGCAAGTCATTGCCGACATTGCGCCGCATGACAGCGTGGCGCGTTACACCGCGCTGGGCGTTGAGGTGTTGCAAGGCCATGCCCGCATCATCAACCCCTGGACTGTTGAGATTTCGCTGGCCGATGGTGGTAAGCAGCGCTTGAGCACCCGCAGCATCGTCATTGCGGCCGGCGCGCAAGCGGTGCTGCCCAACATACCTGGCTTGACTGAGGCCGACTATGTCACCAGTGACACCTTGTGGGCGCGTTTTGCCCGGCTCGATGCCCTGCCGCAGCGCCTGCTGGTGCTGGGCGGCGGGCCGGTGGGTTGCGAGCTGGCGCAGGCTTTTGCGCGGCTGGGCGCTAGCGTCACGCAGGTGGACCTGGGTGAGCGGCTGCTGCCGCGTGAAGACGCCGACGTGTCAGCCCTGGTGCAGGCTGCGCTGGCTGCCGACGGCGTGCAAGTGCTCAACAACCGGCAGGCGCTGCGCTGCGAGGCCGACCCGCAGCGCCCGGGCGGACGGCTGCTGGTGCTGCAAGACCTGCGCACTGGCCTGGAATCCCGAGTAGCTTTTGACCAGCTGATTTGCGCCATCGGCAGGCGCGCGCGCACCAGCGCTTACGGACTGGAGGCGCTGGGCATACCCGCGTCGGCCACAGTGCAAACCAACGAGTACCTGCAAACCATTTACCCCAACATCTACGCCGCCGGTGACGTGGCCGGGCCCTACCAGCTCACGCATGCGGCGGCGCACCAGGCCTGGTATGCGGTGGTCAATGCGCTGTTTGGCAGCTTTAAAAAGTTCAAGGTTGACTACCGCGTGATGCCACAAACCACCTTTGTGGATCCCGAAGTCGCGCGCGTCGGCCTGAATGAGCAAGAAGCCCTGGCCCAAGGCATCCCCTTTGAGCGAACGCAGTTTGATCTGGCCGAGCTGGACCGCGCCATTGCCGACAGCCAGACCCAGGGCTTTGTAAAGGTGCTGACGGTGCCCGACAAAGACACTATTTTGGGTGTCACCATCGTCGGCAGCCAGGCCGGCGAACTGCTGGCCGAATACGTGCTGGCCATGAAGCATGGCCTGGGCTTGAACAAGATTCTAGGCACCATCCACAGCTACCCGACCCGGGCCGAGGCCAATAAATACGCCGCAGGCAGCTGGAAGCGCGCCCACCAGCCCGAACGCCTGCTGGGCTGGCTGCGCAAGTTTCACGACTTCATGCGCGGCTGAAACAAGGCCCCCTGCTACAGTTCTAGCATGTCTAATTTAAGCGCTGCTTTTTCTCTTTCTGCCGCTGGGGCGGTGCGACCTGAATTTGTCGAACTGCATCAGGCAAACCCTGAGGCCGTGCGCGCTGAGTTGATCGCCGGTTTGCTGGCGACGGCGGCTTTCACCTCGCCCAAATACCTGTATGACGCGCTGGGCTCGCGGCTGTTTGAGGCCATTACAGAGCTGCCCGAGTACTACCCAACGCGGACAGAAGCCGCTATCTTCAGAGCGTATGCAGCGGACATGGCGGCCTTGCAACCTGCGGCTGCCACCTTGGTGGACCTGGGTGCCGGCAACTGTGCCAAAGCGGCCGGCTTATTTAAGGCCTTTGCGCCGGCACGCTATGTGGCAGTCGATATTTCGGTAGCGTTTTTAAGGCAGGCGCTGGGCAGCTTGCAAGCGCAGCATCCAAAGTTGCCGATGCTGGGCGTAGGCATGGATTTTTCGAGCGCCTTTTCCTTGCCTGCTCAAGCGGGTGCGGGCCCCCATGTGCTTTTTTACCCGGGCTCGAGCATTGGCAATTTCACGCCTGAAGCGGCCTTGCATTTTTTGCAGCAATTACGCAGCGCCTGTGAAGGTGGCGGCTTGCTGATCGGCGTTGACCTGTGCAAGCCGCGCGCCTTGTTAGAGCCCGCTTACGACGATGCACTGGGCGTGACCGCAGCATTTAACCGCAATTTACTGATGCACCTCAATGCCGTGATCGGCAGTAATTTCAAGCTGGCCGACTGGCAGCATGTGGCTTTTTTCAACGAAGCGGATTCGCGCATCGAGATGCACTTGCAGGCGCTGCGCGCTGTCACTGTCAGCTGGCCCGGTGGCGAGCGGCGATTTGCCAAAGATGAGCGCATCCACACCGAAAACTCCTACAAATGGCGGCAGGCCGAGTTTGCAAAATTGCTGCTCTCAGCCGGCTTTGCACAAACCCGGGCCTGGACCGATGAACGCGGCTGGTTTGCCGTGTTCTGGGCGGCGGCCTGAGGCTTGCCATGCACGCGGTCAATGCACACGTCGGGCCTTTGCGTATCGTCATCGTCAGCCCGGCGCTGGCCGATGCCAACAACGGCAACTGGCAAACCGCACAGCGCTGGCAAAGCCTGCTGACGCCGCACGATGTGCGCATCGTTAAAACCTGGCCTGACCCGGCCGCCCGCAGGGCCGGTGCACAGCCCGACGATGTGATGCTGGCATTGCATGCACGCCGCTCAGCTGATTCGGTAGCTGCCTGGGCTGCACGTCCTGCGGGTACGCAGGGGCTGGCGGTGGTACTCACAGGCACCGACCTCTACAGAGACATCCAAACCGACGCAGTAGCCCAACGCTCCCTGGCACTGGCTGTGCAACTGGTGGTTTTGCAAGAGCGCGGCCCCGAGGCCATGCCGGTCGAATTGCGCAGCAAGACGCGTGTTATTTTTCAGTCCACACCCGCGCTGGCACCCGTGCACAAGCCTCCCCCAGGCACGCAATTGCGCGCGCTGATGGTGGGTCATTTGCGCCAAGAAAAATCACCCGATACGCTGTTTGAAGCAGCGCATTTGCTGGCGGGCGAGAGCGGCCTCTTTATCGACCATATCGGTCAAGCGCTGGACGCAGACCTGGGCGAGCGGGCTCAGGCAACCGCCGCCGCATGCCCGCTGTACCGCTGGCTGGACGGCCAGCCGCACGCCGCCACGCGCCGGCACATACAGCGCGCGCATGTGTTGGTGCATACCAGCCGAATAGAAGGTGGCGCCCATGTGGTGATGGAGGCGGTGTGCAGTGGCACGCCGGTGCTGGCCTCGCGCATTCCCGGCAATGTCGGCATGCTGGGCGAGAACTATGGCGGCTACTTTGAGCCTGGCCATGCGCAGGGCTTGGCAGATTTGCTGCGGCGCTGCCGGGATGACGCTCAATGGCTGGCACACTTAAAGGCGCAATGCGCTTTGCGCGCGCCGCTTTTCGCACCAGCGCAAGAGGCCGCTGCGCTGCACAGCCTGGTGCAGGCGCTGACAGCGTGAATGACAGGCATGAACAAAACAACATGAACAAGGTCTTTGATGCAATCGAGTGAACAGCCGGTCCTGCGCGATATTGTGCTGGTTGGCGGCGGCCACAGCCATGCTGTCGTGCTCAAGATGTGGGGCATGAAACCCATGCCGGGTGTGCGCCTGACGCTGATCTGCCGCGACAGCGACACACCTTACTCGGGCATGCTGCCGGGCTACATCGCAGGGCACTACAGCCATGATGATGTGCATATCGACCTGCGCACACTGGCCAGTTTTGCGGGTGCGCGTTTTTTCAAGGACGAGGTGATCGGCCTGGACCGCGCCAGTGGCAAGGTGCTGTGCAAAAACCGGCCGCCCGTGCCCTATGACCGGGTCAGCATCAACATCGGTTCAACGCCGCAAATGAGCCGTGTTCCAGGCGCCGCCGAGCACGCGGTGGCGGTCAAGCCGATTCATCTTTTCAACGAACGCTGGCTGGCCTTGCTGGAGCGCGTGCGGCGGCAGCCGGGCAAAACGCGCATTGCGCTGGTCGGCGGCGGTGCCGGCGGGGTTGAGCTCACACTGGCGCTGCAGCACCGGCTGCGCAGCGAGCTGCGCATGCAGGGCCGCGATCCGAACGAGCTGAGCTTTCACTTGTTCACCAGCAGCCCGCACATACTGCCCACGCACAGCGCAGGCGTGCGCCGCAGCTTTGAAGCGGTGCTGACCGAGCGACAGGTGCTTCTGCACTGCGGCAGGCCCGTGACGCAAGTCTCGGCCAAATCACTGCAAACGGCAGACGGTCAAGTGATGGCGATGGACGAGATCATCTGGGTCACCCAGGCCGGCGGCGCCCCCTGGCTGCAGCAAACCGGGCTGGCGCTGGACGCAGACGGCTTTATTCAAGTCAACGCGCATTTGCAAAGCATCAGCGATGCACGGGTTTTTGCCGCCGGTGACATTGCCTGCATGGTGGACAGGCCGCTGGAAAAAGCCGGTGTGTTTGCGGTGCGCCAGGGCCAACCGCTGCTCAAGAATTTGCGACTGTCCATGGCAGATGCAGCGCTGCGGGCATACCGGCCGCAGCGCAGCTGGTTGGCCCTGATCAGCACCGGCGACCGCTTTGCTGTGGCCTCGCGCGGCGGCTGGGGCTTGGGTGCGGGTACGGGCCTGCTGAGCAGCTGGCTGTGGCGCTGGAAGGACCGCATAGACCGCGATTTCATGGCCAAATTCAAAGACCTGGCGCCGATGTCAGCCACCAGTGCGCAAGCTCCGGCCAGCGCTGTCAAGCTCGATGCCGAGGAGGCCGCGCAAGCCATCTCCGCTATCGCCATGCGCTGCGGCGGCTGCGGCGCCAAGGTGGGTGCTACGGTGCTCTCGCGCGCGCTGGGCGCGCTCAAACCTGTTGAGCGTGCTGACGTGCTGATCGGCCTGCACGCGCCCGACGACGCCGCCGTGGTGCGCGTGCCGCCCGGCCAGGCCATGGTGCACAGCGTGGATTTTTTCCGTGCCTTCATCGATGACCCGTATATTTTTGGCAAGGTTGCGGCCAACCATGCGCTGGGTGATATTTTTGCGATGGGCGGCCTGGCGCAAACGGCCACCGCGGTGTGCACCGTGCCCTCAGGGCTGGAAGCCAAGGTCGAGGACACGCTGCTCCAGATGATGACCGGCGCGGTCGAGGTGCTCAACGAAGCCGGCTGCGCCCTGGTCGGTGGCCACACCGGTGAGGGCAAAGAACTGGCGCTGGGCTTTGCGGTCAACGGCCTGGTCGATGAAAACCTGCGCGGCGTGATGGTCAAGGGCGGCATGAAAGCCGGCGATGTGTTGCTGCTGACCAAACCGATTGGCACCGGCACGCTGTTTGCTGCACACGCGCTGCTCAAAACCCGCGGCCGCTGGATCGATGCTGCGCTGGACTCGATGGTGCAGTCCAACCGGCTTGGCGCGGTCTGCCTGCAAAAGCATGGCGCCACCGCCTGCACCGACCTGACCGGCTTCGGCCTGCTGGGCCACCTGGTCGAGATGACGCGGCCATCGAACGTGGACGCGGAGATTGATTTGAACGCACTGCCCTTGCTGGACGGCGCGCAAGCCACCAGCGCCGCCGGTATTTTGAGCTCTTTGCAGCCGGCCAATGTACGGCTGCGCCGCGCGCTGCGCAACCAGGCAGCGGCTGTGGCGCACCCGAACTACCCGCTGATTTTTGACCCGCAAACCGCCGGCGGCCTGCTGGCCAGCGTGCCGGCCGCCAAGGCCGAAGCCTGCGTGGCGGCACTCAAGGCGCTGGGCTATACGCACACCGCCGTCATCGGCCGCGTGCTGGCGCAGGGCGATGATCTGGCGCCGATTGTTCTGAAGTTGTGAAGCTTCGAACGCGGCATGCGGGTACTTACGGGTTCAGCCGCATGACTGGGGTGCGATTTTGATGCGTCAATGCGCCGGCACTGCAAGGGCGTGTGAACGATCAAACTTTGGCAGGAATGGCGTCACAGGCAATCCCTTTGTGCCACTTCTGCGGCGGGGCCAAGCAATGGTTGTAGAAATTTTTCAGGTAAAAATCTGACAAAAAGTAAGAGCGCCAGAGCGAGCCTTCACGCGGCACCAGCGTGACATTGCGCGCCAACTGGCAACGCAAGCTGACCACGCATTCGTTGGCCTCTTTGCGGCTACTGAAAAGATGCACGGTGTAGCGCGGAACATCCTGGCCCTGGTTGAGCGCCCGGCTGACAGCACACGCATTGATGCTCACGCTTTGCACCCCTGATTGCTTTTCCAGGTAATTCATCTCTGCCACCAGCAGGGCTAAAAACCAATCACCCACCAGTCCGTCGCACTCGTAGTATTCGTATTTAAGTTGGCTGACCACAGGGGGCTTTTGTGGCAGTCCGCCAGGCCCCAAGCCAAGCATGCGGGAGGCACCGGTCGTTGGCGCCAGGTCCGGCAAATTCACCACCTCGGTTTCGAGCGAGCAGGCACTCAGAGCGCCGGCCAGCATCAGCGTTGGCAGCCATTTGCGAAATGAAATAAAAGCCAGAAGCATGGTTTGCTGATGTTACGACACGGGAGCTTGCCCAGCTTCGTTTTGCCCGGGCCGGGTGGCCAGCATGAAGGCCAGCGAGCCCAGTGACGACAAGATGGCCAGCAGCGTAAAGCCCAGCCGGTAGTCACCTGTCAAGTCGGCCAGCACACCGGCCACCAGCGGGCCGGCCACCTGACCGACAGCAGCGATGGCGGCTGATATGCCCAGAATGAGGCCGATGGCATGACGGCCAAAATAGTCTGCCCTGATCGCAGACATGAACGGACCGCGCAAGCCCCAGGCCAGACCATGCAAGGCAGCAAAAGCGATCAGCCCGGCCATGCCGCTGGCGTAAGTCAGCGCCAGCAGTCCCAGCGCGTGCGACAGCATGCACACGGCCGTCACCTTGCGCATCTCAAATTTATTGCCGATCGCCGCACCCAACAGCACGCCCAGAAACTGGCCGAAGTTCATCAGCATGATGACGAAGCTGGCTGCGGCAAACGAGTAGCCCAAGCCTTCTTTCATGTGCGTGATGGCATGCACACTGACCGCGGTCACCACCAGCAGTGCCAAGCCGTGGCCGGTGGCCAACAACCAGAAAGTGCGGGTTCGAAGCGCTTGGCGCACCGTGAACTGCACTTGCACCAGCGGCAGGGCGCTGCCTGGACCGGTCGCTGCTGGATGGAGGGCGGGATCCAGGCCGTCAACATGCTCGCCATGGTCTTCCGGACGCCGGCGTATCACACGCGCCAAAGGCAAACCCAGCACCAAAGCGAGCACACCTGAGAGCAAGGCAGTGTTGCGCCAGCCCCAGTGCTCTATGAGCCAGGCCATGGCGGGCACCATCATGCCGCCCATGGCAAAACCCAAGCCCATGATGGACAGTGCACGTGCGCGGTTTTTTTCAAACCATTGAACCAGGGCCACAGACAGCGGAAAGTAACCGGCCAGACTCGCGCCTATGGCCATCAGAACCGCGCTGATGTAAAACGTGCTGACTGATTCCACCTGGCTGAACAGAAAAAGACCGAGGCTGAAAATCACAATGCCCCAGCGGATGATTGACTGGGGGCCGAAGCGGTCCAGCATCCAGCCCAGCAAGGGGCCGATGACAGCGGACTCCATGGACTGCAATGCAGCGGCACCGGAGAGCGTGGTTTTACTCCAGCCCATTTCTTGCGACAAGATGGCGATGTACAAACCAAAGGACTGCAAAAGCAAAGTCCCGAGCAAGAGTTGTATGCCAAAAGAGGCGCCTACCATCCGCCAGCCGTAGAAAATTTTCATGGGGGCTTCAGTAGTGAGGCGGCAAGTCGTCGAGCAGGTCTTCGGCAAAACTGGCCTTGATCTCCAGCGCTGTCAGGCGTTGGCTTGCGATGTCCTCTGGCGTCATGGCGCTATTGGACCCTAAAACTCAGGGTGTAAAGTAGACCCATATAAATGAAGGCGCCCTCCAGCGCGACAACCTCAAAGGCATCAGACATGGGCGCGCAGTGGAAAGCAAAAGGCAAAGAACTGGCGGCCAACGCCAAAGGTAAACTTTTCGGGCGGCTGGCCAAAGACATCATGATCGCAGCGCGCAGCGGGGCCGACCCGGCTTCGAATTCGCGGCTGCGGCTGGTGGTGGAGCAGGCCCGCAAGGTCTCCATGCCCAAAGACACGCTGGACCGTGCCATCAAAAAAGGCGCCGGCCTGACGGGTGAGGCCGTCAATTTCGAGCATGTCATCTACGAAGGTTTTGCACCGCACCAAGTGCCGGTCATGGTGGAGTGCCTGACGGATAACCTGAACCGCACAGCCCCGGAAATGCGCGTGCTGTTCCGCAAGGGTCAGCTGGGCACCTCGGGTTCGGTGTCCTGGGATTTTGACCATGTCGGCATGATTGAGGCCGAGCCGCTGGTCGCCGGTGCCGACCCCGAACTGGCCGCCATTGAGGCAGGTGCGCAAGACTTTGAGCCCGGCGAAGAAGCCGGCGCCACCATGTTCTGGACCGATCCGGCAGACCTGGACCTGGTCAGCCGGGCTTTGCCTGCGCACAATTTTTCGGTGCTGACTGCCAAGCTGGGCTACAAGCCCAAAAACCCGGTGGACCCGGCCAACTTGAGCCCGGCCCAGCTCGAAGAGGTGGAATCTTTTCTGGCCGCCATTGACGGCAACGACGACGTTCAAAACGTCTTTGTGGGGCTGGCCGGCTGAGTCAGTGCAGGCCATCAGCGGCTCAATCCAAAGCGCACTTCAGCGGTAATAGGCTTCGACCCGGCCCTTGAGTTTGATCAGGAGCGGCTGACCCTTGCGGTCCACGGTCTTGCCGGCGGCCACGCGAATCCAACCTTCGCTGATGCAGTACTCCTCAACATCCAGGCGGTCTTTGCCGTTAAAGCGGATGCCGATATCGTGCTCAAAAATAGCCGCCACATGGTGCGGGCTGCGCGGGTCGGTCGACAGGCGGTCGGGCAAAGGGGGTAATGCGTTGGCTTCGGTCATGCCGGTATTGTGCTTGAAGTGCCGCCTTGTGAAAGCCGGCTTCAGGCCATGTCTGCTTGCGGAAAACTGTCCTGCAGCTCTATCGCAGACAGCCGCTCGTACAGCTGCGCCGACTGCATTGCCGGCAAAGAAGCACACAACAACTCAAAGCGCTGGCGCTCTTCGCGTGCGGTGAGTTCGTCGCCGGGCATGCCCTTGAAAGCTTTCGCTTCCTGCTGCCATTGACGCCCGTCTTTGAGAACCACCCGCAGCCTGGCGCTCCAGGCGCTGGGCAGATCGGCCGCCGGGGCAAGCCGCAGGGCGGCGCATGCAGACCTGATGCGCGTATCGGCAAGCGCTGCATCGTTGAAGGCGGCCGGGTCTTGCGGGTCATGGAACAGCGCCATGGCCAAGCAAAAGGGCACGCTGTACTGCGCCTGCATGACGTCCTGCGGATCACGCAAATCATGGTGGCTGATGACCTTGTCACTGCAATCTAGTTCCAGATGTTGCACCTGGTCGCCGGTGAAGCCGTGTGCATCCATCAGCTCGCGCAAGGCCTGTACCGGTGCTTGTGCAGTGACGTGGCAGGCGTAGCGCTTCAGGCAAATCTTCAGGGTTTCCCAGTCTTGGCCCAGACCCCGCGTGAGCAAGGCCGGCTCGGCGTCGCGGCAGAACACTTCGAGGTAACCGAAGCGTCCTTCGAGCACGGTCTCCGGCCCGGTGAAGCCACCTTGCGCCAGCCGTGCTGCGCTGATACCGGCTTCGCAAGCGCGGCCCATGTGCAGGCGCTTGACCATGGCGCCTTGTTGCGAGCGCGTGAAGGCCAGCAAGCCCGCCGACATGGAGCCGGCAATGCCGATGGCATGCGCCGTTGCCTCGGCACTGAGCCCGTACACCACCGAAGCAGCCACAGCCGCGCCGTACACACCGGTCAGGCCCGGCGCATGAAAGCCCAGTTTTTCGCTGCTGTGGTGTGAGGCTGCGCCAATGCGAAACAAGACTTCGCAACCGGCCACAAAGGCGCGCAAGGCCGTGGCGCCGTCTGCACCTGTGTCCTGGCAGGCTGCAGCAATGGTGGGCACCAAAGCCGCACCCGGATGCACGCCCGCGCCCGGAAAGCGCAGACTGTCTTGCTCAAAGGCATGCACGCTGTTGCCGTTGGCCAAAGCCGCCAAGGGTGCTTGCAGCCGCAGACCGGCGCGCCCGAACACGCCGCAGGGCCCGCCCGCACCGTAGCGCGTTGCATAGGCCGTCATGGTTTGACTCCAGGGCAATTGCGCACCAAAGACCGCGCATGCAACGGTATCGGCCATGCAGACTTTGGCGCGCTGCAAGACCGCAGGCGGCACATTGGTCAAGCGCAAGCTGCTGGCAAAGCCGGCGAGTTGTTGGGAAGCGGTGCTCATGCGTTGTGTACCTTTGAAAGAGTTGGCAGAGTCATCATGCGACAATAATTTTGTGGAAAAAAAACCTGTACCGAATATTTTGTTGGGGGACATGGCTTACCAGACCGTGCTGGAGGCCATCACCACCAACCAGATGAAGCCGGGTGACCGCCTGTCGGAGTACATGGTCGCGGACTGGCTCAAAATCAGTCGAACACCGGCCCGCGAAGCTTTGCGGCGTCTTGAAAGCGAAGGCCTGCTGGCATCCCACCCCCGGCGCGGTCTGGTGGTGGCCACTTTGGATGAATCGGCTATTTACGAGCTCTACAGCGCCCGTGAAGTGATTGAAAGCACGGTGGCCGCAATGGCCGCCCGCTTTGCCACCGACGCTCAAATCAGCGGCTTGACGCACATGGTGGCCATCGAATCCGAGATGATCGACACGCCCGACCAAATGTTTGCGCACAACCGCGCTTTTCATCAGCAGATCTCTGAGGCTGCCCGTAACCGTTACATGGTGAAGTTTTTGCAGGCCATCTCGGACACCTCCTCGGCCTTCCGGCAAGCCTCGACGCTGGTGAGCCTGCAGCGCCGCCAGGAAGTGCTGGTCGAGCACCGGGCTCTGGTGGATGCTATTGCGCGCCATGACGAAGATGCAGCCCGGGCCGCGGCCTTGCAGCATGTCAAGGGCGCCTTGCGCGCGCGCGTGGCGGTGCAGCGCGGCGAGGCGGCTGCCAGCCCGGCAGTAACGCGCCCGCCCAGACCCGCCTGAGCCAGCGCCCGCAAGGCTCATTGCCGTGTCAGCAGACGCGGCAGTTCGGAGGCATCGGCGCATTTTTCCAGGCCCATGAACCAGTCCACGATTTGTTCGGCCTGGGCTTTGGGAATGGCGCGTTCCGCCAGCTTGTGAAACTTTTCGACCACGTCGGCTTCGCTGGCAAAGTCTTTTTCGTTGCCGCGACCCGCTTGCACCACCTGTTCCATTCGGGTGCCGTCGTTGAGCTCGCACTCGACGCGCACCATGTGGCGAAACTTAGAGCCACGCGCTGTGATGTCGGTGTCGTGCCGCACTTGCACTTTGTCGGCGATGCGCATGCGCTGCGGGTCTGCCACCTTGTCCTCGGTGAACTGGTTGACAAAGCAGTCACCTTCCAGCAGCCAGGTGGCGACGCAGTAAGGCAGGTTCAGCTGCGCTGAGGTCAGGCCCTGCGGGCTGTACTTCCAGCCAACGTGGTCCATGGTGACTTGCGAGCCGTGCACCAGGATGCGTTTGACGTCTTCGGCGCCAAACGGGTGTTTCTCCTGCATCAATCGAATGGCGTCCAGTGTGCTGTGGTTGCTGCCGACGCAAGCATAAAACTTCAATGCCACACCCATGGTCTGCCACACATGTCCCAAACCCGCTGTCAGCTGGGACAGGTCAAAGCGGTCGCTTGAGCGTGAGAGCGTGGTGCAAAAGCCGCCGTACTCACTTTCAAACACGTTGAGAATGCCCGTGAAGCCGCGCTCGGCAAACAATGCGCCGTACAAGCCGCTTTGTGAGGCGCGCCCTGCGTGCATGCGCTTGACCATGGCGCCGTATTGCGCGGCCATCAGCCCAGAGGACTGTGTGCCGGCAATACCCAAAGCGTGAACGGTTTTGGCGACGTCTAACTTCAGGCCGCGTGCAGCCGCCGCTGCCGCTGAAAACACACCCAGCGTGGCGCCCGAATGCCAGCCCTGTGCAATGTGTTCCTGACCCATGCAAATGCCCACACGCGGGCCGGTCTCGTAGCCTGCCACTGCGGCGGCCAGAAAATCTTTGCCGTGCATGCCCGGGCGTGTTTCCGCAATGGCGATCAGTGCCGGCAAAACCACGGCGCCCACGTGCATCACGCCTTGCCGGTGTACATCGTCTAGCTCAAAGCCTTGCACCTGCGTGCCATTGACCAGCGCGGCGTGAGGCGCTGACAAGCGCAGCCCGGTGCCCCAAATGGCGCAGCCCTGGGAGCTGTCGTGCTCTGCCAGCGTCTGCTGCAAGATGCGCGTCCACGGCAGGTCGCTGCCATACAGCGCGCAACCTACCGAATCGAGCATCAGCAGCTTGAGGCGCTGGAGCACCTCGGCCGGCACAGATTCATAAGCCAGGCCAGAGACAAATTCGGCCATACCGCGGGTCTGTGGGTTGTCATGCAAATCACCGTCGCTCGCGTGGCTCATGGGGTTTTTACCTTGAAAAAACTGCTTGAAATTACAGTATACGGTGGTATTCTAAATGTACTGAGTTCAAAAAACAGGTTCTTGTTTGCACGATTTACCGCTCGCTCAAAAAAGCCAGCCACTGACAGAGTGCGGGTTTGCACATGCACTGGGCGCCCGCAGCGCCGCGCTGACTTGGGCAGATCTGCCACCGTCCGCTTTGCATTGGGCCAAGGTCGGCATCATCGACACCCTGGGTGTGACATTGGCAGGCAGCCGTGAACCGGCGGCCCGTTTGTGCGCCAAGTCGCTGGACCTGGGCGAAGGCCCCAGCCTCTTATTGGGCAGCAGCCTCCGCACCGGCGCATTGGACGCCGCCCTGGTCAATGGCACAGCCTCACACGCACTGGACTTTGACGACTGCAACAACACCATGGGTGGCCATCCGTCAGCGCCGGTGTTGTCAGCCCTGCTGCCGCTGGCCGACGAAAAAGCCGCCACCGGTGCCGACTTCGTGCTCGCCTATGTGGCCGGTTTTGAGGTCGAAACCAAAATTGCGCTTGCAGTCAACTTTCACCACTACCAAAAAGGCTGGCACCCCACGGCCACGCTGGGCGTTTTCGGTGCGGCCGCTGCTTGTGCGCGCCTGATGAAACTGGACGCCGAGCAAACCGCCTGCGCATTGGCGCTGGCGGCCTCATTTGCTGCGGGTATCAAGGCGAACTTCGGCACCATGACCAAACCGCTGCATGTGGGCAACAGCGCACGCAGCGGGCTGCTGGCGGCACGGCTGGCGGCCCAGGGCTTCACGGCCAACACGGCCAGCGTGTTCGAGCATGAGCAAGGTTTTCTGGACGTCTTCAACGGCCCGGGCACTTACGACACCGCCCGCGCGCTGGATGCCTGGGCTGCGCCGCTGGACATCGTGGCGCCGGGCATCGCCATCAAACAATACCCCTGCTGCGGCAGCACCCACCCGGCGATTGACGCCATGCTGTCGCTGGTGCGGGAGCACGGCTTGACCGCAGACAAGGTTCAAGGGCTTGAAGCCTGGATTCACCAGCGCCGCTTGCAGCACACCAACCGGCCGCAGCCCGGCAGCGCGTTAGACGCCAAGTTCAGCCTTCAGTACGTGCTGGTGCGTGCACTGCTGGACGGTCATGTCAGTCTGGCGCACTTTGAGGGCCAGGCGCATACAGACCCGCGCGTGCAAGCCCTGCTGCCGCGCATCAAAGTGGCCGCTTATGACGACAGCCAGTTTGCACCCAGCAACCACTTTGGCGGCGCGGTCCGCGTGACGCTGACGGACGGCTCGGTGCTGCAAGCCAGTGTCGAGCAGGCCCTGGGCCGCACATCTGCCCACCCGCTACCGCAGCACTTGCTGCAGGCCAAGTTCGCGCTGTGCGCCGACGGCGTGTTGCAAGACGGCGCCATAGAGGCCGTAGCCACAGCGGTTGAACGCATTGAAGAAATCAGCAACATGCGCCAGCTCAGCGAGCAGCTCGCCAGAGTCCAAATTTGAATTGACCAGAAAGAACCTTGAAAAATGCAAGAGAAAAAATATGACGTGATCGTGGTGGGTAAAGGCAATGCCGCTTTGTGCGCCGCGCTGGCGGCCACTGAGCAGGGCGCCAAAGTGGCCATTCTCGAAGCCGCCTCCCCAGACGAGAGCGGCGGCAACAGCCGCTTTGCCGGCGGTGTGATGCGCTTTGCCTTTGCCTCGGTCGAAGAGCTCAAGAAAGTGGTGGACCTGACCGACGCTGAAGTGGCCGAGAGCGACTTCGGCACCAACACCACCGACGAGTTTTTTGACGACCTGTTTCGCCTGACGCAGTACAAAACTGACCCGGAACTCTCAGAACGCCTGGTCACCCGTAGCCTGGACACCATGGTCTGGTTGCGCTCCAAGGGCGTGAAGTTTGTGCCCAACTACGGCCGCCAGTCCGCCGTGGTCAATGGCCGTCGTCGCTTTTTCGGCCGCATGCCGCTGGAAGTCTCTGGCGGTGGTTCGGGCCTGGTGCAGTATTTAGACCGCGCCGCTGAAAAAGCCGGCATCGACATTCACTACAACACACGCGCCAAATCATTGGTGATGGACGGCGAAAAAGTGGTTGGCATCAACGCCAGCTGCCTGGGCGAAAGCCTGCGCTACACAGGCCGCGCGGTGGTGCTGGCCTGCGGCGGTTTTGAGGCCAACCCTGAAATGCGCACCCGCTACCTGGGCCCCGGCTGGGAACTGGCCAAGGTGCGCGGTTCGCGCTTTAACCAGGGTGACGGCCTGAAGATGGCGCTGGACATAGGCGCTGCCAGCCACGGCAACTGGTCGGGCGCACATGCCACAGGTTGGGACCTGAACGCACCGCCGCATGGCGACTTGTCGGTGGGTGATCAGTTCCAAAAGCACAGCTACATTTTTGGCCTCTTGATCAATGCCAACGGCAAGCGCTTTGTCGATGAAGGCCTGGATTTTCATTCCTTCACCTATGCCAAGTACGGCGGCGAGGTGCTGAAGCAGCCGGGCCAGTTTGCCTGGCAGGTGTTCGACGCCAAGGTCAGCAAGTTGCTGCGCTCGGAGTACCGCATCAAGATGATGACCAAGGTCAGCGCCAACACCATCGAAGAGCTGGCCACCAAACTCGAAGGCGTTAACCCCCAGGCCTTCATCGAGACCGTGCGCAACTACAACGCTGCTGTCAAAGCAGACGTGCCCTTTGACTCAACGGTCAAAGACGGCAAAGGCACCGAGGGCATCGAGCCACCTAAGAGCAACTGGGCGCAAGCGCTGGACACTGCGCCCTTTGACGCCTACGCCACCACCTGCGGCATCACCTTCACCTTTGGCGGCTTGCGCATAGACGCCAACAACGGCCAGGTTCTCGACGGCATGCAAGTGCCGGTACCGGGCTTGTTTTGCGCCGGCGAGATGGTCGGCGGCCTGTTTTACTTCAACTACCCCAGCGGCACCGGTCTGGTCTCGGGTTCCTTGTTCGGCCGCTTGGCCGGCGACGGCGCCGGGCGCCAGGCCATGGCCTGAACGGTGACAGCCATGAACACGCCCAGCACACGCGCTCTGTTGCGCAGCAAAGTGCAAGCCCGTCAGGGCCTGCTTGTCCCCGGCGCCTTCAACGCCTTGTCGGCGCGGGTGGTGGCTGACATGGGCTTTGAAGCCGTCTACCTCTCGGGCGCCGGCCTGACCAACATGCTTTACGGTTTGCCGGACCTGGCCTTCATCGGCTTGCAAGACGTGGCTCAGGCCACGGCAGCCATTCGCGGCGCGGTCGACATTCCGCTCATCGTCGACGCTGACACCGGCTTTGGCAACGCACTCAATGTGGCGCACACCGTCAAAGTGCTAGAGCGCGCAGGCGCCGATGCGCTGCAACTCGAAGACCAGGTGTTCCCCAAACGCTGCGGCCATTTTTCGGGCAAAGAAGTCGCGCCACTGGCCGAGATGATCGGCAAGATTCACGCTGCTGTGGATGCGCGCCTGGACGACAACTTCATGGTGATTGCCCGCACCGACGCGCGCAGCAGCCTGGGCTTTGAGGCCGCGGTCGAGCGTGCCATGCGCATGGCCGAGGCCGGCGCTGACATGCTCTTTGTAGAAGCACCCGAAACACTGGACGAAGTGCGCCAGTTGCCCGCGCTGCTGGCCACGCCGCAGGTGATGAACATCGTGGTCGGCGGCAAAACACCCACCCTGGCACAGAGCGAACTTGCAGCCCTGGGCTACGGCATGGTGCTGTACGCCAACACCGGCTTGCAAGGCGCCTTGCTGGGCATGCAAAAAGCCCTGGGCGTGCTGCGTGCCGACGGCATCGTGCACGAAGACCCGAGTTTGTTGGTACCTTTTCTGGAGCGGCAGCGCCTGGTTGATAAACCAGCGTTTGACGCGATGGATAAAAAGTACGGCGCCTGAAAAAACCCCGCAACCCTTCACATCACCAAGGAGACCACCATGTCCACACAACGCAGACAAGCACTTATTCACCTTGCAGGCCTGGGCCTGGCCAGCCAGACCGGCCAGTTGTTCGCCCAGTCGACGGCCATCAGCCGCTACCCGGAAAAGCAAATCCGTCTGTTCTGCCCTTTTGCGCCGGCCGGCGGTGTGGACCTGACAGCGCGGGTGCTGGCGCAGAGAATGGCGCAGTCCTGGGGTCAGCCGGTGGTGGTTGAAAACCGGCCCGGCGCCAACGGCATGATCGCGGTCGATCTGGTGGCCAAGTCGCCGCCTGACGGCTACACACTCACCATGATCTCGTCCAGCCATTCGGTGAACGTGACATTGCAGGGCAACCAGGCCTACAACCTGGAGCGCGACCTTGTGCCCATCACCCAGGCCACCTCCCAGCCTTACGTGCTGGTGATCAACCCGTCCTTGCCGGTCAAGTCGGTGGCAGATCTGCGAGCGCTGGCGCGCAGCAAGCCCGGCGGCCTGACCTACGGCTCTTCGGGCATCGGCGGCTTCAGCCACCTGGCCGGCGCCTTGCTGGAAGCGCTGGGCGGCATCAAGCTCACGCATGTGCCTTACAAAGGCGGCTCTTTGGCCATGAATGACGTGATCAGCGGCCAGATCGACATGTTGTTCTCCACCATTTTGCAGTCGAACGCGCACATCACGTCGGGCCGCCTGCGGCCGCTGGCGGTCAGCACGCTTCAGCGTTCGCCCACCTTGCCGGACATACCCACCATGCAGGAAGCCGGCGTCAGCGGCTACGAAATGGCCGGCTGGTACGGCGTCATGGCGCCGCGCGGCACACCGGCACCCATCATTGACAAGCTCAACCGTGAGATGGTTCGCATCCTCAAGCTTCCCGAAACCCGCGAGCGACTGGCCGGCGACGGCTCTGACCCGGTGGGCAGCACCCCGGCAGAGTTCGGCAACCATGTCAGCACCGAGATCAAACGCTGGGCCAAATTGATCAAAGAGCTGGATATCCGTTCGCAATAAGCCGGCGTTGCAGCCAACATTTTTCAGAACCCAACAACAAACGGAGCAACACCCATGAAAAAATTCGCCCTTTGGCTGGCCCTGGCCGCCAGCTTTGGCCTCAGTGCCCAGGCTCAAAACTATCCCACCAAGCCGGTTCGCCTGATCGTGCCTTTTGCGCCCGGCGGCGGCAATGACACGGTGGCGCGCGCCATCGCGCAGCAGCTCACAACAGCCCTGGGCCAATCTGTGGTGGTGGACAACAAGGCAGGCGCCGGCGGCATCATTGGTGCTGACCTGGCGGCCAAGGCGCCGCCGGACGGTTACACGCTGTTTCTGGGCGGCGTGGGCAGTCTGGCGGTGAACCCGCAGGTGATGGGCAAGAGCCCTTATGACCCGTTCAAGGATTTCGCACCCATCATCCTGCTCGCTTCGGCGCCGTCGGTGGTCGCCGTGAACCTGGCGCAGCCTTTCAAGACCATTCAGGAAATGACCGCCTATGCCAAGGCCAACCCCAACAAGCTGAACTACGCCTCCAACGGCAACGGCAGTTCGGCCCACGTGGCGACGGTGCTGTACGAAAGCATGGCAGGCGTGGACATGGCGCACATTCCCTACAAAGGCCTGGCCCCGGCCATGACGGACCTGATGTCCGGTCAGGTGCAGCTGATGTTCAGCTCCATGGTGGCCATCGTGCCGCAGATCAACAACGGGAAATTCCGGGCGCTTGCGGTCACCAGCGCCAAACGCTCGCCACTGCTGCCCAACGTGCCGACGCTGGCCGAGTCCGGGCTGGTCGGCTACGAAGCCGGCTCCTGGTACGGCTTGCTGGCACCCGCCGGCACGCCGCCAGACATCATCCGCAAGATCAACCAGGAATCGGCCAAGGCACTGCGCCAGACCTCGGTGCGCGACTCCCTCACCGGCGAAGGCGCTGAAGTGGTGGGCGGCACACCCGAAGACTTTGCGCGCCACATCAAGGTTGAGCACACTCGAATCGGCAAAATGATCGCCGACGGCCGGCTGAAAATGAATTGACGTCTTGTCTTCGGCTGAACACTCGGGTTTACACGTAATTGATCGGGGCCGATTGCCCACTAACCTAAGCTTTTTGAACACCAAGGATCACGCATGTTGAAATTGAACATCAACGGTAAAAGCCATCAAGTCGACGTCGAGCCCGAGATGCCCCTGCTGTGGGTGCTGCGCGACCAGCTGGGCATGACAGGCACCAAGTTTGGCTGCGGCATTGCCCAGTGTGGCTCTTGCACGGTGCATCTCAATGGTGAGCCGGTGCGCTCGTGCTCCTACCCGGTGTCTGGCGCCGTGGGCCAGCGGGTGGTGACGATTGAAGGCTTGTCGAAGGACGGCACACACCCCGTGCAAATGGCCTGGAAGGCGCTCGATGTGCCGCAGTGTGGTTACTGCCAGTCCGGCCAGATCCTGGCGGCCACCACCTTGCTGCGCAAAAAACCCAAACCCACCGACGCCGACATTGACGAGGCCATGACCAACATCTGCCGCTGCGGCACTTACCAGCGCATCCGCGCGGCCATCCATCTGGCCGCCAAAACCGGCAAGGGCGTGGGATCGGTGATCCACATGGTCAGCGATGCCGGCGAAATTATCGAAAACACAACGGCCCAAGCCTGAAAGAAGCGCACATGACCATGCCGACAAACACCCGCTTGTCCCGCCGCGCCTTTGTGCTGTCCAGTGCCGCTGCCGGCACCGGCCTGGCACTGGGCTTTCACTTTCCTGCCGGCGCCCAAAGTGCCGGCGCCGACACACCCGAGGTCAACGCCTGGGTGGTGGTGCAAACCGACGAAACCTGCATCATCCGCGTTGCCCGCGCCGAAATGGGCCAGGGCACCCACACCGGTCTGGCCCAGCTGGTGGCCGAAGAGCTCGACTGCGATTGGTCGCGCGTCAAAGTCCAAATGGTCTCGCCCGGCCAGAACCTGGCACGCAAGCGCGTCTGGCGCGACATGTCCACCGGTGGCAGCCGGGGCATACGCGGCTCGCAGGATTACATGCGCCAAGGCGGCGCTGCGGCCCGCACCGTGCTCTTGCAAGCGGCGGCCAATCAGTGGGGCGTTGCGGTGAGCGAAGTGACCGTCAGCAAAGGCGTGATCACCCACACCGCCACCGGTCGCAAGCTCAGCTACGGCAAGGTGGCCTCGGCCGCAGCCAAGCTGACACCGCCAGACCCTAAGACCCTGGTGTTGCGGGACCCGCGCCAATGGAAGCTTGCCGGCAAGCCCCTCAAGCGTGTGGACACCGATCTCAAGGTGATGGGCAAACAAAACTATGCCATCGACATCCGCCTGCCCGGCATGGTCTATGCGGCCATTCAGGCCAGCCCGGTCTTTGGCGGCAAGCTGGTCAGCTTTGACGCCTCCAAGCTCAGGGGCCGCAAAGGCATTCAGGGCGTCTACAAAGTGGACGACAACGCGGTGGCCGTGGTGGCCGACAACTGGTGGCGCGCCAAGATGGCGCTGCAGGACCTGCCCATCGTCTGGAACGAAGGCGCCAACGGCCAGGAAAGCAGCGCCACCATTGACGCCCGGCTCAAAGAGGGCCTGACCTCCACCAACAATGTGTTTGCCGACATCGACATCGGCAACGCCCCCCAGGTGATTGCCGGCGCAGCCAAACGTGTCGAGGCGGTTTACAGCACCCCCTTTGTCACCCACGCCTGCATGGAGCCCATGAACTGCACGGCGCTCATCACCGACTACCGTGCCGAGGTCTGGGTCGCCAGCCAGAATGCCGAGGCTTCGATGGCCGCCTTGTCGACCGCCAGCGGTTTGCCGCTGGACAAATGCGAAGTCCACAACCACACCCTGGGCGGCGGTTTCGGCCGGCGCGGAGGCACGCAAGACTTTGTGCGCCAGGCCACTTTGCTGGGCAGGCAAATGAAGGGCGTTCCCGTCAAAATGGTGTGGAGCCGCGAAGAAGACATGGCGCAAGACTACTTCCGCCCCATCGGGCTGTGCAAGCTCGAAGCCGGTCTGGACGCACAGGGCAATCTGCTGGGTCTGCAACTGCGGGTCTCCGGCCAGTCCATCAACGCCTATCTGAGCCCGCAAAACATCAAAGACGGTAAAGACCTGCGCCAGTTGCAAGGCCTCACGGCTGCGCCGAGTGACGCACAGCTTGGCTACACCATACCAAGTCTGCGCACCGAGTACGCAATGCGCAACTCCCATGTGCCGGTCGGCGCTTGGCGTGGTGTCAACACCAACCAGAACGGCTTGTACCTGGAGTGCTTCATGGAAGAAGTGGCGGCGGCGGCCGGCCGGGATCCGCTGGAGTTCCGTCGCGTGCTGATGCAAAAACATCCCAAGCACCTGGCCGTGTTGAATGCGGCCGCCGACAAAGCCGGCTGGGGCAAACCCCTGCCCGCCGGCGTGCACCGCGGCATTGCCCAATTCATGGGTTACGGCAGTTACACCGCTGCGGTTGCAGAGGTATCGGTCAAGGGTGACGAGGTCAAGGTACTGCGCCTGGTGCTGTCCACCAATTGCGGCCATGCGGTCAACCCCGATCAGATCGCCGCTCAGGTCGAGGGCTCGGTGGCTTATGCCTTTGACACCTTACAAAGCCAGTCCAGCGTGGCCAACGGGCGCATGGTCAATACCAACTTCGACAGCTATCCAATTGCCCGCTTGCGCCAGTTGCCGCGCATCGAAACCGTGATCGCACCGACCTTTGACTTCTGGGGCGGCGTGGGCGAGCCCACCATTTGCGTGGTGGCGCCGGCCATCCTCAACGCCATCTTTGCCGCCACCGGCAAGCCGATGCGCAACCTGCCGCTGAAGAACCACGGTCTGCGCATTGTCTGAAGCCGCCCCCGCCTTGTCCCGCCGACAGGGATTGGGCGGCTTGCTGGCCTGCGCCCTGCTGGGCGTAGGCCCGGCGCACGGCCAGGCACTGGCACCCACGCTGGACTTGTCGCTGCTCTACCGGCCGTTCACGGGCGATGCCACGCCGAGCCCGGCGCGGGTGACCGTGACGACGCCGCGGTTGGCTGACAACGGTTTCACAGTGCCGTTGAGCGTGCGCATCGACAGCCCCATGACGCAGGCCGACCATGTACAGCGCCTGGTGCTGCTGTCCAACCGCAACCCCAGGCCTGTGATTGCAGACTTTGACCTGGGCCCCTGGTCGGGCAAAGCCGAGATCGCAACGCGCGTGCGGCTCAACGGTTCTCAGACAGTGATGGCGCTGGCGCAAACGTCTGACGGCCGCTGGTGGCAGGGTACGGCCGAGGTCGAAGTGACCGAGTCTGCCTGCATGGACGCCGCCTGACATGCTCGCCCGCATCCAGCTGTCTTCCCCGGTGCGGCGCGGCCAGCCCATGGAAGTTCGCTTGCTGGTACAGCACCCCATGGAAACCGGTTTTCGTTTTGACGTGCTGGGTACCAGCGCCCCTAAAAACGTGATCCACAGCCTTCACGCCAGCTACGGCGCACGCACGGTGTTTCGTGCCCGCTTGGGCTCAGGCATCTCGGCCAACCCCTATTTGCAGTTCTGGGTTGTGCCCGAAGAAAGCGGTGAGTTGCTGGTGCAGTGGCAAGACGACATGGGCCAAAAGGGCGAGGTTCGCGCGCGGGTCGACGTCACGCCGGCCTAAGCCGCTAAAGCGCCATGTCACTCTTTGCTTTTGGCATGGCAGCGGCCGTTCTGGCCCTCACGCCCGGCCCCGGCATGGCCTATGTCGTGGCCCGCACGGTTGCCGGCGGGCGCCAAGAGGGTCTGGCCTCCTGCCTGGGCACGGGTTTAGGGGGCATGCTGCATGTGCTGGCAGCGGCACTGGGCTTGTCCGTGCTGCTGGCGCAATCAGCCTTGGCCTTCAGCCTGGTCAAGTACGTGGGAGCGGCTTACCTTATTTATTTGGGTGTGCGGCTGCTCATGCAAAAAACGCCCGAAGGTGATGCAGCGCCGATCACCGCACAAGGCGCCCGTCGCGCCTTTGCTGAAGGCATCCTGGTGGAGGCGCTCAACGTCAAAACGGCCTTGTTCTTTCTGGCATTTTTGCCTCAGTTCACCACGCCTGCCGAGCCGCTGCTGCTGCAGTTGGTGTTGCTCGGCAGCATCTGCGTAGCACTCAACACCCTGGTCGACGTCATGGCCGTGCTGGGCGCTCAAAGGCTACTCAAGTCCGGACTTGGCCGCAGCGCACGGGCCCGCCTGATGACCCGCGCATCCGGCGTGACCATGATTGGACTGGGCGCCTGGCTGGCGCTGGCCAAGCGCGCTTAGGTACAGACTAAATAGGCCGGTTGCCTTTTAGAAATTCTTGACACTCTATTTATTGGGTGTACATTAATTACGATGCAAATCGAATTCGACAGCACAAAGCGACTCAAAACGCTGATCGAACGCGACTTGGACTTTGCCCGTGCCGGGGAAGTCTTTGCAGGCTTGCATTTGACAGGTCAAGACACTCGGCAGGGCTATGCCGAGGATAGATTCATCTCGGTGGGCTTGTTAGATGCCCGCTTGGTGGTCATTGTCTGGACGCCTCGCGGCGAGGTGCGCCGCATTATCAGCATGAGGAAAGCCAATGAGCGCGAAAAAAACTTCTACACCCGCTACATGGACTGATCCCGAGGACGCTCCTGAGCTGAAGGCGGCATTCTTCAAACAAGCTGACCGGTACGAGGGCACAACCCTCAAGCCCCGTGGCCGCCCCAAAGCCGCGGTGACCAAAGAGCCTGTCAAACTGCGACTGGATGCCGATGTACTGGCTGCGCTTCGTGCCAGTGGCGAGGGCTGGCAAACACGCATCAACGACACATTGCGGGCTTCTCTCAAGCTGGCTGGGCGCGTCTGAATGTGTAAGCGGTCTTGCTGAATTACTCCACCGTCACACTCTTGGCCAAATTCCGCGGCTTGTCCACATCGGTGCCGCGAGCGCAAGCCGTGTGGTACGCCAGCAATTGCAGCGGTACCACGTGCAACATAGGGCTGAGTGCGCCATAGTGCTCAGGCATGCGGATGACATGGATGCCTTCGCCGTTTTCAATTTTGGTGTCGGCGTCTGCCAGCACATAGAGCACGCCGCCCCGGGCGCGCACTTCTTGCAGGTTGCTTTTGAGCTTTTCCAGCAGGCTGTCATTGGGCGCCACGGTGACAACCGGCATGGCGCTGGTGACCAAGGCGAGTGGGCCGTGTTTGAGTTCGCCGGCGGGGTAGGCCTCGGCGTGGATGTAGCTGATTTCTTTGAGCTTGAGCGCGCCTTCCAGGGCGATCGGGTAGTGCAGGCCGCGCCCTAAAAAAAGCGCGTTTTCCATCTTGGCAAAGTCTTCTGACCAGCTGATGATTTGCGGCTCCAGTGCCAGCACAGCTTGCAGCGCGGCAGGCAGGTGGCGCATGGCTTTGAGGTGCGATGCTTCGGCTTCATCGCTGAGGCGGCCCTTGCTTTGCGCCAGTGCCAGCGTCAACAAAAACAAGCCGGCCAGTTGCGCGGTGAAGGCCTTGGTTGAGGCCACGCCGATCTCTACGCCGGCACGCGTGATGTAAGCCAGCTTGCACTCGCGCACCATGGCCGAGGTGGCGACGTTGCAGATCGTTAGCGTTTGCGTCATGCCCAAGCTTTGCGCGTGGCGCACCGCGGCCAGGGTGTCGGCGGTTTCGCCGCTTTGCGTGATGGTGACCACCAGCGTGCGCGGGTTGGGCACGCTGCTGCGGTAGCGGTATTCACTGGCCACTTCGACCTGTGTGGGAATGCCGGCAATGTCTTCCAGCCAGTACTTGGCGGTGCAGCCGCTGTAGTAACTGGTGCCGCAGGCCAGGATCAGCACCGAGTCAATGTCTTTGAAGCTGCGGTAAGCGGCGTCGCCAAAGAGTTCTGGCACGATGGCGTTGACGCCTTCGAGTGTGTCGGCAATGGCGCGCGGCTGCTCAAAGATTTCTTTTTGCATGTAGTGACGGTAGGGGCCGAGTTCGGCCGCGCCGCTGTGCGCCTGCACGGTCTTGACCTCGCGCGTCACGGCCTTGTGCTGGCGGTCTATCACCCAGTATTTGCCCAGTTGCATGTCCACCAGGTCACCCTCTTCCAGGTACAAAATCTGGTCGGTCACGCCGGCCAGGGCCATGGCGTCGCTGGCCAGAAAGTTTTCGTTGTGGTCTTTGCCCACGCCCAGAATCAAGGGCGAGCCGGCGCGCGCGCCCACCACGCGCTGCGGCTCGTCTTTGCAAAAGGCGGCAATGGCATACGCACCGTGCAGCTGCGCCACGGCGGCTTTCAGCGCTTCAAACAAATCGCCGTCGTACAGGCTGTCCATCAGGTGCACGATGACTTCGGTGTCGGTCTGGCTTTGAAATACATAGCCCTTGGCTTGCAGGGCGGCGCGCAACTCGTCGTGGTTTTCAATGATGCCGTTGTGCACCAGCGCCACCCGGCCCGGCCGGGCATAGGCGTCAGCGCCCGTGCCATGGCTGAAATGCGGGTGCGCGTTGTGCACCGCCGGCGCGCCGTGCGTGGCCCAGCGCGTGTGCGCAATGCCGGTGCCGCCTTCAATGTGCTCGGCGCTGACTTGCGCCTGCAACTCGGCCACGCGCGAGGTGCTGCGGGCGCGCTTCAGGCCACCGGCATACACCGCCACGCCGCAGGAGTCATAACCCCGGTATTCGAGCCGCTGCAGGCCCTGCACGAGGACGGGAACGATGTTACGGTTGGAAACCGCGGCGACGATGCCACACATAAGCCAGCTCCTAAATTCAGATCAAATCAGATCAAGAAGCCGATGGTACGTTTATGATTATTTTTTATCCGATCAAAATATGATAATCAACGCAATAAAATTTCATTAAACTTGAGTAATTAAATTTAATTTCATATTTGATAGTTTTATGGAGCAAATAGCGCTTGATAGCACCGATCTTCGCCTGCTCGACCAGCTTCAGCAAGACGCCTCGCTGAGCAACCAGACGCTGGCCGAGCGTTGCCACGTGTCGCCGCCCACCTGCCTGCGGCGCGTCAAGCGCCTGCGCGATGCAGGCCTGATCGAGCAGCAGATCGCGCTGCTCAGCACCGACAAACTGGCCGCCACCCTGGGCCGCGGCCTCACGGCTCTCACCGAGATCACACTGGACCGGCAAGGCAACCAAGAGGCGCTGGCCTTTGAAGCGCGCGTGGTGGCCGACGCCGGCGTGCAGCAGTGCTACCGCGTCTCGCCCGGGCCGGACTTTGTGTTGGTGGTTCACGTGGCCGACATGCCGGCCTATCTGGCGCTGGCGCAGCGGCTTTTCACCAGCGACGCGAATGTGCGTAACGTGAAGTCGTTTTTCAGCATTCACCGCGCCAAGTTCGCGCCACGGGTGTTGCTGGGGGATTAAAGACAGATGGCGGGGATGGATTCCTGCCTGCGCAGGAATGACGGGAGGACGCAGGAATGACGGCGGGTACGTTGATGACGATGAGGGCGCAGGCATGACCTGTACCCGCGTCATCCTCGCGAACGCGGGGATCCATCCTCCGCCGCCGGCCGAAAGGGCATGTGGCATAGTGCCGCCCAAGACGCCGTACCCTTGGCGGCCTGTTAACTTGGGACTTTGAATGCCGCCAACCACTTTGAAAATTGTTTTCCACGGCCAGAACGCCAGCAACTTCCGTCAGGGTTTTGACGCGCTGGTGGGGCCCGGTCACCAGATCGTTGACCTGAGTGACGGCCTGGCGCTGCCGGGCGAGCGTGAGCACTATGAAACGGCGGACGTGATCGTCGGCATCAAGCTGGACGCGGCCATGCCGCAGCCCAAGGCGGTGCGACTTTACCACGCGCCGGGGGCAGGCACGGACGCGATTGACGCGGCCTTGCTGCCGGCACACAGCGCGCTGTGCAACTGCTTCGGGCATGAGGGCGCGATTGCCGAATACGTGATGACGGCGCTGCTCATGCGCCACGTGCCCCTGCAAGCGGCTGACGCTGACTTGCGCCAGCAGCGCTGGACCTACTGGGCCGGCCGGCCGACGGCACTGCGCACCGAGCTGGGCGCGCAGACCCTGGGCTTGCTGGGCTTTGGCCATATTTCCAAAGCGCTGGCAGCCCGAGCCAAGGCCTTTGGCATGCGCGTGCATGTGGCCAACCGCAGTGCGGTCAACAGCCCGCTGGTGGACCAGGCCTTCAGCCTGAACGAGCTGAGCGCTTTCATGGCTTCGGCTGATGCCGTGGTGGTGAGCCTACCGCTGACCGGCAGCACGCAGGGCTTGGTGAATGCCGCAGCGCTGGCGGCCATGAAGCCCGATGCGCTGCTGCTCAATGTGGGCCGCGGTCCGGTCATCGATGAACAGGCTTTGTACGAAGCGCTGTCCAAGCGGCAGATCGGCGGCGCGATCATTGACACCTGGTACCAGTACCCGAACGCGGACAAGCCCGAATGCGCGCCCTCACGCTTTGACTTTGCAGCACTGGACAACGTGGTGATGACGCCGCACATGTCGGGCTGGACCTCGGGCACCGTGCGCCGGCGTCAGCAAACCATTGCCGACAACATTGCACGCCTGCTGGCCGGCCGGCCTCTGGAGAATGTGCTCAAGGAAGCCGGCGTCTGAAAAGCGCCGGGGGTTCAGCGCTGCGCTAGGTGCTGCCGCGCTGCACCAGCTCAAAGCCCAGATCCACACAAGCTGTCGCCTGTGTTTCACCGCGCATCAGGGCCAGCAGCATGTTGGCGCCGGCCTCACCGATTTGCGCACGCGGCGTGCGCACCGAGGTCAGCGGCGGCAGCATCTGGTCGCTGCCTGTGAGGTCATTGAAGCCGGCAATGGCGATGCGCGAGGGCACCGCGATCTTCAGCCGCAGCGCGGCCAGCAAAGCGCCTTGCGCCAGGTCGTCGTTGCAAAAAAAGATGGCGTCCACCGCCGGACTCTGGCCCATGATCTGCTCAAACATCACGCCGCCCAGCGCCAGCGAAGACGAGGCGGGGTTGAGCCACTCGAGCGTGGGCTCGTAGCAGCCGGCTTCTTGCAGGGCACTGCGCCAGCCGTAAAGGCGTTGCATCACGCGCGGGTCCAGCTGCGCACCGGCAAAGGCGATGCGCCGGCGGCCCGTGGCAAGCAAGTGGCGCGTCAGTGCGGCACCGGCTTCGTTCTGACGAAAGCCCACGCAATAGGTCGGCTCGGCTTGGCCGGCCTCGGGCAGGTCCATCAAATGCACGCAAGGCACCTGGCTGCGGGCTATCAGCGCCCGGGTGGCGGCGTTGTGGTTCAGGCCGGTGATCAGCAAGCCGGCGGGTCTGTGCAGCAGTTGTTCGCGCAGCAGTTGCTCTTCTTGGCCGTCGTCGTAATGCGTCACGCCCACCAGGGCTTGAAAGCCACCGGCTCGCAGGGTTTGCTGTGCGGCATCGAGCAAATCTACAAACAAGTTGTTGGAAAGCTTGGGTATGAGCACGGCCACATGGTTGCTGCGCTGCGAGGCCAGGGCCCGGGCGGCCGGGTCGGGGACATAACCGAGCTTGGCAGAAGCGGCCAGCACACGCTCGACCAGCGCCGGATCGACCGCTCTTTCACCGCGCAAAGCGCGCGACACCGTGATCGGGCTGACGCCGGCGGCGTGGGCCACGTCGTTGAGCGTGACGCGACCTGTAGCGCGGTGATGTTTGGCGGGCGTGGGCATGTCTCACAAGGGTAAATACGGGGCTGGAACTGCGGCTCACCCAGTTAGGCTAGCGCTGTCCAGAGTCTCATCAGTCTAGCCTTGGTAGTTTGGCTGCCTATTGATGATTTCCCTGTGCCACATGAATAAATTGCTTTTCTGTTGCCGCTTGTTTTTTTCAAGCTATTCAGGATAGCGCTGTCCAAATGCAGTCGGACAACACACCAGTCCGGCTGCTTGCTGCTGCCATTCAAAGGAACTTGTCAAGTGAGTCAACCCGAAATTCTGGCCATGCCCAAAGTGCACCCGCTGTACATAGCGGCATTGAAAACCGTCTACAAGGTGCACAGCTACCAACCCGACGACGCACAGGCCATGGCGGCGCTGGCGCCCAATATCGTGGGTCTGGCCGCAGGCGGTGAATCCGTGGTGCCGGGCAGCCTGATCGCGCAGCTGCCGCAGCTCAAGATGCTGTCGGTGTTTGGTGTGGGCTATGACGGCATTGACGTGCTGGCCGCCATTGGCCAGGGTGTGCCGGTGACGCACACCCCCGGCGTGTTGACCGATGACGTGGCCGACCTGGCAATGGCCTTGGTTTTGTCGGTGGCGCGCCAATTGCCGCAGGCCGACCAGCATGTGCGCCAGGGCCGCTGGCCGCAAGGCGCGCTGCCGCTGGGCCGCAAGGTCTCGGGCGCGCGTATGGGCATTGTCGGCCTGGGCCGTATCGGCCAGGCGATTGCACGGCGCGCCGCCGCCTTTGACATGTCGATTGCCTACACCACACGCACCGAAAAGCCCGAGTCCGGCTTCAAGTACTACCCCAACGCCGCAGCGCTGGCCGCGCAGGTTGATTTTCTGGTGGTCATCACACCCGGCGGCGCGGGCACGCGCCACCTGATTAATGCCGAGGTGCTTCAAGCGCTGGGCCCCAAGGGCTATCTGGTCAATGTGGCGCGCGGCAGCGTGGTCGACGAAGCGGCGCTGGTGCAGGCGCTGGCTGGCGGCGTGATTGCCGGCGCTGGGCTGGACGTGTTTGCCAATGAACCGCAGGTGCCCGAAGCGCTGTGGAGCATGCCCAATGTGGTGCTGACGCCGCACATGGCCAGCGCCACGCACCAGACGCGCCAGGCCATGGCCGACCTGGCTTTTGCCAATATGCAGGCCGGCCTTTCTGGCAAGCCCTTGCTAACCCCCGTGCCGGAGTGCATGGCCATGTCAGGTCACTGAGCCATGCGGCGCATCGTGGTCATGGGCGTGTCGGGTTGCGGCAAGTCAACCGTGGCAGCCGCCATGGCCGCCGAGCTGGGCCTGACCATGGTGGACGGCGATGACCTGCACCTGCCCGAAAGCGTAGAAAAAATGCGCGCAGGCATTGCGCTGGAAGACGCTGACCGCTGGCCCTGGCTGGACCGCATCGGGCGGCTCCTTGCCCAGCCGGCTCCAGAGCCGACTGCTGGCCTCGTGGTGGCTTGCTCGGCGCTCAAATTTGCCTACCGGGAGCGCATTCGTTCATTGGCTGCACCGCTGCAATTTGTTTTTTTGGATGGCCCGGCCGAATTGATTGAGCATCGAATGGCCTTGCGCACCGGCCATTACATGCACCCGGAGTTGCTGGCCAGCCAGCTGCTGGCGCTGGAGCGACCCGGCGCTGACGAAAACGACGTTGTGCGCATCGACATCAACCGGCCCGTCGGGCAACTGCTGGCCGCTGCACTGGCGGCCTTGCAAGCTGACGGCGCCACAGCCTGAATTCCAACCTTTTTTGCCACCCTTTCAAGGATTTTCATGTTCATCCGTTGTGCATTTTTTCGCGGTCAGGTCAGACCCGGTTTTGAAGCCGCTTTCAACAACTACATCCGCAAAGAGCTGGTGCCTTTGTGGACACGCTTTCCCGGCGCCCAGGAAGTGCGTGTGCTGCGTCAGGTCGAAAGCGATGTGAACGACCCCCGGCTTGAAATGGTGCTTTCGGTGCGCTACCCCAGCCGCGAGTCCATTGAGTTCGCGCTGGCCTCGGAAGTGCGCCTGAAAAGCCGCGAAGTCTCTAAAGCCTTGATTGACATGTTCGACGGCACGGTGTTCCACACGATTTTCAGCGCCGACGAATACGGTCTGCCGACCGACTGAACCAAGGCAGCAGCCAAGGCTGCTGCCAAAGGGAGTGCGACCACCCGGCATTCATTCGGGTTGGCGCTTTTGTGAAGAAGGTAACAATGAAAAAAACATTGCGCCAAGATTTTTTAACCAGGAGACATTTACCATGAAAATTTCAAAAGTCCTCATCGCTTGCCTGATGGCCACGGTCGGCACTGCCGCCTTTGGCGCCAAGTTCAACCTCAAGCTCGGCCACGCCGTCAACACGACTGACGGCCAGCATGCAGCCGCCATGAAAATGGCCGAGCTGGTTAAAGAGCGCACCAAAGGTGACGTTGAGATCACCATCTTCCCGGCCAACCAGCTGGGCAACGACGCAGCCATGATCAACGGCGTGCGCGGCGGAACCATCGACATCGTCTCGAGTGGCGCCTCCAACTACAACGGCATCGTTGCCAACACCGCGGCCATGGAGTTGCCCTTCGTGTTCCGCAGCGCACAACACGCCTACAACGTGCTTGACGGCGCCATCGGCACCGGCGTGCTCAACGAGCTGGCGCCTCACGGCATGAAGGGCCTGGCTTACTGGGAAAACGGCTGGCGCGCATTCACCAACAACAAGCGCCCGGTCAACAAGCCTGAAGACCTCAAGGGCCTGAAGATCCGCTCAACGCCCAACCCGTACCACATCCAGGCTTTCAAGCTGCTGGGCATGAACCCGTCACCGATGCCGATTTCCGAGCTGTACACCGCGCTCGAAACAGGCACCTTTGACGCGCAAGAGCACCCGATCAATGTGACTTACTCGTCGAAGTTCTATGAAGTGCAAAAACACCTCACTGTGAGCAACCACGTTTACTCGCCGATCATCCTGGCCATGAACAAGGCCAAGTTCGACAGCCTGCCGGCCAACTTCCAGACCATCGTGGTCGAAGCCGCTCGCGAAGCCGCCAAGTTCCAGCGCGGCCTCAACGCAGCCAACGCCGGCAAGGTGGTCGCCGAGCTGAAGAAGTCCGGCATGCAGGTCATCGAAGTCGTTGACATGGCACCGTTCCAGAAGATCGTCTCCGCCGAAATCGCCAAAACTTTTGGCGAGAAAAACGGCCTGACCTTGCTCAAAGCGATTGCAGATACCAAGTAAACCTTGGGCCATAAGCACCCCCCGCCCTGTGGTGGGGGGTGTGACAGGATTTATGAAAAAAATCAACGATCTTTTTTTCCGGCTCGCCGAATTTGTGCTGGTCATCATGCTGTCCCTGATGGTCATCATGGTGTTTGGTAATGTGGTGCTGCGCTACGGTTTTAACTCGGGGCTGATCAGCTCCGAAGAGCTGTCCCGCTTTCTTTTCATCTGGGTCACTTTTTTAGGCGCTATCGTAGTGATGCGCGACAACGCGCACCTGGGGCTGGACACTTTGATTCGCGTCCTGCCGGGGGCCGGCAAGCGTTTTTGCTTTGCCCTGTCTAACGTGCTGATGCTGGGCTGCTGCGTGCTGATGTTTTACGGCACCCTCAAGCAGCACCAGATCAACGCGACCACCTTGTCCGGCGTCATGCAAATACCCATGAGCTGGGTTTACGGCGTAGGCTACATCACCAGCGTGGCCATGGGCCTGATGATTCTGGGTAAGTTGATTCGCCTGGCGCGAGGCGGCTACAGCGATGGCGATCTGATTGAAGTGCAAGACTCCGAAGACGGCGGCGAGCAGCACACCGTGGGAGCCAAACGATGACCGTCTTTATTTTTGTCGCCTCCTTGCTGGGCGCCATGGCGCTGGGCATGCCCCTGGCTTTTTCGCTGCTGGTATCGGGCGTGGCCCTGATGCTGCACCTGGATACTTTTGACACACAGATCGTGTCGCAAAACCTGATCAACGGTGCAGACAACTTTCCGCTGATGGCTGTGCCCTTTTTCATGCTGGCCGGCGAGCTGATGAATGCCGGTGGTATGAGCCGGCGCATTGTCAATTCGGCCATGGTCTGGGTAGGCCACTTCCGCGGCGGCTTGGGTTATGTGGCGGTGTTTGCGGCCATCATCATGGCCAGCCTGTCCGGCTCGGCGGTGGCCGACACCGCAGCGCTGGCCGCTGTGCTGATGCCCATGATGCGCAAGGCCGGCTACCGCATGGACCGCTCGGCCGGCCTGATTGCTGCCGGCGGCATCATTGCCCCGGTGATCCCGCCTTCGATCGGCTTTATTTTGTTTGGCGTGATCGGCGGCGTGTCGATCTCCAAGCTCTTCATGGCCGGCATCTTCCCCGGCCTGCTGATGGGCCTGGCGCTGATCATCACCTGGTGGATCGTTGCGCGCAATGACGATGTGCAGGTGGCGCCGCGCGTGCCCATGAAAGAAAAGCTCAAGGTCACGGCCAACGCTTTCTGGTCTTACCTGCTGGCCATCACCATCATCGGCGGCATGAAGATGGGCGTGTTCACACCCACCGAGGCGGCCGTCGTGGCTGTGGTGTATTCGCTGTTTGTCGGCCTTTTTATCTACCGCGAGATCAAGGTGAAGGACTTGTACGGGCTTATCCTGAATGCCGCCAAGACCTCGTCGATCGTGATGTTCCTGGTGGCGGCGGCGCTGGTGTCGGCCTGGCTGATCACGGTGGCCAGCATACCGGCGCAGATCGTGGCGCTGATGGAGCCTTTCATCGACAACAAGATGCTGCTCATGGTCATGCTCATGTTGATCGTGCTGGTGGTGGGCACAGCCCTGGACTTTGCACCCACGGTGCTGATCCTCACGCCGGTGCTGATGCCGCTGGTGCGCCAGGCCGGCATTGACCCGGTGTATTTTGGCGTGCTGTTCATCATTAACAACGCCATTGGCCTGTTGACGCCGCCTGTCGGAACGGTGCTCAACGTGGTGTGCGGCGTCGGCAAGATTCCCATGCACGACGTCATCAAAGGCGTCTGGCCTTTTCTGTTGTCGCAGGTGGTGGTGATGGGCTTGCTGATTGCGTTCCCTGAACTGGTGATGACGCCCCTGCGCTGGATGCTCCGTTAACAACCCTTCTTTGAACATGCAACAAGTGCTTGAAAAATTTCGCTTGAACGGGCGCCGGGCGCTCATCACCGGCTCGTCAGGCGGCATTGGCCTGGCGCTGGCGCGCGCGCTCGGCCAGGCCGGCGCCACGCTCATTCTCAACGGCCGCCATACCGGCAAGCTGCAAGCCGCAGCGCAAGAGCTGCGCGCCGAGGGCCTGAGCGTGAGCACCGCTGGTTTTGACGTGACCGATGCCGATGCGGTTCGCCAGGGTATTGACGCCATCGAAAAAGACATTGGAAGCATCGACATTCTGGTGAACAACGCCGGCATGCAGATCCGCGGCCCGCTGCACGACTTTGCCGACACCGACTGGCACACCTTGATGCGGACCAACCTGGACAGCGTTTACTTTGTCGGCAAGACAGTTGCGCAAAAAATGATTCCCCGCGGCTGCGGCAAGATCATCAACATCTGCTCTGTGCAAAGCGAGCTGGGTCGCCCGGGCATAGCGCCCTACACGGCCAGCAAAGGCGCCGTCAAAATGCTGACCAAGGGCATGGCGATTGACTGGGGCCAGTTCGGCATCACCGTCAACGGCCTGGGCCCGGGCTACTTCAAGACCGAGCTGACCGAAAAGCTGGTGGCCGACCCCGCCTTCACCGGCTGGCTGGTAGGCCGCACGCCCAGTCGCCGCTGGGGCGACGTTGAAGACCTGGGCGGCGCTGCGGTGTTTCTGGCCAGCGAAGCCTCTTGTTTTGTTAACGGTCACATCCTCTATGTAGACGGCGGCGTCACCGCCACACTTTAAAAGCTCTGAAAGGTTTTACATCATGCGCGCGCTCGTTATTCATTCAGCCCAGGATTTGCGACTCGAAGACAGGGAGCAGCCCGCCATGGGCGAGCATGAGTTGCTGGTGTCCGTGGCTTTTGGCGGCATCTGCGGCTCGGACCTGCACTACTACCAGCACGGCGGCTTTGGTACCGTGCGCATCAAGCAGCCCATGGCCCTGGGCCACGAGGTCTCGGGTGTCGTGCAGGCCATGGGCTCAAAGGTCAGCGGCTTTAAACAAGGCCAGCGCATCGCCATATCGCCTTCAAGGCCTTGCGGCAACTGCCGTTTTTGCCAGACCGGCATGCAAAACCATTGCTTGAACATGCGCTTTTATGGCAGCGCCATGCCTTTTCCGCACATCCAGGGCGCCTTCAGCGAGCAGCTGGTGATCAGTGCCAGCCAGGCTCATCCGGTGGCGGACCACCTGAGCCTGTCGGAGGCGGCGCTGGCCGAACCCTTGTCTGTTGGCCTGCATGCGATTCAGCGCGCCGGCGGCGTGTTGGGCAAGCAGGTGCTGGTCACCGGCTGTGGCCCTATCGGTTCTTTGTTGATTGGCGGCTTGCGGCGCGCCGGCGCTGCGCGCATCGTCGCCGCCGACATTGCTGATCTGCCGCTGCAATGCGCGCGCCAGATGGGCGCCGACGAAACCATCAACCTGCGCACGCAAAGCGAAGGGCTCGACAAATACAAGCTTGACAAAGGCCAGTTTGACGCGGTGTTTGAGGCCTCCGGCAGCGAGCCGGCACTGCGCGCTGCGATGGATGTTATCGCGCCGCGCGGCGTGCTGGTCGCCGTGGGTCTGGGCGGTGAAATCGCTTTGCCCATGAACCAGATCGTGGCCAAAGAAATTGATCTGCGCGGCACTTTCCGCTTTCACGCCGAATTTGCCAATGCGGTGCAATTTCTCAACAGCGGCCTGATTGACGGCAAGCCGGTCATCACGGCCGTGCTGCCCTTTGAGCGGGCCGTCGAAGCTTTTGCGCTGGCGGGCGACAAATCACAGTCGCTCAAGGTGCAAATTGCTTTTGCCGAAGCAGCGACGGCCTGAGGCCGTTTTTTAGCAGCCCCCGGTCGCATTCCCCGTCATCCTCGCGAATGCGGGGATCCATCTGCGTTTTCGGTCATCGTATTGGATCGGAGATGGATTCCTGCTTTCGCAGGAATGACTAGGATGGTCGGGGATCCACCACCTTTTTAAGGTTTTGGTTTTTTAAGCGGCCGCGTCCAGTTGGCCACGCTGACTTGTTTGCCGCGTGCCACGCTCAGCGCTCCGGCGGGCGTGTCTTTGGTGATGGTCGAGCCGCCACCGATGGTGCCGCCTGCGCCCAAAGTCACGGGCGCCACCAGCACGCAGTTGCTGCCCACATGCACATCGGCCTCAATCACGGTGCGGTGCTTGTTGGCGCCGTCGTAGTTGGCGGTAATGCTGCCGGCGCCGAAGTTCACGCGCTCACCCACGGTGGCGTCACCCAGGTAAGCCAGGTGGTTGGCCTTGGCGCCACGGCCCAGGGAGGCGTTTTTGACTTCGACAAAGTTACCGATATGGACCTCGTCCGCCAAGTCGGCGCCAGGCCTGAGCCTTGCAAACGGACCAATGCGTGCATCGCGTCCAACTTGCACTGTTTGCTGTTCACCATCGATATGGCTAAAGGCCTGAACAAAAGTGCCTGCACCAATATGGGCATTGGCAATCACGCAGTTGGGGCCTATGCGCACACCATCGCCTAAGCTGACAACGCCTTCAAACACACAGTTCACATCAATCTCCACATCTTGACCACAGATGAGGCTGCCGCGCAAATCAAACCGTGCAGGGTCGGCCAAGCGCACACCCTCTAGCATCAAGCGCTGTGCTTGCATATGCTGGTAAGTGCATTCAAGTGAGGCCAATTGCACCGGATTGTTGACGCCTTCAACCTGCCATGCATCGCTGATCTGGTGGGCGGCCACCGGCATGCCGTCGGCCACGGCCAGTTTGACGATGTCGGTGAGGTAGTACTCCCCTTGCGCATTTTTGTTGTCAAGCCGGCCCAGCCACTGGCGCAGCAAACGCGTGGGCAGGGCCATGATGCCGCTGTAAATTTCGGTGATGGCGCGCTCGGCCTGGCTGGCGTCCTTGTGCTCAACAATCGCCAGCACAGCCCCCCCGGGCGCAGCGCGCACGATGCGGCCGTAGCCGCTGGGGTCAGGCAGGGCCAGGGTGAGCAAAGCCAATTGACGACCGTCGCAAAGGGCCAGCAGCGCCTGCAAAGTGTCGGTGGCGGTCAAGGGCACGTCGCCCGACAAGACAAGCGTGACGCCGTCATCTTGAAGTTGGGGCAGGGCTTGCTGCACCGCATGGCCGGTGCCCAGCTGCGGCTCTTGCCGCACGCATTGCAGGGGCAAGTCCACAGGGCTGCCAGCCAGCGCGGCCTCCACCACTTCAGCACCGTGTCCGGTAATCACCACCGCCTGCCGGGCGGATAACTCTGCGGCGCGCTGGAGTACATGGCTGAGCAAAGCACGTCCGCCCAAACGATGTAACACTTTGGGCAAAGCGCTCTTCATCCGCGTGCCTTTGCCGGCGGCCATGATGACGACGTCAATCGGAGTTGCCATGAGATGTCCTGCTTACAAGTCGTTGTGTAGAAACCTGCTGGGGATTATCGGCCTTAGCGCACTCATGCTCGGCCTGCAAGGCTGCAGCACAGTCCGGCTGGCCTACAACCAGGCTCCGCTGGTGGTGGACTGGTATCTCAACGACTATGTAGATTTCAATGCAGCGCAAAAACCGGCGCTCAAAACCGCGCTCGAGCAAGTCCATGTGTGGCACCGGCAAACGCAGCTGCCAGCTTACATCGACAGCTTGCAAAAAATGCAGCGCCATATAGCAGAACCTCTGACGCCAGCCAGGGTCTGTGATTTCTACGAAGAAATCCAGGAACATGTACTCACCACGCTCCAGGGCATGGTGCGCCTGGACCAGAGCCCCAAGGGCGCTGCCGCCTTGCAAAAACTGGCGAATCTGGACGCCAGCCAATTGGCCCATATGGAGCGTCAATTTGCCAAGCGCAACCTCAAGTACCGCGAGGACTATCTCAGCGGTACACCGCAGCAGTTGCTTGAAAAGCGTTTTGAAAGAGCACTTGAGCGCACCGAAATGCTCTACGGCAAGCTCGATGAGCGTCAGCAGGCATTGCTGCAAACACGTTTAGGCCAATCCGGCTTTGACCCTCAGCGCGCTTATGCAGAAAGTTTGCGCCGCCAGCAGGACATGCTGCAGGCCTTGCGCAGCCTGGCTTCGCCCAACGGGCCCAGTGCCGCCCAGGCCGCCGCAGCGCTTGAAGGCGTTTTTAACCGCGCCATTCTTTCACCGGACCTGAGTTACCGCAACGACGCCCGTCAAATCAAGTTGCACAACTGCCAGACCTTTGCAGAGCTGCACAACAGCACCACGCCGGCGCAGCGGCAAAAGGCGCTGGCCAAACTGCAGGGCTACGAACAGGATGTGCGGGGCTTGCTGCGACAGCCGTGATCGCCAGGTGCCGCCATCCCCGGCGGTTCAGAAATTCAGCCCGCCCAGACCACGCCTTCATCGTTGAGCAGCGCGTCCAGAGGCACGTCGTGCGCTTCGGGCTCGAGTTCGGGCAGCCAGCCGTGGCTGTAGCCCAGCCCGACCGTCACCGGCTTAGGTTGCAAGCTGGCCAGGGTGCGGTCGTAAAAGCCGCCGCCGTAGCCCAGCCGGTAGCCGCCGGGCCCGTAACCCACGCAGGGCACGAACAGCAGCGTCGGCACAATCACTTCGGTGTCCTTGGGCTTGGGAATGCCGTAAGCGTCTTCCTCCATGGGGCAGCCGGGGTACCAGGCGTGAAAGGTCAATGTCTTGAGCACCTTGTCAACCACCGGCAAGCCGATCTTGCGCGGCGAACGGTTGGCCTGGCTTTCGGTCTGGCTTTGGCTGCTGCCGTCGGGCTTGAGCGGCGTGTCGGGCTCAAACAAGGCGCCCAGCACAGCGTCTTCCTGCCAGCGGTAAAGGGCCGGCAAGGGGTCAAATTCACCCTTGATAGGCCAGTAGGCGCCAATCACCAGGTCCGGCCGTCCGACCAGCCAGATGCGCATGACGCGCTGTAACAAGTCAGCCCGGGCCAGGCGGTCCGGCATGTTCAGGCGTTGCTCGATGAGTTTTTTACGTGCGCTTAATTTGTCCATAATCACCCGATGCTATCGAAATTTATAAGAACGGCCCTGTTGCTGGCCCTGACTGGCACTTTGACAGCCTTGCCGGCGGCTTTGCAGGCGCAGCCAAAAACAGTGTCTTTGAGCCGTGCAGATGAGGCGGTTCTAGAGATGGCCCAAGCCTTTAAACGCGAGGATAAGGCTCGAATGGCGGCACTGCTGCCGCAAACGCGTGGCCATGTGCTCGAACCCTGGGCGGCGTACTGGGAGTTGAGCAACCGCCTGGGTGTTGCCAGCGCTGCCGAGGTGCAGGCCTTCCTGGCACGCTATGCCGGCACCTACCAGGAAGACCGCTTGCGCAACGACTGGTTGCTGCTGCTGGGCCAGCGCCGCGACTGGGCCGGCTTTGCCGCAGAGCATCCCCTGTTTCGCATGGGCGATGACCGCGAAGTGCGTTGTTTTGCCTGGGCGCTGGAGCATCAAAAAAACGGGGCCGAAGGCGCGGCCGCCTTGGTCGATCTGGTTCGCCAGACCTGGTACGCGCAGCGCGATGCAGACGAAGGCTGCCGCACTGCCGCAGAGCGCATGCTGGCCGCCAAGCAATTCAAACCGCTGGACATCTGGCGCAAAGCGCGCTTGTCGATAGAGGCCGGCCGGACCCGGCCAACACGCGATGCGGTTGAAATGGTCTCGCCCGATTCGCTTGGACTGCTGGCCTCGCTGCAAGCCAACCCGGCCAAATTTCTGGCGGATAGAAAAATGGCGATTTCGCGCAGCGGCAAAGAACTCGTGACACTGGCGCTTGTCAAGCTGGCCGCCAGCGATCCGCAAGCTGCAGCCACCCTGCTCGATAAAAAGTGGGACTTTCAGCTCACTGCCGAAGAGCGCAACTGGGTCTGGGGCGTCATTGGCAAACAAAGCGCCATGCGCATGGGCCTTCAGAGCCCGGACGCCCTGGCACATTTTCAAAAGGTCTCTGCCGACAGTGACCTGACAGACGACATGCTGGCCTGGAAAACCCGCGCTGCGCTGCGCGCCGGCGCACAGCCGCGCTGGCCCTTGGTGCTGGCCAGTATCAACGCCATGGGCCCGGAGGCGCGCAAAGACAGCACCTGGGTTTACTGGAAAGCTCGCGCGCTGCTGGCCCTGGCACCGGCCCAGTTGCCGGCACCGGCTGCCATGCCGGCGCAACGCGCCGAGGCGCTGACCCTGTTGCAGTCCATTGCTTCGGTGCGCGGCTTTTACGAACAACTGGCACTCGAAGAGCTGGGCCAGATGATCACCGTGCCGGCTGCACCCGTCGCACTGAGCTTCGGCGAAAAAGAAGCTGCGCGCACCAACCCGGGCTTGCAACGCGCCGCTTACGCCATCACCATCGGCCTGCGCAGCGAAGGCGTGCGCGAATGGAACTACAGCACCAACCTGGCCAAGCCCGGCGGCATGAGCGAGCGCGAGTTGCTGGCCGCAGCGCAAATGGCCTGCGATCTGGCCATCTGGGACCGCTGCATCAACACCAGTGAACGAACGCGCGGAGAGATTGATTTTTCTCAGCGCTTTCCCACGCCATTTCGTGAAACCGTACTTCAACGCAGCCGCGATATCGGTCTTGACCCGGCTTATGTCTACGGCCTGATCCGTCAGGAAAGCCGCTTCATCATGGACGCCCGCTCGGGCGTGGGCGCCAGTGGCCTGATGCAAATCATGCCGGCCACCGCACGCGAGACAGCGCGCTACATCGGCCTGACCGGTTTCAATATCGGCCAGCTCAATGACCGCGACACCAATATCAACATCGGCACAGCCTACCTCAAGCGTGCGCTCGATGACTTTGGTGGCTCAATGCCAATGGCGGCTGCCGCCTACAACGCCGGCCCCAGCCGCCCGCGCAATTGGCGCAATGGCCCACCGCTGGAAGCGGCGATCTGGGCCGAAAACGTGCCCTTTCACGAAACCCGTGACTATGTGAAAAAAGTGCTCGCCAACACCACCAGCTACGCCGCCCTGCTGAGCGGCCAGCCGCAATCTCTCAAGGCCAGGTTGGGCACAGTGGCGCCGCGCGAGGCCAGCGCCCCGCCCATCGACGACAAAATGCCCTGAAGCCGCCTCAGGCGTGCGTGGTGACGCTGGGGATTTGTGTGGCCGGCGGCGTGTTGCGGCTGCGGCCGCAGCGCACCAGACCGTCAATCATGACCATGCCGATGCCCGGAATGTCGCCACGCTGCACGCTGTCGAGCAGGTCACGTCCGGCGGTGTGTTGGGCCCGGTCCATGAAGACAAAATCGGCATCGCGGCCGACTTCGATCAAGCCGCAATTGAGCCCGCGCAAACGCGCCGTGTTGCCGGTGGCAAAACAAAATGTCAGCTCGGCCGGAATGTTGCCCAGGCTGGACAACAGCGCCACCATGCGCAGCATGCCCAGCGGTTGCACGCCCGAGCCGGCCGGCCCGTCGGTACCCAGAATCACGCGGTGCGGGCATTTGAGTTGCAGCGCAGCCTGGGCTGCGGCAATTGCCACTTTCTCGTTACCGTTGTGCACGATCTCAATAGCGCGAGTGGACTTCTCGCACAGCTCGCAAACATGCTGCTCTGACAGTGAAGTGTGGCCGCCGTTGATGTGGCCGATGATGTCGGCATCGGCTTCCAAGACCACGTCCTTGTCGATCAGGCCCGAACCGGGAATCGACGGGCCGCCTGTGTGGATGGTGCTCTGGATGCCGTACTTGCGGGCCCAGGCCACCATTTCCTTGGCCTCATAACCGGCCTTGACCGAGCCCAGACCGACCTCGCCCAGCAGCTTGACACCGGCTTCGGCGAGTTCCTTGAAGTCCTGCTCGACCATGCCTTTTTCAATGATGGGCGCGCCGGCCAGCACCTTGACGCCGCCCGGGCGGAAGTTGTCAAAGGCGCGCTGCGCCGTGATGGCCAGCGCCTTCAGGCCGACGATGTCTTTGGGCCGGCCGGGCAGGTGCACCTCGCCGGCAGAGATCATGGTGGTGACGCCGCCGTTCATGGTGGAGTCGATCCAGCCGAGCTGGTTCTGGCGCGGCGTCCAGTCGCCAAACACCGGGTGCACATGGCTGTCGATCAGGCCGGGGGCCACGCAGGTCTGGTGCACGTCGATCACTGTACGTGCATGCGCCATGTCGCAATCCTTGGCTTTGCCAACGGCCACAATCAGGCCGTCTTGCACCACGATGGTGTCGGCATCCAAAATAGGCCTGTCGATATCGCCGGACAGCAGCAAACCGATGTTGGTGATGACGACTTTGCCGGATTTTCCGTCTGCAACTGCTTCAGCCATGGGGTGTCCTTGGGAAGTGGGTAAAAGAGGCCGCTGTCAGGGCGGCTTGATCATCACAGTGCGCAGCACCGTGGTGATGATGAAGTCACGCCAGTGTGCAATGGCCTCGGGGGCTTTGAGATCTTCGCCCAGAAAGGCCGAGAGCGTGTGGCGGTTGGAGTTATAAAAATACGCAGTGGCAGCGATTAACAGGTAGACATCGCGCGCCACCATGCCGGAGCGGAAAACGCCCTGGCGCGCACCGCTTTCAAGCAACAGCCGGATGATGGCGATGGCCGGCGAGGAATAATCCCGGGCCCGCTTGGACTTGGAGATGTGTTTGCCGCGGTGCAGGTTCTCGGTGTTCAAAAGGGTGATGAACTCGGGGTTCTTGCTGTAGTACGACACCACAAAGTCAATCACGCCTTTGAGCGAGTCCACCGGCTGTTCCGGGTCCAGCACCAGCGCCAGCTCGGCATCGTTCATGCGCCGGTACATGTCTTCCAGCACCTCAATGAACAGGCCTTCTTTGCTGCCGAAGTAGTAGTAAATCATGCGGTCAACCGACTTGGCTGCCTGCGAAATTTTCTCGACGCTGCCGCCCTCGTAGCCATAGCGGGCAAACACCTTGGTAGCTGCCCGAAGGATGTTGTCGCGCGTGGTCTGTGCCGACTGCTCACGCGTGCCAGCGCGCCTGGCCGCAGGCTTTTTGTCACTCACGCGTGCTGTGGCGCTGGCGGCGGGTTGACGTGAAGCAGTAGCCATGGGCAAGGTGGTGATGTTAGCAAGCGGTAGAAAAACGGTCAGCCGGTATTTATTGCTCGGCAAACGCCCGTTCAATGACAAAGTCACCGGGCTTGGAGGTATTGCCTTCGCTGAAACCACGCGTCTCCAGCATTTGCTTGAGGTCTTTGAGCATGCCGGGGCTGCCGCAAATCATCACCCGGTCTTCGGCCGGGTTGAGCGACGGCAACTTCATGTCGGCAGTCAGTTTGCCACTTTCCAGCAAGTCGGTGACGCGGCCCGTGTTGGCATAAGCCTCGCGCGTGACAGTCGGGTAGTAAAGCAACTGGGCGGCCACCATCTCGCCTAAAAATTCGTGCGCCGGCAACTCTTTGCTGATGTAGTCGTGATAGGCCAGCTCATTGACCTGCCGCACGCCGTGCACCAGCACCACTTGCTCGAACTGCTCGTAGGTGGCCGGATCACGGATGATGCTCATGAAGGGCGCCAGTCCGGTGCCAGTGGCCAGCATGTAAAGCCGCTTGCCGGGCAACAGGTAGTCAATGACCAGCGTGCCGGTGGGCTTGCGACCGACGATCACTTTGTCACCCACCTGAATATGCTGCAAGCGCGAGGTCAGTGGGCCGTCGGGCACTTTGATGCTCAGAAACTCCAGGTGTTCGTCGTGGTTCGGGCTGACGATGCTGTAGGCGCGCAACAAAGGCTTGTCATTGACACGCAGCCCGATCATGGTGAAGTGGCCGTTGCTAAAACGCAGAGAAGGATCGCGGGTCGTGGTGAAAGAAAACAGCGTATCGGTCCAATGGTGCACGGACAGGACTTGCTCTTCGTTGAATGCGCTCATGGTGTTCTGGTTAAATCAATTAGGGATATTGTCCATGCACCGGGTAATGGCTTGTGAATGCTCGGGTAAATCAGGCTTGCACAGACAGTGTGGATGCGCTACATTGCATTGTAAATGTAGCATCCGCAACATTCAAGTGTAGTATTTGCAACATAAAAATTATTCACAGCCTGAACAGCCCCGGTGTTGACCGGACGAGGCAGTCAAGATGACCGAGCATACAAAAACCGACGGGCTACCAGGCATGGACAACCCGGCACCCGGCCCGGCCGAAGGCCGCGCCGAACGCACCGGCACGCCGAAAATTGCCTGCAACGCTTGCCCGGTACTGTGTCAAATTTCAGAAGGCCGAAGCGGGGCCTGCGACCGTTATGCCAACCAGGCCGGCACACTGGTGCGAGTAGACCCGGTGATTTTGTTGCATCGTTCCTTGGCTGCGCCGGACGCCATGCTGGTGCCTTTCGCGCCGCGTTCTGCCGCTGACAGCGACCCGGCAAGTCCTCCGCCAGCTGCCGGCTGGAGCGGCGATCTGCTGCTTACCGAGGAAGTTTTCATCACCGGCGTTGGCTCGTCCACCACCTACCCCGACTACAAACCAGCGCCCTTTATTGTGTCGTCGCAGGCAGGCGGGGTGGACATGGTCACGGTGGTGACCGAAGGCATTTTCAGCTACTGCAGTTTGAAAGTGAAGATCGATACCGACCGCTTTCTCGGCCCCGAGCAGGCCAATATCCGTTGCAAGGGCGAGGTGGTCGGCCATGTCACGACCGCCGAATACGGCTCGCAAATGCTGTCGCTGGGCGGCGTGCATCACCTGACCGGCGGCAGCAAGAAAGAAGGCCGCATCACCGTTGAGATGATGGCTGCGCTGGGTAACAAAAAAGCGGTGGAGCTGACGATTGACGGCGGCGCTCAAATCCTGATTCAGGCCGGCAAAGCGCCTGTCGTCAACGGCGTCGAAGAGGCCCGCATGCGCGTGGGCTGTGGCTCGGCCACCGTGGGTATTTTTGCCATGCAATTTGAAGGCAAAGTGGACGAGGTGGTGGTGGTGGACGACCATATCACCGGCGTGTTGACCGAACACCAGGCGGGCCGCTGCCTGGACATGCGGGCCTCCGGCATCCGTATGAGCGGACGCAAGTCAACGCCAGGGCGCTACTTTCAGGTGGCCAACCCGGGCACCGGCTGGGGCGGCACCGACATTGCTGACCCGCTGTCCATCATCGAGGGTTGGAACCCGGCTGTGGCCTGGCCCGGCTTGCGCCTGCTCATGGTGTCCACCACCGGCGAGCACGCCGGCTGGTATGTGCTGGACGAGGCCCTGAACCCGATTGAGCAGGCCATGCCGGCTGAGGTGCGCAGCATTGTCGAGCGCATCGGCGAGAACTGCGAGCCCTCGATGACCACGGTGCTGTTTCTGGGCGGCGCCGGTGGCAGCTTGCGTGCCGGCGTCACCGACAACCCGGTCTTGCTGACCCGGGCCATCAAGCAGGCGTTGGTCAATGTCACCAGCGGTGGCGCGCCGGTCTATGTCTGGCCGGGCGGCGGCATCACTTACATGGTGGACGTCACCCGCATGCCCGACAACAGCTTTGGCACCGTACCCACACCGGCCATCGTGGCGCCCATCGAGTTCAGCATGAAGCTGGCCGATTACCTGCGCTTGGGCGGCCACATGGACCATGTGCGCAGCCTCGAAGACACGCTGCGGCACGGCGCCTGGCACAACGAAGGTGCACCGTTGGCCCGCCGCTGGGAGCCGCTGGCCGCGGTCAACCCCTGGCCCCTGACGCACGTACCTCTGCAGAGCTGAAAAATGCAAGCCCAACGCAAGCTCCTCGATGCGCAGCGCTGGCACTTTCAGCACGGGCCGATCGATCTGGTGATCAATGCCGACGGCGATGCTGCAGCGCTTGCCAGCGCCCATGAGGCCGCCTGGCAACGCTTCGAGCAAGTTCTGCCCGAGCTGGTGCAGGAACTGCCGCAGCTGCGGCTGGCTGTGAGCAGCAACGCCACTGACTGCCCCCTCAAGGGCCCGGTGGCCAGGCGCATGTGGCAGGCAGGCAAGCCCTTTGCCAATGACTTCATCACGCCCATGGCCGCGGTGGCCGGGTCGGTGGCGCAGGAGATCATCGCCTGCTACCAGCGCCCCGGCATTGCGCGCGCCTGGGTGAACAACGGCGGCGACATTGCCATGCACTTGACGCCCGGGCAATCGCTCAAGGTGGGGCTTTATGCAGACATCGCCCGCCTGGACGCAGCGCAACTGCAAGACCAGCTCCTGCTCGACGGACAGTTCGGTGTGGATGCCGCCATGCCGGTGCGCGGCGTGGCCACCAGCGGCTGGCGGGGCCGTAGTTTTTCCTTGGGCATTGCCGACAGCGTGACCGTGCTGGCGCGCACCGCGGCGCAGGCCGATGCGGCGGCCACGGTGATTGCCAATGCGGTCAATGTGAACGACGCGCGCGTGCAGCGCGCACCGGCCGCATCACTCAAAGACGACAGCGATCTGGGGCAGCGGCTTGTCACCACCAGCGTGCCGCCGCTGGCACCGGCCCTGGTGCTGCAAGCTTTGCAGGCCGGGCTGGCCACAGCCCGGGCCCTGCAAAGCGAGGGCCTTATTTACTCTGCGCTGCTGGTTTGTCAACAACAGGCGCTGCAAACCAGCGAGAATGCGCCATCGGAGGCGCTGCAAGCTAGCCTGCTTGAACATCATGGCCTGGTCCCTGCGTAACCATTTAACCTGATATCCCCCACATGATTGACATCCGACGCATCTTCACGCACGTGGAACAAATCCATCACGAATTCGGCCCGGTCGCAGGCACCCCCTTGCTGCGTGGCGCCATCGGGGTGGTGCTGACCAATCCTTATGCCGGTCGCTACGAACCCGACTTGCTGCCCATGATGAACGCGCTGCAGCCGCTGGGCATTGACATGGCCGAGCGTCTGCGCGCTGCCATGGGTGTGCCGGCCCAAAGCATAGAAGGCTACGGCAAAGGCGCCATTGTGGGCGCGGACGGCGAGCAGGAACACGGCGCCATGTGGCATGTGCCCGGCGGTTACGCCATGCGAGAGCTGCTTGGCTGGAAAGGCGACCGGCAGGCTTACGCCAAGGGCCAGGGCGAGGCCAAGACCGGCCAGCCCGGCAATGCGCTGGCCATTGTGTCCTCCACCAAAAAAGTCGGTGCTCCCGGCACCACGCTCGACGTGCCGCTCACGCATATCAACGCCAGCTATGTGCGCAGCCACTTTGACGCCATCGAGGTGCGCGTGCCCGGCGCGCCACTGGCCGACGAAATTGTTTTTATTCTGGCCATGAGCACCGGGCCGCGCGTGCATGCGCGCATGGCCGGACTTGCTGCCAGCGCTATCAGCCAGTGGGACGGCTTGCGCTAAAAAAGCGCAACTTTGTCCAGGCACCCACATCACCCCAGTTCAGGAGTTCAGCATGCCCGCCAAAATCCGCAAAATCATTGTTCAGGTTGACGAAACGCGCATTGAAATGGGGCGCAGTGTTTCCCCGCCGACACGCAAGGCGCTGGCCATGGCCGTGATTGAAAACCCTTTTGCCGGTCAGTACACCGAGAACCTCGATGCCCTCATCGCCATTGGCGAGGAACTTGGTGCCCTGCTGGGTCAGCGCTGCGTCGAGGCCCTGGGCATTGAGCCCGGCCAAGCCCACAGCTACGGCAAGGCCGCCATCGTCGGCGAGGCCGGCGAGCTTGAGCATGCTGCCGCCATACTGCACCCCAAATTGGGTGCACCTTTGCGTATTGCGGTTGAAAAAGGGGCCGCACTGGTGCCGTCAAGCAAAAAACGCGGTGGCCTGGGCACGGCCATTGACGTGCCGCTGGGCCATAAAGATGCAGCTTTTGTGCGCAGCCACTTTGACGCCATGGAAGCACGCGTGGCCGATGCGCCGCGCGCCAATGAAATTGTGGTGGCCGTTGTCGTGACCGACAGCGGACGCCCACTGCCGCGCGTGGGCGGCTTGCAGGTCCACGAAATTCAGGGCAAGGACGGTCTGCGCTAAGTACGCAGCCCCCATTTTTCCAATCCACAACCAGCAGGAGTACAAATGAAGATTCAACTGAAAAAACTCATCGGCGCGACAGCCCTTGTCAGCCTGATGGCGCCGCTGGCGCATGCGCAAGGCGTCATCAAGATCGGTGAGATCAACAGCTACAAAGCCCAGCCCGCTTTTCTCGAGCCCTACAAAAAAGGCATGGACCTGGCGATTGAAGAGATCAATGCCGCAGGCGGCGTCAACGGCAAAAAGCTGGAGCTGATCATCCGTGATGACAACGCCAACCCCGGCGAAGCCGTGCGCGCCGCTGAAGAGCTGTTCTCGCGTGAAAAAGTCGATGT
>JBILIK010000029.1:0-31484 GCA_044350025.1 Polaromonas sp. | reverse complement strand
TGGGCAAGGCCGGCGCTTATGCGGTGCAAGGTCAAGCGGCCATGCACATCACGCACATCAGCGGCAGCTATTCAGGCATCATGGGTTTGCCATTGCACGAAAGCGCTCAGTTGTTGCGCGCTGCCGGTTTGAAAATTTGAATCAACACGATACCCATGCCGCAAGAAATTTTGATCAATTGGTCCCCTCAGGAAAGCCGGGTCGCCGTGGTGGAGCACGGCGCCGTGCAAGAGTTGCATGTCGAGCGCTCGCTCGAGCGCGGCCTTGTCGGTAATGTGTACCTGGGCAAGGTTGTCCGGGTCTTGCCCGGCATGCAGTCCGCCTTCATTGACATCGGCCTGGACCGCACTGGTTTTTTGCACGTTGCAGACTTGATGAGCAGCATCAATCAGCGGCACGCCGATAACGAAGCCGCCAAAGGGCAAGCACCTGCAGCCAGCCAGCCGGAACCGATTGAAAGACAGCTTTTTGTGGGTCAGGCCGTGATGGTTCAGGTGCTCAAAGACCCGATTGGCACCAAGGGCGCCCGTCTGACTGCGCAAATCAGCATTGCAGGCAGGCTGCTGGTTTTTCTGCCGCAAGACCAACACATTGGCGTGTCCCAAAAAATAGCGCCCAAGTTGCGCGAAGAACTGCGCGAACGCCTGCAAGCGCTGGCCGGTGAAGCCGGTGGCGGCTTTATTTTGCGCACCAACGCAGAAGATGCCAGCGATGCACAGCTTGGCGAAGATATTTTCTATTTACGCAAAACCTGGGCGCGCATCAAAGAGGCCTCCTTGCGCTTGCCGCCAAGCTCGGTGTTGCACCAGGACCTGAACCTGCTACAGCGGGTGCTGCGCGATGTGGCCTCAGAGTCAACCCAGTCGATTCGCGTTGACTCGCGCGAGCAATTTGAGCAATTGAAAGCTTTTGCTGAAGAGTTCATGCCGGCCACCCGCTCCAAAATACAGCTCTACACAGGCGAGCGACCCATCTTTGATTTATTCAATATTGACGAAGAGATTGCCCGCGCACTCGGTCGTCGCGTTGAACTCAAGTCCGGCGGCTACCTGGTTGTGGACCAGACTGAAGCCTTGACCACGGTGGATGTGAACACCGGTGGTTTTGTGGGTGCGCGCAATTTAGAAGAGACCATCTTCAAGACCAACCTCGAGGCGGCACAAGCCATTGCCAGGCAACTGCGGCTGCGCAACTTGGGCGGCATTGTCATTGTGGATTTCATCGACATGTTGCGGGACAACCACCGTGACACGGTGCTGGCCGAGTTTAAAAAGCAGCTCGAGCGTGACCGCATCAAGACAACGGTCAATGGCTTTTCTGCCTTAGGGCTGCTTGAGATGACGCGCAAGCGCACGCGTGAGTCGCTGTCGCATCAACTCTGCGAGCCTTGCGCTGTTTGTACTGGCAAAGGTATCGTCAAAACGGCGCGCAGCGTGAGTTACGACATCTTGCGGGAAATACTTCGTGAAGCCCGGCAATTCAATCCGCGTGAATTCAGGGTGGTGGCCTCGCCGCAAGTGATAGAACTCTTTTTAGACGAGGAAAGCCAGCACCTGGCGGGCTTGAGTGAATTCATCGGCAAACCGATTTCGCTGCAGTCCGAAGCTGCCATGGCCCAAGAGCACTACGACATTGTGTTGCTCTGACCCTTTGCGTCATCATTGTTAAAGCCCAGCTTGTAGAGGTGGCTGTAAGCTCCGCCCTGAGCCAGCAACTGAGCGTGTGTGCCGGACTCAATCAAACGGCCGCCATCGAGCATGATGATGCGGTCAGCATGTTGGATGGTTGACAAGCGGTGCGCAATGATCAGCGATGTCCGGCTCAGCGTAAGACGCTCAATGGCTTGTTGCACAGCCTGCTCTGACTCTGTGTCCAGCGCAGAGGTGGCCTCGTCCAGAATCAAAATCGGTGCATCCTTGTACAGCGCGCGGGCAATAGCCAGCCTTTGCCTTTGTCCGCCCGACAATTGCATGGCGTTATGACCCAACAAGGTGTCTATGCCTTGCGGCAGTTCAGCGATGAATTTCTCGAGGTTGGCCGCTTGCAGGCAAGTTATCACCTTCTGGCGGTCTAACTCTTGACCGAGTGCGACATTGCTGGCAATCGAGTCATTGAGCATGACCACGTGCTGGCTGACAAATGCAATTTGCGATCGCAATGCACCCAGGTTCCAGTCTTGCAGCGCTACACCATCGAGCAGGATCTGACCCGCATTCGGGTCTCTAAAGCGCGGCAGCAAGTTAACCAAAGAGCTTTTTCCTGAGCCGGAGGTGCCAACTATGGCCACTGTCTCGCCAGGTTGAACGCGCAGGCTGATGTCTTCCAGCGCCGCTGCAGCATCGTCTTTGTAACGAAGTGTGACGCCTTCAAAGCGGATATCGCCCGAGGCCCGCGCCAGCTTGAAATTGCCGCTGCTTTCGTCCTCAATCAAATCCAGCAGATACACGCCGCGCTCCAGTGCAGCCAGGCCGCGCGTGATCGGCGTAGCCGCATCTGAAAGACTTTTGATGGGCGCAATCAAGAGCAGCATGGCGGTGATGAAGGCCACAAAGCTGCCCACAGTGGTGGCGCCCTGGGCACTTTGAATCAAGGCAATCGAAATCACGGCCGACAGTGCTGCGGCCGCCATCAACTGAGTCAATGCGCTCATACCGGCATGCGTGACGGTTGACTTCATCGACAGGTTGCGCAATGAAACACTGAGCAGATGAAAGCGCCCGGCTTGCACTGTCTGCGCCCCGTGAAGCCGCACGTCCCGGTGCGCCAGGACGTTTTCTTCGACCACATAAGCCAACTCGTCGGTGGCGCGCTGACTTTCTTTGGTCAGTCGGTAAAGCCGTTTGGACAGCACACGCACAACGACAATAACTGCCGGAAACATCAGGCCGACCACCAGCGTCAGTTTCCAGTTGAGGTAGAGCAGGTAGGCAACGAGGGCGAGCACGCTCAACACATCGCGGGCCAAGCGCATGACGGCGTTCACCAGCAGGTGCGAGCCGTTTTGCACTTCGTAGACCACCGTGTTGGCAATGGCGCTGGAGCTTTCATCGGTGAACAGGGCCAGCTTGGCGCTCAGCAGTTTGTCAAACATGGCTGCGCGCAGTTTTTGCAAGCCCAGGTTGGTGACCCTGGCCAGGCCGTACTGAGCGACAAACGCAGTCAAGCCACGGGCACCAAACAGCAGCATCAGGAAAAAGGGCACCAGCCAGATGTCTAACTCGCCGTCTGCTTTGAAACCGCGGTCCAGCAATGGCTTGAGCAAGGCCGGCACCATCGGCTCAGTCGCTGAGCCCAGCACGGTTGCCGCTATGGCCACTGCCCAGCCTGACTTAGACGCACTGAAAAAAGGCCAGAGCCGTTTGAAGCTGCTGCGCAGACCGGCGCTGCGCAGGAGAGGCGTCGAAGGCGGTGTTGAAGATTTAGTCAAAAGCCAGGCGCTTATAAAAATGAAACCAATCGGGTTGGATGGCCAGAAATCTTGGCGGTTGCGCGTCGAAATGGATTATCAGGGATGTTCCAGGGCCGTCGGCAGACCTGGAATTTATTCAAAACTAGGTGTATTTGCCCACGAATGGGCTGGATGGGTGTCATCGTGACTTGTTACCATTGGCATTGATGCACAAGGTGCAAAATGCAATCTTCATCGAAAGCCCGGGCCGACAACGTGAAAAATGACTTGAGTTATGCCAATTTTGAAAGGCGCGCCGCACTGAAGGCCCTGTCTGCCGCAGGCCTGATGGGTTTCACGGCCCTACCGGCTTGGGCGCAATTTCGGGTTGAAGTCTCCGGGGTTGGACTGACTCAGTTGCCCATTGCCTTGCCACTCTTTACAGGCGAAGCGCAGGCACCCCAAAAAATCAGTGCTATTTTGCGAGCCGATCTTGAGCGCAGCGGTATGTTTAGAGCTGTTGACGCAGAAGGCCTGAAAGCTGATGAAAACACACGGCTTGATGCTGGCATGTGGCGTCAACGCGGTGCCGACTCAGTGGCCACGGGCAGCATCACGCTTTTGGCTGATGGCCGTTTTGATGTGCGTGTGCGTTTGTGGGATGTGGTTCGCAGTCAGGACCTGGGTGGCCAAAGCCATGTGGTGTCAGCCGCTGACCTGCGACTGGCTGCGCACCGCGTGGCCGATTTCATTTACGAAAAGCTAACGCGTGAAAAAGGTATTTTTGCCACCCGTATTGCCTACGTTACCAAGTCTGGAACGCGCTTTAATTTGTGGGTTGCCGACTCTGACGGCGAGAACGCTCAGTCGGCGCTGATCAGTCCTGAGCCTATTATTTCGCCGTCCTGGTCACCGACGGGCGCGCAGCTGGCTTATGTTTCGTTTGAGTCGCGTAAACCGGTTATTTATTCACACGATGTGGCAACCGGCAAAAGGCGTTTGCTGGCCAACTTCAAGGGCTCTAACAGCGCGCCGGCCTGGTCACCTGACGGCCGTCAACTGGTGGCCACGCTCAGCCGCGATGGTGGTTCGCAGATTTATGCAATGGATGTCAACGGCAGCGAGCCGCGCCGGCTGACCCAGTCCTCCAGCATTGATACCGAGCCGACCTACACCCTGGATGGTCAAAGCATTTACTTTGTCAGCGACCGCGGCGGCGCCCCCCAGATCTACAAAATGGCTGCCAACGGCAGCAATCCCCAACGCGTCACTTTCACAGGCAATTACAACATTTCGCCGGCCCTGAGCCCGGACGGTCGCTGGATGGCCTACATCTCGCGCATCGGTGGTGCCTTTAAGCTGCATGTGATGGACCTGGCCAGTGGCGTGAGTACAGCCATCACCGACACCAGTGCTGATGAGAACCCCAGCTTTGCACCCAACAGCCGGCTCATTTTGTATGCTACACAGCAGCAAGGTCGCGAGGCCTTGATGACAAGCACTCTGGACGGTAAAGTCAAAGCCCGTTTGACGGGTGCGGTCGGGGATATCCGTGAGCCTGACTGGGGGCCATTTACGCGTTGAGTTCAATTTTTTCTTAGGTTTTTTTTCAGAGGTTTTTATGAAACAAGTGCACTTTCCCCTGTTGTCTGCTTTAACGCTGTCGCTCACGCTGGTGGGTTGCGGCTCCAACGTCAAGCTAAATGAAGTTGCCGTGGAGGATCGAGGCGGTGCACCTACCGCAGTCAGCCAAGCGCCAGCGCCAGCTCCTGCGCCTGCGCCTGCGCCAGCACTTGCGCCCAGCGCAGCGGGTCGTGCTGTCGCCCCCGTTGAAATCCGCAGTGCTGACAGTGCTGCTGCCGGCCCAGCCGGCGTTGCCCGCGTCATTTACTTTGACTATGACAGTTTCAGCATTCGCCCTGAGTTTCAATCAGCGGTGGACGCGCACTCACGCTTTTTGACCAGCAACAAGGCACGCAAGATCGCCATTGAAGGCCACACAGACGAGCGTGGCGGCCGTGAGTACAACCTCGCGCTGGGACAAAAGCGTGCTGAAGCAGTCCGTCGATCGATGACATTGCTGGGTGTGGCTGAAAGTCAGATTGAAGCCGTCAGCCTGGGCGAAGAAAAGCCCGCTCAGGCCGGCAGTACTGAAGAGGCTTATGCCCGCAACCGCCGTGCTGAAGTCAACTACCGCTAAAACCGGGAACTGAAGCTTTGCAAACCATGCCCATTTTTGCCTTGAGAGCTGTCTTTGCGGCAGTGTGTTGTCTTTGTATCAGCTCGGCCCAGGCCGGGCTTTTTGAAGATGACGAAGCCCGCCGCGCCATATTAGATTTGCGCCAGAAGGTCGACCAGTTGCAGAAGCAAAGTGCCCAGATTCAGCAGCAAAGCGCGCAGATGCAGCAGCAAAGCGCGCAGATGCAGCAGCAAAGCGCTGAGCAGTTGCTCGCGGCCAAAACTGAAAATGCTGTGTCAATTGAGCAAGTCAATGCCCAGCTCACGCAATTGCGCCGCAGTTTGCTGGAGCTCTCCAATATGATCGAGGGGCTGCGCAGTGAACTGGCGAACTCGCGCGGCAAAAGCGAGCAATTGGCCCGTGACCTGGCAGACGCACAGCGGTTTCAAAAAGACATTGTTCAAGGCACTGAAGACCGCTTCAAGCGGCTAGAGCCTTCTAAAGTCAGCGTGGATGGTCTGGAGTTCATGGCCCTGCCGGCTGAAATCCGCGAATACGACAGCGCCCTGGCCACCATGCGCAAGGGAGACTTTGCGCAAGCATTGCCGGCTTTCAACGAATTTGTCCGCCGCTACCCCTCCAGCGGATACCAGCCTTCAGCGCTGTTTTGGCTGGGTAATTTGCACTACTCCCAGCGCAACTACAAAGAAGCTTTGAATCAGTACAGGGCGCTTGTCAGCGCTTCGCCTGCGCACCTTCGAGCGCCAGAGGCCATGCTGTCGATCGCCAACTGCCAGTTGGAGCTCAAGGACCCTAAAGCTTCACGCAAAACGCTGGAGGAACTTGTCAAAGCTTATGCCGAATCAGAAGCAGCATCCTTGGCCAAAGGGCGCCTTGCCAAAATGAAGTAACAGTGGCCTTCCTGATCCGGCTTTAAAATGCCGGCATGGACATCGCTGCACTTCAATCTCTCAACTCACAGCTCTTGTGGGCTGCTTTAGGCTTATCTTGCCTTTTCGGTTTCATCGTGCAGCGCACGCATTTTTGCACCATGGGGGCGGTGAGCGACATTGTCAGCATGGGCGACTGGACCCGCATGCGCGTTTGGGGCCTGGCCATCGGTGTGGCCATGCTGGGCTTTGCGGGTTTGACCGCTGCCGGCTTGCTGGACCCCACTAAAGTTCTTTATGCTTCCAACCGTTTTATCTGGTTGTCCGCACTGGTAGGCGGCTTGATGTTCGGCTTTGGCATGGTGCTGGCCTCGGGTTGTGGCAGCAAGACCCTGGTACGCATCGGCAGCGGCAACCTCAAGTCCTTGGTAGTGTTTTTCGTGATGGGTGTAGCGTCTTTTGCCACACTCAAGGGCATCACCGCCGTGCTGCGCGTATCCACTGTGGACCGTGTGTCCATTGACTTTCCACAATCTGCCACATTGGGCCAATGGCTGGCCAATGCCGCGGGCTTAGATCCTTCCATCGCAGCGCTTGTTCTGGGGCTGCTGTTGGGTCTGGGCCTGATGGTTTGGGCGCTAACGGGGCGTGATTTTGCAAACGCAAACAATTTATTGGCGGGTATCGGCATCGGCGCCATCATCACGGCCATGTGGTGGCTCAGTGGCCATATGGGATTTGTCGCAGAGCATCCTGAAACCTTAGAGGCCGTTTTCCTGGCCACCAACTCCGGCAGGGCGGAGTCACTGAGTTTTGTAGCGCCCGTGGCCTACAGCCTGGACTGGTTGATTTTCTTCAGCGACAAAAGCAAGGTGATCACCCTCGGCATCATCTCCGTGGTGGGCATGGTGACTGGTTCTGCGTTGCAAGCCCTGGCTTCGAAAACCTTTCGCTGGGAAGGCTTTGGCGGCACGGAAGACACTGCCAACCACCTGGTCGGCGCTGTTCTCATGGGCGTAGGCGGTGTGGTCGCCATGGGCTGCACGGTCGGACAGGGCTTGTCGGGTATTTCCACGCTGAGCTTGACCAGTTTTGTCGCCTTGGCGGCCATATTGGCCGGCGCTGTGGGCGGTCTCCAATACCAGATGTGGCGCCTAGAGCGCAGCCTTTGATGAGCGGGCGCCAGCCCGAGACTGCAGACATGGAGCGCCGGTTCAGCGGTCTGGCCCGCTTGTACGGCGCTCAAGGCGCACAGCGCATTCGCAGCGCGCACGCTGTGGTGGTCGGTTTAGGAGGCGTTGGCTCCTGGGCGGCAGAGGCACTGGCCCGCAGCGGCTTAGCCAAACTCACGCTGATTGACCTGGACCATATCGCCGAGTCCAACATCAACCGGCAGGTGCATGCCATTGAGCCCAATGTGGGCCAGTCCAAAGTGGAGGCCATGCGCCAGCGCATCGCGCTGATCAACCCGCTGTGCCAGGTTCATGCCGTAGACGAGTTCGTAGACGCTGACAACTGGCCGCAAATTGCTGGAATTGAGCTGAGCAATGACATGCCCCTGGCGGTGTTCGATGCCTGTGACCAGGTACGCGCCAAAACCGCCATGGCCGCGTGGGCGCTTGAGCAGGGTGCCCACTTTATTGCTGCAGGTGCGGCCGGCGGCAAGCGGTACGCGCACCGTGTCGAAATTGAAGATTTGTCCGAGGTCACGCACGACCCACTGCTTGCGCAGCTGCGTTACCGCTTGCGCAAGTCCCATGGCGCTTCTCGCACTGGTCGCGTCGGCGTGGCCTGCGTGTTCAGCCGCGAGCCTGTGATGCAGCCCGATGCTGTGCTTGACTTGGCCGAATCTGCAGCAGGCGAGGGCGCTGTCAGCGACGGCAGCCTCAACTGCCACGGCTACGGTTCTGTCGTCACCGTGACCGCAACATTCGGCCTTTGCGCGGCTGGCTGGCTTCTTGATAGAGTTGCTGCTGGCGGCCAGCGTCTGAAAAAATGACGCTATAATGTAAGGCTTGACTGAGTGGCGTAAGTGCTAGCAAAGTCAAGAATTGAAGAGCAATCAGTGGGACGTTAGCTCAGTTGGTAGAGCAGCGGACTTTTAATCCGTTTGTCGTGGGTTCGACCCCCGCACGTCCCACCACTGAATACAAAAAGCCGCTTTGCATTAACCTGCAAAGCGGCTTTTTTTGGTTCTCGGAGTTTTTAGTTGTCCCGGAATAAGACCGTGATGCTGATGCGGCGGTTGCGGGCATCGAGCGGGTCGTTCGGGTTGTAGGGGGCGGTGTCGGCAACACCTTCAATGCGGGCAAACCGGTTGCTTTTGACACCGCTTTTTTCAACCAGCTGGCGCGTGGCTTCAGCGCGCTCTGCGGACAGCGACCAGTTATTTCGGTTTTCAGAGTTGGCAAAGGCCACGCTGTCGGTGTGCCCCCGCACGGCCACTTTGTTGGGCATGGAGCCCAGTGACTTGGCCACTTCGTCCAACAGTGTTTGAGCTCGCGGCAGCAAACGGGTGGTGCCCAGGGCAAACATCGCAAAGTCCGCTTTGTCGATGATCTCGATGCGCAAACCGTCTTTCTCTCGCACAAACTTGACTTGTTCTTTCAAGTTTTCCAGCTTGGGGTTTTGCTCGAGTCGCTCTTTCATTTCTTTTTCGAGCTTGTCAAAAGCGGCCTTGTCGGCCTCTTCAATAATTTGCTTTTTCTCCGCTTCGCTCACCACGTCCGGGTTGGCCCGGTCGGTGCTGTTGGGCGAGGGGTCGTTTTCGGTCGGACCGCCCTCAGAGCGTGGGGTTACGCGCTCCATGGCGGCGGTTTGTTTGGCAGAAAACGGAAAGCCGTCCGGGTCAATGATGGAACGTCCGCCCAGAATGCCGTTAGAGCCGGCCAGGCTGCTCATGGTGATGTTGCTGTGCGAAGTCGGCTTGAAGTAATCAGCAATACTTTTACGCTGGTCGGCGTTGGCCGCGCCCAGCAGCCACATCAGCAAAAAGAAGGCCATCATGGCCGTCATCATGTCGGCCAGGGCGATTTTCCATGCGCCGCCGTGCGCGCCGCCATGGCCGTCGTCCATGACTTTTTTAACCACGATGACGGGTGCCAGCGCTGCCGGAGGCGCTTCTTCAGCAGGTTTGTCAGCCGCGGCTGCGGCCTCTGCGGCAGCGGTCGCCTCTTTGATGGCGGCTTGCATAGCCTCCGGGTCGCTGGCGTCTTTGCCTTTGAGCAACTCCATGGCCGCAGCCAAAATAGCCTCTGTCGGTTCAGCCGGGGCTGGCGCCGGTGTTTCCCCAGCTTTGTCGGCAGCTTCCTCGGCCATGCTTATTTACCGCGCAGCCCGTCAAAAACTTCAGCGAAGCTAGGCTGGTTGTGGTGGCTGATGCCGACCCGCGCTGCCTCAATGATCAAAGGCATGGGATGACCGTGCATGGTGCCAATGATGATTTGTTTGACGACTTTGTAAATTTCGCCTTCGTCGTCAATGATCTGTTTCAGGCGGCCGGCCATGGGCTCCACCAAGCCGTAAGCGAAGAACACGCCCAAAAAGGTACCGACCAAAGCGCCGCCGATCAGCCCGCCCAGAATAGCCGGTGGCTGGTCAATCGCGCCCATGGTTTTGACCACACCCAGCACGCAAGCCACAATGCCCAGCGCGGGTAGGGCGCCTGCCATGGAGGCCAGGGCCTCAGCGGGCTTGAGGGCGCCGTGGTGGTGGGTCTTGATGGACTGCTCCATCACTTCTTCGACAGCGTAAGCGCTGAGGTTGCTGGACGAAACGACCAGCAATCGAACCGTGTCCGTGATCAGGTGCAGCAGGTCATGGTCTTTGAGCAGGGCCGGGTATTCGGCAAAAATAGCACTGGCTTCTGGGTTCTCGATGTGCGCTTCGAGCGCCACCGCACCTTCACTTTTCAGCGTTTTCATGATCTTGGAGACCACGAAGATGGTGTTCAAGTAATCGTCTTTTTTGTATTTAGGGCCTTTGAAGACCTTACCAAGGCCGCCCAGAGCGCCTTTGACAGTGTCCATGCTGTTGCCGATCAACATGGCGGCAATGGCGGCGCCGCCGATGATGAATGTCTCAATGGGTGCTGCCTTGATGATGGGCGCCATGCTGCCGCCGGCCATGATGAAGCCACCGAACACACAGACAAACAAAACCACCAGACCAATAGCACTGATCATTGACTTTCTCCATTCAAGTTGACCGCGGCACGCGCGTTTGCCGCTAAACGACAACTTGGCCCATACCAAGCTCTACTGTAACGCCGCAATCGATTAAATCGTTGCGCTTGTCGAGAAAACCCCGTTTTAATGGGAAGTCAGGCTGGTGCGTTGGGGCAGCAAGGCAGGCACATCACGCCAGGCCTGGCGAATCTCGTTCATCAAACCATGCACTTCAGCAAGTGCTTGCAGGTCGTTGTGCAGGTTGATGTGCAACAGGCGGCGCGTGATGTAGCTGTAAAGCTCATTAAGGTTGTTGGCCAAATCGCCGCCCTTTTCAAAATCAAGAGCGCCTTGCAGACCAAACAAAATGCGGTTGGCGCGGGCCAGGCTTTTGCCTTTTTCGGCAATGGCGCCGTGCTCGATTTGGCCCTTGGCCGTCATCAGGCTCTCAATCAGGCCGTCAAACAGCATTTGGATCAGTTCAACTTTGTCGGCTACAACAGCTTGGCTGGCAGTGCTGCCGGCGCCGTAGCTTTCCATGGCTTTGAAATGAACTCGCATGTCTTGGGGCTCCTAAGTTACTGACTGTGGACACAGCAAGTATCGGAACCCCGGCAGAAAACTTGAGGGCCGCAGACTGTCACATCGGCCCAAATGGCTCAAAAGAGTGAAAAATCGCTAAAAAAGCAAAGCTCAGTGATGAGCGCAAGCTCCTTTGACCCTGAAGAGGGCTGTCAGCCGGGCTTGCGTGCCTTGGTGTTGGCCGGTTCAGCCACTTTCAGCGTGACACGCAGTTTTTTGACCACTGCGCTGAGCAACTGGCTGACGCGGGACTCGGTCACGCCCAGCACATCACCGATTTCTTTGAGGTTGAGCTCTTCAACATAGTACAAATTCATTAGCAATTGGTCGCGTTCGGCCAATTCTCCGATGGCCCCGGCCACCGCGCCCATGAACTGGGCGTGTTCGACAATCGCGTCCGGTTGCTGCGAACTGTCATCGGCGATGTTCATGACCTCGTCGTTCATGACCTCCATCGAATAGGTCTCAAAACGCTTGGCCTGGCCGCGCTCTTTTTGAAAAGCCTCTAAGTCTTTGCCGACGTGTTCTGCCAGTTCCGCTTCAGTTGGTATGCGTCCAAGCTCAGAAGCCAGCTCGTCGGTGGCTTTGCTGTGGCTTTTGTTGAAGGCCACCGCAGAGCGGGGCAAAAATGAAAGCCGGCGCACTTCATCCAGAATGGCGCCACGCACACGGCTGTGTGCAAAGCCTTCAAATTCAATACCTTTACCCGGGTTGTAGGCTCTAGCGGCTTCCAGCAAGCCGATCATGCCGACTTGGATCAACTCATCGAGCTCCATAAAGGGTGGAATGCGCACTTTGAGGTGCAGCGCCACGCGCTTGACCATGCCCAGATGCGCCATGACAAGCGCTTCGTGGTTGTTCTGTACGTCTTCGTACATACGCGTTTGAGGGGCCATGCCGTCAGGTCCGCTGGACCAGCCTCTCTACAAAAAACTCCAGACCGCCAGAGGCGTGCTCCAAAGGCTCAAGCTGACGGGCCGCTTCGGCCAGGCGCCTGAAGTCGCGTGCGCCGGAGCTCCCGGGGGCAAACTCAAGCACCGATTGGTATTTTTTAAGGGCAGCCAAAATCAGTTCGTCGTGCTCAATCGTTCCCAGGTACTTGACGCTGTGGTTGAGAAACCGAGCGCACACCTGGTTGATACGTTCAAACAGCACCTGGCCTTCTTGTTGGCTGTACATGCCGTTAGGCACCAGGTAAATTTCATCGAGGCCATGGTCCTGAATCAGCACTTTGATGGTGCCGTAGGCGTCCGCAATCGAGGAGGGGTCATCGCGAACCACAATAAAGCGGCGCGGGCAGGCACCCATGAAGGCCAGCACCGCAGGCGAAATGCCCGCCGCCATGTCGACAATCAGGTAGTCAATGTCGTCTTCGAGTTCACTGAAGGCTTGCACAATGCTGGCGGCTTGCAGCTCGCCAAGTGCGGCCATTTCCTGCATGCCCGAAGCGCCCGGCACCAGGCGCACACCGGCCCGGGTGGTGATCACGATTTCTTGCAGGGTTTTTTCGCCGCTCAAAAAGTGGCTCAGGTTGTAGTCGCAGCGGCAGCCCAGGGCAATCTGGGCATTGGCCAGGCCCAAATCGGCGTCCAGCAGCATCACGCGCTCACCCATCAACTGCAGTGCCACCGCGAGGTTCACGGACACGGTGGTTTTGCCGACACCACCCTTGCCGCTGGCAATGCCGATAACCTGCGTTCGGGAGAGCTTGTTCATTAAATCCTTGAGGCAAACGATCTTTGCAATTCTTGCGGTGCCAGGTAAGCTGCCAAAGCAGCATGCGCATCAGGAAGCTGGTCGGGAAGCTCCGCATCCAACTGAGCCAGACCCAGCGACACCAGCTGCCTTACTGAAAAATTGTGCACCAGATCCCCTGCACCTGCGCCATCGCTGGCACCTGCCAAAGACACCGAATTATTGCTTAAAAAATTCAGTAAAGGCCAAGGCTGTGAGCATTCATCCAACTTGCTGAGCAAAACGCTGTGCCACACCGTGTTGGCGCCGGCTACTTTGTGCAAGGTGGCGCTGGAGGCGTCGGCCGGCATCACGGCATGGCACTGGCAATCCGGGTGGACAGCCAGGACCTCGGCAACGCGTTCTTTCATCTGTACCCCCGGTGTGTCTATCAGCACCAGCCGGCGTGTGCTCAGCTCGTTGAGCAGAAGTGTCAGGGTGGCGGCATCGCCGGCGCGAAAGCAATCAATGCCAAGTTGCGAGGCCAGCATTTGAATCTGGCTCCAGGCACCGGCGCGCATGTCCTGGTAGCTGATCAAAGCCACCTGGTGCGCGCCGTGCAATTGCCCGGCGTGGCGCGCCATGCGCGCCGCCATCAGCGTTTTACCTGCGCCCGAAGGGCCGGCCACCAGGTGCACACCCTGGTCGGGCAGGGCCGCAGCAGGGCGCTCCAAGGTGTGGCTCAATTGCTCGGCGATGGCCTCCATGGCCTGCTCCGGCAAAGCGTGGTCTTTCAGTGTGTCCAGCATCAGGGCACGCAATTCCTGGGGAATAGGTGCTTGCGCCATGGCTTTAGCCAGTGCTTGGACTTCAGGGGCAAATTGCAAATTGCTTTGCCAGCCGGCGCTTTGCTGACCCAATCGAAACTCACGGCGCAGCGAGGCCAGCTCGTCGCGTACCAGGTCCACGATTTCGCGGCCACGCAGGTAGTCGCGGGCATCTTCGGGCTGGCTTTGGACGGGTGCGGCATAAGCCGTGTTGGCCGCCGGCTTCCATTCGGCCTGGCGCAGGGTGTCCATGAAATTCAGCGGTTCTGCTGATTGCACATTCGTCGCTGCCGGCGTGCTGCCAGCGGCTACGGGCTGCTGATCAATCAGCGAAATAGCCACGGGCTCCACCATGCCCAAGGGCAGGGCGTTGGATACGGCTTCGACGCTTGGCAAGTCCAGCGCCACCACCAACTCAGTCTGACCGTTGACCGTGTGGTTGGAGATGATCAGGACATCGTCCCCGTAAAGGGAAATGGCCTTGTCAGTGGCGGTGCGGGTATCGCGGGCAAGTATTCGCTTGAGTTGCATGGCGTTTGACAGATTTAAGTTGCTGGGATGGCTGAATGACGCTGCTTACGAGTTGTTCTCGGCGTGCACCGTGTGAATGACTTTGACCATCTGGTCTTCTGGAATTTCGCTGTAGGACAGAATCGTCAGGTCAGTCACCCGAAAGCGAACGGCCTTGGACATCCAGGGGCGAATCGCCGGTGACACCACCAAGACGGCCGGGTGGCCTTGTTCTTCAACCGCACGGGCACCGGAGCGCAGCGCGCTGAAAAGCCTTTCAGACAGGCCCGGCTCGAGCACCATGTTCTGGTTCGGGCCGGTTTGCTGCAGCACGTTGTGCAGCAACTGTTCCAGTCCCGGGTCCAGCGTGATCACCGACAGGCTGTTTTTGTCGTCCACCAAACCCTGCACGATCATGCGACCGAGCTTGGGCCGGATGATGGAGGTCAGCTGATCCGGGTCTTGCGTGCGGGTGCAGGCCTCGGACAGCGCCTCAACGATGGTGCGCATGTCGCGGATCGAGACCGACTCGCCCAACACGTTTTGCAGCGTGCGGGTGACCACGCCCAGTGACAGCTTGCCCGGTACCAGGTCTTCGACCAGCTTGGGCGATTTAGTCGCCAGTTTGTCCAGCAACTGCTGCACTTCATCGTGGCTGAGCAGGTCGGCGGCGTTGTCGCGCAGCACTTTGTTCAGGTGGGTGGCCACAGCCGTGCTGGCGTCCACCACGGTGTAACCCAGGGTGCGCGCATGGTCACGCTGAGAAGGGTCAATCCAGACCGCATCCAGGCCAAAAGCCGGCTCTTTGCAGGCAATGCCTTCCAGCGAGCCGTAGACCTGACCGGGGTTGATGGCCATTTCGCGGCCGACCTTGATTTCGCCTTTACCGCGAATCACGCCTTTGAGCACAATATGGTAAGAATCGGGGTCGATGTTCAGCGCGTCGCGAATACGCACAGGCTGAATCAAGAAGCCGAGCTCCACTGAGAGTTTTTTGCGCACGCCTTTGACGCGCGCCATCAATTGACCGCCGGCTTCCGGGTTGACCAGCGGGATCAGGCCGTAGCCGATTTCCAGGCCGATCAGGTCCACCTGGTCAACGTCATCCCAGTCCAGCTCTTTCGGTTCTTCCAGGGCACCGCCTTCGGCGGTGGTGGTGCCGCCCGGGCCGGCTTGGCCGGTTGATGGCTGACTGTTGCGCCGCAAAATCATGTAGCCCACACCCGCACAGGCACTGGCCAGTAACAAAAACACAAAGTGCGGCATGCCGGGCACCATGCCCAAAATAGCCAGAATACCGGACGAAATAAACAAGGCCGAGGGGTTGGACAACTGGCCTGAAGCCTGCTCGGTCATCGACTCGGAGGTGGTAACCCGTGTCACGATGATGGCGGTTGCCAGCGACAAGAACAAAGCCGGAATCTGCGCGACCAGGCCGTCACCGATGGTCAGCAGGGTGTAAATACGACCGGCCTCGCTGAGCGACAAGCCGTGTTGGCCGATGCCGATGGCCAGGCCACCGACCAAACTGATCACCAGAATCAGCAGGCCGGCGATCGCGTCACCGCTGACGAATTTGGACGCACCGTCCATGGAGCCGAAGAAGTCAGACTCTTGTGACAGCTCTTCTCGGCGTCTTTTGGCAGTTTCCTGGTCAATCACGCCGGCGTTCAAGTCAGCGTCAATCGACATCTGTTTACCGGGCATGGCGTCCAGGGTGAAACGGGCATTCACCTCTGACACCCGGCCGGCACCTTTGGTCACCACAATGAAGTTGATAATCATCAAAATCGCGAAAATGATGAAACCCACCACGTAGTTGCCGCCAATCACAATATGACCGAAAGCCGCCACCACCTTGCCGGCAGCCTCTTCGCCCTCATGGCCGCTGACCAGCACAACCCGGGTTGAAGCCACGTTCAGGGCCAGTCGCAACATCGTTGCAAACAACAAAACTGACGGAAACGATGAAAACTCCAGCGGCTTGCGGGTACCGATGGCAATCATGATGATCAACAGGCTGGAAGCTATGTTGAAAGTGAACAAAATATCCAGCAGCCAGGGCGGCAGCGGCAGAACCAGCATGGCCATGATGAGCAGCACCAACGCCGGAATGCTCAGTCCGGAGAAGTTAAAGCTGCTCAGGTTCTGTCGGATACTTGACAGTGTCAGTGTGGTCATGGGGCGGTACTCGTAAAAATACGTTTATTTCGTTAATATCGTTACTTCAATGCAAACTCTGTGCCACGCTAAACCGACAGGGCAGGGCATCCAACCGGCCTTCAAGCTCCTTTTTGCCCTGGTGGCAAGACCTCTCCGGTCACGCTTTTTGCTTAGGAAGGACAGGTCCCCGATTTCCGGGTGATCTGATACCCAAAGCCACGACGCGAAAACCCCATGGACGCAAACCTCACTTCTCTCACGCTTACCGCCCCGTCCGCCCCGACAGGACTGTCCGCAGCCGCCACTTCCACGCCGGCCACCAGCCTGCAGGGCGCAGACTTTGCCAATCTTTTAGGCAGTCTGTTGGCCCAGCCCGGGCGGCAAGACCTTGCCGCTGACGGCCTGGCGCAGGCCGGCCTGCTGGCCGTGCCATTGAGTTCCCAGCTGGAATTGATCACCCCTTCCACCCCGGTGCCGGACACCGGCAGCCTGGTGGCCTTTGCCCGAACCCAGGGCTTGGACGAAACAACATTGGCCGCGTTGTTTGGCGACACGGCTGTGCAAGCCAGCCCGCCGGCCGAATTGAGCGCAATGAATGCTTTGCTGGTGCCTGCTGCTCTGCACGCTAACCCCTTGTTGACGACTGCCGTGCAGCTTGGCGTGGGCCTCAGTACTTCTTATTTAGCGTCCGCATCCACCCTCAACCCATTGGCAAACCCGGCCATGCTTACAGCTGCTTTGGCCGATACAAACCCCAATCCAGACGCAGAAACCGCCACCTTGGCAGTCAAAGGCCTGAGCGAATTGAGCTGGCAGATCAGCAAGCCCCTGGGCCAGCTTGGGGCGGCTCCTTTGGCGCAAACTGCCACCGCTACCGATCTCAATGCCACCGACTCGGACGCCCTGCGCCTTCAATTGATGCTGCCGCGCGAGGCCATCACGGCCTTGACGCGCCGCCTGGCCACCATGAACGGCACCGGCCAGGCCGCAGCCTGGGGCGGTCTGACGGCCAATGCACTGGCCAGCGCCTCGACCGGCGCAGTTCAAAGCCGGCTGGACCTGAGCGAATTTTTCAAAGCTGACGGCACACTGGTCGCCGCCGATGCTGAAGTCTTGGACGCAGCCTCTGGTGAAAGGGCTCCTTCTGCCCCGGCGCTGCTTGCCGAGGGCGCACGCTCCACGAGCTCGCAGCTGAGCCAGTCCGGCAACACCAGCCCGGTGGCCAGCCAGGCCGGCCAGCGCCTGGAGCATTACCAGCAGCTCGCAGACCGCCTGGGTCAGGCTCTGGCTCAGCGCCTGCAGTCCCAAATTGAGCGCGGTGAGTGGAAAGTACAAATGCGCATGGACCCGGTCAGCCTGGGTCGAATTGACATGGAACTTGACATGCGCGCCGGCGGCCTGGACGCGGTTTTCCGCACTGACAACCCCCTCACACGAGAGCTGATTGCACAAGGTTTGCCCAAGCTCAGGGAGAGCTTGACTCAATCAGGCACGGCAGTTGCTAATGTCTGGGTGAACGGTGATTCTGCGCGTCAATCTGGCGGAAATCCGACACCCTACCAAAACCCTAGTAAAGCCAAGGCTGAGCAGGGCGACGAAGAGCAGGGGCAGGGCGCTCAGGCAGTCCAGCTGGTGCCATCGACAGGTGGGCGACGGGGTGGTGCCGGTAGTGACTGGGATATGCTGGCTTAAAGCCAAGACCCAGAGTAAGCCCTTAAGGGCTGGATGCAGAAAAACTGGAACCGATTAAAAGAGGTGTCACATGGCTGAAGAAGTTGTAGAAACAGAACCGGCGGCAAAAAAGCCGATGCTCCTGATCATCGTGGGGATCGTGGCCGTGCTGCTGCTGCTGGTGGCTGCGGTGCTGGGTACCATGTTCTTTACGGGCGCATTCAAACCCAAGCCGGAACTCACCGCCGAACAATTGCTTTTGCAACAAGAAGCTGCAGAGTCTGCGGCCGACGGCAAGGGTGAGGCCGGCAAAGACGGCAAAAAAGACGGCAAAAAAGACGGCCCTCCGGGCAAGCTGACCAAAAAATCCCCCGAACTCACGCGCTTTGACTTCAGCTACCTGCAGCTCGAGCGTGAATTCCTGACCAACCTGACCGGCTCGCGCAAAGTGATGTCAATTCAAGTGGCCGTGATGACCCGCTATGACGAGCGTGTTTTTGACAATGTCAAAAAGCACGAGTTTGCCCTGCGCTCCGTCATGATGGACGTGATGCGCCAGACCGTCGAAGCTGATCTGAGCAAACCCGATTTTCGCAAAGAGCTGGCCGTTCGCCTGCGCGACGCCATGAACTCCTTGCTCGAAAAGTACGAAGACTTCGGTGGCATTGAGGACGTCTACTTCACCTCCTTCATCGTGCAGTAAAGCGCCCGAACAGCGCCCTGACTGACACTGAACCGTTTATTTCAAAGAGACCATGGCCACCAACTTGCTGAGCCCCGAAGAGCTTTCGGCCCTTGCCGAAGGCGTCAATGACGGCACCATTCCTGTAGACACCGGCTACAACACGGCTGCGCGCGTGCGCAAGCATGACCTGGCCAGTGAAGACAGCAGCCTGGGCGTCAATGTCGCTTCGGTTGACATGATCAACGAGCGCTTTGTGCGCCTGTTTCGCCTGGGTCTGCTCGAAATGCTGCGCAGCAGCCCGCGCGTCACACCCACCCGTGTGAAGATCATGCGCTTTGGTGAATACCTGCAGGATCTCAAAGCGCCGCTGTCGGTCAACGTGATTCGGATGAATCCTTTGCGCGGCTACTCCATGATCGTCATCGACCCGGTGGTTGTTTTCAGCTCGCTGGACAGTTTTTTTGGCGGCTTCGGCGTAGGCGTCGGCCAGTTACCGGCAGGCCGGCTGTTCACGCCCACTGAAACCCGCATCATCAACATGATCCTGGACGTGTTCTTTCGTTCACTCAAAGAGGCCTGGTCGCCCCTGATGGACATTGAGTTCGAGCTGGTCAGCTCTGAGATCAACCCCCAGTTTGCCCAGATTGCCGACGAAAACGACCTGGTCATTTTGACCCGTTTCGAATCTGAAAGCGGCCCCAAGGCCCATGGTTTCGTCGACCTGGTCTACCCTTATTCATCCCTCAAGCCTGTGCGCGACCTGCTGCGCAGCCGCGTGCAAACCGGCGACGGTAACGAAGAGTCCGACAACCAGTGGCGTGACGACCTGGGCAGCGCTGTGGACAGTGCCGACCTCGAAATGCGCGTGTTGCTGAGCTCTTTTGAGAGCAATTTGGCGACCATCGAAAACCTGCAGCCCGGCGACGTGCTGTATTTCAAGAAGCCCGAACTGGCCCGGCTTTCTATCAACGACGTTCCCGCTTTTGACGTGCAGATTGGTGCCCTGGGCACCCAGACTGCCGTGCAAATTGAACGCGCCGTGATCCCCGGCATGCAATGACACTCAGGAACCCGATATGACCGACTCACCACTTGACAAAACCGCAGCCGACAACTCGGGCGCCCCCGACTCCAAAATCAATGCTGACGTGCTGCAAAACATCACGGTCACTTTGTCCGTGGAAGTCGGGCGCGCCATGATCAAAATTCGCGACCTGATGCGCTTGACGCAGGGCAGTGTGGTCGAGTTAGACCATATTGCCGGCGAACCGCTGGACCTGCTGGTCAACAAGACCGTGGTCGCCCAGGGCGAAGTCGTGCTGGTCAATGACCGCTACGGCATCCGCCTGACGCGCGTCGTGCCGGCTTCTGAACGCATGAAAAATCTCTGACCATGGCCAGCGGACTTTCAGCTGTCGACATGCTGCGCTTTGCCGGCAGCCTGGTCCTGGTGCTCTGCCTTTTGGGCGGCCTGCTCTGGGCGCTCAAACGCATGCAAACAGGCGTGCGCCCGAACGGTATGCCAAGGCAACTCCAGGTCATTGAAGCTGTCAGCGTGGGCCCGCGTCAAAAAGTCGCCTTGGTGCGCGTTGGCAGCCGCGAAGTCCTGGTCGGTATTTCGCCTGCTCAAATCACAGCCCTGGGCAATTGGCCTGCGGCGGGTGACGAGAAAGTCACCCATGAAGCTTAATTTCTGGCGGCCACTGGCCATCTTTTTGTTGCTGGCTTTGCCGCTGGCAGCCTGGTCCCAGGGCCTGCCCATGGTCAATGTGACGGGCGGCAAGGGCGGCACGCAGTACAGCCTGACGCTGCAACTGCTGGCCTTGATGACCACGCTGGCAGTGCTGCCCTCACTGCTGCTCATGATGACGTCCTTTGTGCGCATCATCATTGTCATGTCGCTGCTGCGCCAGGCGCTGGGCACTGGTCAAACGCCGCCCAATACCGTGCTGGTGGGTTTGTCACTGTTTCTTACACTTTTCATCATGCAGCCGGTACTCACCGACGTTTACCAAAACGCGCTGGTGCCTTATCTGCAAAACGGCATGGACTTCGACAAGGCCCTGGCCGCCGCTGAAGCCCCGATCCGCAAGTTCATGATGGCGCAGACCCGCAGCGATGACATTGCGCTGTTCATGCAAATTGCCCGCAAAGGCGAGCCGCTGAGCCCTGACACCGTGCCCTTTACCACCTTGGTTCCGGCCTTCATCACTTCCGAGCTCAAAAGCGCTTTCACGATCGGCTTTCTGATTTACATCCCCTTCGTGGTGATTGACCTGATTGTTGCCAGCGTACTGATGTCCATGGGCATGATGATGCTCTCGCCCATGATGATTTCCATGCCATTCAAGCTCATGCTGTTTGTGCTGGTCGATGGTTGGGGTTTGATCATGGGATCACTGGCCGCCAGTTTTGTAACAAGTTAAGAAAAAAATAACACCATGGACACTTCCACCGTCGTTGAACTGGGCAACCAAGCCCTCTGGATGACCGTATTGATTTCAGCCCCGCTGCTGGGCATGGCGCTGGCCGTCGGTCTGGTGATCGGTATTGTTCAGGCTGCAACTTCTGTCAATGAGGCGACCTTGAGCTTCATCCCCAAGCTCGCTGCCATGGCCCTGACCCTGGCCGTTGTCGGTGGCTGGCAGATTGCCATGCTGGTCGAGTACACGCGCGGTCTCTTCATGCGTATTCCGACGCTGTTCACCTGAAGTTTTTCTTCGCCCCATGAACATCGCAGCCATCGATATCGTCGAGCGGTTTTACGCTTTCATATGGCCCATGCTGCGCATTTCAGCGCTGCTGTTGGCGGCGCCTGTTTTTTCCCTGACGGCGCTGACGGTGCGCATTCGCGTCCTGCTGGCCTTGGCGCTGTCGGTGATGGTCTATCCGCTGTTCACCTGGCCGGACATCGATCCGCTGTCACCGGCCGGACTGCTTGAAATATGCAACCAGCTGGTGATTGGCGTTTTCATGGGTCTGGCGCTGCAAATTGTCACCGCTGCGGTGGTGGTCGCCGGTCAAACAATTTCCAACTCCATGGGTTTGTCGATGGCCAGCCTGATTGACCCCAATCTCGGTAACGTGCCGGTGATCGCGCAGTTTCTGCTGATTTTGTCGACGCTTATTTTCGTCAGTCTGGGTGGCCATGCCATGCTGCTGGCACTTATTTTGGAGAGCTTTGCCACCTTGCCCGTGGGCAGCTCGCTGTTCGGTCCGCAGGCTTACGCCCAGCTGGTCAGCTGGAGCTCCATGATCTTTTTGGGCGCTTTGCTCACGGCCTTGCCCGTCATGGTGACTTTGCTTTTCATCAGCATCGGTCTGGGCGTGGTGACGCGTGCCGCGCCGAGCTTGAATATTTTCTCCGTAGGTTTGCCCGCCACCATCGTGGTTGGTTTTGTGGTGCTGCTCTTGTCGCTGGCCAATATCGGCAGCCGGATTCAGTGGTTGTGGTTGCAAGGACTGCTGCAGATCCGCAGCCTGGCAGGTCTGCCATGACGCAATTCTTTTCAAAGTTGAGCGGCCATGTCTGAAAGCGGCTCAGAACGCACCGAAGAACCCACAGCGCGGCGGCTCAGACGCGCGCGTGAAGACGGTCAGGTGGCCCGCTCGGCAGAGCTGCCCGCCGCCGCCGTGATGATTGCGGCCGTTTTTACCCTGCTCATGACAGGGGGCGTCTTAGTCTCCCGCCTGTCGGGCATGCTGAAAAGCAGCTTTACCTTTGACCGCCGCACACTGGACACACCCACGCTGCTGCCGGCCACTTTTGCCAGCCAGATGCTCGAAGCCATGTTGCTGGTTTTGCCGGTGATGGCGGTGACCGCCATCGTGGCCATCTTGGCCTCAGGCGCGACCGGCGGCTTTCATTTTTCCCTCAAGAGCGTAGCCCCCAAGTTCAGCAAGCTCAGCCCCTTAGAAGGCATCAAACGCATGCTGGGCACCCGCGCTGCGGTGGAGCTGCTCAAGTCGCTGGCCAAGTTCTCGCTGGTTGCGGGCGTGCTGTGGGCGCTGGTTGACAAGCACATGAACGAGCTGATTCACCTGGGCAATATGAACCTGGAGCCGGCCCTGGCCATTGCCGGAACCTTGCTCACCAAGTCGGCTCTCTGGCTCACGCTCAGTCTGGTGCTGATTGCTTTGTTGGACGCGCCTTACCAGCGCTGGTCGTTCATGCAGCGCATGCGCATGACCAAGCAAGAGGTCAAGGACGAAATGAAGGACATGGAAGGCCGGCCTGAGGTCAAGCAGCAAATCCGCCGGCGCCAGCGCGAGATGGCCAACGCCCGCATGATGCAAAGCGTCAAGGACGCTGATGTTGTGATCACCAACCCGGAACACTTTGCGATTGCGCTGTCCTATGACCCCAGTTCGGACGGTGCGCCTGTCCTGTTGGCCAAGGGCGCCGACCACATGGCAGCCCGTATCCGCGAAGAAGCTAGACTGCACGGCGTCGAAATTTTTTCCTCGCCTCAGCTGGCCCGCGCTTTGTACTTCACGACCGATGTCAACAAGACCATTCCTGAAGCGCTGTACCATGCAGTGGCCCCGGTCATCGCCTACGTTTTCAGTCTGGCGCAAGTGCGTCCCGGGGTCGAGCCCATGCCCCGGCCGCAGCCTAAAGTGCCGGCGTCCATGCGCTTCAATGCCAAGGGCGAGCTTGAAAATCCTGTGGAGCGTCAAGCATGAGTGAGTTCAATGTCAACGTGAGCCTGGATGCCGCCGGCATGGCGCCCGTCTATTTCCGCCATGCTGACCGTTTGCGTCTTGAAGGTTGTGTAGCCGGCCTTTTGCGTGATGGCCGCAGCCTGGCCCTGTCAAGCAACCGTGAAGCGGCGCTGGACCATTACAGCCGCTTGTTGTTTGCACGTTTGCGTGAAAGCTCGCCGACCAGCCAGCTGGAGGTTTATTTCCCGGCTGACACAGCGGCCATGCTGGCCCGCTTTAACGAAGTGCTGGCCACTCAATCGGTCGAGCAGGCCATGAAGCTCTCAGGCAAGGAGTCTGCCGCCCGCATCATGGTCGTGCACGACGCCGGCTCGCTCGCCGACCATGAAGTGCAGCTGCTGGCCCGCTTGGTTCAAAATTTTCCCGGCGCCAATATCCGCATCGTTTTGCTCTTGGGCACCAGCGCCCGCAGCCGCAAAATTTTTGAGTCCTTTGACCGGCGCATGTTGCGTTGGGACATTGAAGCTCCCACGCCCGATCAAGCCGAAGCCATGTTGGCCCAGGGCCGTGAAGACGGTTGCGAGGGCGCTGTCAAAGCGTTGCTTCAAAAAATGCAAGCCCCTGAACCTGGCGAGCCGATACAAGCCGATCCCGCAGGTATCGATCCACTTGGCTTCGATACCCCCGGTTCACGCGCTTCCGACAGCACCGAGGTCTTTACTTTTTCCGGCGGCGCCGACGCCAAAAAGAAAGCCAAACCAGCCAAAGACAAAGTCCGTACAAAGCGTGGTCGCGGTGACTATGTGCGCTGGTTGATGGCCATCTCTTTCCTGGCCGCTCTGTCGGTCGGCACCACCGCCTGGCTGCATCCCGATGTTTTCACGCTGGACCGCTTGCAACTGGCACAGGACTGGGCCCGCAGCAAGCTGCTGAGCGCCCCACCGGCCGCTACCGTCGTGGCCGCCAGTGCAGCAGCTGCCCCTGCTTCGTCTGCTGACCCTGTACCTGCCGCTAGCCCGGCGCAAGAAGCGGTGCCCGCTGCTGTGCCAGCCGCCAGCACCGCCCCTGCCGATGCCGCGCCAACTGCTGGGGCAACTGCGCCAGTTCCAGCCGAAGCCGCGTCTGCGCCTGCAACTGCCTCGCCGGCTGCTTCATCCACGCCAGCGGCGACGCTTGCGCCCAAGCCGGCAAATGCAGCTGCTACCGCTCCGCCTGCAAAACCTGCCGCTGCGCCACCCGCAAAAGCGGCCCTTGCAGCAGAAGCCATCGAAGCGCCTGCCGAAGCCATGGCGGCCCAAGCCTGGCTCAAACCTATGCCGGCCGGCACCTATGTGGTTCAACATGCGGCCATGCCGACTTACGAGGCGGCCCAGCAGTGGCAAAAATCTCAAGCTGCGCTCTCGGCCGCCCGCATTGTTGCGGTCTACCGTCCCAACCAGAAAATGGCTTATTTCGTTGTCGTTTCCGGCCCGTTTGCCACGCGCGAGCTGGCTTTTAACTTCACCCGCAGCCGGGGCGTTCCGGCCGACACCTGGGTGCGCACCGCGGCCTCACTGCGCGAGCAATTCACCCCTGAACAGACCAGCGCCCCCAAGCGATAGGAGACTTGAGCATGAGTGACAAAGACGGCGAGATCATGCGCCATACCGCACCTCACCAGGTGACCATGAAAGAAGGCAGCCACATGGCTGTCGGTAAAAAAGCCGAGGCGATTGAGCCTTCGGTGCGTAAAGTGTTGGCGGCTGAAGAAGGCCTCACGCTGGAGCACCATCTGCACGACCACCGGCTGGCCGTACCAGAGGGGCAGGCTGCAGCCAAGGCGGCTGAGCAGCCTAGTTTTGAGCGCGACATTCACCAAGGCCGTGCGCTCGCGCCCGACACACAAACCCAGGCCGCACCTTTAGGCGGGTTGCTTCTCAAAAGAGCCACCAGCGATCACACCGAGTTGCTGCCCCCTGAGCAGCGCGTCCAGGCCCCAGACTATGACATTCCAGGCGCTGTGGCACGTGGCCCATCTGAGGCCGGACCCCTGATCCCGCAGTTTGAAAACGACCATTTTGTTGCGGTTCCCCCGCCGCTGTCTGAAAAAGGCGTTTATGAACCGGACTTGCACCCGGAGCAAGCGCCAGCTGAAGTGCTTGCCCCTCAAGTTTTGCCTCCCCAAGCCGATTCTGATGAGACACCTGATCTTTCTGACGCGATGGCAGAGATGATGCAGATGAATTTCCCGGCCCGCGTGGTCAAGCTGAAAATCGAAAACGACAAAATTCGCACCAAGCTCGACTCACTGCAAGGCAAAGCGACCAAATAAAGCATGCCAGCCGATAAGCAATGGCCTTAAGCCCTGGAGACTGACATGGATCCCAAACAACCTGCCGGCGCAGGTGATTCGATAGACACGGCCGCCGCCGACAAGGCTATCGATGAGCACAACATGACCGACATGAAGTTGGTGCTCATGGATTCGGCCGATCTGGCCAGCCGCTCTGCCAACATGGCGGCCGATGCCGGTATTGAGTTGCGCCTGGCCTCCAAAAAACTGGTGGACGCCCACGTGCAGCAACGACGGCTGCAATTTTTCCTGGTTTTTCTGTGCGGCTGCCTGATGGTGGTCGCTTGCGGTGTTTTCGGCGCCATGGCTTGGCGCTTGCAAAGCCGCGTGGAGCAGCTGGACAGCATGATGCTGGCTATCGGCAAACGCGTGGTCGGAATGGATGCCTCCATGGAGTCTGTCGGCTCGGTTCAGCAAGCGCTGCAAGAGCTGATGGTCAAGCAAGAGGCTTCGGCGGCGATACAAACCAAAATCGATGCCCGGCTCGAAGAAGTCATCAAGACCTCCCAGGCCACCCCGGATTTGCTGGTCAAGCAACTGGACGGTAAAACCCAGTCCATGAGCAAGCAAGTGCAAGCCATGGACGGCCGTCTGCAAGCGCAGGCCAATGCCTTGAAAACACTGTCCGGTCAGATGAAAGGTCTGGAGGGCGCGCTCGGTGATGCAAGTGCGGTGCGCCGTGACATGGAAAAGCAGCAAAAGGAGTTGCGTGACCGTCAGGCCGCTGACGCCAGAGCCGCCAAACTGGCCGCAGACCGCAACCGTGACCGCATGCCGCAGTACCCGCGTGCGCCGGGTACAGAGTAACCCAAGTTTTAAAAGGCGATCAGGCCGAAAGCGTGGATTCGTTGGCTGCGTTCGCAGGACGCAAAGCGTACTTGTGAATTTTTTCGATCAAGGTGGTGCGCTGCAGGCTCAGCAAGCGGGCCGTCTGCGACACATTGCCGTCTGTGCGCGTGAGGGCCTGAGAGATCAGGTCGCGCTCAATGTCAGCCAGCCTGTCTTTCAAAGAAACACCGCCCACCGGCAGTGTCGGCATGCTGCCTTGTGCCAGCATGATGATGTCTTCCACCTCGTTGCTGCTGTCAGGCACTAAGCGCTTGAACTCGCTTTGGCTCAGCAGTTCGTGACGCGCCGGGGCAGGCGGCAGCAAGCTCACCGGGGCGTTGTCGCAGCGCTCAGCCTGCAGGGCCGCCAGACCGCGCGGCAACAAGTTAGCAGGTACAGAGCCCAGGGCCAAGTGCTGGCAGGCAAACAAAGTGCTGAAACGGTCTATCAAATTCGACAATTCACGTACATTGCCGGGCCAATGGTAGGCCTTTAAGGCCTGAAGAAAATCTTCGGTAAAAGTCACTGGCTGTTTGCCCGGGCTTGCAAAATGAGCCGCAAAAAACTTAAGCAACTCGGGCACGTCTTCAGCTCGCTCACGCAGTGGCGCTGTGTTCAGCGGCAGCACATTCAGGCGGTAATACAAGTCTTCGCGGAAGCGGCCGGCCTCGATCTCAGCCTCCAGGTCCCGGTGCGTAGCCGCAACCACCCGCACATGAACTTGCACAGGTCGCAGGCCGCCGACCGGGTCAATGGTTCGCTCTTGCAAAACGCGCAGCAACTTGACTTGCATGTCCAGCGACAAGTCGCCAATCTCGTCTAAGAAAATTGTTCCGCCGTGCGCCAACTCAAAACGACCCACCCGGTCTGCCACGGCGCCTGTGAAAGCGCCTTTGCGGTGGCCGAACAACTCGCTCTCAAGCAAATCTTTGGGGATGGCCGCGCAGTTGATGGGCACAAAATTGCCGTCTTTGCGCAGCGACTCGTCATGCAGTGCGCGAGCCACCAGCTCCTTGCCCGTACCGCTTTCGCCGGTGATCAGCACGGTGGCGGTGGAGTCGGCGACGAGCGAGACCATGTTACGAACCGCCTTGGCGGCCTCGCTGCATCCGATGTAAGAGTGTGTTTTTTTGCTGGCCACAGGCAAGAGAAGGTGGGTAGGTCGTCAAAAATACGAAAAAACAAGGCAATCAGGCGTGCTTCGCCTAAGGAACACCCTCAAATACTACACAATATATTTAATCGTTGGTGATTTAATTGATTATTGTGACTTCGAAACATCAAGAAAACGACCGGACGCGGGCCAAAGTTGCTTGGAGGCGTCTCAAGATTGTTGTTCTGCTGTCGATATTAAGGTAACTGCCTTTAGCCAACGCTTACCTGTGAAAGACCATGCCATGACCCGTCTGAAACTCCCTGCAACGCGATCCCTGGCCTTGTGCTTCATGTTGGCTCTGGGGGGCGCGAGCCTTTCAGGCTGCCAGGCCTTGCTAGAGCAAGTACCACTTAAACCAGCCGCTGCCCAGCCTACCAAAGCTGCTGTTGCTCAGCCCAGCCCGGCTGAAGTGGCGGGCATGATCGCGCCCATGGTCGAAAAGCGTGAAACGCTGACCGCCAGTGGCTACGCTGTGATCAGCGTGCAAAACCACCGCAATCCGGCGCAGCAACGTTTGCTGGCCATACGCGCTTCCAAGCTGGACGCTTACCGATCTTTGACCGAACAGGTTTACGGCCAGCAACTCGATGCCAGCACCACGGTGGCCGACATGGTCGTGCAAAACGATTCTTTCCGCACCCGCGTCGAAGGTGTGATCTACGGCGCTGTGCTGGTCAGCATCACGCCGACCAGTGATGACACTTATGAAACCACTCTGTCTTTGGACAAAGCCGTGGTCAAGGATCTGCGCACCCTGTACCTGGGTCAGATCGTCGCTAAAAACCGCTGATCCTTGATCAGTATTTTCTGAGCCCATGGCCATGAAACACCGACTCGCTTGGCTGGCACTGGCTGTGTGCGCTCCGGCTGCGCTGGCCCAGGCCGTCACAGGCTTGAGCCCGGAAGAACGCCTGGAAGGCATACGCGCAGGCCTGGTACAAGCTGCTCTGGAAGGCCCGACCCGGGTTGACAGCGTGGCTTGGATAGACGGGCAGGGCGTGTTGCGCGAAGGCAGCAGCTTTCGCTCAGGCATGCAAGTGCGCGGGGTGCAGGTGCTCAGCTATCTGCGCGACAGCAGCGGGCGGCCGCAGGCCCAACTCAAGTTGCAAGAAGGCAAAGCCTCGCCGGACGGTAGCCCCGCCGATTTGGCTGCTGCCGCCAAGCCCCGTGACTGTGAAAAACAGCTCACTCTGCGGCACCTCATCGGTCTGCAAATTGCCTTGGATGGCCAGTGGAGCCACCAAGATGCGGCACTGGCCTACACCTTGAGCCAGTTCGGCCGCGACCAGGTGCTGCAAGCCGGCGCTTCGGCCAGTGCTTGGCGAATGATTCAGCAAAGCAGCGACAAACTCTCGGCTTATGAGCAAATCCTCACGAGCTCCGGCGAGCAAAACCTGCCTTGGCGCGCTGTTGTCAGTGTCTCCCCGGTGCCTGCCCAAGTCCGCACCGCAGCGCCGCAACAAGATTTGAAAACCTGGTGGCGCGAAAACCCTTTGTGGGGCGATACCCCGACTTTGATGCGCATTCATTTCGCCGTCACTGCGCAGGGCAGTAGCAAGCCGTTTTTTGCTGCCAGCGCCGATATTTCATTCCCGGTTGATTCTGGCGCTTACAGGCCTAACTTGCTGCCGCTTCAGGCACGCGAACAAGTGGCCCGCCATGTTCGCCAGTGGACTCAGGCCTTGGACTCGCGCCTGGCTTGCGAAAGCGTGAAGCCTGAAGTGATTCAGGCCCGCGGTGCCGACCTGCGCATCAATGCCGGCACCCTGGCTGGCGTGCGCGCTGGCGACGAGTGGGTGCTGGCCGATCAGCGGCGCTTTCCACACCAGATTCTAGAAGCCGGCGTGGGCGCGCAAGTGGTGCTGGCCCGGGTTCAGCGTGTCTACGACCACCATGCCCAGTTGCAAGTTTTAGCCGGTCCGGCCGATCAGGTCCGCACCCAATGGCGCGCCTGGCAGCCCCAGACCATGTCCGGCCTGGATGTGTTGCGCTAACGATGCGTTAATGCTTTGTTAATGCTGTATTGATGCCCGCCTGTACCTTTTTGAATCACTTATTGCACCAGCCGCCCTCCGACAAGGAAGCCCCATGAACAAGTCCTCTTTACACACCGCTGTCTGCACATCACCGGGCCTGATGGCGCCCAAGTGGCTGGTTTCGACCCTGTTGCTGGTGGCGGTTCAGGCTGTGGCTCAGGTCCCGGCTCAGACCGCAAGCCCAAGCACAATTCAGCCACCCCGGCCGTCGATATTTCCGCCCAACCTTGCGCCCAAGGCTGTCGCTCCTGTTGCCCCTGTACAGCCGGCAGTGGTGGCATCCGGCCGCACTTACAAAGTGCTGCGCGGTGAGTCGCTGGACAAAGTGATTCAAAAAACCATGGCCGACAGCCCCTTGCGCATCGAGTTGCTGCGCAATGCTTTCATCGAACTCAATCCGCAGGCATTTCCCGGCGGTCAGGCCTCACGCATGCGCAGCACTGAGCCATTGAATGTGCCGGACTCTGTCCAACTGCTGCGTGCCGTGGCCACGCCATTGCTGGAAACAGAAGATGCATCGCGCGCAGCCGCACCGGCGTCGGCTGAGCAGCAGCGACGCTGGGTCCGCTTTCCTTGATTGAAGGCGCTCAGGCCAGTCAATCGGCTGGCCGCGCAAACCCAATTTTTCTTGAAGGAAAGTTGTTGCCTTTGGCCGCCCCGGCGGCCCGTGCGCTGGGGCTGACCGACGGTGAGGTGGTGGAGGCCCTGGTGCAAACCCGCCCGAACGGTGACATGGCTTTGCTGCTGCGCGGTCGCCTGCTGGAGTTGCCGCGCCCCTCGCCCTGGGCTGAAGGGGAAAAACTCTCGCTGCGGGTCCAGGCCTCGCCCAGCGGCCCCTGGAGTTTGCAGCTCTTGCCGGCCACCACGGCCCTGCCGGCGCTGACCGCCCCGGCCGACCCCGGCGTTTTCTTCTCGAAAGTGGCCAACTTGTTGTTTCGCCCGCCACTCGCGCAGGGCGTGAGTGAGATATTTCGCCCGGGCACCTTGGACGCTATTTTGCAAAGCCTGCCGCGCCCCGACTTGCAGACCCAATGGCGCAGCATGCAGCTGTCCATGGCGCAGCTCACGCCGCAGGCTCTCAGCCAATTCGTGGCCGCCGGCATGGGTGCAGAGGCCTGGCTGGCGCGGGGTCTCGCACCGCCGGCCGATGACCCTAAACAACTGCTGCGCCGCCTGATGGCGGCCCTGGCCCGGGGTGATTCAGAAGAAAGTGCCGAGAAAGTCAGCAGCCTGCAGCGTGCGGTAGACGACCTGGAGTCCTTCCAGGTTCAGGCAGTGCAAGCCCATGCCCAGCGCGAGTTGCTCATGCGCATGGTTTTGCCTTTTCATGATGCTGAGCCGGTAGAGGTGGTTTTCAGGCGCGCGCCGCGTGACGGCGACAAGCCGCCGCCACTCACAGTCAATGTGCACTCGCGCAGCGATGCGTTGGGTGAAATCTGGCTCAAGACCGAGCTGCACGGCTCCGACCGGGTTGACCTGCACATGTGGGCTTTGCAGGCCGAAGTGGCCCGGCAGGCCAACGTCCGCTCTCCGGAGTTGCGCCAGCAACTCGCAGAGGCCGGGCTGGCCATGCAGAGCTTTCAAATTGTGCATGGCGCGCGGCCGGTGGAGCCCGGTCAGTGGCGCCCCAGCGGGCGCGGCATGGTGGTGGACGTTTCAGCATGAACCCGGTTCGTCAAGCCATTGCCCTCGAGTACGGCGCCCACGCAGTGCCCATGGTCACCGCCAAGGG
>JBILIK010000028.1:0-31575 GCA_044350025.1 Polaromonas sp. | reverse complement strand
GGGTGCTGGCCTCTGTCGGTACGGCGCTTGTAACGCCGCCCGATGCCGGCTCGATGCTCATGTTGCTGGGCGTGGTCGGAGGTCTTTATGAAGTCGGCATTGTGGCCGCCCAGGTTTTTGTCAAGCACACCAAGGCCCCCGAGCCCGCAGCTGAAGACAGCACTGTTCAACCCTGAGCTTGCCCCGGCCCCTCGGCCCAAAGACATCGCTGTTTAACGCGGCATCGCTGGGCGCTGGCGTTTGCCCGGCGTAACGGCCAAGGCCAGCACTTCGTTTTGTCGCTGCAGCTTGAAGTTTTCGCTCACCCCCGGTTTGAGTGCGGCCACGGCACTGAGCAATTCAGACACTGTGCGCACCTGCACGCTGCCCACTGAAACGATGACGTCACCCGGACGGATGCCGGCTGCAGCGGCCGGACCGTTTTGAAGAACGCCAGTGATGATCACCCCGTTTTTGGCAGACAGGTTAAAGGTCTTGATCATTTCGCCCGTCAACTCCTGCGGCTCGACGCCGATCCAGCCGCGTGTGACCTGTCCGTCTTTGAGAATGCTGTCGAGCACCTGCCTGGCCGTTGAAACCGGAATGGCAAAGCCGATCCCCATGGAGCCGCCCGAGCGGGAGAAAATAGCCGTGTTAATGCCAAGTAAACGCCCCTGCGTGTCGACCAATGCACCTCCGGAATTGCCCGGGTTGATGGCGGCGTCGGTTTGAATAAAGTTTTCAAACACATTGATGCCCAACTGGTTGCGGCCCAGGGCGCTGACGATGCCACTGGTGACGGTCTGACCGACGCCGAAAGGGTTCCCGATGGCCAGCACCAGATCGCCGATTTCCAGCGACTCGGCGTCACCCAGCACGATCACTGGCAGCGCATCCAACTCGATTTTCAGAATTGCCAGGTCGGTTTCCGGGTCAGTGCCGATGACTTTGGCGCGCGCCTTGCGCGAGTCATTCAAAATGACTTCAATGTCGTCAGCGCCGGCTATCACATGGTTGTTGGTGAGTATGTAGCCGCTGGGGCTGACGATGACGCCGCTGCCCAGGCCGACTTGCGGCTCGGTGCGAGACTGGTCGCCAAAGAAATAACGAAACCAGGGGTCTTCTTTGCCTTGGGCGCGAGCGGCGACCTTGCTGGCGTTGATGCTGACCACCGCGCCCGAGGCCGCTTTGGCGGCCGCCCGCAGGCTGCCGGGCCCGCCACCCGCCGCCTGTTTGTTGCTGTCGGCCGGGGCTTCGAAGACTGCGACGGCCGATTCGCCGGGGCGGGCTAGCCACTGGGGCTTGAGGCTGACCAGCACAAAATAAACTGCCAGCAGCACAGTGACAACTTGAGAAAACAACAGCCAATATTTGCGCATGATGATGAAGCCCGTTCAAAAAAAGGCGGCAAGGCTCAGCGTGTGCATCGCCGGGGTCTTGATTCTCACCGATCGTGCGGCGCCTGAGCGATCCCCCGATAATCACCCTAGGCTAATCTACGAAGGACTGCCGCATGAACGAACCGATGAAAGCTTCCGGCGGTGTTTCGCGCATCGAATTGCTGCGCACTTTTGACACCTTGCTGCAGCCCGAGCGTTTCAAGGATTTCGGCCCCAATGGCTTGCAAGTCGAAGGTCGTGAGCGGATTAAGAGCATTGTCTCGGGCGTGACGGCCAGCCTGGCGCTGATCGAGGCGGCGGTGGCTTGCGGGGCGGATGCTGTGTTTGTGCACCATGGTTTGTTTTGGCGCGGTCAAGACGGCCGCGTCACCGGCTGGATGAAGCAGCGCCTGGCCTTGCTGCTGGCGCACGACATCAACCTGTACGCTTATCACTTGCCCCTGGATGCGCACCCGGAGCTGGGTAACAACGCCCAACTCGGCCGCATCCTCGGTTTAACAGCCGCTGCTGGAGAAGCCGGACGTTTTGGCGACAACGGTTTGGGCTTTTTGGGGCAGCGCACGGACGGGGAGGCATTTGGCAACGCTGCCGCTCTGGCCGGACATGTTTCAGCGGCCTTGGGTCGCCAGGTGGTGTGCATCGAAGCCGCGTCGACAGCGGGCCAGCCTTTGCGCCAGATTGCCTGGTGCAGCGGTGGTGCGCAAGGCTACTTTGAGGCGGCGGTGGCCGCCGGCGCCCAGGCCTTTATCACCGGTGAAATCTCGGAGCCCCAAGCGCATCTGGCGCGGGAGATGGGCGTGACTTTCATTGCCTGCGGCCACCATGCGTCGGAGCGCTACGGCGCGCCGGCTGTCGCTTCGGAAGTTGCGACGCAGCTGGGCCTCGGCCATCAGTTCATCGACATCGATAACCCGGCTTGACCCATGTCCAATTTTTTGCCTTTCCTCATCACCATGGGAGATGCCGCCGGCATCGGCCCCGAAATCATTGCCAAGGCCTTCGCCGATGCGCCATCAGACACCGCCGGCTGTGTGGTGGTGGGCGATGTGGCAGTGCTGCGCCGTGCCGCCGCCCTGGTGGCGACTGTTCGTCCCGGCCAGCTGCCGCTTTCCGTGGCTGAATTGACCCATCCCGGCGACGGCTGCGCCTTACCGCCACGCTGCATTGGCGTTTGGCCTGCCGGCCATTTGCAGTCGCCGCCCGCCTACGGGCAAATCAGCGCCGATTCGGGACGCGCCGCAGGCGAATGCATCCTCGCCGCGGCCGGTGCCGTGTTGTCAGGCAAGGCGCGGGGCATGGTTACCGCACCCCTGCACAAGGAGGCATTGGCCGCAGCCGGGGGGGCCTTTGCAAATTTCCCAGGGCACACCGAAATGTTGCAGGCCCAAGCGGCCAGTTTCACGGGCAAGACCATCGCAGAGCTGCCCGTGCGCATGATGCTGGTCAGCCCCGAGCTGCGCACGGTGCTGGTCAGCATTCATGTTTCGCTGCGCGAGGCGATTGAGGCCGTGCGTTTTGATGCCGTGCTCGAAACTTTGCGCATCACCCATACCGCGCTTGCCTTGCTATTGGGTCGCCCACCCCGGCTGGGCGTTGCCGGCCTGAATCCTCACGCCGGCGAGGGCGGACTGTTCGGGCGCGAAGAAATTGAGGTGATTGCACCTGCCATTGCCGCGGCCAAGGCCGAAGGCATTCTGGCCAGCGGACCCTTCGCCCCCGACACCGTGTTCATGCGTGCCCGGTCCACTGCCGAGCACCCTGGAGAGTTCGATGTGGTGGTTGCCATGTACCACGACCAGGGGCTGATTCCGGTGAAATACTTGGGCATGGAGAATGGAGTCAATGTCACGCTGGGCTTGCCGCTGCTGCGCACCAGCCCTGACCATGGCACAGCGTTTGATATTGCCGGCAGCGGCCGTGCAGACGCCACCAGCCTGCTGGCGGCCATCCGCATGGCGCGGGACCTTGGTAGATAGGGCTTGAAAACCGGCTTGCCGCTCCGCTACAATCACGGGTTGACCCTAATAAGCATTTTTCAAGTGAGTTCTTGAAGGAATTTCATGACCCAAGCCAGCGTTAATTCAAGCCCTGTGGACTCTGAAGGAGCCACAGTGGATCAGCAAAAAAGAAACTGGATCGTCACAACCTGTGCGTTTGGTGGTGCCGGCGTAGCAGCGGTGGCCGTGCCCTTTGTGAGCACGTTCCAGCCTTCTGAGCGGGCCAGAGCGGCCGGCGCGGCGGTCGAGGTGGATATTTCCGCCCTCAAGCCGGGTGAAAAATTGACGGTTGAATGGCGCGGCAAGCCCGTCTGGATCATCAAGCGCACCCCTGAGCAAATCGCGGCCTTGACCAAGGCGGAAAATCAGCTGGCCGACCCGCATTCCAAGCGCAACCCTAATGAATTGACGCCTGCTTACGCCCGCAACGACAACCGCTCCATCAAACCCGAAGTCATGGTTGCCGTGGGCATTTGTTCGCACTTGGGCTGCTCGCCGGTGGACAAATTTCAAACGGGTGCTCAGGCATCGCTGCCTGATGACTGGCAAGGGGGTTTTCTGTGCCCCTGCCATGGCTCGACCTTTGATATGGCGGGTCGCGTTTACAAAAACAAGCCTGCCCCCGACAACCTGGAGGTGCCGCCGCACATGTACCTCTCGGAAAGCCGGTTGCTGATTGGCGAAGACAAAAAAGCCTGAAGCTTGTCAGGACCATTCCTGCGTATCTCCGCAGGCCACGTCCTTCATTGAGTAGGAACTGTAATGGCTGAACTTAAAGAAATTTCCCCTGACGCGCCCATGGGCGCCAAATTGCTGAATTGGGTTGACAACCGCTTCCCGGCCAGCAAGTTGTACAACGAACACCTTGGCGAATATTTCGCCCCCAAGAACTTCAACTTCTGGTACGTGTTTGGTGCGCTGTCCTTGCTGGTGCTGGTCATTCAGATCGTCACCGGCATTTTTCTCACGATGCACTACAAGCCGGACGCTGCCCTGGCTTTCGCCTCAGTTGAGTACATCATGCGTGACGTGCCCTGGGGCTGGCTGATCCGTTACATGCACTCCACCGGCGCCAGTGCCTTCTTTGTCGTGGTCTATCTGCACATGTTCCGCGGCCTGATGTACGGCAGCTACCGCAAGCCGCGCGAGTTGGTCTGGTTGTTCGGTTGCGCTATTTTCCTGGCGCTGATGGCTGAAGCCTTCATGGGTTATCTCTTGCCATGGGGTCAGATGAGTTACTGGGGCGCTCAGGTGATTGTGAACTTGTTTGCTGCCATTCCCTTCATCGGCCCGGACCTCGCTTTGCTGATTCGCGGTGACTATGTGGTGGGCGACGCTACGCTGAACCGTTTCTTTGCATTCCACGTGATTGCTGTGCCCTTGGTCCTGTTGGGCCTGGTCGTGGCGCATATCATCGCGTTGCATGAAGTCGGCTCGAACAACCCCGATGGCGTTGAAATCAAAGCCCACAAGGATGCCAAAGGCAAGCCGCTCGACGGCATTCCCTTTCACCCTTACTACACGGTGCATGATATTTTTGCCGTGAGCGTTTTTCTGATGATTTTCACAGCGATTATTTTTTTCGCCCCTGAAGCCGGCGGCTACTTCCTCGAGTACAACAACTTCATCCCGGCCGACCCGCTCAAGACGCCATCGCACATTGCACCGGTCTGGTATTTCACGCCTTACTACTCGATGCTTCGTGCTGTGACCGGCGAGATGATGTATGTTTTTGTTGCTTGCGTTGTTGCCGCCGCCGCCTTCACCATTCTCAAAGCCCGTGTAGCGATGCTGCTCAAGGCCGCTATTGCTGTAGTGGCCCTGGTGGCCGTGGCGGCCATGCTGGTGTTTGATCCCAAGTTCTGGGGCGTGGTGGTGATGGGTGGTGCGGTCATTATTTTGTTTTTCCTGCCCTGGCTGGACTACAGCGAAGCCAAGTCGATTCGCTACCGGCCTGACTGGCACAAATACCTTTATGCGGTGTTTGTGATCAATTTCATTGTGCTCGGTTACCTCGGCATCAAACCGCCATCACTCATCAATGAGCGGGTCTCGCAAGTCGGTACCTTGTTCTATTTCGGCTTTTTCCTCTTGATGCCATGGTGGAGTCGCCTTGGCACCTTCAAGCCTGTGCCTGAGCGCGTGACCTTTGTTGCTCACTGAGCTGGAGAACGAGACCATGAAAAAAATCAAACAACTGGCGCTGGTTCTTTTGGCATCTTTTCTGCTGGCCTCGGGGGCGCAGGCTGCCACGGTTGGCATTGCCTGGGACAAGGCGCCCAATAAAACCAATGACCTTCCCGCCTTGCAAAACGGCGCAAAGCTCTTTGTCAATTACTGCTTGAACTGCCACTCGGCCGCCTACATGCGCTACAACCGCCTGACGGACATCGGCCTGACTGAGCAGCAGATCAAAGACAACTTGCTGTTTGCCACTGACAAAGTCGGCGAGACCATGAAGGCCTCAATCGATCCCAAGCAAGCCAAAGACTGGTTTGGCGGCAACCCGCCCGATCTGACTGTTATCGCGCGTTCACGTGCGGGCCCTCAGGGTAGTGGCGCTGACTACCTCTACACCTATTTGCGCACCTACTACCGCGACGACACAAAGCCCACCGGCTGGAACAACCTGGCCTTTCCGGGCGTTGCCATGCCGCACGTTTTGTGGGAGCTGCAGGGCGTGCGCGAGCCGCAGTTTCAAACCATTAGCAGCCACGGCAGTGACGCTCAGGTGTTCAAGGGCTGGACCCAATTGACGCCCGGCACTATGACGCCGCTGGAGTTCGACCAATCCATAGCCGATTTGGTTGCTTACTTGCAGTGGATGGGCGAGCCTGCTCAAAACACCCGCGTACGTATCGGCGTTTGGGTGCTTTTATTCCTGGGCCTATTCAGCTTCGTCGCGTGGCGGTTGAATGCGTCGTTCTGGAAAAACGTCAAGTAATTTTTTTCGTCGGGCAGCCATGCCCGGCACCTTTTGGAGTGGCAGGCCAGGGTCTATTTGATCTGAAGTCTCCCACTCCTTTGTATCCAGGAGTCCCCCGCCATGATGGTTCTTTATTCAGGCACAACCTGCCCTTTTTCTCATCGTTGCCGTTTTGTGTTGTTTGAAAAAGGCATGGACTTCGAGATTCGCGATGTCGATCTCTACAACAAGCCCGAAGACATCAATGTCATGAATCCCTACGGCCAGGTGCCGATTCTGGTAGAGCGCGACCTGATTTTGTATGAGTCGAACATCATCAATGAGTACATCGACGAGCGCTTTCCGCACCCACAGTTGATGCCCGGCGACCCGGTGGACCGCGCCCGCGTTCGCTTGTTCCTGCTTAACTTTGAAAAAGAACTCTTTGTTCATGTCAGCACGCTTGAATCACGCGCTACCAAGGGCAACGAGAAAATGCTCGAAAAAGCCCGCTCCCACATTCGTGACCGCCTGACCCAACTCGCTCCCGTGTTTTTGAAAAACAAGTTCATGCTGGGCGACAACTTTTCCATGCTGGACGTGGCCATCGCTCCTTTGTTGTGGCGCCTGGATTACTACGGCATTGACCTGTCTAAAAATGCAGCGCCGCTGCTCAAGTATGCCGAGCGCATTTTCTCGCGTCCGGCCTACATTGAAGCACTGACGCCGTCTGAAAAGGTCATGCGCAAATAAGCGCAGACTGGCAAAAGAGGGTGGCTGAATTCATGAACGCGCTAGACGCAGGCTCCACACGTCCGTACCTGATACGGGCACTGTATGAGTGGTGCACCGATCATGGGCTGACGCCTTATGTGGCGGTGCAGGTCGATGAGACTGTGCAGGTGCCGCGTGAGTACGTCAAGAACAACGAGATCGTCTTGAACATCAGTTTTGATGCCACCAGTTCGCTCAAGCTTGGCAATGAATTCATTGAGTTCAAAGCCCGGTTCTCCGGGAGTGCTCGCGAAATCATTGTGCCGATTGACCGGGTGATTGCGATTTACGCGCGAGAAAACGGCCAAGGTATGGCATTTCCGGCCCCTGAGCAGCAAAATGCTGCCAACAGCTTAACCCCGGGTTTTTCTGCAGCCTTGTCTGCGCAAGACGGTCCGGCCGAAACCCGCTTGATACAGCTTGTGCCAGAGACTGCTGGCGCTCCCGGCAACAACGACTCGCCGGAACCACCAAAAACTCCTCAGGGCCTGCGCCCATCCCTTAAGCGGGTGAAGTAAACTATTGCCTGTGCCGCTTTAGCTCAGTTGGTAGAGCAACCGCCTTGTAAGCGGTAGGTCGTCAGTTCGAATCCGACAAGCGGCACCACTAGACATAAGGCCAGAGAAAGAAGCAGCAGCTAACTTTCTCTGGCCTTTTCTTTTTTCTGGATACCACTGCCTCTTGATGCCCTTATCTGCAACCCCGCAGACTCCTCACGTTATGGAATTTGCATGAGGTTGATCAGTCTCCTGTAGCAAGCTGCTGACATCCTAGGTCAATAACCTGCGGCGGCGTAGGGCGAGGGTGCTTGTTTTTGATACACCAGTAGATTTCTCACATATGACAACACCAACCGGTCGGACTGATCCATGGCCTCGGTGCGCACGGTCAAGATACCTTCATTGGGACGGGATTTAGATAAACGTTTTTCCAGCACCGTTGATTGGGAGCGAACGGTGTCGCCTGCCTTCACATCGCAGTGAAGTTCCACATCATGCCAACCCAGGTTGGCCACTACTCGGCCGAAGGTCCGGGTGGTGAGCGCGGTGGCCACGCTGATCAGCCAAGTCTGGGGAATGCTGGCCTGCCCATCGGCATGCTGATCCAACCAAGCCAAGTCTTGAAATTGTGGGCTCATCTCCAGGGCACGCCAAGCCCGTGTCATACCCTCTTGCTTGCTGAAGCTGCGGCAAGGCCAATGGAGAAAGGTCTCGTTGTTTTGAAAATCTTCAAAAAACAATCCGGTCTGCTCCACCCAACGGCCTTGCGCGTCCACGCTGTGCGACCGAAAGCGCTCGTCGGTCACTGCTTCCGTCTTGCTCACACAGGCGGGTGCAAACAGGGGCCCCTGGCCGCGTCGCCAAACGCGCGCCTCATAGGTCAGTTTGGCAACGATCTCGCCACGCTGATTCAGACCCTGGCACAGTACCGTCACCCGACCGCTGTCAGTCGAGCTATGGTCATCTATCGCCAGAATCTGAGATTCCGAATACAAGGTGTCGCCGCCAAACACCGGCGCCGTCATGGCAATGCTGGCAAAGCGCTCAATGCGAGCGCGCCGGGCAAAGGTTTTGGAGGACATGCCAATAAGATTTTGCAGCGTGATGGTACTTACCATCAGCGGATGCTTCCAACTGGTCTGCGCCGCATAGTGGTGGTCGTAATGCAGCATAGCTGCATTGAGTGTGTCCAGCGCTTCCATCACATTGTCTTGCTGGCTCACCGTCACACCGGGACGATGTACAAAATGCTGCCCGACGGCAAAGTCTTCAAAATCGAGTCCGGAACGCTCCAAAAAATGCCCTTGGGGTGTGCGGGCGTATGCGAATAATCCCATTGAGTTGCCTCCTGCTTATTGAATTCGAGCACTGCGAGCGATCACCCGGCGCGCGCTTTGCACCAACGGTTCATCGATCATGCGGCCATTAAGTACACACACCCCTTGCGGGTTGGCCTGGGCCGCCGCCACAATGGCGTGCGCGTCCTGCACTTGCTGTGCGGTGGGCAACAGCGCCTGCACAATCACTGGCACCTGGTCGGGGTGAATGGCCAATTTACCGGTGAAACCCAGGGCTTGAACGCGCCGGGTTTCAGCGGCCAGGCCCTCGGGGTTGCGAATGTCAAGAAATGGCACATCAAACAAAGCCAAACGCGCCAACGCCGCAGCCTGCACCATGCGGGAGCGGGCGTAGAGCATGGGCTCCCAACTCATCTCACAGCCCAGGTCGGCGGCCAAATCTGCGGCACCAAAGCCCAGGGCCACCACGCTGGAATGAGCCTGCGCAATAGCTGCCACATGCTCCAGACCGCGGGCCGTTTCAATCAATGCCATCACCCAGGGTAGGCGATCACAGCGCGCACTCCATCCTTCCAGCATCTCGGCCAAATCGGAGGCTGACTCGACTTTGGGAATTATCACGCCGTCGGGCCCGTGTCCGCTGCGCAGAGCATTGAGCAAAGCTGCTTCATCGGCTTGAAAAAAAGTAGACCCTATCGGGTTTAGACGCACTGCCACCATCGCCCGGTTATTCCCCGAGTGCGTGTGCATGGGGGTGGCCAGCCAATCGAACACCTGCTGTCGCGCCAGGTCTTTGTCTTGCACGGCCACGGCGTCTTCGAGGTCGAGCACCATGCCATCGGCACGGCTGCGCAGCCCTTTTTCGAAGCGCTGCGGGGCGTGACCGGGTGTGAATAAAAAAGTACAGGCGTGAAGCAAGCTCATGATGGGGGGAGGTCCTGTTCGGAGGGAAGGTTTTTACGCAACAAAATGCTGTAGCTGTAGCGGTCGCTCGGATAGGTGCTGAGGGAGGCGATCAGGTTGTGTCCCCGGGCATCGCGATGCCAACGTCGAGTCACGAGCGCAGGGGTACCGGCTCTCACCTGCAGCATCTTGGCCTGTGATGCACTAATTGCACAGGCTTCAATAGTTTGCTCAATTTCTTTCAACTCAAGATTGAATAATTTTTGCATCAACATCACGATCGAGCCCTGGTGGCCGGGCAAAACCTCAGCCAAGCTGGCGTGCAGTGGGGACACATAAAAATCAGCTACACACAAAGTCGATTGCACCCCGCACCGCAGCCCTTGGAACCAGAAACGCGGCTGACCCGATGGGCAATCTGGCCGCACCAGAGAGGGATCGACACCGGGCACCAGGCCTTGTTGTAGCAATTCGAATCGGGTCGCTTCGGTGAATTGCAGTACCGACTCGACCGAATCGGAGGTGTGAACAAAACGCTGGTGTGAGGCGGGTCGCACCACCCGGGTTCCAACGCCCGGTCGTTTGCTGACCAAGCCCAGCGCACTCAGCGCGGAAATGGCGGCTCGCACCGTGATACGGCTCACCCCGTAATGCAAACATAATTGTGACTCAGTGGGCAGCAATTGGCCCACCCCCCAGCGCCCATCGGCGATTGAGGTTTTCAGGTCCTGTGCCAGTTGTTGGTATTTGGTCATCACGGCGACAGTTTCGCGTCAGATGACACCTTGCGCCCGGAGCTGAGCAATCTCCGGAGCGCTCAAACCCGCCCGGGTTAACACCTCGTCGGTGTGCTGGCCCAGTGCTGGGGCCAATCCCGGCGGTACCCGGTCGGCGTAGCGAATGGGCGGCGTGATGTAGTGAAACGGCTGTCCGCCGGGCAGGGGTTGCAATTCCAAGCGGCCGTTATCACGTACCCACGGGTTGTCTAGGGCCTGCTTCACATCCAGGATGGGTGCAGCCGGCACATGGCCCTGGAACAAAGCCATCCACTCGGCCGTGCTTCTTGCGGACAAGGCTTCATCGATCAGGGTGGTCAACAAATCGCGATGGGCTAGGCGTTCCGTGAAGGTTAGAAAGCGCGCATCGTCTATCCATGTGATGCAGCCCATTTTTTCGCAAAGCACACGCCAGAACTTTTCCTTGTTGCACATGAGGTAAATCCACCCATCCCCGGTCCGGTAGAGCTGGCAGGGCGTGAGCGAGGCATGGGCCGATCGCGCTAAACGCGTCGTTTCAATTTGATTATTTAAATACCAATGACCGACATAGTTCAGGTTGTAGAGCGCCAGATCAAACAAGCTCACATCCACATCGCGCCCGCGCCCGTTTTCTCGAGCCGACATCACGGCAGCCAACAAGGCCATACTCAACACCGAACCGGTCATCAGGTCAACCAAAGACAGGCCGGCACGCGCCGGCGCACTGCCAGGCTCTCCGGTGAGGTCGAAATAGCCTGCTTCAGCCTGCATTAAAAAGTCATAGCCTGGCCAATGGGCGCGCTCACCCTCCCGGCCATAGCCGGTGAGATGGGCACACACTATTTTGGGGAACTTGTCTTTGAGCGCGTCATATGTAAGCCCCAGTTTGGCAGGCACATCGCCGCGAAGATTGCTCATAACCGCATCACAGCCGGTCAGAATTTTCAGCAGCACCTCTTGCCCCTCGGGCCGACTCAGGTCCAAGGTAATGCTTTTTTTACCTCGGTTCAGACCTTGAAAAAAAACGCTGCGTGCGCTCGGGTCGCCGTCGCCCAGCCACGCGGGGCCGACGGTGCGCCCTACATCTCCGCCTTGCGAGCGGGTTTCCACTTTGATGACTTCTGCGCCCATGTCAGCCAGGAACTGGGTGCCAAATGGCCCTGCACCATACTGTTCGATGGCCAGGATTCGGAGACTATTCAACATAATTAAATTAGTTTATCATAATGTTATAACTTTTGACCCCTTAACAGAAAGGTCCCTATGCCAAATGCCAACTCGTCTCGCCGGTGGTTGATCCCAGGCCTCTTCCTAGCAATGTGCGCCCTGAGCCTCCCCGGAGGGTCTGTCTGGGCCCAAGCCTTCCCCAACAAAGTTGTGCGCATTGTGGTGCCCTTCCCACCGGGCAACGCCAGCGATGTGGCCGCACGCGCCCTCAGTGACAAACTGTCCCAGCGGCTGGGTCAACCGGTGATCATCGAAAACAAGGCCGGCGCAGCCGGCGCTTTGGGGGCCGAATTTGTCGCTAAGGCTGCGCCCGACGGCTACACACTAATGATCACTTCGCTTTCGCCCATCGTGATCAGCCCGCACATTAACAAAAAATTGCCCTACGACGCTCTCAAAGATTTTGTACCAGTGGCCCGTATCGGCTACACCGGCATGATTTTGGTGGTCCCCACTAACTTCCCGGTCAATACCGTCCCCGAGTTACTGGCCTATGCCAAAAACAATCCGGGCAAACTTGATTACGCTTCTGTGGGTGCCGGCACCTTGTCCATGTTGACCATGGAGGTGTTTAAAAAATCTACCAACACCGACATACAGCATGTGCCTTACAAAGGTAGCGCCCAGGCCATGACCGACCTGATCGGGGGCACCATTCCGCTGATGTTCGATGGCATGACCTCGTCTTATAGCCATGTCAAAGCCGGCAAACTTAAAGCGCTTGCCATCTCTGCCGCCAAGCGCTCCGAGCTGGCGCCCGAAATTCCGACTTTGCGTGAAACAGGTATCACCAGCCTGCTTGATGTGAGCGTGGATGGCTGGACCGGCATCTTTGCGCCTCAGGGCACTCCGTTGGCGGTCGTCAATTTCCTCAACCAGGAAATTAACAAGGTGCTGGAGGACCCGGAGTTCAAAAAACGCGCTAATGGACAGAGCTTGGACGTCTATACGCCCAGCACGCCCGCTCAGTTCACCGACTACGTGAAGACAGAATACAACCGCTGGAGCGACATCATCAAACCGCTAAAAATCGAAGCTAACTAAATACATCGTCAGCCCCTGCCCATGAAAAGCCTGACCAGTTCAGGCTTTTTTCTTTTCCTGCTTGGCTGCACGTGCCATAAGCCTGGAGTTTTCAGCGCAGAGCTGATTTGCTCAGCAAAACCTTCAGCTGAATTGTCTGGATTGGCAGGCCGTCGGCCTTGAGCTGGGCCTGCAGCGCCGGAACCAGTTGTCTGACTTTGGCTGCGGCCGCGCTGCCCGTCACTAGCAGACACCAGTTGTCACCCTCAATCGGCCCGGCCTGGACGCTGGCCCGCAGCGACGGCGGCAGCAGCCGCTCCACACTTTTAAGCATGTCACCGGACTGCCGCGCCATCGTGGCCAGTTTGGCCAGGGTGGGTGAATTGTCTATAGCTTGACTGAAGCTGACGGCTTGGTGCGGCCGGTGGGGATCGTTCATAGCGGGATGGGCGTTAAAAACAGGGGATGAAAGGCTGCTTGAAGCGGGTTCGTCCTGATTATCGTGGCTGGCGTTCAGTCTGACTGCGGCGCCAGCCGGCCGGCAAAGGTAAAATGAAGGGTTTTAGCGCAGCGCAACGGTGTACTGCGCAGGCTCAATAGTTGCTCTCAATAAAGGTTTGGCCCTCAGCTCAAGCGCATGGCGTTGGCGGGGCCCATGTATCTATGGCTTTTAATCCACTCACCATGCTGTTCGGCAGCCGCAATGACAGGCTGCTGAAAACTTACCGCAAAACGATTGAGCGCATCAATGCCCTGGAGGGGCAGTTTGAGCAACTCAGCGACGAGCAACTTCGAGAAAAAACCCAAGCCTTCAAGGACAGAGTGAGCGCGGGCCAGAGCCTGGACGATTTACTCGCAGAGGCCTTTGCGGTGGTGCGGGAAGGCAGCAAGCGCGTGATGAAAATGCGTCATTTTGATGTTCAGCTTCTGGGCGGAATGGCTTTGCACAACGGCAAAATTTCAGAGATGGGCACCGGTGAGGGCAAAACTCTCACGGCCACCTTGCCGGTGTATCTCAATGCCCTGTCGGGTAAGGGCGTGCACGTGGTCACAGTCAACGATTACCTGGCCAGTCGAGATGCACGCTGGATGGGCAAGCTCTACAACTTTCTGGGCCTGAGCGTCGGCATTAATCTGCCGCAAATGAGCCGCGAAGAAAAGCAGGCGGCCTATCGCTCTGACATTACCTACGGAACCAACAACGAATACGGTTTTGATTACCTGCGCGACAACATGGTCTATGAAGTGTCCGACCGCGTGCAGCGTGGTTTGAACTTTGCTATTGTTGACGAGGTCGACTCCATCCTGATCGACGAGGCCCGTACACCGCTGATCATCAGCGGCCAGGCTGAAGACCATACGGCCATGTACCTGGCGATGAACCAGGTTGTGCCGCAGATGACACGTCAAGAGGGTGAAGCCGATCCGCGCACCGGCGAAGGCATCATCACGCCGGGCGACTTCACGATCGACGAGAAAACACACCAGGTGTTCCTGACTGAGCAGGGGCATGAAAACGCCGAGCGCATTCTCTTTAGCATGGGTTTGATTCCTGAAGGGGCTACGCTGTATGACCCGGCCAATATCACGCTGGTTCATCACCTTTATGCGGCACTGCGCGCCAACCACATTTACCACCGCGACCAGCACTACGTGGTGCAAGAAGGCGAGGTCGTTATCGTCGATGAGTTCACCGGACGACTGATGTCCGGGCGCCGCTGGAGCGAAGGCCTGCACCAGGCGGTCGAAGCCAAAGAGGGTGTGGCCATCCAGGCCGAGAACCAGACCATGGCCTCGATTACCTTTCAGAACTACTTCCGTCTGTACGGCAAGCTGGCCGGTATGACAGGTACGGCCGATACAGAGGCCTATGAGTTCCAGGAAATCTACGGACTCGAGACCACAGTGATACCGCCGAACCGCCGCAGCCAGCGCGAAGACCAGCTGGACCGTGTCTACAAGACAACGCGTGAAAAATACGAGGCGGCGATCAAAGACATTCGCGATTGCTACGAGCGCGGCCAGCCCGTGCTGGTGGGTACCACCTCGATTGAAAACTCTGAGATCATCGACCAGCTGCTGGAAAAAGAAAAACTGCCGCACCAGGTGCTTAATGCGAAGCAGCATGCGCGTGAGGCAGACATCGTGGCGCAGGCCGGACGCCCCGGCATGATCACCATTGCCACCAACATGGCCGGTCGCGGTACCGACATCGTGCTGGGCGGCAATGTCGAGAAACTCATCGAAGCGGTGGAGGCCAATGAGGCGCTGGACACCGGCGCTAAAGAAACTGAAATCAGCCGGCTGCGCGCCCAATGGCAGGCTGACCATGAAAAAGTCAAAGCGCTCGGTGGCTTGCGCATCATTGCTACTGAGCGCCATGAATCGCGCCGCATTGACAACCAGTTGCGCGGACGCTCGGGCCGTCAGGGTGACCCTGGCTCATCGCGGTTTTACCTGAGTCTGGATGATCCTCTGATGCGAATCTTCGCGGGTGACCGCGTCAAGTCCATCATGGAGCGGCTGAAAATGCCGGACGGTGAGGCCATTGAAGCGGGCATCGTCACTCGCAGCATTGAGTCGGCACAGCGCAAGGTCGAGGCCCGCAACTTTGATGTACGCAAGCAATTGCTGGAGTACGACGACGTCTCCAATGACCAGCGTAAGGTGATTTACCAGCAGCGCAATGACATCATGGACGCAAAAAGCCTGCAAGGGCAGATCGCTGCGCTGCGTGAAGGTTGTTTTACCGACCTGACACGTCAGTATGTGCCGATGGAAAGCGTCGAGGAGCAATGGGAGATTGCGCAGCTGGAGACCGTTTTGCGCGATGAGTGGCAACTCGAGGTACCGCTGCGCCAAGAAGTTGCAGCCGCCACAGCGATCACTGACGATGATGTGCTGGAAAAAGTGTTGGCAGCGGCCAATGCTGCTTTCAGCACCAAGGTTGAGAGTGTGGGTGAAGAGAGCTTCGTACAGTTCGAGCGCATGGTGCTGCTGCAAAGCATAGACACGCACTGGCGTGACCATTTAAGCTCGCTCGACTATCTGCGCCAGGGCATTCATTTGCGCGGTTATGCTCAAAAGCAACCCAAGCAGGAATACAAGCGCGAAGCCTTTGAGTTGTTCGGGCAGTTGCTCGACAGCGTCAAAAATGAAGTCACCAAGACCTTGATGACGATCAAGGTGCAGTCCAGCGAGCAGCTGGAACAGGCAGCCGAAGAGATGGAGGCGCGTGCTGAAAAAATTGCAAACGTCACTTACATCGCCCCGACAGAGACTGGCGATGTACAAGTCATTTCCGGCCTTGACGCGCAAGGCCAAGCGCTGCCAACCGATCTCTTTGCACGCGTTGGCCGCAACGATCCCTGCCCATGCGGTTCCGGCAAAAAATTCAAAATGTGCCACGGTAAATTGAGCTGAGGCTGCCTGATCTTTTGCGCAAATATGCATGCTTGGATGTCAAGCTCAAGTGCCAGCGATAACCTTGATGGATGGAGATCCCCATGCCCGTGAACCTGCTTGCGACGCCTGCAGCTGAACTTTTTCCCGTGCCTGGAGTGCGCTGGGGTATCGCCGAAGCGGGAATTCGCAAGGCCGGCCGCAAGGATTTGTCGGTGCTGTTGCTCGACGAAGGCAGCGTGGTGGGTGGCGTCTTCACGCAAAACCGTTTTTGTGCGGCCCCGGTACAGATTTGCCGTGAACACCTGGGCTTGCATGGCGGCCTCACGCAGGGCATACGTGCCATGCTCATCAATACCGGCAACGCCAATGCCGGCACGGGTGCAGATGGTTTGATGCGCGCGCGCGCCAGCTGCATTGCGCTGGCCCAGCAACTCAATGTATCGCCCGAGCAGATATTGCCTTTTTCTACCGGCGTGATCATGGAGCCTTTGCCGCATGATCGAATTGCCGCCGGACTGCCTGCGGCTCTGGCCGACGCCAAGCCGGACAACTGGGCCCGCGCAGCAGAGGCCATCATGACCACTGACACGGTGGCCAAAGCTTTTTCCAAGCGCATCACGCTGGGTGGTGCAAGTGTCACCATCACCGGTATCAGCAAAGGCGCCGGCATGATCCGCCCTAACATGGCAACCATGCTCGGCTTCATGGCCACCGACGCCTGTGTCTCGCAGGCACTGATGGCGCAACTGGCCCGAGAGCTGGCCGAAGGATCATTCAACCGTGTCACCGTAGATGGTGACACCTCGACCAACGACTCTTTTGTGATCGTGGCCACGCACCAGGCCCGGCATTCACCGATTGAGTCTCTGGACAGCGCTGACGGCCGCGCCCTCAAGGCGGCCATGCTGGAGATCGCCCAGCAGTTGGCGCAAGCCATCGTGCGCGACGGCGAAGGTGCAAGCAAATTCATCACTATTCGTGTGGAGGGCGGACGCACCGGCCAGGAGTGCCGCCAAGTGGCTTATGCCATTGCGCATTCACCACTGGTCAAAACGGCTTTTTTTGCCAGCGACCCTAACCTGGGCCGTATTCTGGCCGCCGTCGGCTATGCAGGCATAGATGATCTGGACCAGACGCTGATCGATTTGTACCTGGATGATGTGCTGGTGGCGCAACACGGTGGGCGTCACCCCGCTTACGTGGAAGCGGACGGACAACGCGTGATGAAGCAAAGCGAGATTCTGGTGCGAGTACGTCTGGGCCGCGGTGATGCAGTCGATACCGTTTGGACTTGCGACTTGTCGTATGACTACGTCAAGATCAACGCTGACTACAGAAGTTAAACCCATGAACGAGTCGTTTGAACGTCTGATAGCGCGTGTCGAAACCCTGATCACCCGCATCGAATCCGTGTTGCCGCAGCCTTTGAGCGCGCCCGACTGGCATGCTTCGGTGGCTTTTCGCTATCGCAAGCGCAGCTCGGGGTACGGCAGTCTGGAGCCGGTCATGCATCTGGGCAAATTGAGCTTGGACGATCTGAAAGAAATCGACGAACAAAAAGACAAGATCCGGCGCAACACCGAGCAGTTTGTCAGCGGCGTGCCCGCCAACAACGTGCTGCTGACCGGCTCGCGTGGCACGGGCAAGTCGTCTCTCATCAAGGCTTGCTTGAACGCGTATGCCGCGCGCGGCTTGCGGCTGATTGAAGTCGATAAAGCCGACCTCACTGACTTACCCGATATTGTTGAGCTCGTTTTTGACCGGGCTGAGAAATTCATCATCTATTGCGATGACCTCAGCTTTGAAGAAGGCGAGTCGGGCTACAAGGCACTCAAGTCGATTCTGGACGGCTCGATTGCAGCCGCTACGCCCAATGTGCTGATCTACGCCACCAGCAACCGGCGCCATTTGCTGCCAGAGTACATGGCTGAAAACCTCACGTACACACACACCGACGACGGTGAAGTGCATCCCGGTGAAGTGGTCGAAGAAAAAATTTCGCTGTCCGAGCGCTTTGGTTTGTGGGTGAGTTTTTATCCTTTCAGTCAGGATGAGTACCTGAGCATCGTGGCGCAGTGGTTGTCTTCTTTTGGCGTCAGCCCGGCGGCCATTGAGGCGGCCAAGCCGGCATCCTTGGTGTGGGCGCTGGAGCGCGGCTCGCGCAGCGGCCGCGTGGCCTATCAGTTTGCCCGCGACTACGCCGGTCAGCATACCAAGGCATGAGTGTGCTGGTGGCTGACGCCGACAGCCCGCGAGAGGGCGGCGCTGGCCGTCAGGTAGTGGATGTCGCGGTCGGGGTTTTGTTGCGCAGCAACGGCGAATTCCTCCTCACATCGCGCCCGCCCGGTAAGGTCTATGAGGGCTACTGGGAGTTTCCGGGCGGCAAACTAGAAGCTGGTGAGACGGTTGAAGCAGCCTTGCGCCGCGAACTGCAGGAAGAAATCGGTATCAATATTGGTGCTGTGCACGCCTGGCGTGTTGAACTCGTTGACTATCCGCACGCCCTTGTGCGTTTAAATTTTTGCAAGGTCTTTGATTGGACTGGCGAATTGACCATGCGAGAAGGACAGGCCTTTGCATGGCAAACACTGCCTGTGAAGGTGCAACCGGTGCTGCCCGGCACCGTGCCTGTGCTGGCTTGGTTTGCCCGGGAGCGTGACTTCATGGGGGCAACGCACCATGCCGGACCCCAAGGCCAGGCGCAGCAGCTCAAGCCTTGATCTCCGCTGCCAGGGCGATCAGGCCAATTTAGTTTTAAGAAAGCTGGCAATATCGGCTGCCGGTACCTGGCTGGAAGCCGCATCGCGCCGGTGCTGGTACTCCACGTGGCCTTCTTTGAGGCCGCGGTCGCCGATGGTGACGCGGTGCGGCACGCCGATCAGCTCCCAGTCTGCAAACATGGCGCCGGGGCGCTCGCCGCGGTCGTCCAGGATGACGTCCACGCCGGCTGCCATCAGGGCTTCATACAGAGCCGTGGCGGCGCTTTGCACATCGGGAAAGCGGTCCGGGCTGATCGGGCAGATCACCACGGTGAAAGGGGCGATGGCGTCGGGCCAGATGATGCCGCGCTCGTCATGATTTTGTTCAATGGCGGCAGCCGGCAGGCGCGTGATGCCGATGCCGTAGCAGCCCATTTCCATGAACTGCGGCTTGCCGTTTTCGCCCAGAAAAGTGGCATTCATGGCCTGGCTGTATTTGGTGCCCAGGTAAAAAACGTGACCCACTTCAATACCGCGCTCAATCGACAGCGGACCCTGACTATCGGGTGAGGGGTCACCCGCCACCACATTGCGCAGGTCGGCCACCATGGCCGGCTCGGGCAGATCGCGCCCCCAGTTGACGCCGGTGAGGTGAAAGTCGACTTCGTTGGCGCCGCAGACCCAGTCGCTCATGACGGCGACTTCGCGATCCACCAGCAATTGCACAGGCTTGAGCATATTGACCGGGCCCAGGTAGCCCGGCTGGCAGCCGAAGTGCGCCTCGATTTCTGCCAGCGTGGCGAACCTGAAGCCAGTCAGTCCGGCGACCTTGCCGACCTTGACTTCGTTCATGTCGTGGTCACCGCGCAGCAGCAGTAGCCACACCTGCGTTTTGACAATCTTGCCTCCCTCAGCGATTTCGTCGGTGGCCAGCACCAGCGACTTGACCGTGCTTTGCAGCGGCAAGGCCAGCAATTCGGCCACGTCAGCGCAGGTGCTCTTGCCGGGGGTGGGGGTTTTCGTCATGGCTTGGGTCGCGGCCTGTCGCGGGCCGGCCGGTGCCAAGGCCTCGGCTTTTTCCATATTGGCTGCGTAATCGCTGCCGGGACAGTAGACGATGGCGTCTTCGCCGGTGGCGGCGATCACCTGGAACTCTTCGCTCAGGTCGCCGCCGATGGCGCCGCTGTCGGCGGCCACGGCGCGGTAACGCAGGCCGAAGCGGTCAAAAATTTTGCGGTAGGCGGCCGCCATCACCTGGTAGCTGGCCTTGGCCGCAGTCTGGTCGCGGTCAAAGCTGTAGGCATCCTTCATGATGAATTCGCGCCCGCGCATCAGGCCAAAACGCGGCCGGCGTTCATCGCGGAATTTGGTCTGTATCTGGTAGAAATTCTTGGGTAGCTGCTTGTAGCTGCGAATGTCCTGACGCACCACATCAGTGATGACTTCTTCGCTGGTGGGTTGCACCACGAAGTCGCGGCCATGGCGGTCCTGGATGCGCAGCAGCTCAGGGCCCATCTTCTCGAAACGGCCGGTTTCCTGCCAGAGCTCGGCCGGCTGAATCACCGGCATGGTCATTTCAATCGCGCCGGCGCGGTTCATTTCTTCGCGCACGATGGCTTCGACTTTGCGGATCACGCGCAGGCCCATGGGCATGTAGTTGTAAATGCCGGCACCCAGCTTTTTGATCATGCCGGCGCGCATCATGAGCTGGTGGCTGACGATTTCAGCGTCGGCAGGTGCTTCTTTGAGCGTTGAAATGAAGAACTGTGAAGCTTTCATGCGGGTCTATTTTCCAGAGGTGGACGACTGCGGCCGGCAGCAGACTTGGCGCTCGGGCTTGGGCTGTGCATAATGGGCTCAGTTTAAAAAATTTGAGGTTTGATTATGCTCGACCGCGATGGCTTCAGGCCTAACGTCGGGATCATCTTGCTCAACCAGAAAAGTCAGGTGTTTTGGGGCAAGCGCATCCGCACCCATTCGTGGCAATTCCCGCAGGGCGGCATCGACCGGGGAGAAACCCCCGAGCAAGCCATGTTCCGCGAATTGCACGAAGAAGTGGGGCTGCATCCGCAACATGTGCAGGTGCTTGCCCGGACCCGCGATTGGTTGCGCTACGAGGTGCCTGACCGGTTTATCCGCCGTGATGCGCGTGGACATTACAAGGGCCAGAAGCAAATCTGGTTTTTGCTGCAACTGGTTGGCCACGACTGGGACTTGAACCTGCGCGCCACAGACCACCCCGAGTTCGATGCCTGGCGCTGGAACGAGTACTGGGTACCGCTCGATGTGGTGGTGGAGTTCAAGCGCGGGGTCTATGAAATGGCGCTGACAGAGCTTTCGCGCTTTGTACCCCGTCTGGATGCGCGGGCCGACTTGCGTGCCGATCAACGCGCTCGCTTTGCACGCACTGGCCCGAGAGCGCGTGACGGCAACAGTCATCACTCGGGTGTTGAGGCGCCGCAGCGCAGCTCTTTTACCGCCATGGAGTTGCCACCTGGCGCCAGTTTTGACCCCGATCCGCACACCAATTTTGAGCCGGCCAGCGATGACAAGCCCTGAGGCCCGGGCGCCAATTAGCGGCTGAGAACCAGGTTGGTTCGGTGGAGCATTTCCGGCTCGCCCGTGTAGCCCAGCAGGCGCTCAAATTCTGCCGAAGACTTGCCGCAAATGAGTCTGGCTTCAGCGCTGGTGTAGTTGGCCAGGCCACGGGCAATCTCAAGGCCACTATCGTCGCGCACAGCAATCACATCGCCGCGTGAAAACTCGCCTTGCACAGAGGTCATCCCAATGGGCAGCAGGCTTTTGCCTTCATCGCGCACCTTGACCACAGCGCCGGCATCCACCGTCACCGAGCCGCGCATTTGCAGATGATCGGCTATCCATTGCTTGCGCGCTTGATTTTTGGCCGTCTGCGCCACCAGCAGCGTTCCAATGGGCTCTCCCCGCGACAGGCGCAACAGCGCATCGGGCTCGCGGCCCCAGGCAATGACTGTGGAGGCGCCAGAGCCGGCGGCCCGTTTAGCGGCCAGAATTTTGGTTAGCATGCCGCCCCTGCCTATGCTGGAGCCGGCACCACCGGCCATGGCTTCAAGGGCCGGGTCGCCGGCTTGCGCCTCTTGTACCAGCGTGGCCAGGGGGTCTTTGCGCGGGTCTGCCGTGAACAAGCCTTTTTGGTCGGTCAGGATGATGAGCAGGTCGGCTTCCACCAGGTTGGCGACCAGGGCGCCCAATGTGTCGTTGTCGCCGAACTTGATCTCGTCATTGACGACGGTGTCGTTTTCATTGATCACCGGCACCACCCCCAGCTGAATCAGGGTCAGCAGCGTGGAGCGGGCATTCAGGTAGCGTTCACGATCAGCCAGATCGGCGTGGGTGAGCAAGACTTGAGCGCTGCCGATGCCGCGCTCGCGCAGCTTGCTTTCGTAAACCTGCACCAAGCCCATCTGGCCCACGGCAGCGGCAGCTTGGAGTTCATGTATAGCTTTGGGTCGCGATGCCCAGCCCAGCCGTTTCATACCTTCGGCAATCGCGCCGCTGCTGACCATGATCACCTCGCGGCCGTCTTGCACCAGTTGCGCCAGTTGGCTGCACCACAGGCCAATGGCCTCGGCATCCAGGCCGCGCCCCTCGTCCGTGACCAGGCTGGAGCCCACCTTGACGACGATGCGTCTGGCGTTGAGTAAAACGGTTGACAGCGTTGTGGCGGGCATGTTCATGAGGCTCTGAGCAGCTCAGTCATCCAGGCCCGCGACGGGCGCCGTCGCAAAGCGCGGGTCGATCTCTTCAGGGGCTTGCTCGCTTTTTTGCACCGATTTGACGTGCTGGTAAATGGCTTTGACGAGTTGCTCGCAGCCTTCGCGTGTGAGCGCAGAAATCTCGAAGACCGGGCCTTTAAATTTGAAGCGTTTGACAAAATCCTTGACGAGCGCGGCCCGCTTATCGGGCTCGACCATGTCCAGTTTGTTCAAGACCAGCCAGCGCGGCTTGTCGAACAGACCCTCGTCGTATTTTTTGAGCTCGCCCACAATGGCCTTGGCCTGTTTGACCGGATCAATGCTGTCGTCAAACGGCGCCATGTCCACAATGTGCAACAGCAATCGTGTGCGTTGCAAGTGCCGCAAAAAGAGGTGACCGAGGCCGGCACCTTCAGACGCGCCTTCAATCAAACCGGGCAGGTCAGCGACCACAAAGCTTTGCTCTGGGCCCACCCGCACTACGCCCAGATTAGGGTGGAGCGTGGTGAAGGGATAGTCCGCGATGCGGGGGCGAGCGTTCGAGACGGCCGTGATGAAAGTCGATTTGCCGGCATTGGGCATGCCCAGCAGACCAACGTCGGCGAGCACTTTCAATTCGAGTTTCAGGCTTTTCTTTTCACCGGGCCATCCCGGTGTTTTGGTGCGCGGCGCACGGTTGGTCGAGCTCTTAAAGCGCAAGTTGCCAAAGCCGCCATCGCCACCTTTGGCTATCAATATTTCTTCGCCTGGCACCAGCAGTTCGAACAAAATATCGCCCGACTCGGCATCGGTCAAAATGGTGCCGACTGGCATTTTCAAGACAATGTCGTCCCCCTTAGCGCCAAACATGTCCGAGCCTTTGCCGTGCTCGCCGTTGCGGGCGTCATGCCGCCGGGAAAAGCGGAAATCAACCAAGGTGTTCAGGTTGATGTCGGCTACGGCATAAATATGCCCGCCCCGGCCACCGTCGCCGCCGTTCGGGCCGCCGAACTCTTTGTACTTCTCGTGACGAAAAGAGACGCAGCCATTGCCGCCATCGCCAGCGGCGATGTCTATATATGCTTCGTCAACAAATTTCATGGTGAGTTAACCGATCTTCCGGAGGCTGCTGGCGTGCGTTACGAGTTTACAAAATCAAGAGCGGTCCGGACAGGCGCATTCAGAAACAAAAAAGCCCCGGCAGGCGGGGCTTCGATGCCATCGAAGTGAACCGCTTTAGGCCGGTGTCACGTTGACGGTTTGCTTGTTCAAAGCACCTTTGACGGCGAAAGACACGTGACCGTCAACCAGTGCAAACAATGTGTGATCCTTACCGATGCCGACATTGGCGCCCGGATGGAACTTGGTGCCACGCTGGCGAACAATGATGCTGCCAGCATTGATCACTTCGCCGCCAAACTTCTTGACACCCAGCATTTTGGGCTGCGAATCGCGCCCGTTTCGCGTAGAGCCGCCGCCTTTTTTCTGTGCCATTTCCCGTTACTCCTGGTGTCTTGCTTAACCGGCGATGTTGCCGATTTGCAATTCAGTGAAATTTTGCCGATGGCCCTGGCGCTTTTGGTAGTGCTTACGACGGCGCATTTTGAAGATGCGCACTTTGTCGTGCCGACCATGGGCAAGAACCGTGACTGTGACTGTTGCACCGGACACCAAGGGCGTACCCACCTTGATATCACTGCCGGTGCCGACAGCCAATACCTGGTCGATAACAATCTCTTGGCCTACGTCCGCAGCAATCTGTTCTACTTTAATTTTTTCACCAGAAGCAACTTTGTATTGTTTGCCACCGGTTTTTATGACCGCGTACATGTAAGACCTCGTCTATTGAGTTCTGCAGACGGATTTCCGCAGAGCCCTCGATTATAGCCCCTGTCCCTTGGATTTGTCGACCCCCCCTTTTCGGGCTGCTTTTGGGGTCCCTGTTGAGCGGGCTGAGCCTGCCCGGGACTGCCCCGGCTGTCCGGGCCTTCCTATAATCACTGCAAACCTGCCCTGGAACCTCCTTGTCTCTTCATTCTTCAAGCACCGCAGCCGCTTTGGCCCTCATTGACGAGGACATGCGGGGTATGGACCTTGTTATTGAGCGCCGCTTGAGCTCGGAAGTGGCCTTGATCGGCCAGATTTCGCGCTATATCGTCGCCGCAGGGGGCAAACGTCTGCGGCCAGCCCTGCTGCTACTGATGTGTGGTGCTCTGGGCTACAAAGGCGAGCAGCGATTCAATCTGGCGGCTGTGGTGGAGTTCATACACACGGCCACCTTGCTGCACGACGATGTGGTCGATGAATCCACTTTGCGCCGCGGTCGTGAAACGGCCAACGAGGCGTTTGGCAATCCGGCCAGTGTCTTGGTGGGGGATTTTCTCTACTCCCGCGCTTTTCAGATGATGGTGGACGCGGGCGACATGCGCATCATGCGAACCCTGGCAGAAGCGACCAACGTGATCGCCGAGGGGGAAGTACAACAACTGATGAACATGCACGACGCCGGCTTGTCCGAAGACGAGTATGTGCGCGTGATTCGCTCTAAAACCGCCAAATTATTTGAGGCCAGCGCCAGATTGGCCGCCTTGCTGGCCCTTTCTTCGCCCGAGGTGGAGGCAGCTTGTGCCGACTATGGCCAGGCGCTGGGAACCGCTTTCCAGGTGATTGACGACGTGCTCGATTACGACGGCGATGTGTCCGAGATGGGTAAAAACCTGGGGGATGATCTGCGCGAAGGCAAAGTGACTTTGCCCTTGATCATTGCGATGCAGCGTGGTACCGAGGTAGAGCGACAAACCTTGCAGCAGGCCATCGAAACAGGCGACACCAGCAAAATGGTGGACATTCTGGCCATTGTTCAGCGCACTGGCGCCCTGGAGGCTACCTTGGCCACTGCCGCAGTGCAGGCGCAGATTGCGGTCGATGCGCTCAGCATCTTGCCTGACACGGTCTACCGTCAGGCTTTGATGCAATTGGCCGCACAGCTTTTGAATCGCCGGGCTTAGAGCCGGCAAGACGACAAACTGCTTTGGATGAAGCCAAAGTAGTTATGTCAAGGCGCTCCCGGCAAGGCTCCTAACCAAGCAGTTTTTCAAGTCTTTTTCTGACTAACGCATTCTTCATGCGCAAGTCATTAAGATTGGCCATAGTATTTTTATTCAAACGCAATGAATATTGACTATATCGGCAAGTATCAGGCGTTTAATTCAGATTACCGAATAAATATTTTAATATGTTAGAATAATGCTTTTACAAAGGAAATATTGATGAGCTCACTGAAAGATCTACTGAACCAGATTGAAACACTTCAAAACCAGGTTTCTGAAGTGCGTCAAAAAGAAGTAGGCGAAGCGATTTCCAAGGTCCGCGCCCTTGTTGAAGAGTATCAACTCAAAGCAAGTGATGTGTTTCCCGGTGGCAAAGCCAAGGCCGGCGCAAAAAAGACCGGTAAAGTCGCGGCCAAGTACCGTGATCCTTTGACCGGCAATACATGGAGCGGTCGCGGCCTGGCGCCTAAATGGCTGGCCGGCAAGAACAAGGCTGACTTCCTGATCGCCTGATGCCCTGATCCACGGCGAGTTTCTCTCGCCGATTTCTGATCAAGCCCACGCCTGCGTGGGCTTTTTCAATGGCGCCGGCCGTAGTGTGGCGAGCCGAAATGGCATGTCCCCGAACCTAGTAAAAATAGTGTTTTAGATTTACTTTTTGTCCGTTGCCGGTGATGATCATTGCATGAAAGCAAATCCTTGCCATGGCCAGTGCTGAGGGCCGCTTGCAGCGCGCTGCAGGTGCCATGGGCGGCAACAGCCCCGAGGAGGCTTCGGCGGTCACATTTTTGCAAAAAATGCTGCAACAAGCGGTGGATTTGCGAGCTTCAGACCTGCATTTCGAGCCCTACGAGTTCAATTACAGGGTTCGATTCCGAATCGACGGCGAACTGCGGGAAGTAGCCAGCCCGCCGCTGGGTCTGAAGGACACGCTGGCCTCGCGCATCAAGGTGATCTCGCGGCTAGACATTGCCGAGAAGCGCGTGCCGCAAGACGGCCGCATCAAACTGACCATGGGTGCGGGTCAGGTGATTGATTTCCGCGTGAGTACCTTGCCCACATTGTTTGGCGAAAAAATCGTGATCCGTGTGCTTGACCCAAGCGCTGCGCAAATGGGCATGGACGCGCTGGGACTGGAACCCGAGGAGAAGGGGCGATTGCTCGAGGCTTTGCGCAGGCCGACAGGCATGGTGCTGGTGACTGGGCCAACGGGCTGCGGAAAGACGGTTTCTCTTTACACCTGCCTGAACTGGTTGAACCAGCCGGGCGTGAACATCTCAACGGCGGAAGACCCCAGTGAGATCAATCTGCCCGGGGTCAACCAAGTCAATGTCAATGACAAAGCCGGCCTTAATTTTGCGGTGGCGCTGCGGGCTTTTTTGCGGCAGGATCCGGACATCATTATGGTGGGCGAGATTCGCGATCTGGAAACCGCGGACATTGCCATCAAAGCAGCGCAAACCGGTCATCTGGTCTTGTCCACGCTGCACACCAATGACGCACCGACCACACTGACCCGCTTGCGCAACATGGGCATTGCGCCCTTCAACGTGGCATCCAGCATCATGTTGATCACTGCTCAGCGGCTGGCCCGTTGTCTGTGCCCGCAATGCAAAGTGCCCGAGGTTCTGACGCGTCAAACTTTGATCGAAGCCGGCTTTGCCCCGGCAGAGCTCGATGGCAGTTGGCAGCCTTACCGTGCGCAAGGCTGCCAGGCTTGCAACCGGGGCTACAAAGGGCGTGTGGGAGTGCACCAGGTGATGCCTGTGAGCGATGAGATCCAGCGCATCATCTTGCGGGATGGCAGTGCCACAGAGATTGCAGCCCAAGCCCAACTAGAGGGGGTCAACACCTTGCGGCAATCGGGCCTGCGCAAAGTTAAACTGGGACTGACTTCGCTACAAGAAATCCTCAGCTGCACCAATGCCTGATGCGCCGTCAACCGCGAGCCTGAACCTCACATGAATTTCCACTTGAACACCGGCCCGTCTGTCGAGCGCACCTTTGAGTGGGAGGGTGTCAACCGCCAGGGCCTGCCGGTGCAAGGTTCTATGCGTGCCGGCGGTGAAAACCAGGTCATGGCCATGCTGCGCCGGCAAGGTGTACAGACATCCAAGGTCAGCGGGCAAGCGCCAGCCAAGGGTGTAGAAATCAAGCCAGTCGACATTGCTTTATTCACCCGGCAGCTGTCGACCATGTTGCAGGCGGGGGTGCCTTTGCTGCAGTGTTTTGACGCGCTCGGTCGCGGCCAACGCAATCCACGATTTGCCCGATTGCTGGCAAACATTCGCGCAGATGTAGAAACCGGCGCTGCCCTGAGTATTGCTCTGGGGAGACATGCGCCTTACTTCTCGCCGCTTTATTGCAGCCTGGTGGCTGCCGGTGAGGCTGCCGGTCGACTGGACTTGCTGCTCGAGCGCTTGGCAGTACATCTGGAAAAAACAGAGGCCATGAAGTCCAAGCTTCGAGCCGCACTCACTTACCCGACAGCCGTTGTGTTAGTGGCCTTGGTGGTGATGGCGGTGATCATGATTTTTGTCATCCCTGCCTTTGAAAGCGTGTTTGCTTCTTTCGGTGCGCAATTGCCCGCGCCAACCCTATGGGTCATGCAGATAAGCGCTTTTTTTGTACGCTGGTGGTGGTTGCTATTGGGACTGTCTGTTTTGGGGCTGTGGACTTTGTGGCGGGCGTGGCAACAAAGTACGGTCCTGCAGGCTAAGCTGGACCGTGCTTTGCTCAGTCTACCGGTCTTCGGCCCCTTGCTTCAAAAAGCCTGCATCGCCCGTTGGACGCGCACCCTGTCCACCATGTTCGCTGCCGGCGTGCCCTTGATGGAAGCCCTGGACGCCGTGGCGGGCACTGCCGGCAACTCGGTCTATGCCGTGGCCACGGCCGGCATTCAGCGACAAGTCTCTGATGGCGTCAGCCTGAACCGGGCCATGGCCGAGACCGCCGTTTTTCCGGCCATGCTGCTGCAAATGTGCAGCATCGGCGAAGAGTCGGGTGCGCTGGACCACATGCTGGCCAAAGCAGCGGGGTTTTTTGAAGACGAGGTCGACCAGCAACTGGCCTCGCTGGCCAGTTTGCTGGAACCTTTCATTATTGTCACCCTGGGACTGCTGATTGGCGGTATCGTGGTGGCCATGTACCTGCCGATCTTTCAATTGGGTCAAGTCAGCTGATGTGGCCTGAACTCAGCCCTGTGTACTTGGCTTGGCTGGGGGGCTTGTTGGGCCTCATGGTCGGCAGCTTTTTGAACGTGGTGGTTCACCGCCTGCCGCGCATGATGCAAGCCCAGTGGGCCCGTGAGTGCGCCGAATTGACCGGGGAAAGCAGCGCGGCCGGCGCCCCAGAGTCCGCCTCCTTGAGCCTGTCTTGGCCGCGCTCGCACTGCCCGCATTGCAAGCACACCCTGGCCTGGCATGAAAACATTCCGGTGCTGAGCTACGTGCTTTTGCGCGGCAAGTGTTCGGCCTGCGGCAAGGCTTATGGCTTGCGCTATCCCTTGGTGGAGCTTTTCACCGGTGTGCTTTTTTATGGCTGTGTGCTGCGCTGGGGCGTCAGCTACACCGCCTTGGCATGGTGCGGTTTTTCAGCAGCCCTGCTCACACTGGCACTGATCGACTGGGACACAACTTTGCTCCCGGATGAAATTACCTTGCCCCTGCTGTGGGCCGGGCTGATCGCTGCCGCCTTGCAAATCAACCCCGGCGTCAGCTGGGTACATGCTTTTTGGGGTGCGGTCGGCGGCTACATGTCACTTTGGCTGGTCTACCATGCGTTCAAGCTGATCACCGGTAAAGAAGGTATGGGCTACGGAGACTTCAAATTGTTCGCTGCACTGGGTGCTTGGTTGGGCTGGACGGCATTGCTGCCGATGATCCTGCTGGCCTCGGTGTCGGGCGCTGTAGTAGGCCTGGTGCTCAAGTACCGGGCCCGGTTGCGAGACGGCGCTTATCTGCCTTTCGGCCCCTTTCTGGTTGCCAGCGCCATGCTGATGATGGTCTGGGGCCCTGTGAATGTGCTGCTTTACCTGGGCTTGGCCCCGTGAACCGCACCATGCGACGCATTGGCCTGACGGGCGGTATCGGCAGCGGCAAGAGCACGGTCGCCGCCATGCTGGCCGATCTGGGCGCAAGCATCATCGATGCAGACGCTATTTCCCGTGGTCTCACTGCTGCGGGTGGAGCGGCCATGCCGGCCATCGCCAGCGCATTCGGCGCAGGCTTTGTCAATGCCAGCGGCGCGCTGGACCGTGAGGCCATGAGAAAGCAGGTGTTTTCAGACCCGGGCAGCAAGCGCCGGCTCGAAGCCATCATCCATCCCCTGGTGGCCAGCCAGACGGCCGCGCAGGCCCTGAGCGCCGAACGCGCCGGTGCCGCCTGTGTTGTCTTTGATGTGCCATTGCTGGTGGAATCCGGTCATTGGCGCCCCCGGTTGCATCAGGTTTTGGTGATTGACTGCACCGAATCCCGGCAAATCAGCCGTGTGATGCAAAGAAATGCCTGGACGCGCGAGGCGGTGCAAAAAGTGATGGCCGGCCAGGCTGACCGGGCGCAGCGCCTGGCCGCGGCTGACCTGTGCATTTACAACGAGACCGTCTCCTTGGTGGAATTGGCCGCGCTGGTACGGTCGGTGGCGCAGCGCTTCGGGCTATGATGCGCGGGTTGCCGGTCAGCCCGGCCCCAGTAACGCCGATAAAGATAGCGCTGTGATCCTTTACGAGTATCCCTTTAACGAACGCATTCGAACTTACTTGCGGCTTGAGCATTTGTTCGCTCGCCTGGGTGAGCTGGCACAGCGTGATGAACCTGTCGATCACCACTATGCGATCACGACAATTTTCGAGATCATGGACGTTGGCGGGCGCGCCGACTTAAAAACAGAAGTCCTCAAAGACCTGGAAAAACAAAAACATGTTCTCAATGGTTACCGGGGCAACCCGTCCATTTCTGAAGAAGCCCTGGATGAAGTGACCGGGCAGCTCGACGGCTTTTTCTCAGCGCTCAATGCGCTGCCGGGTAAGGTGGGTCAAACACTCACAGACAACGACTGGTTGATGAGCATCCGCAGCCGCGCCGGTATTCCGGGCGGCACCTTCGAGTTTGATTTGCCGGCTTATTTCGCCTGGCAGCATCTGCCGGGCCATCGCCGCCGGGAGGACCTGCAGCGTTGGATGGGGACTTTGCTCCCCTTGGCCCGGTCGATTGGCATGTTGCTGAAGTTGTTGCGCGATGCCGGACAGCCGCAAAAAGTGTTGGCTTCCGGCGGCCTGTACCAACAGACTCTGCCCCAGGGCCGCAGCTTTCAGTTGCTGCGCCTGCGCCTGGATTCGGCAACGGGGGTGATTCCTGAGATCAGTGCCAACCGCTTGCTGGTGTCGGTGCGGATGATGCAAAAGGAAAACGACGATCGGCTCCACACTTACACCGACGACGCGCAATTCGAATTGACACTTTGCGCTTGATTCAAGCGGCCGACCGATAAAACCGCCGGCCAGTCTGAAAGCCCAGACCATGGACAACACAAATCCACGCACCAAAACCGTGGCCTGCCCGACTTGCGGCGGCCCCAGTGTGTACGCCCCTGCCAATGTTTTCCGGCCTTTTTGCAGCGAACGCTGCAAAAACCTTGATTTCGGTGCATGGGCCAGCGAAAGTTTTCGCGTGCCCACGGAGGCGCCACCCGAAGACTTGCCCTACGGCGACGCCAAACTGCAGTAGTCGGTGTCTTTGGCCCGTTTAGGCCTCTGGCGTACCGAGTACCTGCTGCAACTCGCCGTTTTGGAACATTTCCATCATGATGTCCGAGCCGCCTATGAACTCACCTTTGATGTAGAGCTGGGGAATCGTCGGCCAGTTGCTGTATTCCTTGATGCCGTTGCGAATTTCTTCGTCTTCCAGCACGTTGACCGTTGCCGGCTTGGTGACGCCACAGGCTTTGA
>JBILIK010000076.1:0-8743 GCA_044350025.1 Polaromonas sp. | reverse complement strand
GTGGTTCAAGGTTTCTCCGGAAAACCAAGCGCCAACAGACGGTCAAGTCGTCTGAGCCGCTTGAGTCGCAAAACGATCAGGCGCAAAGCGACTCATGCCAAGCTTTCAATCAGCCGCCCTGCCTCTTTTAGGCGCGCATGAAAAAGTTAAAACACAACCCGCATGGATGTCTGCGCTGCTTGTACTGGCGGCCGGCTACGCCCATGCGCTGAGCATTGCCTGGCCGTTTGCAGACCTTGGCCCTTTGCAAACTGGGCAAGCCTGGGGAGGCTTACAAATTGGCTCGCTGACTGTGTTGGCCTGGCATCTGGGGCCAACATTTGCGGCGCGGCGCATTGGCCAAGCGGCTAAGTTGGCATGGTTGTTTGCTTGCGCCATGCTGTGCGGCACATTCTGGTGGCTGTATATTTCAATGCATTTTTTTGGTGGCCTGCCCGCACCGCTTGCCGTGCTGGCGGTTATTGCGCTGGCCGCTACTCTAGGCTTGTATTACGCACTGGCGGGCGCTTTGATGGCATGGCTTGCACCCAGTGGTGCCGTAGCGCGGGCTGCTCTATTTGCTGCGGCCTGGCTGCTTGCCGAAACAGCCCGGGTTCAAATATTCACCGGTTTCCCATGGGGTGAGGGCGGCTATGCGCACATAGACGGCTGGGCGAGGCCTCTGGCGGGGTGGGTGGGTGTTCACGGCCTGACCCTGGCAGCGGCCTTCGCGGCGGCCTTGTTGGCCACTTGCCTGAGCTCACTGCAAGCCGGCCGCGGCCTGCAAGCTGGCATGGCTACGGCAGCATTGCTGATCGCGTGCCTGCTTGTGTCTCTGATGCCTGCGGCCTATGCACCAGCGCCTCAGCGTGCACCGCTCTCGGTCACGCTGGTGCAAGGCAATATTTCACAAGACCAGAAATTCCAAGCTGGCACAGGTGTTCGGGATGCACTGACCTATTACGCAGAGCAGTTGCAGCTGGCTAAAACTTCTCTGATCGTTTTGCCTGAAACGGCATTGCCCCTGCTTCCCGCTCAATTACCGACTGGGTATTGGAATGCAATTGAACAGCGCTTTGCCAGTGGCCAGCAGGCGGCGCTGATCGGCTTGCCCATCGGCACAGCCCAAGAGGGCTACAGCAACGCTGTCATCGGGCTCAAAGCAGGTGCACCAGCGTATCACTACGAAAAACATCACCTGGTGCCATTTGGAGAATTTGTGCCACCGTTTTTTCAGTGGTTTATCCGCATGATGAATATTCCGCTGGGCAACTTCAATCGAGGCCCCTTGGTGCAATCTGCGCTGGAATGGCAGGGCGAGCGCTTAGCGCCTAACATTTGCTATGAAGACCTGTTCGGTGAAGAAATCGGTGCCCAGTTCAAAGACGCGGCGCGTGCGCCCACCGTGCTGGTCAATGTCAGCAACATCGCCTGGTTTGGCAACACAGTGGCCATTGACCAGCACCTGAACATCTCACGTATGCGCGCACTTGAATTTGCCCGTCCCATGCTGCGCGCTACCAACACCGGCGCAACCGTGGTGATTGATGCGCAAGGCCGCGTCACGCATGCACTGGAGCGTCATACACGCGGCGCCCTGGTGGCCCAGGTGCAGGGTGCTGACGGCTTGACCCTCTATGCGCGCTGGGTCTCGCACTTCGGGCTGGCGCCCTGGTGGCTGCTGGGCGGCAGCGTCTTGCTGATCGCCGCGCTAGCCCGCTGGCGCACAAGCCGTCTATCCTGAGTGCGCGGCGTAAAATGAAGGGGTTGGCGCGACAAGCGCCTTGCCCCAAGAACCCAAGTTGCCATGCTCACTTTCCAGCAAATCATTCTCAAGCTCCAGTCGTACTGGGCTGACCAAGGCTGCGCCCTGCTGCAGCCCTATGACATGGAGGTCGGCGCCGGCACCTCGCACACTGCTACTTTTTTAAGAGCGCTTGGCCCCGAGCCCTGGAAAGCCGCATACGTACAGCCCAGCCGCCGCCCCAAGGACGGCCGCTACGGCGAGAACCCCAATCGCCTGCAACACTACTACCAGTACCAGGTGGTGCTCAAGCCCGCGCCCAGCAACATCCTCGAGCTCTACCTCGGCTCGCTTGAGGCCCTGGGCTTTGACCTCAAGCAAAACGACATACGCTTTGTCGAAGACGACTGGGAAAACCCGACGCTGGGCGCCTGGGGCCTGGGCTGGGAAGTCTGGCTCAACGGCATGGAAGTCACGCAGTTCACCTACTTCCAGCAGGTCGGCGGCATTGACTGCCGGCCCATCACCGGCGAGATCACCTACGGCCTGGAGCGCCTGGCCATGTACCTGCAGGGCGTGGACAACGTCTACAACCTGGTCTGGACTGAAGGCGTGTCCGCGCCGGGCCGCTCCCAAGCGGACACAGCCCCCTCGGGGGGCAGCGAGCCACACGCAGTGGGAGAGCGTGGGGGCAAGCTTTTCTATGGCGATGTGTACAAACAAAACGAGGTCGAGCAATCGACTTACAACTTTGAGCACAGTGATGCTGAATTTTTATTCACCGCCTTTGCCGCGCACGAAAAACAGGCCAAGCACCTGATTGAGTCCCAGCTCGCGCTGCCCGCTTATGAGCAAGTGCTCAAAGCTGCGCACAGCTTTAACCTGCTCGACGCACGCGGCGCGATTTCCGTGACCGAGCGCGCAGCCTACATAGGCCGTATCCGCAACCTGGCGCGCGCCGTGGCGCAGAGCTACTTTGACAGCCGCGAACGGCTGGGCTTTCCGCTGGCACCGCGCGAATGGGTGGCGCAGATGCAAACCGCCATGCCTGTCTTGAACCAGAAAGCCGCGTGAGCGAGATGACGATGACAACCGCAAACCTCTTGCTCGAACTCTTTGTTGAAGAGCTGCCGCCCAAGGCCCTGAGAAAACTCGGTGATGCTTTTGCAGGGGTGCTGCTTGAGCAGCTACAGGCGCAAGGTCTGGCCGCTGCCGGCTCAGTGCTGACGGCTTACGCTTCGCCGCGCCGGCTGGCAGCACACATCACCGGGGTCGCAGAGCAAGCGGCCGACAAAGCCGTCTCGCAAAAACTCATGCCCGTCAGTGTGGGGCTGGACGCCAACGGCAACGCCACACCTGCGCTGCTCAAGCGGCTGAGCGCACTCGGTGCCGACGCTTCGGCCGTGCCAAAGCTCAAGCGCGCCATGGACGGCAAGGCAGAAGCCCTGTTTTACGACAGCATGGTCAAGGGTGCCACGCTGGCCGAAGGCTTGCAGAAAGCCTTGCTCGAAGCCATCGCCAAACTGCCGATTCCCAAAGTCATGAGCTACCAGCTCGAGCGTGACTGCGAACTGCCCGGCTGGAGCAGCGTGAGCTTTGTGCGGCCGGCCCACGGTCTGGTGGCCTTGCACGGCGCTGATGTCGTGCCCTTGCATACGCTGGGCCTGACTTCCGGCAGAACCACCCAAGGCCACCGTTTTGAAGCATCTGTTTCGCCCGTGGTCATCCAGCATGCCGACCAGTACGCAGAAACGCTGCAAAAAGACGGCGCTGTGATCGCCAGCTTTCTAGTGCGCAAGTTGGAGATCGTGCGCCAGCTGGCTGCTGCGGCTGCCAGCATTGGCGGCGGTGTGAAGCCGATTGAAGACGAGGCGCTGCTCGACGAAGTCACGGCCTTGGTCGAGCGGCCCAAGGTGCTGGTCTGCAGCTTTGAAAAAGAGTTTCTCGCGGTGCCGCAGGAATGTCTGATCCTGACCATGAAGGCCAATCAAAAATACTTTCCGCTGCTCGACGCCGCCGGCAAACTGACAAACCGGTTTTTGGTGGTCAGCAACATCAACCCGGCAGACGCCAGTGCGGTGATTGGTGGCAACGAGCGCGTGGTGCGTCCTCGTTTGGCAGACGCCAAATTTTTCTTCGACCAGGACCGCAAAAAGACACTGGCCTCGCGCGTGGCCGGCCTGGACAAAGTGGTTTATCACAACAAGCTCGGCTCGCAGGGCGAGCGCGTGGTGCGTGTGCGCGCGATTGCCAAGGCCATCGGTCAGCAACTCGGCGGTGCTGTGCTGGCGGCGCAAGCCGACCAGGCGGCCCAGCTCGCTAAGACCGATCTGGTGACTGACATGGTGGGCGAGTTCCCCGAGCTGCAAGGCATCATGGGGCGCTACTACGCGCTCAACGACGGCCTGGCGCCCGAGGTTGCCGACGCGATTGAAGACCACTACAAACCGCGCTTTGCCGGCGACGAGCTGCCGCGCAGCCCGGTCGGGCTGGCGGTGGCGCTGGCCGACAAGCTCGAGACACTGGTGGGCATGTTTGGCATCGGCAACCTGCCGACCGGCGACAAAGACCCGTTTGCGCTGCGCCGTCATGCGCTGGGCGTGGTGCGCATGCTGTCCGACAAGGCGCTGCCATTGAATCTGGACGCGCTGGTGCAAGACGCCAGCCGGGTCTTCGGCGACAAAATCACCGATGCGTCGTCGGCTTTGCTCGACTTCATCTACGACCGGTTGTCCGGCAGCCTGCGCGAGCAGGGCTACAGCGCGCAGGAAGTCGACGCCGTGCTGGCCCTGCGCCCGCAGCAACTGGGCGAAGTCAGCCGCCGGCTGGCCGCGGTGCGCGCCTTTGCCGCGCTGCCCGAGGCGCCGGCGCTGGCCGCGGCTAACAAGCGCATAGCCAACATTCTCAAAAAAGCGCCTGAGGTCGATGCCCATGTCAGCGCCTTGCTGCTCAAGGAGCCGGCAGAAATAGCTTTGCACTCGGCCATGGGCCGTGTGTTGCCAGAGGCGCACAAGCAGTTTGAAGCCGGTGACTACACCGCTTCGCTGCAAACACTGGCCGCCTTGCGTGCGCCTGTTGATGCTTTCTTTGACGGCGTTATGGTCAACGCTGAAGAGATGGATTTGCGTTTGAATCGCCAGGGCTTGCTCAAAAGCTTGCACGTAGCCATGAACCGCGTGGCCGATTTATCGAAACTGGCCAGCTAGGCTTGTCATGAAACTAGTCATCCTAGACCGCGACGGCACGATCAATCGCGACAGCGACGACTACATCAAGTCGCCTGATGAATGGCAAGCCCTGCCCGGTGCGCTGGAAGGCATTGCCAGACTGACGCATGCAGGCTGGCGCGTCGTCATCGCTTCCAACCAATCGGGCTTGGGGCGCGGTTTGTTTGATGTGGCGGCGCTCAACGCCATGCATGCCAAGATGAATAAGCAGCTGGCCACCATGGGCGGGCGTATTGACGCGGTGTTTTACTGCCCGCACACCCCCGACGACAACTGCCGCTGCCGCAAACCCCTGCCCGGGCTTTTTGAGCAGATCGGTCAGCGCTATGGCGTGCCACTCAAGGGTGTTCCCGCATGCGGTGACACGGTGCGTGACGTGACGGCCGGCGCCAGCGCCGGTTGCGAGCCGCATCTGGTCTTGACGGGCAAGTCCAGCGCTTTTCTGGCGGGAGGTCAGCCCGAAGGCTTACCGGCCGGCACGCGTTTGCACCGGGACTTGTCTGCCTTTGCGGACTTCTTGCTCGAGCGCAGCACCTTAGGCGGCCAAGAGCCACCGGCTGCGCATACTGCGCCCTGACTTGTTGTAAAGACCGCCATGCCACTCATCCGCTCCATCCTTCATTTGCTTTGGATGGTTGTTACCGTGATCCCTTGGGCGCTGGCAGTGTTGGTGGCTGCACCCTTCATGAGCAGCACCCGCATTTATTGGCTGTGCGCCGGCTGGCTGCGATTGGCTGTGACCGGCGGCACCGTGATCCTGGGCATTCATAACCGCGTCACCGGCATGGAAAACCTGCCTACCGGCCAGACCAGTGCTTGCGTGTTGCTGGTCAAGCATCAAAGCACGTGGGAGACTTTTTCAATGGTCACCTTGATGCCGCATCCGCTGGCCTATGTGTTCAAAAAAGAACTCTTGTACGTGCCGTTTTTTGGTTGGGCCATGAGCCGCATGGACATGATTCACATTGACCGCAGCAAGCGCGCCGAAGCATTCGCCAAGGTGGTCGAACAAGGCCGGCGACTTATGAGCCAGGGCGTTTGGGTCATCATGTTCCCGGAAGGAACGCGCATTGCACGCGGCCAGCAAGGTGTTTATAAAAGCGGTGGCACGCGGCTGGCCATCGAGACCGGCGCGCCCGTGATTCCAGTGGCGGTGACCTCGGCCAAATGCTGGCCGCGCAAGGCTTTTATCAAGCGTCCCGGTATTGTGGACATATCCATCGGCAAGCCCATCAGCAGCATCGGCCGCAAGCCTGAAGAATTGATGAGCGAAGTGCAAGCCTGGATTGAGGGGGAAATGCGCCGCCTCGACCCCGAGGCCTATCTGCACGAAAGCAGCACCGCCGCCAAGCGCTGATGCGCTGACTGCGGAGCCAGCGGCTTACAACTAAACTGCCATCATGCACACGCTCCTTCAGCGAACACTCGATCTGTTTGCCCCGGAGCCCGCGCCTGCGGCTACACCAGCACCTGCACGTGTGTTGACGCCTGAGCCGGTCGATACCCGCCCCGCCCAAAGTCTGCAAGAAGCCTTGGCGCCGGCCACTTACCGTCACCCTGACGCCAGCCGTGAAGCCTTGCTGGGCGGCGTGCTGGTGGCCTACGCATTCAGGCGCGGCAAGCGCCGCACCATCGGGTTTTCTGTGGGCGCTGAGGGTCTGTCGGTGAGTGCGCCCAAATGGGTGCTGCTCAACGAAATTGACCGTGCGGTCCAGGGAAAAGCCGACTGGATTGTGAAAAAGCTGCAAGAAACCCGTGAGCGCCACAAACGCCTGGAGGCCGTGCGCATTGACTGGAAAGACGGCGCCAGCCTGCCCTTTATGGGTGGCGTGCTGACGGTTGTGCTGGACCCCCGGCAATCGGTGTCCGCCATGATGGTGCAGCCCGTTAGCGACGCTCCGTATGCCGATGATGACGCCAAGGGCTTACCACCAAGCGCTGAGCGCAACACGCTGTGTCTGGGGCTGGCGCACAGTGCAACGGCCAAGCAAATCCGCGACGCCGCCCAAGCCTGGTTGATGCGCTACGCCAGACAGTTGTTTGAGCAACGCCTGAACCACTTTGCGCCGGAGCTTGACGTACAGTGGCGTCGCCTCAGCCTGAGCAACGCCGGCACCCGCTGGGGCAGCGCCAGCGCCGACGGTTCTATCCGTTTGAATTGGCGGCTCATTCACTTCAAGCTATCGGTGATTGACTATGTGGTGGTGCATGAGCTCAGTCACTTGCGCGTGATGGACCACAGCCCGCGCTTTTGGGACACGGTGCGCCATGTTGTGCCCGACTATGCCGAGCTGCGTTCCCAGCTCAAAGACGACATGGTGCCCAAATGGTGAGCAGTGCGCTGCGCGTGCTGGTGGTTGAAGACGACGCGCTCATGCTCGAGCTCTACCGTTGCCAGTTCGACATCTGGGCCCTGCCGGTGGCTTGCAGCTGGATGAGTTCGGCCGCTGAGGTCTTGCAAGGCATTGACCAGCTGCGCCCGGACTTGTTGATCACCGACTTGTCGATGCCCGGCATGGACGGCCAGCAGATGCTGCGAGAAATAGAAGGCCGGCCGCTGCACACCGACATGCAGATCGTTGTGGTCAGCGGTTTGCTGCCAGAGCAGATCAATGCCCGGGGAGGGCTTTCTGCGCGCATGGAGGTTTTGAAAAAGCCGGTTGACTTTGCCTGGCTCAAGCGCCGCGTGACCGAGCTGGTGCTGGCCCGTCAGGGCTGAGCTCTGCGCCTTACTTCAACCGCTTGCGTTTCACCATGGCCACGACTTACACCATCAGCGACCTTGCCAAAGAGTTTGACCTGACGACAAGGGCCATGCGCTTTTACGAAGACATGGGCCTGCTGCAGCCTGTGCGCGCCGGCCCCGGCGGGCGCAACCGCATTTACAGCGCCCGCGACCGTACCCGCCTCAAGCTGACTTTGCGTGCCAAGCGCCTGGGTCTGTCGCTGACAGAGGCCAAGGACATCATTGACTCTTACGACAGCCCACGCGACACCGTGCCCCAGTTGCAAAAATTTCTGGCCGTGCTGGCGGGTCATCGCCAACAGCTCGAAGGCCAGATGACCGACCTGCAAGCTAATCTTGAGGAGCTCAAGGCGCATGAAAAAGAAACCCGCGCTCTGCTGAACAAAGCCAGCCGCAAGCCTGTGAAAAAACAAACTCGTCCATAATTGACGTTAACGTCAACGTCACACTTTTTTCTGCAACCAACATGTCCCAAATACAAGCTCCGTTGGCCAGTCAAGACGCCGAGGCGCTCTTTGCCAGAGTACAGGCCAGCTTTGTGCGCCAGGGGCTGATGCAGCATTTGGGCGCGCGCCTCTTGCGTGTTGAGCCCGGCCTGTGTGAAGTGGCGCTGCCTTATTCAGACCGCGTGACCCAGCAGCAAGGCGGCTTTCATGGCGGCGCCATGGGCGCACTGGCCGACATCGCCGGCGGCTATGCCGGCCTGACGGTGCTGCCCGCGGGCATGGAGGTGACCACGGTTGAATACAAGGTCAATTTTCTGGCCGCCTTTCGGGATGGCGAGTTGCGCGCCACCGGCCGCGTGATCAAGGGCGGCAAACGCATCATCGTCACCATGGCCGAGGTCCGGCACGTGGCGGCTGACGGCAAGCTCACTGACTGCGCCGTGATGCAGCAAACTTTGGTGCCGGTGGCGCAGACCTACTGAGCGCAACGCCTCCCGTAAAAGTCATTTGTAGGAAGCACACGATGAACATGCCCGGCCTGGACTTTCAACTCGGCGAAGACGTCGACGCCTTGCGTGACGCGGTGCGCGAATTTGCGCAA
>JBILIK010000027.1:0-32434 GCA_044350025.1 Polaromonas sp. | reverse complement strand
TATCGGTCGAAAATATCCAAAAAACGGTGGCCGACTACTACAAGATCAAAGTAGCCGACATGTATTCCAAAAAACGACCCGCCAGCATTGCAAGGCCCAGGCAAATTGCCATGTACCTGGCCAAAGAACTGACCCAAAAAAGCTTGCCTGAAATTGGCGAGCTCTTCGGCGGACGCGATCACACCACTGTTTTGCATGCTGTGCGCAAGATGTCTGCGGAACGGCAGCTGATGACCGAGCTCAACCAACAGTTGCACGTACTGGAGCAAACACTCAAAGGCTGATAACTGAGATGAAATTTTTTAAATGAAAAGCTGGGGAAAGATTTTTAACAAGTCATGACTTATCCACAGGAGTGGTCATTTTTCAAAGCTTGTTCATTTTTTAGCGACAGCAGCTACAAGCACTCAACACACAGTTAAACAATCTGCAAGTCATTGATAAAAAAAGGGAAAATAGTGATATCAACAGAAAGTCGCCCCCCTTACTACTACTACTAATTTGTATTAAAGAATTAAGAAGCTAAGAAAGCAAAGACATGATAGTTCTCAAAGCCACTCAAGAAAAAGTGCTGTCTGCACTGCAGTCCGTCGCCGGGATTGTTGAGCGTCGTCACACCTTGCCCATCCTGGCCAATGTGATGATTCGTAAAACCGGTTCTCAAATTCAACTCACAACCAGTGATCTTGAAATTCAGATCCGGACATCCGCAGTGTTAGATGGTGATGCTGGTAACTTCACGACGACGGTAGGTGCTCGCAAGCTCATTGATATTTTGCGCACCATGCCTTCGGACCAGTCTGTCTCGCTGGAGTCAAGTCAAAACAAGTTGATCCTCAAGGGCGGCAAGAGCCGCTTCACTTTACAAAGCTTGCCGGCCGAAGACTTTCCCTTGGTGCAAGAAGCGGCTAACTTCGGACCCGTGTTCTCGGTTCCGCAAAAAACTTTAAAAGCGCTTCTCAGCCAGGTTTCGTTTGCCATGGCGGTTCATGACATCCGTTATTACCTCAACGGTATTTTGTTCGTTGCCGAAGGTAAGCAGTTGAGTCTGGTGGCAACAGACGGTCATCGTTTGGCTTTTTCTTCCGCCACCCTGGATGTAGAAGTGCCACGTCAAGAAGTTATCTTGCCGCGCAAGACGGTGCTCGAAATGCAACGCCTTTTGAGCGACAAAGAAGGCGCCATTGAAATGCAGTTTGCAGGCAACCAAGCCAAGTTCTGCTTCGAAGGGATGGAGTTCGTCACCAAATTGGTTGAAGGCAAGTTCCCGGACTACAACCGGGTGATTCCGAAGAATCACAAAAACATCATCACACTGGGCCGCACCACCTTGCTGGCCAGCTTGCAGCGCACCGCCATCTTGACCAGTGAAAAGTTCAAGGGTGTGCGCTTGAACATTGAGCCCGGTACTTTGCGTGTCGCCTCTAACAATGCTGAGCAGGAAGAAGCTGTGGACGAGTTGGACATTGACTACGCCGGTGATGCCATAGAGATTGGTTTTAATGTGACCTACCTGATTGATGTATTGACCAACATGGCACAAGACATGGTCAAGATTGAACTGGCGGATTCCAACAGTTCTGCGCTGCTGACAATTCCCGACGATGCCGCTTTCAAGTACGTTGTGATGCCGATGCGAATTTAAGCGCGACCAAGCCCTTCCAAGCCACCCGCGCCAGCTTTAGGCGCGGGTTTGGTTTTTAAAGAGATCAGTGAAAGTGAGTTATGACCGAACAGACCCAGCCCAATGACGGCCTTGGCCAAGCGCCCGACAATTCAGCCGACGTGCATTCCGGCGCTGGTGAAGTGGGTAGTTCCAACTACCAACCCGTTATTGACACCAACCAAGCAGGCGCATCGGAGGCGTATGGTGAAGGTGCCATCCAAATTCTCGAAGGTTTGGAAGCTGTTCGTAAACGGCCAGGCATGTACATTGGCGACACTTCTGACGGAACCGGTTTGCACCACCTTGTTTTTGAGGTGGTTGACAACTCGATTGACGAAGCTTTGGCGGGCCACTGTGATGACATCGTCGTTACCATTCACTCCGACAACTCTGTCAGTGTCACTGACAACGGTCGTGGTATTCCGACCGGCATCAAAATGGATGACAAGCACGAACCTAAGCGCTCTGCCGCCGAAATAGCGCTGACTGAATTGCACGCTGGCGGCAAGTTCAACCAGAACAGCTACAAAGTCTCAGGTGGTTTGCATGGTGTGGGTGTGAGTTGCGTCAACGCACTGTCCAAAATGCTTCGGTTGACGATCCGGCGCGACGGCAAGGTGCATGCCATGGAGTTTTCCAGAGGTTTTGTGCAAAACCGCATTCTTGAAAACGTCAATGGTGTTGAAGTCTCACCCATGAAGATCATGGGCGACACCGATAAGCGCGGCACGGAAGTTCATTTTTTGCCTGACACCGATATCTTCAAAGAGAACAACGACTTTCATTACGAAATTTTGAGCAAGCGTTTACGCGAACTGAGCTTTTTGAACAATGGCGTGAAGATTCGCTTGAAAGACGAGCGCACCGGCAAAGAAGATGACTTTGCAGGCGCAGGCGGCGTCAAAGGCTTTGTGAACTTTGCCAACAAGGGCAAGACCGTCTTGCACCCGAATATCTTTCATGCGATGGGAGACCGTCAAAGTGATCAGGGCACCAACATTGGCGTTGAAGTGGCGATGCAGTGGAACAGCGGTTACAGCGAACAAGTGCTTTGCTTTACCAACAACATTCCGCAGCGAGACGGTGGTACCCACTTGACGGGCTTGCGTGCTGCCATGACAAGGGTTATCAACAAGTACATTGATGACAGCGAGCTGGCCAAAAAAGCCAAGGTGGAAGTCACGGGCGATGATATGCGTGAAGGCCTGTGCTGCGTGCTCTCGGTCAAGGTACCTGAGCCCAAGTTCTCCAGCCAGACCAAAGACAAACTGGTTTCCAGTGAAGTGCGCGGCCCGGTTGAAGACATCGTCAGCAAGCTCTTGCATGACTATTTGCAGGAGCGCCCTAACGATGCCAAGATCATTGTCGGCAAGATCATTGAAGCGGCACGCGCACGTGAAGCTGCCCGCAAAGCCCGTGACATGACAAGGCGTAAAGGAGTTTTGGACGGCATGGGTTTGCCCGGCAAGCTGGCCGACTGCCAGGAAAAAGACCCGGCTCTATGTGAAATTTACATCGTCGAGGGTGACTCTGCCGGCGGCTCTGCCAAGCAGGGCCGTGACCGTAAATTTCAGGCCATCCTGCCGCTGCGCGGCAAGATTTTGAACGTTGAAAAAGCGCGCTACGAAAAACTGCTCACCAGTAACGAAATCCTGACGTTGATCACGGCGCTCGGTACCGGCATCGGCAAGGCCGGCGGCAGCACCGGCAACGATGATTTCAACGTGGCCAAGCTGCGTTATCACCGCATCATCATCATGACCGACGCCGACGTTGACGGCGCGCACATCCGCACACTGTTACTGACGTTTTTCTACCGTCAGATGCCTGAGCTGGTGGAGCGCGGCCACATTTACATTGCGCAGCCGCCTCTCTACAAAGTTAAGGCGGGCAAAGAGGAGCTTTACCTTAAAGACGCGGCGGCTTTGGACGGGTTCTTGCTGCGCATTGCACTCAAAGACGCCAGCATCTTCACGGGCGGCCCGAACGGCACGACCCTCAGCGGCGACACGCTTGCTGAATTGGCACGCAAGCACCAGTTCGCCGAGGCCGTGATCGCCCGTTTGGGCGGCTTCATGGATGCGGAGGCTTTGCGCTCACTGGCCGATGGCGTTGCGCTGGACCTGGATACGCTGGATGCCGCGGTGGCTTCCGCTGCAGCCTTGCAAAAACATTTGCCAGACGCCATCGTCGCCGGCGAATTTGACGTGCGCACCGACAAGCCGATTTTGCGCATCAGCCGTCGCCATCACGGCAACGTGAAAAGCAGCGTGATCACCCAAGATTTTGTGCATGGCGCTGATTACGCGGCGCTGGCTGAGGCGGCTCAAACTTTCAAGTCCTTGCTGGCCGACGGCGCACGCGTCATGCGCGGCGACGGCGAGCGCGCCAAGGAAGAAAAAGTTTCTGATTTCCGTCAGGCCATGCGCTGGCTGATCGTGCAGGCCGAAAACGCCACAGCTCGCCAGCGCTACAAAGGTCTGGGTGAGATGAACCCGGCCCAGCTATGGGAAACCACCATGGACCCGACCGTGCGCCGCTTGTTGCGCGTGCAAATTGACGATGCTATTGAAGCCGATCACGTTTTCACCATGCTCATGGGCGATGACGTTGAGCCGCGACGCGAGTTCATTGAGACCAATGCCTTGCGCGCCGGCAACATTGACGTTTAAAACCTCCATCCCGACGAGCTACAACTGAATCTTTCAAGGAGACTGTTGCAATGAACGCTGTCATAACGCCCGCTGTAGCAGTCACAAACAAACAAATGCTAGCAGGCAAGGAAGAGCGCGCGGCTTACCGCGACTTCGAGCAAGAAGGTATTGATCGCGTTCGCACCTTTTATCGCAACAACCACACGCACCAGACCTTCGACTTTGTTCAGGCCCAAAAAACCAGGTGGTTGCAATTCAATCAGCGTGAGATGACGCCCTGGGAAGGCTTGGACTTTTTGAACACGCTGGTCGACGAGTCAGACCCGGACATCAACTTGCCGCAGATCGCACATTTATTGCAAACGGCAGAAGCGATCAAGGCTGACGGCCATCCTGACTGGTTTGTGCTGACGGGGTTTATTCACGACCTGGGCAAAGTGCTCTGCCTCTTTGGTGAGCCGCAGTGGGCCGTGGTTGGCGACACATTTCCTGTGGGTTGCAAGTTCTCGGACAAGATCGTTTTCCCCGAGTTTTTTGCCTTGAACCAGGACAGCCAAGACCCTCGCTTCAACACCGTCAACGGCATTTACGAGCCCGGTTGTGGTTTGGACAAGGTGCACATGTCATGGGGCCATGATGAGTACCTTTACCAGTTGGTCAAAGACCATTTGCCGGACCCGTCGCTGTACATGATTCGCTACCACTCGTTTTACAGCTGGCACCGCGAACAGCAGTACGGCCACCTCACCGACGCCAGGGACCGCGCCAACCTGCCGTGGGTGTGCAAGTTCAACCCTTACGATTTGTATTCCAAAAACCCGAATCCGCCGGTGTTGTCCGAACTCAAGCCTTACTACGAAGACTTGATGGCCAAGTACCTGCCCGCCACTCTCAAGTTTTGAGCGGCGTGCGCAAGGCTTAAGCCGCCGGCAAGCGAAAAGGCAGGGCCGTGCAGGTTTTGGCCCAATCTAATTTACTTGCTGTCCGGCAACTCGATCTTGACTTCGAGCACATCCAGGTTGTCCTGGCGCTCGAGGTTGACTTTGATGTCGTCGGGATTGATGTTGATGTACTTGGAGATGACGGCAATCAGGTCGCGCTGCAGTGCCGGCAGGTAGTCCGGCTGGTGGCTTCCGCTGGAGCGCTCGTGCGCCAGGATGATCTGCAAACGCTCTTTGGCAACGCTGGCAGTTTGTGTTTTCTCGCCGAGTAAAAAGGAAAGGAAAGACGCCATGCTTATTTACCTCCGAAGAGGCGTTTCATAAAGCCGGGTTTTTCTGCGTCGATGAAACGCAAGGGTTTGTCTTCGCCCAAAAAGCGGTCAATCACGTCTTTGTAGGCCTCAGACACATCGGTGCCGGCCATGTGCACGGCCGGCACGCCCTGGTTGGAGGCTTGCAGAACAGTCTCCGACTCAGGAATCACGCCGATCAGTTTGATGCGCAAAATATCCGTGATGTCCGCCAGCGAGAGCATTTGCCCCTGGTCCACCCGGTTCGGGTTATAGCGCGTGATCAGCAGGTGCTCTTTGACCGGCTCACTGCCTTCGATGCCGCGTTTGGTTTTGCTCGACAGCATGCCCAGGATGCGATCGGAGTCACGCACAGAAGACACCTCCGGGTTCGTGACGATTAGCGCCTCATCGGCAAAATGCATGGCCATCAGCGCCCCGGTTTCAATGCCGGCCGGTGAGTCGCAGATGATGTATTCGAAGTCCATGGCCGACAGGTCGTGCAAAACTTTTTCCACGCCGTCTTTGGTCAGCGCTTCTTTGTCGCGGGTTTGTGAGGCGGCCAGCACATACAGGTTGTCGCACTGCTTGTCTTTGATCAAGGCCTGGTTCAGGTTAGCTTCACCCTGAATGACATTGATCAGGTCATACACCACGCGGCGCTCGCAGCCCATGATCAAGTCCAGGTTGCGCAGGCCCACATCAAAGTCGATAACCGCTGTTTTGTGCCCGCGCAAAGCCAGGCCGGCCGCAAAACTGGCGCTGGTGGTGGTTTTTCCCACGCCGCCTTTGCCGGAGGTGACCACAATGATTTTTGCCATGAAAGAGAGTCCTTTTTGTAAACCGAGAAATTAAGTCAGCGCAAGCATCACGAGCTTTTCACCTTCAAGCCGCACCTGCGTCGGCTTGCCCTGCACTTGCGCAGGTAGCGGGTTTTCGCTGGTGCGGTAGATGCCGGCAATAGAGATCAGCTCGGCCTCCAGGCTGAGTGCGAAGATGCGCGCTTCGGTGTTGCCGCGAGCGCCGGCCATGGCCTTGCCGCGCATCGGCGCGTAGACATGGATGTGACCGTCCGCAATGATCTCGGCGCCGGTGTTGACCATGGCCAGCACCACCAGGTCGCGCCCGCGAGCGTAAATTTGCTGACCCGAGCGCACCGGCTTGAGAATCACCATGGCGCCCAAGGGCGCCGGCGGCGGCACCGGCGCCTGCACGGGTGCCGCGACTTTGCCGGGGCCACTGATCGCGCTGGCGGGAGAAAGTAGGGGCGGGTTGTTGCCGGCAACGCGTGCCTCCGGCGCGGGCAGCAGACCGGCGGCGATGCCGGCCGCCATTTGGCTGTCGCTACCCCCTTTGACGGCGATGGGTGCGACGCGCATGGCCCTGAGCATGCCCAGCAGGGCTGGAAAATCAACCGCAGCAGGCTCTTTGCCTGCCGCTTGGGCTGCCGCGTTCATGGGCGACAGATCAATCACCATGGGGTCGTTTTCAAAAAAATCAGGAATATCCCCAAAGCGCGCCTTCAGCTCCTTGGCCAGCAGCACCAGGTCGGCAGACTTGAGCAGCAGCGCCACCAGGGGCAGGTTGGCACTTTTGATCTCGAAAGTAGCCGGAGAAATGGAGGCGCTGGACGAAGATGCTGCTGTCATGGGTGGAGGCGCAGAGTGGCTGTGGGTGAGCAAAAACCGTCTTTTTGAACTAAGCGCCAAGAATCTGCCTTGCCGGCAGGGCTTGAACCGGAAGCTATTTTAACAGTGCGCCCAGAGCATGATTTCGGCGGCCAGCGGTGCGTGGTCTGAGAGCTTGGCCCAAGGCTGGCGCGGCAAGACCACCGGCGCATGTGCCTCTGCGTTGCGCACATAGATGCGGTCCAGGCGCAAAACCGGCCGCTGCGCCGGAAAGGTTCGTGCGGAGCGCCCGTGTGCTTGCATAAACACCTCGCGCAAACCGGCCCCCTGCTCAAGCTGTGCGTGCGCCAGCCCGCGCCAGTCGTTGAAATCGCCGGCAACAACCAGCGGCGCCTGCCGGGGAATGTCCCGCTGGATCATCTCGCACAGGCGTTTGATTTGTTGCCGTCGGTGCGACGCCAGCAGTCCCAGATGCACACAAACGGCGTGAACATCAGGCCCCTGGCCGGGCATGTCCAGCACGCAATGCAGCAGACCCCGGCGCTCAGGGCCACCCATTGAAATGTCCAGGTTCTCGTAGTGAAGGATAGGAAACTTAGACATCACCGCATTGCCATGGTGGCCTTTGGTGTAGACAGCGTTGCGCCCGTAAGCAAAATCGGGCCAGATGCTGTCGGCTAAAAACTCGTAATGCGGCGTTTGCGGGTAATTCTTGAATTTATCGCCATGCGTGGTGTGCGTGCCGCTGACTTCCTGCAAAAAGACCACGTCGGCGCCCACAAGCCGTACTGCGTCGCGCAGCTCGTGCAAGATGAATTTGCGGTTGAAAAAAGTAAAACCCTTGTGGATGTTCACGGTCATCACCTTGATGGACAAGGCGGGCGTTCCGGGCTCAAATGACAGTTCGGTTTCAGGCGCCTGGGTGGCGGGTCGCGCAGAGAGCATGAGATTGCAGACGGGTTTTAAACAGCGGGCGATAAGGCCTACACCATACGCCAATCCTGAGCCGGGCTCTTTCTTATACAGTTGACACTGTTGTGCGTTGCGAATTTTTGCGTGTGCCGCACATGTTTTTGCACCGGGGAGTTTGTAGATGTTGATTTATTTAGTGGCCGGATTGATTCTTTTTTTGGGCGTTCATTCCACGCGCATGTTGGCCGACGATTGGCGCAGCCGAAGCATTGCGCGCATGGGTGCCAAGCCCTGGAAGGGCTTGTACGCACTGGCTTCGCTGGCGGGCTTTGTTTTGCTGGTGTGGGGCTTTGGTGTCGCCCGGCAACAACCGGTGCAGCTGTGGAGCCCACCCGTCGGCATGCGGCATCTGGCCGCCTCCTTAACCTGGGTGGCCTTTGTTTTGCTGGCCGCCGCCCAGGTGCCCGGCAACCACATCAAAGCGCGCCTGCACCATCCCATGCTGCTGGGCACCAAGGTCTGGGCGCTGGCCCATTTGCTGGCCAACGGCACACTGGCCGGCGCTTTGTTGTTTGGTAGCTTCTTGATCTGGTCGGTGATTTTGTTTGCCAGCTCCCGCCGGCGTGACCGGCGTCTGGCGGTGGTCTACGCGCCAGGTACGGCCGGCAGCACGGCCATTGTGCTGGTCGCCGGATCGCTGGCCTGGGCCGTGTTTGCCTTTTGGCTGCATGGCCTGCTGATCGGCATCAGGCCAATCGGCTAGCCCGCGCATGCGCGCAGCGCCGGCTCAGTCGGCGCCTACCGCGTAACCCTCTTCGGTGATGGCCTGCGCCAGCGCCAGCCTGTTGGCGGCGCTGTCAATGTCCACGCGGTTGGCGACCCGGTCAATCGTCACCACGGCTTGCGGGTCAATTTGTTGCACGGCGGCGTTGACGGCGCGTTCGCAATGGCCGCAGGTCATGCCGGTAACGTGAAAGGTCTGGTGCATCAAAAGCCTCCATGCTTGGATGTTCTGAGCATAGTCCCGGCCCGGCTCTGCGGCAAGGTTTAAGCTCGGGGCATGAACACGCCCATCGCCACGTCATTTTCTGTTGGTTCGATGAGTGGCGTTTCTCCCGAGGCAGCGACGGACATCGGCATTGAGGGCATGACCTGCGCCTCTTGTGTGGGGCGCGTCGAGCGGGCGCTGAAAAAAGTGCCTGGCGTGCTGGAGGCCACGGTTAACCTGGCTACCGAATCGGCTCGCGTGCGTTATGCCTCCCCCGCCGCCACGCCGGCCTTGTTGCGGCGCGCTGTGCGAGAGGCGGGTTACGGCGTTCGCGAAACAGACCTGATGGACGATGCCCGCGAGCCTTCTGCCTGGGCCGGTTTTGCGCCGGTTGCGCTGGCCCTGGCCCTGGCTGCGCCCCTGGTGTTGCCCATGCTGGCGGACTTGGCCGGGCAGCATTGGATGCTGCCGGCCTGGCTGCAGTTTTGCCTGGCCACACCGGTGCAGTTTGTGTTGGGCGCGCGCTTTTACCGGGCCGGCTGGCATGCGCTGAAAGCGCGCACGGGCAACATGGATTTGCTGGTGGCCATTGGCACGAGTGCGGGCTGGGGTTTGTCGGTGTGGTTGTGGTGGAGCGCGCAAGACGGCAACATGCCGCACTTGTATTTTGAGGCTTCTGCGGTGGTGATTTCTTTGGTGATGTTGGGTAAATGGCTGGAGACACGCGCCAAGCGCCAGACCACCGCCGCGATTCGCGCGCTGCATGCGCTGCGGCCGGCGCTGGCGCACGTGATTTTGAAAAACGGCGAACAGGCCGACGTGCCCGTGCTGGAGTTGTTGGTCGGCGACAGCGTGGTGGTGTTGCCTGGCGAGCGCGTGCCGGTAGACGGTGTGTTGCAAGAAGGCCGCTCCCAGCTCGATGAGTCGATGCTCACCGGCGAGCCGCTGCCGGTGACCAAGGCGCCGGGCGCTGCGCTCACGGGCGGCAGCATCAACGGAGACGGCCGCATGCTCATTCGGGTGAGCGCGGTCGGGGGTGACACCGTGCTGTCCAAAATTATCGAACTGGTGCAAGACGCACAAGCCGCCAAAGCGCCCATTCAGCGGCTGGTGGACAAGGTGGCCGCCGTGTTTGTTCCGGTGGTGCTGTTGATTGCGCTGGCCACGCTCTTGGGCTGGTTGGCCATGGGCGAGCCGCTGGAGGTGGCGTTGATACGCGCGGTGGCGGTGCTGGTGATTGCTTGCCCCTGTGCTTTGGGCCTGGCGACGCCTGCGGCCATCATGGCCGGCACCGGCGTGGCGGCGGGCGAAGGTATTTTGATCAAAGACGCAGAGGCGCTGGAGCAAGCCTGCCGCGCCGACACCGTGGCTTTTGACAAAACCGGCACCTTGACCATCGGCCAGCCCCGCCTGGTTGCCTTTGTGCCGGCTGCCGGTGCCGATGAGGCGATGCAATTGAGCGCAGCGGCCAGCTTGCAAAGCGGCAGCGAGCATCCGCTGGCGCGCGCTGTGCTGGCCGCTGCCTGGGCGCGCAATTTACCCGTTATTGCGCCAGACGATCTGCGCGCTGTCCCGGGGCGGGGAACCGAGGGGCGGGTAGCCGGCGTGCCCTGTCTGATCGGCAGCTTGCGCTGGCTTGACGAGTTGGGCCTGAGCCTGGGCCCCTTGCAAAGCGAAGCAGAGCGCCTGCAAAAAGGCGGTGCCACCTTGTCGGCGCTGGCCGAGCGCCGGCCCGAGGGCCTGGTGCTGCGCGCGCTGATGGCCTTCGCCGACGAACCCAAGCCAGGTGCCCGCGAAGCCCTGGCCTCATTGCGTGCGCGTGGCCTGCGCATTGTCATGATCTCAGGCGACAACCGCGGCGCCGCCCTGGCCATGGGCGAGCGCCTGGGCCTGCACGCCCACGAGGTGATGGCCGAGGTGCTGCCAGGCGACAAAGCCGCCTTGGTGGCCGAACTCAAGCAAGGAAAAATACACCCCCTCGGTGGGCAGTGCAGTACGCGAAGCGACGAGCGCGGGGGCACCGATTTTTTCGAAGGGCCGCCCCAAGGAAAAATGCACCCCCTAATGGGGCAGCGCAGTACGCGTAGCGACGAGGGTGGGGGCACCGATTTTTCCGCAGGGCCGCCCCAAGGAAAAATACACCCCCTAGGGGGGCAGCGCAGTACGCGTAGCGACAAGCGTGGGGGCACCGATTTTTCCGCAGGGCCGCCCCAAGGAAAAATGCACCCCCCCGGGGGGCAGCGCAGTACGCGTAGCGACAAGCGTGGGGGCACAGTTGTCATGGTCGGCGACGGCGTGAATGACGCACCGGCGCTGGCGGCAGCAGACGTTGGCATGGCCATGGGCACCGGCACGGATGTCGCCATGCATGCGGCGGGTATCACGCTGATGCGTGGCGATCTGTCACTGGTCGAGGGCGCGCTGGAGATTTCCCGGCGCACCGTCATGAAAATCCGGCAGAACCTGTTCTGGGCTTTTGCCTATAACGTGGCCGGCATCCCGCTGGCTGCGCTGGGCTACCTGAACCCTGTCTTGGCCGGTGCCGCCATGGCGCTATCGAGTGTGAGCGTTTTGTCTAACGCACTCTTGCTCAAACGCTGGCGGCTCAAGCGTTCTTGACCTGCATCAACGCCGGCGGCCGTGAAGCCGTCCACACTGGCCTTTGTCCTGCTGTGCGCTTGGAGTTGCAATGTCTCAATTGGCCCTGAAAATTATTCGTGAAGAGCATGCCGCCTTGTCGGCCATGTTGCGCTCTTTGGCGCTGATGATCGAGCGCGGCCCCGGAGACCAGCCGGAGCGGTTTTTTGACGTGCTGCGCGCCATGCTGTTTTACATCGACGAGTTTCCCGAGCGTATTCATCACCCTAAAGAGTCGGACCTGCTGTTTCCGCGCCTGGTGCGCGTTGCGCCCGAGCTGCTGGGTGTCGTCAGCCGGCTTGAGGCCGAGCATGCCAGCGGCCAGGACAGAGTGCGGGAGTTGCAGCACTTGCTGCTGGCCTGGGAGCTGCTTGGCGAATCGCGTCGGCTGGAGTTCACGGACGCTGCGCAAGCTTACCTGGCTTTTTACCTTGCACACATGCACACCGAAGAGCTTGAGCTCTTGCCCCGGGCCGAATGCTTGCTGGACGACGAGGATTGGCTTGCTCTCAATACCGCCTTTGGTGCGCATCACGATCCCTTGGCCGCCGGCGTGCGCGACCCCTTTTACGACCGCTTGTTCAGCCGGATTGTGTTGACCGCGCCAGCGCCTATTGGCGTGGGCCCCGCCTAAGGCGGGTGACACACGACCAGCCCGTGTTTGCTGGGCGGCGCTGCCTTCAATAGCCCCGCACGGTTGATGTGTCTGGTTAGCACGATTGATATTTTGCTGGCAATCGTCTAATGTGCAGACTTCACACATTGGAGGCACCGGTTTCATGAAGCTCAAAGTCAACGGAAAAGCGCACGAACTCGACATCGAACCCGACATGCCCCTTTTGTGGGCCTTGCGTGATGAACTCGATATCAAAGGCCCTAAATTCGGCTGCGGCGTGGCCCAGTGCGGCGCCTGCACGGTCTTGCTCAACGGCGAGCCGGTGCGCTCCTGCTCTTACCCGGTGTCGGCTGCGGCTGGCCAGCAGGTCATCACCATCGAGGGCTTGGCATCCAAGGGCAAGCTGCACCCGGTGCAACAGGCCTGGGTAGAGCACCAGGTGCCGCAGTGCGGTTACTGCCAGGGCGGCCAGATGCTGGCGGCTGTGGCCCTGCTCAAGAAAAAGCCCAAGCCCAGCGACCAGGACATTGACGCAGCCATGACCAACATCTGCCGCTGCGGCACTTACGCCCGCATCCGCAAGGCGATTCACGCGGTTGCTGCCAAGGGGGTGCGCGCATGAAAACCCCAACCACCGCCACCGGCCTGGACCGCCGCCATTTCCTGCAGGTCTCAGCCACCGCCGCTGCCGGCCTCAGCCTGGCTTTTTATTTGCCGGACAAAGCAGATGCCGCCGACACGCCGCGCCTGAATGCCTGGATCGAGATCCAGCCCGACGACACCATCATCATCCGCTATGCCCGCACCGAAATGGGCCAGGGTAGCCGCACCTCCGCGCCCATGATGGTGGCCGAGGAGCTGGACGCCGATTGGAAGAAAGTCCGCATCGAATACGCCACCGCGCACGACAACCTGCGCCAAAAGCGGGTGTACGGCGACATGGCCACGGTCGGCAGCCGCACCATCCGTAACTCTCAAGCGTACTTGCGCCAGGCCGGTGGCACCGCCCGCCACATGCTGGTGGCGGCCGCTGCACAGAGCTGGGGCGTGCCGGCTGCTGAATGCAGCACCGCGCTGGGCCGGGTGCAACACCTGGCCAGCAAGCGTTCTTTGAGCTACGGCAAGCTGGCTGCGGCCGCCGCCAAGCTGGAGGCGCCCAAAGAAGTCAAACTCAAAGACCCCAAGGACTGGAAAATCATCGGCAAGTCGATTCCCCGCGTGGACATTCCGGCCATCGTCACCGGCGAGATTCGTTACGGTATTGACGCGCAATTGCCGGGCATGCTCCATGCCGCAGTGGCCGCTTGCCCGGTGTTCAACGGCCGCGTCAAAAGCATGGACGCCTCCAAGGTGCAAAACCGCCGCGGCATTGTGCAGGTGCTCAACCTCGGTGAATTTGTAGCGGTGGTGGCCGACAACTGGTGGCGCGCCAAAGAGGCACTGCGCGAAGTGGCCATTGACTGGGACACCGGCGAACACGGCACACTCACCAGCGCGGCCATCATGGCGAATTTCCAGGCCGGTATGGTGCAGAGCGAACTGGCCGTGGCCCGCAATGATGGCAACACAGTGCAAGCGCTGGCTGGCGCAAGCAAGGTTTACGAGGCCGAGTACTTCACTCCTTATCTGGCGCACGCCACCATGGAGCCCATGGTTTGCACGGCCTGGCTGCAAGGTGACTCGCTGGAGGTCTGGACCTCCACGCAAAACCCCGAGGCCACGTTGGCGGTGGCCGCAGCCACAGCCGGTGTGGCGCAAGACAGGGTCAAGGTTCACCCCATGCAGCTCGGCGGTGGTCTGGGCCGCAAGAGCCCGCAGGACTTCACGCGTCAAGGCGTGATGATCGCCAAGGCCATGGCCGGCAAGCCGGTCAAAATGATCTGGTCGCGCGAAGAAGACACACAGCACGACCTGTACCGCCCGGCCAGCCTGGTGCGCTTCAAGGCGGCCATGGACGCCAATGGCAAGGTTGATGCGCTGCACATCCGTGTCAGCGCGCCGTCGATTCTGGCCACCCTGCTCAAGCTGCCGCTGCCCAGGGGCGTGGACGGTCAGGCGGTGGCGGCATTCAACGACCACCCGTACGACATTCCCAACAGCCTGGTGGACTACGCGCAGCGCAACACCAATGTGCCGGTGGGTTTCTGGCGCACCGTCGGCCACTCCCAAAACCCGTACATGCGCGAGTGCTTTGTTGACGAACTGGCGCATGCCGCCGGCAAAGACCCGCTGGCCTTTCGCCTGAACATGCTCGGCCCCAAAGCCGCGCGGGATCGCGGCATTCTGGAGGCCGTGGCCAAGGCCGCCAACTGGGGCGGTGCGCTGCCGCCGGGCGTGTTTCGCGGCATTGCTGAAACCGAGGGCTATGGCAGCTACACCGCTTGCGTTTGCGAGGTCGCTGTCAATGCCAAAGGTGAAGTGAAGATTCACCGCGTCGTCATGGGCATCGACCCGGGCTATGCCGTCAACCCCGACAACATCGAGGCGCAGATCCAGGGCAGCGTGGTGCACGGCCTGAGCGCTATTTTCTGGGGCGAGATGACAGTCAAGGACGGACGCATCGAGCAGTCGAACTTTCATGACTACCGGCTCATGCGCCTCAATGAAATGCCCAAGGTGGTGGCGGTGATTGCACCGACCGGCGGCTTCTGGGGCGGCGTGGGGGAGCCGGCGCAGGCGCCGCTGGCACCGGCGCTGGCCAATGCCATTTTTGCCGCTTCGGGCAAGCGCATACGCTCTTTGCCCTTGAAGAACCATGGACTGAGCCTGGCGCGCGCATGAACTTTCGGGCCGGTTGGCGCACGCTGTGCATGCTGTCGCTGGCCGGCGGCTGCGCGCTTCCTGCGCTGGCACAAGAGCGCATGCCGGCCACGGCCTGGGCTGCTACAGCCAGCGTTGAGCGCGGCCTCGTTTTGCTGGCCAACCGGCAGGACAGCGGTTGCATTTTGTGCCATACGGTTCCCGGCATGGCGGCGGGCGGTGACATCGGCCCGCCGCTGGCCGGTTTGGCCGGGCGTGCTGACGCCGGGCAGATTCGACAGCGTATCGCCGATGCGCGCAGCCTGAACCCGGAGACCATCATGCCGGCTTACTACAGCACGCAAGGCCTGCAGCGCGTGGCCGGAGCTTATGCCGGTCAGACCGTGCTCAGCGGCCAGGGCCTGGAAGACATCGTGGCGTATTTGCTGGCCAACACGCGCAGCGCGCCCGCGTTATCGCAGCGCCCATGAGCCCGGCGGCAGACGCTCCCCCTGGTCAGGCCTTACCGCCACGCCGCCGCTGGCTGCAGTCGCTGGCCCGCGGCGCGCTCGGCTTGTTTGCTTGGCAGGCCTGGCCGGCGCGGGCGCAACGCATGGTGTCGGGCCAGCTGCTGAGCTTGCCCCAGATGCTGGAGCCTTTGCTGCAAGGCCGCGTGGCGCAGCCGCAGGGTCTGCGGCTGGAGCTGCCAGTGCTGGCAGACAACGGCTCGCTGGTGCCCGCCAGGGTGGTCGTGGACAGCCCCATGACCGAGCAGGACCATGTCACGCACATTTATCTTTTGTCGCAGCGCAACCCGGTCACGCAGATGGCCGTCTTTCACCTCGGCCCCTGGTCGGGTCGGGCTGAAGTGAGTGCGCGCCTGCGGCTGGCAGGTTCGCAGCTGGTGGTGGCCCTGGCGCGCCGCTCAGACGGCAGCTTTTGCTACCAAAGCGTCGAAGCGGTGGTGACCGAGTCGGCCTGTGTGGACGGCTCCTGACATGGCCAATGCTCGCTTGTTGCTGCCCGACAGCATGGCCGCTGGCGATGTGGTCAAGGCGCGGCTGCTGGTGGAGCACCCCATGCACACCGGCTACCTGCAGGATTTGCAGGGCCGCCTGATTCCCCGCAATGTGATCGTGCGGCTGACGTGCGACTACGGCGGGCGCGAAGTGTTCCGGGTTGAGCCTTCGTCGGGCATTGCCGGCAACCCGCTGTTTGAGTTTTTCTTTCGTGTGCAAAACCCGGGCGAATTGTGGGCGCGCTGGGTTGATGACCAGGGCGTGGCCGGCGAACTGAGGCAGGTTGTGAACCTGCGGCCGCTCGCTGCGAGGCCTGCCGGCACATGAGGACTTGGCTGGTTTCTCTCTTTGTGCTGTTTCTGCAGGCCGTACCGGCGCAGGCGCAACAAGCGCCACTGCCGCAGACCCGCCATTTACCGCTGGCACAGCTCAAGTCGGGCCTGGCCTTTGCCGGCGCAGACGTGCGCGCCTTGCAGGCTGATGAGTTTGGCAACCCGGCGCAGCTGTGGCTGGCCCGCGGCGCGCAGCGTTGGGCTGAGCCGCAGGGCGCTGCCGGGCAAAGCTGCCAGAGCTGTCACGGCGACGCTCAGCAAAGCATGCGCGGCGTGGCCACGCGCTACCCGTCCATCGACATCAAGTCAGGCCAGCTGCTCAACCTTGAAGACCGCATCCGCCAGTGCCGCAGCCAGCAGCAAAAAGGGCCGGAGCTGCCCAGAGAGTCCGATGACTTGCTGGCGCTTTCATTGCATGTGAGCCGGGCCTCGCATGGCATGCCTTTGCGTGTTGACATCACGGGTCCGGCGCAGTCGCACTGGCAGCAAGGCCAGCGCCTTTTCCTGGAGCGCCAGGGACAGCTTAATTTGTCATGCGCTCAATGCCATGACCAGCATTACGGAAGGCGTTTGTACACCGATGCCTTGAGTCAGGGCCAGCCCAACAGCTACCCCGTGTACCGTCTGGAGTGGCAGAGCGTAGGTTCGCTGGAGCGGCGCTTGCGCAGCTGTTTTGTCGGCGTCCGTGCGGAGCCGCTGGCCTGGGGTGCGCTCGAATCGCGCCAGCTCAGTCTTTACCTGATGTGGCGCGGCGAAGGTCTGCCTTTGGAAGTGCCGGCGGTGCGCAAGTAGCGCAGGGCCGGCAGCTTTGCCAATCAGTCAGATCACTGGCGCTCGAAAATCGCCGCTATGCCCTGGCCGCCGCCTATGCACATGGTGACCAGAGCGTAGCGCCCCTGAATGCGCTCCAGCTCGTACAAGGCTTTGACAGTGATCAGCGCGCCGGTGGCGCCTATCGGATGCCCCAGCGAAATACCCGAGCCGTTGGGGTTGACCTTGGCGGGGTCTAAGCCGAGGTCGCGCGTGACGGCGCAGGCCTGCGCGGCAAAGGCTTCGTTGGCCTCGATCACGTCCAGGTCTTTGACCGTGAGGCCGGCTTTTTTCAGCGCCAGTTGTGTCGCCGGCACCGGGCCGATGCCCATGTACTTGGGGTCTACGCCAGCGTGTGTATAGGCAACCAGACGGGCCAGCGGTTTGATGCCGCGGGCTTTGGCGGTGCCGGCTTCCATCAGCACCACTGCGGCTGCAGCGTCATTGATGCCCGAGGCATTGCCGGCCGTCACGGTGCCGTTTTCTTTGATGAAGACAGCCTTGAGTTTGGCCATGTCGTCCAGCGTGCAGTTGGGGCGGTAGTGCTCGTCGGTGTCGTAGGCGACTTCGCCCTTGCGGCTTTTGAGCATGACCGGCACGATCTGGGACTTGAAGCGCCCGCCCTCGATGGCGCGTTGCGCGCGCTTGTGGCTTTCAACGGCCAGCGCGTCCTGGTCGGCCCGTGTGATGCCCCACTTGGCGGCTATGTTCTCAGCTGTCACGCCCATGTGGATGGTGTGAAACGGGTCATGCAGTGCTCCCACCATCATGTCGACCATTTTGCTGTCGCCCATGCGCGCGCCAAAGCGCGTGGCCAGGCTGGCGTAGGGCGCACGGCTCATGTTTTCAGCGCCGCCACCAATGGCCACGTCGGCGTCGCCCAGCAAGATGCTCTGGCTGGCCGAGATGATGGCCTGCAGGCCCGAGCCGCACAGGCGGTTGACGTTGAAGGCCGGCGTGCCCTCGGCGCAGCCGCCGTTGATGGCCGCGACGCGGGACAGATACATGTCTTTGGGCTCGGTGTTCACCACATGGCCAAAGACCACATGGCCGACGTCCTTGCCCTCGACGTTGGCGCGCGCCAGTGACTCGCGCACGACCAGCGTGGCCAGCTCAATAGGCGGCGTGTCTTTGAGGCTTGCGCCAAAGGTTCCGATGGCGGTGCGCACACCGCTGACAACAACAACTTCACGGCTCATAACGGTCTCCTCTGATTGAAATAACAGTTGCACAGTGTTGCGCATTTTGGCTACGCAGTGCTGACAGTATGGCCGTTCGGGTGCCTCTCGGGTGGTCTTCACCGGATCGGGTTAAAATGTACAAAAATAATATTTTGTACAAAACAACAGGCCCGTATGCAATCCATCCCTTTGAGTGAGTTCCGCGCCAATGCTGCCGCCATGATCGACCTGGTCGAGCGCGGCGAGAGTGTGCGTATTCTGCGGCACGGCAAGCCGGTGGCCGAGCTGGTGCCCGTGAGCAGCGATACCGCGCCGCGCCTGCCCAGCTGGAAGCGGGCGATCGAGCCCCTGCACATTCAGCGTCCGGACGGCAAAACCGGCGCGCAGCTCATCATCGAAGAGCGCGAGGCGGGTTGGTGATGCGCATCCTGATGGACACATCGGCCCTGTACAAGCGCTACAACGCCGAAGCCGGCCGCGCCCAAGTGATGGCCGCAGGCGAGCGGGCCAGCGAGCTGGTGGTGGCGGCGCATTGCAAAACCGAAATTGCCTCGGCGCTGAACCGCCAGCGGCATGACGGGTTGGTCAGCGCCCAGGAGTACGCGCGTATTTTGACCGTGGTGCAGGGCGACTTTGCAGACTTTACCGTGGTGTCACTGGACGGCCGGGTGGAGGCGCACGCTCTGCAAGCCATGGAGGGCGCCCGCTTGCGCGCCATGGACGCGCTGCACATTGGCGCGGCGCGGGCCGCCCGCGTGGATCTTTTTGTCACGGCCGACCGCCGCCAGGCGCAAGCCGCCCAGGCCCTGGGCCTGACCACTGAAATCATTGAAGCCTGAAACTATGTTTTATCCCCAAGAATTTGACGTGATCGTCGTCGGCGGCGGCCATGCCGGCACCGAGGCAGCGCTGGCAGCGGCCCGCATGGGCTGCAAGACCTTGCTGCTCAGCCACAACATCGAGACGCTGGGCCAGATGAGCTGCAATCCCTCGATTGGCGGCATCGGCAAGGGCCACCTGGTCAAGGAAGTCGATGCCCTGGGCGGCGCCATGGCGCTGGCCACCGACGAGGGCGGTATTCAGTTCCGCATTCTCAATTCGAGCAAGGGCCCGGCTGTGCGCGCCACGCGGGCTCAGGCCGACCGTATTTTGTACAAGGCGGCGATTCGCCGGATGCTCGAAAACCAGCCCAACCTGTGGCTGTTCCAGCAGGCGGTGGATGACTTGATGGTCGAGGGTGACCGGGTGGTCGGCGCCGTCACGCAGATCGGCATCAAATTCAAGAGCCGCACTGTGGTGCTGACGGCCGGCACCTTTCTGGACGGCAAAATCCATGTGGGCCTGAACAATTACGCGGCAGGGCGGGCCGGCGACCCGCCAGCGGTCTCTCTGAGCGCACGCCTGAAAGAGCTCAATCTGCCGCAGGGCCGGCTGAAAACCGGCACGCCGCCACGGCTGGACGGGCGCAGCATCGACTTTTCCAAGTGCACGGTGCAGCCGGGTGACGGCATGCCGGGCGGCGAGGGCGATAGCGTCCCGGTGTTCAGCTTCATGGGTGCGGGCATTGCCCATCCGCAGCAAATGCCTTGCTGGATCACCCACACCAACGAGCGTACTCACGACATCATCCGCTCGGGCTTTGACCGCAGCCCCATGTTCACCGGCAAGATCGACGGCGTCGGCCCGCGTTATTGCCCCAGCGTCGAAGACAAGATCAACCGCTTTGCCGACAAAACCAGCCACCAGATTTTTCTGGAGCCTGAAGGCCTGACCACGCACGAGATTTATCCCAACGGCATCTCGACCAGCCTGCCGTTTGACATTCAGTACGCACTGGTGCGCTCCATGGCCGGCATGGAAAACGCCCACATTCTGCGCCCGGGCTACGCCATCGAATACGACTACTTTGACCCGCGCTCGCTCAAAAGCAGCTTTGAGACCCGGGCCATTGGCGGACTGTTCTTTGCCGGGCAGATCAATGGCACCACCGGCTATGAAGAGGCGGCGGCGCAGGGCCTGTTTGCCGGCATCAACGCGGCGCTGCAATGCCGCGGCCAAGAGGCCTGGCTGCCGCGCCGCGACCAAGCCTACCTGGGCGTGCTGGTGGACGACCTGATCATCAAGGGCGTGACCGAGCCTTACCGCATGTTCACCAGCCGGGCCGAGTACCGGCTGATGCTGCGCGAAGACAATGCCGACGCCCGCCTGACCGAAAAAGGCCGCGAGCTGGGCCTGGTGGACGATGCCCGCTGGGACGCCTTCAACCGCAAGCGGGACGCTGTTTCACGTGAAACCGAACGACTGCGCTCGCTTTGGGTCAACCCCAACAACCTGCCGGCGCAGGAGGCCGAGCGTGTGTTGGGCAAGGCGATCGAGCGCGAATACAACCTGCTGGACCTGCTTAGACGTCCGGACGTGGACTACGCCGGCCTCATGTCTTTGGATGGCGGGCGCTTTGTCAGTGCCGAGTTGGCCGCCTTGGGCGCCGGTGCCGCGGGCGCCAATCCGGCTGTTTCACGTGAAACCAATATGCCGGCGGACATGCTGGCCGCCGTGATCGAGCAGATCGAGATCGTGGCCAAGTATGCCGGCTACATTGACCTGCAAAAGACCGAGGTCGAGCGCGCCGCCCACTATGAAAACCTCAAGCTGCCTGCCGAGTTGGACTATTTGCAGGTTTCGGCGCTGAGCATCGAGGCGCGGCAAAAGCTGGCCAAGCACCGCCCCGAAACCCTGGGCTTGGCCTCGCGCATCTCTGGCATCACGCCGGCCACCATTTCCCTGTTGCTGGTGCACCTGAAAAAGAACCTCTGGAAAAATGCTGTAGCCCAGCCCATCGTGGCCCAACCCGCCAAGGCTGACGCGTGAGCAACAATGCCGAGGCTGCGCTGCGCGCCGGGCTGGCCGAGCTCCATTTGAGCCTGTCAGACGCCCAAGTCCAGGGCTTGCTCGACTACCAAAACCTGATCGGCAAGTGGAACAAGGTCTACAACCTGACGGCTGTGCGCGATCCGGCCGAGATGCTCACTCACCATTTGCTCGACAGCCTGGCGGCGGTCGCGCCGCTGCAAAAACATCTGCAAGACCGGGGCCTGACAAATGCCCGGGTGCTCGACGTAGGCGCCGGTGCCGGCCTGCCGGGCGTGGTGCTGGCCATTTGCAGCCCGACTCTGGCGGTGACTTGCGTGGACACGGTGGGTAAAAAGGCCGCCTTTATCAAACATGTGGCGCTGGCGCTGGGGCTGCCGAATCTCATGGGACTGCACGCCCGGGTGGAAACCATCACCCAGCCTTTTGATGTGATTTGCTCCAGAGCCTTTGCCTCGCTGGCGGACTTCACCGGCTGGTCGCAGGCAGCGTTGGCCCCCGGCGGTGCGTGGATGGCGCTCAAGGGCAAGCACCCGGCCGAGGAGCTGGCCATGCTGCCGCCGAATGTTGCGATGTTTCACGTGGAACCGCTGACCGTGCCCGGGCTGGCCGCTGAGCGCTGCATCATTTGGCTGCAAAAGGCCGGCTGACCGGTTCTGATCGCGCGCTGAAGGGCGGCCGGTTTCACGTGAAACACGGCCTGATGCGGTTCCGGCCGGTGCCTGTCGTAAACTCATCGACTTCATTCAAGGATTTTTCATGCTCGGCTCATTCGCCGGCGTCGCTGACTACGGCGCTTTTGTTATTGCCATCGTTGTTTTTCTGGCCATTCCCGGCCCGGGCAACCTGGCGCTGATCACCTCGACCAGCAAGGGCGGCATTGCCGGCGGCATGGGCGCGACCTTGGGCGTGATTGCCGGTGACCAGGTGCTGCTCTGGGCGGCAGTGGCCGGCGTGTCGGCTTTGATGGCCGCTTACCCCACGGCTTTTCACCTGGTGCAGTGGCTGGGCGCGGCCTACCTGGCCTGGCTGGGTGCCAAAATGCTGCTGGCCAAACCGGGCGATGCACCCGTGCTGACCATGAAAACCGGCCACTATTTCCGCCAGACCCTGCTGATCACCTTGCTCAACCCCAAGGCCATTGTGTTTTACCTGGCGTTTTTCCCACTCTTCATCGACCCCGCCCAGCACCAGGGCCTGCTGACTTTTGGCGTGATGGCCTTGACCATTGCTGCCCTGACGTTTTTGTACGGCTTAGGCGCCGTGTTGCTGACGCACTTTCTGGCTGAGCGTGTGCGCGCCAACCCCCGCATGTCGGCGCTGCTTGAAAAAGGCGCAGGCATTTTCCTCATTGGCTTTGGCGTCAAGCTGGCCTTGTCGCGCTAAGTCCGCACGGCGGCGCATTTCCCCCTATCCAAAGAGCAAGCACCCATGGCTAAAATATTTTGCATTGCCAACCAAAAGGGCGGGGTGGGCAAGACCACCACCACCGTCAATCTCGCGGCCGGTCTGGCGCAGCTCGGCCAGCGCGTGCTGATGATCGACCTGGACCCGCAGGGCAATGCCACCATGGGCTCGGGCGTGGACAAGCGGCAGCTTGAACTCACTGTTTACGACGTGCTGCTGGAGTCCGCCTCTATTGCCGAGGCGCGCGTCAGCAGCCAGAAATTAATTGAAGCCGGTTGCGGCTATGACGTGCTGGGCGCTAACCGCGAACTGGCCGGCGCCGAGGTCGAGCTGGTCGAGGTCGAGCGCCGCGAAAAACGCCTGCGCCTGGCCATCGAGGCCGTGGCCGATCAATACGACTTCGTGCTCATCGATTGCCCGCCATCTTTGTCCATGCTCACGCTCAATGGCCTGTGCTGCGCGCATGGCGTCATCGTGCCCATGCAATGCGAATACTTTGCGCTCGAAGGCCTGACCGATCTGGTCAACACCATCAAGCAGGTGCACGCAAACCTCAACAAAGAGCTGGCCATCATCGGGCTCTTGCGCGTCATGTTCGACCCGCGCATCACCTTGCAATTGCAGGTCAGCGATCAGCTCAAGCAACACTTTGGCGACAAGGTGTTCAACACCGTCATTCCGCGCAATGTGCGCCTGGCCGAAGCGCCCAGCTACGGCGTGCCGGGGGTGGTCTTTGACCCGGCCTCCAGGGGCGCCCAATCCTTTGTGACCTTTGCCGGCGAGATGATAGAGCGCATCAAGGCCATGTGAGGCGAGGCAGCCAAACCCTTTGCTGCCTTGGCTTTGCTGCTACTCAATCAATAGCTAACCGCTTTTTTATGAACCCTTATGCCGTATTGATTCTTCCGGGCTGGCAAAACAGCGGCCCCATGCACTGGCAAAGCCTGTGGGAAGCGGCGCACGGTTTTCAGCGCGTTGAGCAGCATGACTGGCTGCGCCCTTTGCGCGGCGACTGGACGGCGCGACTCGAAGAGGTGTTGCTGGGCTTGGACGAGCCCGCCGTGCTGGTGGCGCACAGCCTGGGCTGCCTGTTGGTGGCGGCCTGGGCCGCGCATTCGCGCAACACGCATCTTGTGAAGGGGGCTTTGCTGGTGGCGCCCGGTGACGCCGAGCGCGAGGCCTTGCGGCCCGTTTTACCAAGCTGGTCGCCCGTGGCTTTGCAGCGCCTGCCCTTTGCCAGCGTGCTGGTGGGCAGCCGAAACGACCCTTATTGCAGCGCCGAGCGCGCACGGCAGTTTGCCGACGCCTGGGGCTCGCGCTGGGTAGACGCCGGCGAGCGCGGTCACCTCAACGCCGACAGCGCTTTGGGCGACTGGCCTGAGGGCCTGGCCCTGCTGCAAACACTGCGCAACCACCATCCGGCCGCAGCGCCGGCATCCATTTTTTAGCAAAGAAAGAAAAACAAGATGGTCACCAAAAAACCCAAAGGCCTGGGCCGCGGTTTGCAAGCCCTGCTGGGCCCCACCGTGGGCGAAACCAGCCAGGCCATAGAAAACAGCAACGCAGCCAGTCCGGGCCTGCCCGCTTCGCTGCGCTTGCTCGACATGGTGGCCGGCCAGTACCAACCGCGCACGCGCATGGACGAGGGCGCGCTCTACGAGTTGGCCGAATCCATCAAGGCGCAGGGCATCATGCAGCCGATTCTGGTGCGCCGTTTGGTGTCGGGGCCGAACGACGGCAAGTACGAAATCATTGCCGGCGAGCGGCGTTTCCGTGCCGCCAAGTTGGCAGGTCTCGACAGCGTGCCGGTGCTGGTGCGCGATGTGCCTGACGAGGCCGCTGCGGCCATGGCCTTGATCGAGAACATTCAGCGCGAAGACCTCAACCCGCTCGAAGAAGCCCAGGGCCTGCAGCGTTTGGTCAAAGAATTCGGGCTGACGCACGAGCTGGCGGCGCAAGCTGTGGGCCGCTCGCGCAGCGCGGCCAGCAACCTGCTGCGCCTTTTGAACCTAGCCGACCCGGTGCAGACCATGCTGATGGCCGGCGACCTCGACATGGGCCATGCGCGCGCTTTGCTCTCGCTGGATCGCGCCACCCAGATCACTGCTGCCAACCAGATTGCCGCCAAAAAAATGTCGGTGCGCGAGGCCGAGGGCCTGGTCAAAAAACTCGGTGCTGAGTTCTCGCTCAAGCCGCAAAAAGCGTCCAAAGAAAAGTCACGCGACACACGCCGGGTTGAAGAAGAGCTGGCCGACCTGTTGATGGCCGAGGTCGAGGTGCGAGTGAAAAAGCAAGTCAAGCGCAACGGCCGGCGCGAAGACGTGGGCGAGCTGGCGATTCAGTTCGCCTCCATGGACGAGCTCAACGGCTTGATCGAGCGATTGCGCGGCGGCAAGTAAGCGCCAGGGAAGCGCCAGAGCTGCGCCGGCTTTCGTCAGAAAGCCCTGCGCCTTGTTTAGATCGTGAAGATCTTGCCCGGGTTCATGATGTTCTTTGGGTCCAGCGCGCGCTTGATGGTGCGCATCATCTCGACAGCGCCATCACCTGTTTCGGTCACCAGGAAATCCATCTTGTGCAGGCCCACGCCGTGCTCGCCGGTGCAAGTGCCTTCCAGGCGCAACGCGCGCGCCACCAGTTTGTTGTTCAACTCTTCGGCCACCACACGCTCCTGCGGCTGCGTCGGGTCGATCAAATAACCGAAGTGAAAGTTGCCGTCGCCCACATGGCCGACTAAAAAGTAAGGAATGCCGCTGGCATCAGCCTCGGCCACCGAGTCGAGCAGGCAGTCGGCCAGGCGGGATATCGGCACGCAGGTGTCGGTGGAGATGACGCGGCAGCCAGCCCGCGATTGGACGGCCGCAAAGTAGGCGTTGTGCCGCGCTGTCCACAGCCGCGTGCGCTCTTCCGGCGTGCTGGCCCATTCAAAGGCATTGCCGCCGTGGCCGCTGGCGAGTTCTTGCACCAGCTCGGCCTGCTCTTTGACGCTGGTGGGCGAGCCGTGAAACTCCATCAGCAGCATGGGCTCTTCGCGCAGGCTGAGCTTGGAATGGGCGTTGACCATGCGCACGCTGTTGGAGTCAATCAATTCCACGCGCGCAATCGGCACGCCCAATTGAATCACTTCAATGGTGGTGCGCACGGCGGCCTCGATGCTCGGGAAAGAGCAGATAGCGGCCGAAATGGCCTCGGGCAGCGGGTAGAGCTTGACGGTGACTTCGGTGATCACGCCCAGCGTGCCTTCGCTGCCCACCATCAGGCGCGTCAGGTCGTAGCCGGCCGATGATTTTTTGGCGCGCGTACCGGTGCGAATCACCTCGCCGCTGGCGGTGACCACTTCGAGTGCCAACACGTTCTCACGCATGGTGCCGTAGCGCACGGCGTTGGTGCCGCTGGCGCGCGTGGCGCACATGCCGCCCAGCGTGGCGTCCGCGCCCGGGTCGATCGGGAAAAACAGCCCTGTGCTTTTAACTTCTTCGTTGAGCTGCTTGCGCGTGACGCCGGGCTGCACCGTCACCGTCAGGTCCTCGGCGTTGATGCTCAGCACGCGGTTCATGCGGCCCATGTCGATGCTGATGCCGCCTTGGACTGCCAGCAAATGCCCTTCCAGCGAAGTGCCCACGCCAAAAGGAATCACCGGCACGCTGTACTGGCTGGCCAGCTTGACTACCTCGGCCACATCGGCCGTGTTTTCAGCAAACACCACAGCGGCTGGCGGCGGCAGGGCAAAAGACGACTCGTCCCGGCCATGCTGCTCGCGCACCACCAGTGCGGTCGAGCAGCGCTCGGCAAAGCGGGCCTTGAGCGCGTCAATCAGCGCCGCAGGCGTTTCGCGTTGTTGAATCTCAGGCAGCAGATGGGCAGGCAGGGGTGCGTTCATGGGGTTCTCCAGCGTGGACGATCAGTTTAAACCTTGGCCGCAAGCCTCGCAGCCCGCCGGGCCTAAACTAGCGGGTCAGGGCGACGACCAGCGCCCCGGTCTTTTTTATTACCTGGAGCCTTATGTCTAAGCGACTCACCCAGATTGCCACCCGCACCGGCGACAACGGCACCACCGGCCTGGGCGACAACACGCGCGTCTCTAAGGACAGTTTGCGCGTGCACGCCATGGGCGACGTGGACGAGCTCAACTCCAACATCGGCGTGCTGCTGTGCGAAGACATGCCCGGCGAGGTGCGCGCTTTGCTGGTGGATGTGCAGCACCAGTTGTTTAACCTGGGTGGTGAGCTGTCGATTCCCGGCTTTGAGCTGCTCAAGCCCGAGGCGGTCGGGCAGCTCGACGAGGCATTGAAAATATACAACGACAGCCTGCCCAGCCTGCAGGAGTTTATTTTGCCGGCCGGCACACGTGCTGCCTCCCTGGCCCATGTCTGCCGCACAGTAGCCCGCCGCGCTGAGCGCGCTGTGGTGGCGCTGGAGCGCAGCGAAGCACTCAAGGAAACACCGCGTCAGTACCTTAACCGCTTGAGTGATTTGCTGTTTGTGCTGTCACGCGTGCTCAACCGCATGAACGGCGGCGACGATGTTTACTGGAAAAGCTCACGCCTGGCCCGCCAGGATCAAGACAGCCCTTAGCCATCCGTGCTTTAGCGCGGCGCCAGTACCGCCATGGTCAGGCGCGAGACGCAGGTCAGCTCACCATCGTCGTTGTGCATGTCGATGTGCCAGACCTGCGTGCTGCGGCCTATGTGCACCGGCCGTGCAATGCCGGTGACCCAGCCGCTGCGCGCGCTCTTGAGGTGGTTGGCATTGATGTCCAGGCCCACCACCGTATGGCCTTCGGCCACTACGTGGCCGGCCGCAACCGAGCCCAGCGTTTCGGCCAAGGCCACTGACACGCCACCGTGCAACAAGCCGTAAGGCTGGCGCGTGCGCTCGTCCACCGGGACGCGGCCGCGGATGAAGTCATCGCCCACCTCTAAAAATTCCATGCCCAGGTGGGACACGGCGCTGCCTGCAGACAGCGCGGTGATGGATTCAACAGAGATGGGTTTTGTCCAGATGCGCATATTGCTTTCAGCCCAGTGATTGGGCCACTATAAACCGCCAAGCAGGTCAAGGTAAGCGCGCCGCGTCTCAGGCGACACCGAGGCCAACACCTGCGCATAAGGCGTTTGGTGCCGCACCAGCACGCGGGCCGAAGCCACCGATTTGGATTTACAAAACCAGTGGCAGCTGTGCTGCAACAACAGCATCTCAGCGCTCAGCGTGAAGGCGCGCGCTTTGCGAAGGCCATCTTCTTCGGCAGGGGCCGGTTGCGCTGCCCGGGCCAGGCCGGCAGCGTGAATCTTCAGGGCAGCACGCAGGTCAAAACTGCTGCCTGAAATCAAAGAAGCCGCTTCGCTCAGCGGCCAGGGCAGGCGGTTCATGCGGGCCTGTGCCTCATTGACTTTGGCAAAGCCCTCGGCCAATTGCCGGGTTTGGGCGCACAGTTTGTCTTCCGTGCCGCTTAGCAGCTGCCAGATGGAACTACGCCGGGCTGCATCCGTTTCACCCAGTGCGCGCGCATAACCTTCGGTCAGGGTTTGCATGAGTTTTTCGATCTGGTGATCGGCCAGATGCTCACCGAGTAAGCGGATGCGGCGGCGCTCGCTGCGCGACTTCAGATGGTAAGCGGCAAAGGCCAGCAGCAAGGAAGCAAGCAAAGTTTCCATGCAGTCATCGCCGGCGTCAATGGCCCAGGATTTTCGACAGGAAGTCCTGTGCGCGATCGGTCTGCGGATTTTTGAAGAATTCGTCGGGCTTGTTCTGCTCAACGATCTGGCCTTGGTCCATGAAGATCACGCGATCAGCCACGGCCTTGGCAAAGCCCATCTCATGCGTCACGCAGATCATGGTGATGCCGGCATCCGCCATCTCGACCATCACGTCCAGCACTTCCTTGATCATCTCCGGGTCCAGCGCCGAGGTGGGCTCGTCAAACAGCATGATCTTGGGCTTGAGGCACAACGCGCGCGCAATCGCTACGCGTTGCTGCTGGCCGCCCGAGAGTTGCAGCGGGTACTTGAGGGCCTGCTCAGCAATTTTCACCCGCTCGAGCTGCTGCATGGCTTTTTCTTCGGCTTCCTTCTTAGGAATCTTGCCAACCCACATGGGCGAGAGCGTCAGGTTTTCCAGCACCGTCAGGTGAGGAAACAAATTGAACTGCTGGAACACCATGCCGACTTGCTTGCGGATCTCATCAATCGCTTTGACATCGTCGGCCAGTTCAAGGCCGTCAACGACCAGGCGGCCCTGCTGGTGTTCTTCCAGCCGGTTGATGCAGCGGATCAGCGTGGACTTGCCCGAGCCGGAAGGGCCGCAAATGACGATGCGCTCGCCCTTGGCGACGTCCAGGTCAATGTCGCGCAGCACATGAAAATTATTGCCGTACCACTTGTTGACTTTGTCGAAGGTGATGATGGATTCAGACATGGAGGTTTCCTGAGAGAAAAATAAACGGGCCGGGCCTGGGGCTCAGCGCTGCTTGCCTTTGTTGACCTGCTTTTCAACCCAGAGGCTGTAGCGGGACATGGAAAAGCAGAAGATGAAATAGATCAGGGCGATGAACAAATAGCCCTCGATCTTGAAGGGCCGCCAGTCGGCGTCAGAGTTCAGCGCCAGGCCCAGGGCACCGGTCAGCTCGTACAGGCTGACGATGGTGACCAGCGAGGTGTCTTTGAATATGGCGATGAAGTTATTCATGATGCCGGGCACCACCATCGCCAGCGCCTGCGGCAGCACGATCTTGCGCTGCGTCTGCCAGTACGACAGGCCCAGTGTGGCGGCGGCTTCGATCTGGCCTTTGGGTATCGCTTGCAGGCCGCCGCGTATGACTTCGGCCATGTAGGCGGCAGCAAACAGCGTGATGCCGGCCAGCACGCGTATCAGCACGTCGATGGTGGTGCCCTGCGGCATGAACAGCGGAAACATGAACGAGGCCATGAACAGCACCGAGATCAGCGGCACGCCGCGCACCAGTTCGACATAAATCGTGCAGGCGCTGCGGATCGCCGGCAAGTCCGAGCGCCGGCCCAGCGCGACCACCAGCGCAATCGGGAAAGCCATGGCAATCGACAGCGTGGCCAGCAGCAAGGTGAGCGGCAGTCCACCCCAGCGGTCGGTCTCGACTTTGCTCAGACCCAGCACGTTGCCGTACATCAGCGTGAAGAAAACTGCCAGCACGCCGGCCCACAGCAGCACCAGCCAGGGCTTCCAGCAAAACCGCACGCAGCTCGCTACCAGCAGGCTGAGCATCAGCAAGGTGGCAACCAGCGGGCGCCACTGTTCTTCAAATGGATAGCGCCCCAAAATAATCAGCCGGTATTTTTCAGCGACCACGCCCCAGCAGGCGCCCACGCCGTCGGCGCGGCAGGCTTCAAAGTCGGGGCGCCACACGGCGCTGAAAACCGCCCATTGCAAAAACTGCGGCAGCAGCCACAGCAACAGGCCGCCTATCAGCACGGTGGCCAGCGAGGTGCGCAGGTCACCGAAGAGGTTGGCGCGCAGCCAGCCCAGCAGGCCGTCCTGGCGCGTGGGAGCGGGCCGGGCCGGCAGGGATTGAAAGATCTTGGCAGTCATGTGGTGTTCCGTGTGGAGATCAGCGTTCCTTGATGGCCGCGCGCGTGTTGTACCAGTTCATCAGCAGCGAGGTCAGCAGCGAAGTGCTCAGGTAAATCGCCATGACGATGGTGATGCACTCAACGGCGCGGCCGGTCTGGTTGATGGCGGTGTTGGCAATCGACACCACGTCGGGGTAACCAATGGCCACGGCCAGCGAGGAGTTTTTCGTCAGGTTCAGGTACTGGTTGGTCAGCGGCGGAATGATCACGCGCAGGGCCTGGGGCAGCATGACCAGACGCATTTCCTGGCCGCGCGACAGACCCAGCGCGGCTGCGGCCTCGCTTTGCCCTTGCGCCACCGACTGAATGCCGGCACGCACCACCTCGGCCACAAAAGCGGCGGTGTACACGGTCAGGCCCAAAAGTACAGCCACAAACTCTGGCGTGAGAGAGCCACCGTTTTCAATGGCGAACTCACCGCGCTTGGGCAGGTCATAGTCAGACGGTGCACCGCCGGCCAACCAGCCGGCAAACGCACCCAGCACAAGCAAGGCCAAGGGCAGCAGCACCATGCTGCGCAGCTGGCCGCTGGCTTCAAATTGAGCGAAGGCCCAGCGCCGGTAAACCCAGGCAGCGACCGCACCCGCCAGCAGGCCGATCAGGGCCCAGCCATGGCCGGCAGCCCAAATAGGAATGGGGAAATTAATACCGCCCTTGCTCAGGTAGACAGAGCCGATTTGCCAGGCTTCGGCAGCGTCGGGCAGCAATTCAGTGAACAGCAGGTACCACATCAGCAATTGCAGCAAGATGGGTATATTGCGGAAAACCTCGACATACGCCGAGCACAAACCGCGCACCAGCGCATTGCGCGAAAACCGGCCCACGCCCACCAGCGTGCCCAGCAGCGTGGTGAAGATGATGCCCAGCAGGGCCACGCGCAGCGTGTTGGTCAGGCCCACCAGAAAAGCGCGCCAGTATTTTTCGCTGGAGTCAAAGGCAAACAGGCTTTCGCCGATGTCAAAGCCGGCGGTTTGCAGCAGAAAGTCAAAGCCGCTCTGGATGCCGCGCGCACGCATATTGATCAGCGTGTTGTGCGCCAGGTACCACAGCGCCAGCGTAATCAGGCCCAGGGCCAGTGCCTGGTAGACCAGACCGCGAAAGGCCTGGCTGCGCCAGGACCATTGTTTTTTAGGGGGGGTAGAAGGTGTCATGGAAAGGCTCTCAGGGGGCGCTTGGCCGGTGCGGCAGACACAAACAAACAATGCAAATCAAAACAATCACAAAAAGAGGAAGGCCCTTGGAGAAAACCGCCTGCAAGGCAAAGCCCGGCAGACGGTTTTATTCAGCGCAAGGCCGAAGCCTTTTTTTAGCGGATCGGGTAGGCGTACATCAAGCCGCCCTTGTTCCACAGGTTGTTAACGCCGCGCGGCAGACCCAGGGGGGACTTGGGGCCGACGTTGGTTTCAAAGGACTCGCCGTAGTTGCCGGTGGCCTTGATGGCGCGGGCCATCCACTCTTTGTCCAGGCCCAGCAGCTTGCCGGTGTCTTCGGTGGTGCCCAACATACGCTGGACAACCGGGTCGGTGGTGCTGGTCTTGAGCTGGTCCACATTGGCTTTGGTCACGCCGTACTCTTCAGCTTCGAGCAGACCGTAGATGACCCACTTGACGATGGCAAACCACTCGTCATCACCACGGCGGACCATGGGGCCCAGTGGCTCTTTAGAGATCAGTTCCGGCAGGATCACGTGATCAGCAGGTGTTTTGGCTTCTTTGTTACGCACAGAAGCCAGGCCCGATGCGTCCGTGGTGTAGGCGATGCAACGGCCGGAGAAATAAGCGCCGGTGGCTGCTTCAACTTTTTCAAACACCACAGGCTTGATGTTGAGATTGTTGGCGCGCGAGAAGTCGGTCAGGTTTTTCTCGGTGGTGGTGCCGGACTGCACGCACACGGTTTGACCTTTGAGCTGCTTGGCGCTCTTGATCTTGCTCTTGACGGGGACCATGAAGCCCTGGCCGTCGTAGTAAGTGACCGCGGTCTGGTGCAGGCCGAGCGAAGCGTCGCGCGTCAGGGTGAATGTAGTGTTGCGCGACAGCATGTCGATCTCGCCGGACTGCAGGGCCGTAAAGCGTTGCTGCGCGTTCAGGGGAACGTACTTGACCTTGCTGGCGTCGCTCAGAACGGCGGCGGCAACGGCCTTGCACATAT
>JBILIK010000075.1:0-9115 GCA_044350025.1 Polaromonas sp. | reverse complement strand
TGCTGGACCGCAAAGGCCGGCCTAAGCCATGTGGTGGTGCGATACCCCCGCGCCTGATCAAAGACTTTGACATTCCAGACCATTTACTGGTGGCCAAAATACGTTGCGCGCGCATGATTTCGCCGGCCGATAACCAAGTTGACATGCACATCGACAACGGCTTTGTGGGCATGGTTGACAGGCAGGACTTCGATGAATTTTTGCGCGAACGCGCTGCGGCCTCCGGTGCTGTCCGGCAGCAAGCCTTGTTCGACAAAATTGACCGTGATGATTCTGGAATGCTCTGGGTGCATTACACGCCAGTGACCGGTAAAGACCATGCTTCGGCCATACCGCCTCAAGCCACCAAAGTCTCAACGCGCATGGTGATCGGCGCCGATGGTGCACGCTCCGAAGTGGCCCGTCAGCAAATCCCCTATTCCGACCGCACGAAGTACGTGTTTGCCTACCACGAGATCATCCAGGCCCCCGTGGAAAAAGCATCGCATGACGGTGAGCGCTGCGACGTTTACTACCAGGGCGAGGTCTCACCCGATTTTTACGGCTGGGTTTTTCCGCATGGAAAAACCATGAGCGTTGGCACCGGCAGTGCCGACAAGGGGTTTTCATTGCGCAGCGCGACAGGTCACTTGAGAAAAGTAGCTGGGCTCTCGGATGCGCTCACATTGCGGCGCGAAGGCGCCCCGATACCTCTGAAGCCGCTGCCCCAGTGGGACAACGGCCGTGACGTGTTGGTGGTGGGCGACGCTGCAGGTGTGGTTGCGCCGTCTTCGGGCGAGGGTATTTATTACGCCATGGATTGCGCGCGAACCATGGCACGTGCTGCGCACACAGCCTTGAAAACTGGTAACCCGAGCTGCTTGAAAAAAGGCCGCAAGGTGTTCATGAAGCAGCACGGCAAGGTGTTTTGGATCTTGGGCGTGATGCAATATTTCTGGTACCAAAGCGATAAACGCCGGGAGAAGTTTGTCAAAATTTGTGAAGACCGTGATGTTCAAAAGCTGACCTTTGAGTCATACATGAACAAAGAACTGACGCGCCGCGACCCGATGGCGCATCTGAGGATCTTCCTGAAAGACACGGCACACTTATTGGGGTTCGCCAGAACTTAAAAAATAATCAAGCCCTTAAGTTCCCATTAATGAAGGATTTCCACTGCATAAAGACACCTAAAGATGGTTATCCCTTTTGAGGGCAAGGGTTTTGGAGCGTTGAAAACTCTGTAAAAACTATTTATAAACCGTGCATGACTAGCGGATCGGCATGCTATTTTGCTGGCAAGAATGCCCCGATCACCACCTTACCGGTTGGTACGCTAGTCTCCCGCAAGGTTTTGGATGCCTAATTTCACTGGCTCAATGAGTTCGGCAAATCGTCTACAAGCCCCGCGGTCTGCCAACGACGAGTGCAAAGACTCGTTGCAAAAAGTCGTTGAGGAGCAGCTCATCCCGAGGCTGCTGAGTTCTCAAAATTACAGCGCCCGCTTGTCGGCCCAGGACATATCAGAAGCTAACCCTGAGCCATTCCCGGAGTTCAACGAGTTCACCAAGGCCTGCCGGGAGGGTGATTCCCTCAAGGTCAACAAAATTGTGGACGCCCTGGTTGCCCAGGGGGTCGTGCATGAACGCATTTTTCTGGAGTTGATCACACCCGCCGCCAGACACTTGGGCGCGCTGTGGGACCAGGACTTGTGCAGCTTCACAGAGGTTACTTGTGGCCTGGCTCTGATGCACCAGGTCACTTACCGCCTTGGCTACGAATTCAGGGATGGGCCGCAAGCAGAGGGGCAGCTGGCCCACGTGATGCTGTGCTGCGCCCCTGGCTCCATGCACTTTTTGGGCGCCACCATCGTTGCGGACATGTTCAGACGGGAGGGTGCCTCTGTCGTCATTGAAATCTCATCGACCGAGCAAGAGCTGGTACGAGCTGCTGCCAATGAATGGTTCGACGTCATTGGCATTTCTGTGGCCCTCGAGTCTCAATTGCACAAGTTGCCTGAACTCATTGCCCGGCTTAAGAAAAGCTCCGGCAATCCTCATGCAAAAGTGCTGTTAGGTGGACCTATTTTTCTGCTGATCGACGCACAGCCTGAAATGTTTGGCGCAGACGCCATTTCTAACAACCCGATCGAAGTCGTGGCATTGCTCAAGCGTTTTGCGTCGAAGTAAGACCACAAACTGTCATGACCAACGCCGCGGTGCTGTGAGGGTCTTCTTCATGCGCCAGATGGCCCAAGCCCGGCTGTAGATACAGCTGTGCCTGCGGCAGCATCTGGCAAGCCTTTTGAGCCAGTTCCGGCGGCACGGTGCGGTCCTCAGAGCCTACCAATATAGAAACTTTGTTGTTGATGTGTGGCAGCTGGCTCGCAAGTTCAGACAGGTTCCAGGCCGCCATCATGCCCAGTACGCTGTGCACATGACCGGAATGGCTGAACACTGTTTTGTACAGCGCTGTGCCCTGCTCATCGAGCCTGGAGCCGGTTTGAGCAATCGACTTGGCAATCACCGACGGCTGGCCGGCCAGTTTGGCGGTTGCCCAGGCTGAAACCGGGTTGATGGCGGCCAATTTGGCAGCCGGTCCCAAAATCCATGAGGGCATGCCGGGAATCTGCAGCCAGGCCGGGTTCAAGCCAATCACATGCGTTGGGGTCAGGCTAGATTGCTGCAAGACCATGTGCGCTGCGATGGCGGCGCCGGCCGAGTGGCCGGCAATGACGGCCGGCGTCAGTCTCATTTGCAGCAGCAGGGCGCGAAGGCCCTCACCCATGCCATGCAAAGACAGGCTGTCTTTGGCCCCCCGGCTGGTGAATGCATGGCCCGGCAAATCAGGCGCGATGACTTGAAAAAAAGGGCTGAGCAAAGGCAGCAGGCCACGCCAGCTGAAGCTGCCGGAACCGGTGCCGTGCAAAAGCAAGAGGCACGGTCCCTGACCGCAGACCTGCACATGCCATTGAATACCCCCCGCATGGATGAAGCGGCTGTGGCTTGCGTGCGGCCAATGGTGGCGATGTGCGTCCCACTGCATGGTGGGGTAAAGGCTGTCAAACATCTCAGGCTGACTGCTTGCGCAAATTGTCCATGGCGTTGGCCATGCGCTGGGCCTGGACCTGAGGCATGGGCATGTAACTGGCACCCATGGCGTCGGCCAGGTTTTGCGCTTGAGGGTCCGGCTGAATCGAGGTGTCTATCCACAAAGACCGGTGACCGGTTTGCCGCCATTGCTGGACCCATTGCAAGGCATCGGCCTGGGCCTGGACACGGCCACCCAGGCCTTGCAAGTTGACGTTGGCTCTGCCATCGCTGAGCACCACCAAAATGGGTGTGACGCCTTGTCTTTGCAGCTGTATCGATTGTTCACAAGCCATTTTCAAGGCCAGGGCCAGGGGCGTTCCGCCGCCACCGGGGAGCCCGGTCATGGCGCGCTTGGCACGAACCAGAGAGCGTGTCATGGGCAAGAGCAGCTGGGCTTTGGCGCCTCTGAAGGCTACGATGCAGACACTGTCGCGGCGTGCATAAGATTGTTGGAGCAACAACTCCACAGCGCCCTTGGCTTCAGCCAACCTTTGAAGTGCGGCAGAACCCGACGCGTCCAGCGCCAGGATCATGCAGCTCGAGCTGTTTTGCTGGTAGCGGTGCACATGAAAATCTTCAGACCGGATGGCCACGCGGCCTTGGCCGCTAGCGCTTCTCAAGCGTTGTTTGGGCGCTGCAGCACGCAAGGTGGCCAGTACATGCAGTCGCGCATGGCCTGCGGGTCTTCCAGGGCGGGGCGGCAAGGGCCTGCCGCGCTGCATGCCGGAGCGAAATTGGCCGCTGCGCCCGGAGGTGTTGCCTTGACTGCTGCCTGTTTTGGTCAACAGGCTGTCCAGTAAGTTGGGCGGCAAACTGGCCAAGGCAGACGCAATCAGCAGTTCCTGCAAATCTTCGGCCGAGGGGTTGTTTGTTGAGGGCTCATCCTGGCTCGCTTGATCTGCCGGCGGCGGGTCTTGCTGGGCCTGCTGATCGGGCGGCTCTTGTGCCGCTTCTTGAGAAGGGTCCGGCGCCGGTTCCTGATCAGGCGCCGTTTCAGGCTCTGGCGCAGGCTGCTGCTCTGCCGGCGCAGGCCAGCGCGTGGCGCGTGGTGCTAAAACGCGGCGCGCTGCAAACTCCAGATCGTCTTCAGACACAGCGCTTCGCATGTTCAAAGCGGCATGGCAGCAAGCCACACGCAGTGCCAGGGTCGGCGTGCGCAAGGAATCAATGCCAAGTCCCAGTGCGGTCGCGCAGACGGCCAGGGCTTGGTCATCAGACCATTGAATGTGGGGCAGTAACTGGCGTGCTTGGAGCAATTGTTCTGCTGGGATGCGGATGTCCAAAACTTGACTTGAGCTGTTGCCCGCGTCAGCCTGGCTGATCTCAAGCTCCAGGACATCTGAAGGCGCCAGCGCTTGAAGGTCAAACCACAATCCCAGGCGTTCTTGCAGCGATTTGCCTACGGGCGCTTCATCGTCCATGGACTCGTCCAATGCCACCACGCCGAATTGCGTGCGGGGCGCTGATTCAGAGCCGCCGGACATCTGCAGCGGCGGCAAGGATTGCGTGTCCATGGCCTGTGTCATGGGCGCCATCAGGGCGGCCGGAAAGCGTTCGGCCATGCTGATGCAGACCACTCCCTGATCGGCTTGTTGAAGCAAACCGGATTGCATGTGCAAGCTGCCTGTTTGCAGCGTCAGCGACAAATCAATGCCGCCGAGCAAACGCTCCATGTCGACACTGCCGGGCAGTTTGACGGTGTTCAGCCCGGCCGCCAGCAGATGGCGCAGCCAACGTTCACGCACCGGCCCGAAAGGCGCACGCAACCAGATGCCGCCAAATCCGCAGGGGTCAATTTGCAGCAGTTGCAAGGACGTGAGCGCGTCGTTCCAGGTCTCCAGTCCTTGCGTGTCTTCAGGCATGACAGATCAGGCAGCCAGTATGTCTTGCAGACATCTTTGCACGCGCTCGCCGGAATCCGTGTCGTCCAGCGGATTGCGCCTGAGGCGATGGCGTAAAGCCAGCGGTGCAATGGTTTTCAGGTGTTCCGGTGTGACCGTTTTGCTGCCTTGCATGGCAGCCAGAGCGCGGGTCGCGCGCAATAAGGTCAACTCGGCCCGCAGTCCGTCGGTGCCCAGTTGTTGGCACAGACGGGCGCACATGGTGAGCATGGCGTCACTGACTTTGACGGACTCCAATAACTTGCGTGCTTTGACAATGCGTTTTTGCAGCTTGTCACTTTCAGCTTGCCACAGCGCTTTGTAGGCGCTGGGGTTTTTGTCAAAAGCATCCCGGCGCTTGATCACCTCAACACGCAAAGCGATGTCTTGCGGCGTTCGCACTTGGACTGACAAGCCAAAGCGGTCCAGCAATTGCGGGCGCAGTTCTCCTTCTTCCGGGTTGCCGCTGCCGACCAGGACAAAGCGGGCAGGGTGGCGAATGCTCAGACCTTCACGCTCCACCAGGTTTTCGCCGGAGGCGGCAACGTCAATCAATAAATCGACCAAATGGTCGTCCAGCAAATTCACCTCGTCGATGTACAGAAAACCCCGGTGGGCCTGGGCCAGCAAGCCGGGTGAAAACTCTTTGATGCCTTGGGACAAGGCTTTTTCTAAATCGAGCGCGCCCACAATGCGGTCCTCGGTGGCGCCCAGGGGCAAGTCCACCACACTGACCGCCCTGCTTTCGGCGGGCAGTTTATGCGCCTTGCCGCCGGGGGGACTGGCCTGTGCTGAACACGCCGCGCAAGATTGCGCAGGCTTGTTCGGGTCGCACTTGTAAGGGCAGCCCTTGACCACTTGAATCGGTGGCAGCAAGTCGGCCAGGGCGCGTACAGCGGTTGATTTGCCGGTACCCCGGTCTCCCAAGACCAGCACCCCGCCCACCGATGGGTCAATGGCCACCACCTGTATGGCCAGAATCATCTCGTCTTGACCGACGATGGCTGCGAAAGGAAATGTGGATGCCATGAAAATCCCGCTCAAATGTTTGGAAATGACGATCTCAATCAGCTTCGAACGGCCAAACGGTGTTTATTTTTTCGCTGCGCCCGCGAGTGGCTGTGAACAGCTTCGATCAAAGCCGTCACATGTTCGGGCGGCGTGAGTTGATGGATGCCGTGACCCAAGTTAAAAATATGTGTCGGCCCCGTGCGCACCGGGTCTGTGTGAGGCTGGCCAAAACTGTTGAGTACGCGCAGGACCTCCTGCTCAATCCGCGCTGGCGGCGCAAACAAAATATGCGGGTCAATATTGCCTTGCAAAGCCTTTCCGGGGCCGCCCACTTCTCCGCCTACCAGGGTTCGTGCCTGCCCCAGATTCATGGTCCAGTCCAGGCCCAGCACTTCGCAGTCCAGCGCGTACATCTCACTGAGCCACAAGCCACCGCCCTTGGTGAAGACCAGCCGCGGAATGGTCTGTCCCGATGCGCTTCTTTTGAGTTTGGACAAGACCTGCGCCGTGTATTTCAAGCTGAACTGCTGAAACGCAACATCAGCTAAAACGCCACCCCAGCTGTCGAAAATCATGACCGCTTGGGCGCCTGCGTCGATTTGCGCATTTAAATACGCTGCAACCGCCTGTGCATTGACCTCCAGGATTCGATGCATCAAATCCGGTCTGCTGTACATCAGGCTTTTGACATGGCGGTAATCGTCAGAGCCTGCGCCTTCGACCATGTAGCAAGCCAGGGTCCAGGGGCTGCCGGAAAAGCCGATCAAAGGCACGCGCCCTTTTAAGGCCTGCCGGATTGAGGTCACGGCGTCAAATACATACTTGAGTTTGTTGAGGTCGGGCACTTGCAGTGCGGCCACGGCAGCCTCGTCGCGCACTACTTTTTCAAAGCGCGGCCCTTCACCCTGGGCAAAGCTCAAACCCAGCCCCATCGCGTCAGGCACGGTCAGGATGTCGGAAAACAAGATCGCCGCGTCCAGACGGTAGCGATCCAAGGGCTGCAGCGTCACTTCGGTGGCGAAGTCTTTGTTGGTGGCCAAGCCCATGAAGCTGCCGGCTTTTTCACGCGTGTGCCGGTATTCGGGCAAATAGCGTCCGGCTTGGCGCATCAGCCAAACGGGGGTGTGATCTGTTGATTTTCTTAAACAGGCACGTAAAAAACTATCATTTTGTAGTTCAAAGGACATAAAAAATGCTTTTGGCGACTTGAAAAAAGGTTCCAGCTTCTAAAGTGTCAATTAATTGTTTCACTCAAGTGTCAATTTAACTTGACGATTTGTCAAATGCAGGTAAATTACGGGTCTGTCAATGACATCTTCGGAATCAACATGGACGCCTTGCTGGAGTGGATTCAATCGCCTGCGCACTTGAAAAAGCTTTCCCGGGAAAGCCTGAACGGCTTAGCGCTTGAATTACGCGAGCGTTTGATTCAGACGGTTTCTCAAACAGGCGGTCACTTCAGCTCGAACCTGGGCACGGTTGAGCTCACCATTGCCCTGCACTATGTCTACAACACCCCGGAAGACAGACTGGTCTGGGATGTGGGCCATCAAACCTATCCGCACAAAATTTTGACCGGCCGCAACGAGCGCATGAGCACCTTGCGCCAGCAGGGCGGCTTGAGTGGCTTTCCCCGGCGGGAAGAAAGTGTCTACGACGCTTTTGGCACTGCACATTCATCAACCAGCATATCTGCCGCCTTCGGCATGGCCGTTGCCGCCAAGCAAACAGGTAGCCAACGCAAGTCCGTGGCGATCATCGGCGATGGCGCACTCACTGCCGGAATGGCTTACGAGGCGATGAACAACGCCGGCGCCAGCCAATGCGACTTGCTCGTCATCTTGAACGACAACGACATGTCCATCAGCCCGCCGGTAGGGGCTTTGAACCAATACCTCGCGCAATTGATGTCGGGGCGTTTTTACACAGAAGCCAAAAAATGGGGCGAGCAAGTGCTGCGCAACGCGCCGCCTTTGTTCGAATTGGCCAGGCACATCGAGCAACAAACACACAACCTGATTGCGCCCGACACCATTTTCGAAAAGTTAGGGTTCACTTATACCGGGCCAATCGACGGTCATGATGTTCAGGGTCTGGTCGAGGCGCTGCAGAAGTTGCGTGATGCCACAGGGCCGCAGTTTTTACACGTGGTCACCCGCAAGGGCCAAGGTTATGCCAAAGCCGAAGCCGACCCGGTGGCCTACCACGGCCCCGGGAAGTTTGACCCTGCGGTGGGCCTGAGCCCTGCGGTCAGCTCCAAAGTCACTTACACCCAGGTTTTCGGGCAATGGATTTGTGACATGGCCGCCAAAGACCCCCGCCTGGTGGGCATCACGCCGGCCATGCGGGAGGGTTCGGGCCTGTTGGAGTTCAGTCAGCGCTTTCCCGGCCGTTACCACGACGTCGGAATTGCTGAGCAACACGCTGTGACCTTTGCCGCCGGCCTGGCTTGCGAAGGCCTCAAGCCCGTGGTGGCCATCTACTCGACGTTTTTGCAAAGAGCGTATGACCAGATGATCCATGACGTGGCCTTGCAAAACCTGCCCGTGGTGTTTGCCTTGGACCGGGCCGGCCTGGTCGGGCCCGATGGCCCCACGCATGCCGGCATGTACGACATCGCTTTTACCCGCTGCATTCCAAATATGAGTGTGGCCTGCCCGGCAGACGAGAACGAATGCCGGCAATTGCTCAGCACGGCTTATGCACAAGACCATGCGGTCACGGTTCGCTACCCCCGCGGTGCTGGCGTGGGTGCAACGGTAGACAAAGATTTGAACCCCTTGCCGTTTGGGCAGGCGAAGATCCTGCGCCAGGGTCAAGGCATTGCCTTCTTGGCTTTTGGCCCGCTGCTCTATGAAGCGCTGAAAGTGGCCGAAACCCTGGACGCCACCGTGGTCAATATGCGCTGGGCCAAACCCCTTGACGTGCAAATCTTGACAGAGATTGCACTGTCACACGACAGACTGGTCACCCTGGAAGACGGCACCCGCAAAGGCGGTGCCGGTGCAGCTGTTCTGGAGGCCTTGCAAGACCTGGGCATGGCCAAGCGGGTTCTGGTCATCGGCTTTGAAGACGAATTCACGGAGCACGGCGACCCCGGCGTATTGATGAAGCAATACGGCTTGACGGCCCCCGGTATTCAAAAACGCATGT
>JBILIK010000074.1:0-9357 GCA_044350025.1 Polaromonas sp. | reverse complement strand
GTCAGGGACACCAGAGCGTCCACGCGGCTTTTGCCATCATTCAAAAAGAAGTTCTCAATGGCGGGACGAGAATCCAGACCACTGGCAAAAGCGGGTATCACGCGCAAGCCGCGTGCCTCAAGTGCAGCGATCACAGCGTCGTAATGAAGGGCATTGCCGGCCAGTAAGTACGAGCGCAGAAGCAACAGACCCACTGCAGGTTTGTCTTCAAGGTCTTTGGGCAGATTGTCAAGTGAATCGCTAATTTTCACTTTCATTTTGGGGTGGTACAGGCCCACTTCGGGGTACTCCACCGGCTCTTGAGCCTCGATCACTTGGCGGTAGTTTTGCCGCTCGCCGCCGGCATAGCGGTTGACCAGTGTGAGAATCATCTGGGTCATGTTTTGCTCTGAGCCAGCCAGCCAGTAGCGCATGGTTAAAAAGAAAATCCGCAGATCTTGCGCCGTGCCTGGAATAAAGCGCAGAAGCTTGGGGATGCGCCTGAGCATGGCCATTTGCTTGGCGCCTTCAGATTTGCCGGATGATTTGTCATCTGAAGTTTCTTTGGCTTTTGGCCGTAACTTCTTGAGCAGGCCCATCAGGCCCGATGATTGACCGCCCATGCTGAGTTTGCCCATGCGCGTGAGCTGCATGACAGGCGGTGCAGACATGATGCAAACCATGGCATCGCAGTGATGGCGTTTTGCCGTCAGCGCATCGATCACTGGCAAATAGTGGTCTTCCATGAACAGCATGGTCACAATGACAAGGTCAGCGCGATCTAGATCCTGCAGGCATTTTTTCAGCGCTTCATCACTGGCCCTGTATTCACTCGCGGCATGCATCTTGAACTGCAGTCCAGGTAATTTTTGTGCCAACAGGGCGGCTGACCTGTTGGCGGCGCTCGACAGATGCGTGTCCATCGTGAGCATGACCACCCGCATGGGCGGCTGTCCCAGCGCCGGCTGCTTAGCGGCTGAAGTGAGCTTTGGCATCGTAGAGTGTGTCCACTGTGATCGTTGAGACGCCCTGGTCCAGCGCGTACTTCTCAGTATTTCGTTTGGCTTTACCTCTGACAAAGAAGGGGATTTTTCCCAGCTCTTTTTGCGCTTCAATGCTCCAACTGGCTTGGTTGGACGCTTCAGGCAGTGGCTTGGCAGCAGTCAATTGACTGTCAGCCGGGCGGCTGCCGCCCAAGTGCGAGGGCGTGGCGCCCGCATGGAATTCAAAATCCTGACGGAACATGCCCAACAAGTGCTCTTCCAAGCCCATCATGAGGGGGTGCACCCATGTGTCAAAAATGACATTGGCGCCTTCAAAACCCATTTGCGGGGCATAGCGTGCCGGGAAATCCTGTACATGCACGGGTGCAGAAATCACTGCACAAGGGATGCCGTGTCGCTTGGCGATATGGCGCTCCATTTGCGTGCCCAAAATAAGTTCAGGTTGCAAACTTTGTATCTGTGCTTCCACCTCTAAATAGTCGTCGCTGATCAACGCTTCAATGCCATAGGTTTTGGCGCAGTCTCGGACATCCCTTCCGAATTCGCGGCTGTAGGTGCCCATGCCAACGACTTCAAAGCCCATTTCTTCGCTGGCAATCCGGGCCGCCGCGATCACATGCGTGGCATCGCCGAACAGGTAAACGCGCTTGCCGGTAAGGTAAGTGGAGTCCACCGACTGGGCGTACCAGCGGGCGCGTGCAGTCATTTCTTCAGCAGCCGGGAGCGGCACGCCGGCCAAGCCGCAAACTTCTGCGATGAAGTCCTGGGTGGCTTTCAATCCCAGTGGCACGGTCTTGGTGTAAGGTTGCTGGTACTGGCGCTTGAGCCATTGCGCTGTGCTCAATGCAATTTCGGGATAGAGCACCACATTGAAGTCGGCCTGGGCGAGCTTTTCAATATCGGCAACACTGGCTTCTAAAGGTGCCACCACTGCAACATCAATGCCCAATTGATTGAGCAGTTGGCTGATTTCCCGAACGTCATCTCTGTGCCTGAAGCCCAGGGCAGCAGGGCCCAGCAGGTTGCAAGTAGGGCGTGCTTTTGGGATGGGTTCGCCGGGTTTTTTAACCAGGTGGCGGCACAGTTGGTAAAAGGTCTCGCTGGCACCCCAGTTTTCTTTGCGCTGGTACGAAGGCAGCTCCAAAGGAACAACCGGAATGGGCAGCTGCAGGGCCTGGGCCAATCCGCCCGGGTCATCTTGAATCAACTCGGCAGTACAGGACGAGCCCACCAAGATCGCAGCAGGCTTGAAACGCTCAACCGCTTGACGGGCGGCATTTTTGAACAACTCAGCTGTATCGCCACCCAGGTCTCGCGCCTGAAAGGTCGTGTAGGTCACGGGTGGCCTTCTGGGCAGACGCTCGATCATGGTGAACAGCAGATCGGCATAGGTGTCACCCTGAGGTGCGTGCAGCACATAGTGCACATCACGCATGGCAGTGGCAATGCGCATCGCCCCGACGTGGGGTGGTCCTTCGTATGTCCAAAGTGTCAACTGCATGCTTGACTCCTAAGCGGCAAGCTTTTCGCGACGTTTCAAGGGCCGGCTGAAAAGACCTGCGAGGTCGGCAGCCTGCTCATAACCTTGAATTGGCGTGAAGACCAGCTCGATAGCCCATTTCGTCGTGATGCCTTGGGCTTCCAGCGGGTTGGCCAGACCCAAGCCGCAGACCACCATGTCGGGCTTGTCCTGGAGACAACGGTCCAGTTGCAAATCGACATCCTGGCCTTCGCTGATGCGGGTGCCTGCGGGCAACCATGCCAATTCTTTGGCCATGTGTTGACGGTGCAGATAAGGCGTTCCGACTTCCACCAGTTGCATGTTCAATTCGCGGTGTAGAAAGCGGGCCAGAGGAATTTCAAGCTGCGAGTCCGGGAAAAAGAAGATGCTTTTACCTTGCAGCATTTGGCGGTGTACTGCCAAGGCTTTTTCTGTGCGCTGGCGCGGTCCTGCGGTGACTTGTTCAAACACCTGGTCTGACACGCCAAATTCAGACGCGGCTTCTTGCAACCAGGCTGTCGTGCCCTCCAGGCCCAAGGGGAATGGAGCGGGCAGGAATTTAGCTTGGCGCTCTTGCAGCGCCCTGGCTGTGTCGGCCAGGAAGGGTTGAGCCAATAAGAACCGGGTGTTGGCGCCAACAGCCGGCAAGTCATGGCTTTTCCGCGGTGGGAAAAAGCACAGCGAGATGCCCATTTTCTCTAGCAAACTTCGCATCTGGTCTTCCACCACATCGGCCAGAGTGCCCACCACCATCAGTTGCTTGGGAGCGGAAGCGTCCGCTTTCGGCAAAGCCGGCACCAAGGCTGCCAGGCAGGCGTCTTCACCCTGCGTGAAGGTGGTCTCAATGCCGCTGCCGGAGTAGTTCAACACGCGAACGGCAGGATGGTGAATCTGGTTCAAGCGTTCTGCAGCGCGTGACAAATCAAGCTTGATCACTTCAGAGGGGCAAGAACCCACCAGAAAAAGCATTTTGATGTCGGGTCGGCGATTGAGAAGTTGATTCACAACGCGGTCCAGCTCGTCGTGCACATCGGCCAGGCCCGCCAGATCGCGCTCGTCAATGATGGCGGTGCCGAACCTGGGCTCCGCAAAAATCATCACGCCAGCAGCAGACTGAATCAGGTGGGCACACGTGCGGGAGCCGACCACCAGGAAAAAAGCATCTTGAATTTTTCGATGCAGCCAAATGATGCCTGTCAGGCCGCAGAAAACCTCTCGCTGTCCGCGCTCGATCAAAGGGATGACATCTGTGCAGCCCGTACTTTTTTCGGATCGGATAGGAATGACGGTGCTCATACGATGACTTGCGGGCTGGATGGGTGAAGCGCTTGCGTGGCTGGCTTTTGCAGCCGTGCCATGCGCAGCTTTCGGATGTATTGCGCTGCGTTAAAGCCGTAGGTGACATAGGCGGCCAAGGCCAGCAAAAGCTGGTCACCAGCAGACCATTGACCCTGCCACCACACCCAGAGGTAAGCGGTGTGCAATGCCATCACCAGCATGCTGACCATGTCTTCCCAGAAGAAGGCCTGCGCAAACAGGTATTTGCCGTAAACAACCTTTTCCCAGATGCAACCCGTCACCATGATGAGGTAGAGCACCAGCGTTTTGACCACCACAGAAGCCAAAGCCCAGTCGGTGTGTTCGCCTGTCCTCAAGCTGTTCAAAACCAGGTACAGACTGACCAAGAAAACCAAGAATTGAAGCGGCGCCAACACCCCCTGAACCAGAGTCCACCGCGTCGCATCGCGCTTGGCGCGTTGCTCCGGTGTGTACAAAAACTGTGGCTGCGAACCCTGCATTTCTCACCTTCGTGGCTATTGAACTGAGCTCACTTTAAGACTTGAAATCCAGAGTGTCAACATAAATTGACAATAATTATGACATCTAGGGTTTACACTTAATGCATGTCGTTCTGATTTAAATCACACTGAGGTGTCTTGTTGGAAGAGAGGGTGATAGTCGTGGCTCAATACAAATTTGAGAAGTCAAGTGCTTCGCACACTGAGCACATTGCTCAGCAAGGCTTCATGCCCAAGCTCAATTTCGGGCTGGGTGTCAGTCCGCGCCTGGTGGGCGGTAAAAGCTTTGACGACAAACCCGCACTCGATCAAATCCAGATTGCACGACTGGCTGACGCAAGCCTTCACAGCATCGAAAAAACCCGTCAAATCCTGCGCGCTTGGCACAGGCAAGGTCATCTTTTGGCTGATATTTATATCGGTGGCATCGCGCCTGCAGCCCGGTTGATAGGCGAGCGCTGGTTAGCGGACCAGTTTGATTTTGTGCACTGCACAATCGCCCACTCCAGGCTACATCAAATACTGTATGAGTTCAGTGCAGAATTTTTATCAGAGGCTTACGCAGAGCCCAACGGTTTGAGCCTGCTGCTGATGAGCGAGCCGGGTTCACAGCATGGCCTGGGTGTATTCATGGTGAGTGAATTCTTCAGGCAAGCCGGCTGGACTGTGACCCTGGCTGCGCCCCAGGACATTGCTGAGTTCAAGCGTCATTTTCACTCCGATTGGTTCGATGCCGTTGCACTGTCAATCTCCACCGAGCGGCACTTGGATGCTGTGTCCAAGGCTTTAGCGGAGTTGCAAGTTTCAGCTTTCAACCCGAACTTGCAGATCTTTGTGGGTGGCCCGCAGGCCAGCCTTGCACCTGACAAGTTAAGTTGGCGCGGCACGCATCTGCTCAATGTCGATGCACGACAAGCTGTTGAGGCTGTGACGCAAAGGATGGACGCGGTCAGCCGTCAGCACGGCGTGACGTCTGTCGCGTCTTAATTCCAAGCGCAGGTAAATAAAAAGCTTGATAAAAATTTAACTGTATAATTTAAATAATGTTTGAATATATTTTAAAAATAGTTCTTAAATTAAAACATTAAAATAAATAATTCTAAAATATTAATTTAATGAACTTTACTGATCTGGAGCCAGCCACATTCACCAAGCTGCTGGGGGTAGTTTCGGATGTGACTTTGATCATTAATGACAAAGGTTTCATCGAGGATGTGTCCACCGGACAGGACACCATGGCGTCTCTGGGTTGTCAAGGCTGGATCGGCAAGCTCTGGGCCGAGACTGTCACCGTCGAGAGCAAGAAAAAAATTCACGAGCTCTTGCTTGTGCAGCCACAAGCTCAGACGCTGACTTGGCGCCATGTCAATCACCCCACACCCTCAGGCGGTGAGGCGGCTATTCAATACATCACCGTCGCCCTCAAGGGGCAAAAAATGTTGGCGGTGGGTCGAAACCTGGAGCGACTGGCCGAATTGCAGCGCCGCCTGGTTGAAACACAGCAGTCTGTAGAGCGCGACTACCTGCGCCTGCGGCACATTGAGGCCCGCTACCGCGTTTTGTTTGAAACATCACCGGAGGCTGTGCTGATGGTGGATGCTCATAACTACCGCTTGCTCGAGGCGAATATAGGCGCTCAAGCGCTTTTCAAGGACGCTGGCAAGCGCTTGGTCGGCAGGGATTTTCGCGAGTGTTTTGAGACCGAAAGCCAGGGTGAAGTTCAGTCCTTGCTCAGAACGGCGCTGGCCACGGGTCGAATCGAATTGTGCTCTGCCTTGGTGGCCGGTTCCGAGTCGGCACTCACGGTGTCGGCCACTGTTTTCCGCCAGGAGGGTGGCGCTCAATTTCTGGTGCGGCTGACCCCGCGTGAGGCTTTTGCGTCCGCCAACAGCGACACGCAATCGGCCGCGGTGCTCAGCGCGGCGATGGAGTATTTCCCTGATGGATGGCTGCTCACGGACACGTCCGGCGCGGTGAAAAGCGTGAACGAAGAAGGCATGGCGCTGCTGGGATTGACAGCCCCATCGCAGGTCATGGGTCAATCCTTGGAGCGATGGTTGCTCCGAGGTGCCGTTGATTGGGGCGTGCTCAATACCTCCTTGAAGCAGAATTTGCCGGTGAGGAATTTCGCCACCGAGGTCAGAACCTTGTCGGGGATGACGCTTCCGGTCGAGGTGTCGGCGGTTCATTTGCTGCAACCCGAGCCTTTGTATGTGTTTTTTGTGCGGGATATGGACAGGCGATTGCAGGCTTCGTCAGAAGCTACCCAAGCGCTTCCCAACCCTTTTGCCGAACTGTCCCAGCTGGTAGGCCGTCGCCCCATCAAAGACATTGTGGGCGAAACCGTGGACACCATTGAGCGCATGTGCATTGAGGCGGCGCTGGAGTTAACGCACAACAACCGGGCGTCTGCCGCTGAAATGCTGGGGCTTTCGCGCCAGAGCCTTTATGTGAAGCTGCGCAGATTCGGCATTTTGTCGGATAACGAAGTCGATTCGCCCCTTACTTGATCGTCCAGTGTATTTTTTGATTGACACTTAGTGTCAACACTGGTTGACAAGTCAACACGATTTCACATAATCAAGGCATGGACAACCCCAGCCTTGCATTCAAGCCAGCACTGCGACACCCCAGTTTTCGCACCGTCGCTGAGCTTCTCAAGCCGATTACCTGGTTTCCGCCTGTCTGGGCTTTTGCGTGTGGTGCGGTCGCCTCCGGTCAAAGCCTGACGGACAACTGGATGTTGATTTTCTTGGGCCTCGTTCTCACGGGCCCTTTGGTCTGCGCCAGCAGCCAAGCGGTGAACGATTGGTTTGACCGTCATGTCGATGCCATCAATGAACCCCACAGACCCATTCCATCCGGCCGCATGCCGGGCCACTGGGGTTTGGGAATTGCCATTGCCTGGACGCTGCTTTCACTGCTGTGGGCCACGATGATGGGCCCCTGGGGTTTTGCGGCCTGTGCACTGGCCATCGTTTTGTCATGGGCCTACAGCATGCCACCCGTGCGGCTGAAAAACAATGGTTGGTATGGCAACGCCGCGTGCGGCCTGAGTTACGAAGGTTTAGCTTGGCTCACAGGCACTGCCGTGATGTTGGGCGGCGCATGGCCAGGCGCCAATGCGGTGTACCTGGCTTTGCTGTACAGCTTGGGTGCGCACGGCATCATGACCTTGAATGACTTCAAGGCGATAGAAGGCGACCGCCAAATGGGCGTTGCTTCACTGCCGGTTCAACTGGGTGCCCAAGGCGCTGCTAAAGTGGCTTGTCTCTTCATGTGGTTGCCGCAAGTGGCGGTGTCTGCGTTGCTACTCAATTGGCAGCTGCCATGGCATGCATTGGCCGTGCTGCTGCTGAGTTTCTTGCAGTGGCCCTTGCTCATCAAGTTTTTGAAGAATCCGATCGAGCGTGCTTTGTATGTGAGCGCATTTGGGGTGCCTATTTTTGTCAGCGGCATGATGGTCAGCGCTTGGGGCTTGCGCCAATTGAATTCAGCGGGAGTCACATGACATCTCCATTTTTCGGCTGGTTTGAAATCATCCGTTTGGGTCTGATTCAGGCCTGCCTGGGTGCGGTGGTGGTGGTCACCACATCCACACTCAACCGCATCATGGTGGTTGAACTGGCTTTGCCCGCTTTGTTGCCCGGCTTTTTGGTGGCTTGGCATTACGCAGTGCAAATCGTGCGCCCACGCATGGGCTACGGTGCAGACAAAGGCCGGCGCAGCACGCCCTGGATGATGGGCGGCATGATGGTGCTGGGCGTGGGAGGCTTTCTTGCGGCGGTGTCCACGGTGTGGATGGCGACATCACCTTCGGCCGGTATCGCCTTGGCAGTTTTTTCCTTCAGTTTGATAGGTTTGGGTGTGAGCGCCTGCGGCACCTCACTCTTAACTTTGATGGCTAAAAAAGTGCCTGAGGGCAGGCGTGCGCAAGCCGCTACAACTGTGTGGCTGATGATGATCATGGGCTTTGCCCTGACGGCCGGCATGGTTGGTAAGTTGATTGACCCCTACAGCCCTGAGATTTTGCTGAAAGTTTCAGCGGGCTTGAGTGTGGTGACTGCATTGCTCACGGCGCTTTGTTTGTGGCGCCTCGAAAAATCAGGCGATGACTTGGCTCCCGCTAAGCAGGCCAGCCCGTCGGACTTTAAGAAAACATTCATCGAAGTCTGGTCTGAGCCCAAAGCAAGAACTTTCACCATCTTTGTCTTTTTGTCGATGCTCGCTTACAGCGCCCAGGATTTAATTTTGGAGCCGTTTGCGGGCGCGGTGCATGGCATGTCCCCTGGCAAGACCACACAGCTCTCAGGTTGGCATCACATGGGTGTGTTGATTGGCATGCTGTGCGTTGCGGGCGCGAGTTCGCGCTGGGTAGCAGGCCGGCTGGGCTCGGTGCATGCATGGATGCTGGGCGGTTGCATTTTTTCTGCGCTGGCCACGGTCGGCTTGTCTGCGTCAGCCATGGAAATGCTGTCATACCCATGGCCACTCAAAGCCAACGTGGTATTTCTGGGCGTTGCCAACGGTGCCTTCTCCATTGCTGCCATTGCCACCATGATGTCATTGGCGGGGGAGGGTGGGCCAGGCCGGGAAGGCACCCGCATGGGTTTGTGGGGCGCAGCGCAGGCGCTTGCTTTTGGTTTGGGCGGGCTGGTGGGCACCGGGGCCAGTGATCTGGCGCATGCTTTGTTGGGCGACACCCGAGCGGCCTACCTCGCGGTATTCGCATTTCAATCGCTGATGTTTTTAGCTTCAGCACTCGTAGCATTTCGAATGCGTCCGGCCGGCGTGCAGACGATCAACACAACTGTAGACAACTCCATTTTATGGAAAGGTAGGACCGCACTATGAGCCGTACCGATTTTGATTTCGTGGTCGTCGGCGGAGGCCCCTCCGGTGCGACTGCTGCGCACGATCTGTCTCGCGAGGGCTGGCGGGTTTTATTGCTGGACCGCAAAGGCCGGCCTAAGCCATGTGGTGGTGCGATACCCCCGCGCCTGATCAAAGACTTTGACATTCCAGACCATTTACTGGTGGCCAAAATACGTTGCGCGCGCATGATTTCGCCGGC
>JBILIK010000073.1:0-9427 GCA_044350025.1 Polaromonas sp. | reverse complement strand
AGCCATGTTGGCGCTTTTAGAGGCTGCGGACGGTCGCATCGAGGTGAGCTTTCCGTTTTTTGTGCGCAAAGCCGCGCCGGTGTCGGGCTTGCAAAGCCTGATGGAGTACGACGGCCAATGGATCGCTGAGCACCGTGACGGCCAGACCCGCCTGAGTTTGCAAGCTGTGGTGCCTGTTAAGTCGCTGTGCCCCTGCTCCAAAGAGGTCTCAGACAATGGCGCGCACAACCAACGCTCATTCATCAGCATGCGTGTTGAACTGCGTGACCCTGCTTTGCCCATGGACTTGAGCGAGCTGGTTCGCGTGGCCGAAAACAATGCCTCCAGCGAGCTCTGGGGCCTGCTCAAACGGGCGGACGAAAAATGGGTCACAGAGCATGCCTATGCCAACCCCAAATTTGTAGAAGACCTCATTCGCGACGTGGCCGTGGCGCTCGAAGCCGACCCGCGCATCGGCAACTACCGGGTTGAGGTGGTCAATCACGAATCGATTCATGCGCATGACGCCTACGCCCTGATTGAGCGTCAGCGCTAGCCTGCAAAGGCCAAGCCGGTCAATTTGCCCTCTCTTTTTTCAGGGGTAAATACCGGTTTTTTCACGGGTAAGCACCAATACCTTTGGCTGTCTATCTCTTAAAATACAGCGTTTGTAACTATTAAGGAGTTTTTTATGGACCGTCGTCTCGTCATCAAAAATGCAGGTATTGCGGGCGTTCTCGCGGCCGGCATTGCCCCTGCGGTGCAGGCTCAGGCCCCGGCTGCCAATATCCGCTGGCGCCTGGCTTCCAGCTTTCCTAAAGCGCTGGACACGATTTACGGCGCAGCTGAAACATTTGCCAAAAAAGTCGGCGAAATGTCCGGCGGCAAGTTTGTTATCACTGTGCATGCCGGCGGCGAGTTGATGCCCGCTTTCGGTGTGGTGGACGGCGTGCAGAACGGCACCGTTGAAATGGCCCACACAGCGCCTTACTACTTCTTCGGCAAAGACGAGACTTTTGCCATCGGTTGCGCCATCCCCTTCGGCCTGAACAGCCGCCAGATGACCGCCTGGATGTACCACGGCAACGGCGGCAAGCTGATGCGTGAGTTCTACGCTAAATACAACATCGTCAATTTCCCCATGGGCAATACGGGCGCTCAGATGGGTGGCTGGTACCGCAAGCAAATCAAGTCGGTCAATGACATCAAGGGCCTGAAATTCCGCGTCGGCGGCTTTGCCGGCAAGGTGATTGAGCGCATGGGCGGCGTGCCGCAAAACATCCCTGGCGGCGAGATCTACACTGCCCTGGAAAAAGGCACCATCGACGCGGCCGAGTGGGTCGGACCTTACGACGATCAGAAACTGGGCTTTAACAAGGTGGCTCCCTTTTACCATTACCCCGGCTGGTGGGAGGGTGGTCCTCAGCTCGATCTTTACATCAACAACAAGGCTTTTGAGGGCCTGTCACCTGATAACAAAGCCATCGTTGAAGCCGCTGCTGCCTTTGCCCACGTCGATATGCAAGCCAAGTACGACGCTCGTAATCCGGCGGCCCTCAAGCAATTGGTGGGACAAAAAGCCAAAGTGCTGCCTTTCCCCAAAGACGTCATGGACCTGGCCTACAAAGAGTCCATGAAGCTGTACGCTGAAATCAGCGCCAAGAACCCCAACTGGAAAAAGGTTTACGACGACTACTCTGATTTCCGTAAAGAGCAAAACCTCTGGTTCAAGTTCACGGAAGCCCGTTTCGACAGCTTCATGCAGGCACAAAAGCTGTAAACAGTCTTTACAGTCTGCCCATAAAAAAGCCCCGCGATTGCGGGGTTTTTTTTATGCCCGCTGCCTTAGCGGGGTTGTTTTTTCAAAGACCTCAGGGCTTTTTGCCTGAGCCCTTAGCCATATCGTCCATGAGTGCTTTCATGGGGTCGTCATCTTCGGCTTTGCTACCCTCCGCTGGGGTTTCTGTCGCCGGCTTTTCATTGTCCGTTGTCGGGTCTGCGCCCTCAGCAGCAGTGGGGATATCGAGCTGCTGCATGATCTGCTCTGCGCTCAGATCCTTGTCTTTGGAGATACCGCCCGTGACCAGCACAGGGAAGACAATGACCGCCACCACCATGATCAGCTGCAAGATGATGAAGGCGATCGAGCCCTTGTAGATCTCGCTGGTTTTGACCGAGGGAATCAGCTGGCCGGTGACGCGGTCTTTGTAGTCAAACTTGGCTGCCACGCTGCGCAGGTAAAACAGTGCAAAGCCAAAGGGCGGCGTCAGAAACGAGGTCTGTAAATTCATCGCGATGATCACGCCAAACCAGATCATGGCCTGGTCAGCCGTCATGCCGGGCACCAGGCCGGGCAGGATCTTCTCGGCCACAGGTGCCAGCAGCGGAATCACGATGAAGGCGATCTCGAAAAAGTCGATGAAGCAGCCCAGAATGAACACCAGGATGTTCACCACCACCAGAAAGCCCCAGGCGCCGCCCGGTATGCCGTCAAACAGATGCTCGACCCAGATGTGGCCGTCGGCAGCATTGAAGGTGAAGCTGAACACCGTCGAGCCGATCAGGATGAACAGCACAAAGGACGCCAGCTTGGCGGTGTTTTCCAGGGCTTGCTTGAGCAGAGGCATGCTCATGCGGCGTTTGCCCATGGCCAGAATCAGGGCGCCCAGCGCGCCCATGGCGCCGCCTTCGGTGGGTGTGGCCACACCCAGGAAGATGGTGCCCAAAACCAGAAAGATCAGGATCAGCGGCGGCATCAGCACAAAGGTCACCTGCTCGGCCAGTTTGGAGAGCAAGCCCAGCTTGGAGCCGCGGTTGATGATGGCCAGGGCCAATCCGGTCAGCGAGGCCAGGGTCAGCGACATGATGACGATTTCGTCGCGGGGCGACGCGGTGGCGCGCTCCAACCAGCCTGTCATCAGGCCGTCGTGCACTTGCGCCCAGCTGAAACCGACTGCCGCGCAGAGCAGCACCAGCACCAGCAGTGAACGGTGGCCTGAGCGGCCGTTGTCTTCTTTGTAGAGCAGGGCTTCGGGGGGCAGCGCAGGCACCATGGCTGGCTTGATGATGGCGACCATCATGATAAACAGGAGATACAGGCCGACCAGCAACAGACCTGGAATGAGGGCGCCCGAGTACATGTCGCCCACAGAGCGGCCAAGTTGGTCAGCCAGCACGATCAGCACCAGCGAAGGCGGTATCGCCTGGGCCAGGGTGCCCGAAGCAGTGATGGTCCCGGTGGCAATGGTCCGGCTGTAGCCGTAGCGCAGCATCACGGGCAGGGAAATCAGGCCCATGGAAATCACCGCAGCCGCCACCACACCAGTGGTGGCCGCCAGCAGGGCGCCGACCAGGATCACGGCGATGGCCACGCCACCGCGCACAGGGCCAAAGACCTGACCGACGGTTTCCAGCAGGTCCTCGGCCATTCCGGATCGCTCCAGAATGATGCCCATGAAGGTGAAGAAGGGGATGGCCAGCAAGGTGTCGTTTTGCATGATGCCGAAGATGCGCAAGGGCAGTGCCTGGAACATGGCGGCGGGGAAAATGCCCGCCTCAATGCCGACAAAACCAAAGGCCAGGCCGACTGCAGCCAGACCGAAGGCCACCGGAAAGCCGGTCAGCAACACGGCAAAAAGCCCGATGAACATGAGCGGCACAAATTGTTGTGCCAAAAAAGTAGTTTGCATTTATTTGGCTCCAGCCAGCAGACGGGCAGTTTTGGCTTCAAGTTCTTCGAGGTGCTTTTGCTCGTCTGATTTGCTGTCTTCGCTGTTCAGAACGTCTGGCCCCTCACCTCTGAGAAAGGCGACGCGTTTGACCATCTCAGACAGGGCTTGCAGCAACAGCAGGGCAAAACCCAGGGGGATCAGGACATAGGCCGGCCAGCGGATCAGTCCGCCGGCGTTTTGCGACATTTCGCCGCTGACCAGCGCCTGCACGAAAAACGGCCAGCCCAGAGCGATGGTGATCAGGCAAAAGGGAATCAGCACGAAAGCGATGCCCAGCACGTCAACCCAATTACGTCCGCGGTCGCTGAGCTTGGTCGAGATGAAGTCGATGCGCACATGCGAGTTCTTCAAGAAGCCATAACCGGCACCCAGCATGAAGACGGCGGCAAACAGGTACCACTGGATCTCCAGCAGACCGTTTGAGCTCATGTTGAAGAATTTGCGTACCAGCGCATTGCCGGCGCTGATGAGCGTGGTGGCCAAAATCAGCCACATCGTCAGTCTGCCGACCTGGGTGTTCAGCCCGTCTACAGCTTTGGATAACTTTAAAAGTAGTTTCATGGGTGTCCCTGGTAACTGGCCTCATGTCGAACCACGGCCATTGAGCGCTATGCTAATTGGCTAGGGGCTCGGAGGCGGTCTCATAGTTTATCGGCAACTGGGCCCGCCGGACTGGCTTTTGGGCACTTTCAGGCTGAAAATTCATCATTCTCCTTTCGAAACCAGCTGTTGAGATCGAAAGCGCTGTTCGGGGCGTGCTTGGGCTGGTGCCACAATGATTTCGAATTTATTGATTTTTGGACGCAACTGCCATGGCCCCACCTGCGCCTGCGCCCGGCGACAGCCCGGGCTTGATCGACTCTTCCGGCATCCGCCAGGGTGGGCGCGAAGTTTTGTCGCTGGCCCTGATGGATGCACGCAACCACACGCTGCACTTGCTCAGGCAGTTTCAGCAGTCTTTGGAGGCGGGCGGTTTTACAGTCCCCCGCCTGCCTATTCTCAACCCACCCCTGTGGGAGGTGGGCCACTTGGGCTGGTTTCAGGAGCGCTGGATCGGCCGCAATCTGCTGCGTCACCAGGGCGCCCAGTGCGACCCCAGCGCATGCCTGCCCTCTATAGAGCCCAATGCCGACCGCTGGTGGGACTCCAGCCATGTGGCGCACGAAAGCCGCTGGTCGCTGGACCTGCCCGGTGTGGAGGGCTGCCGCGCCTATTTGCTGCAAACCCTTGAAAGCACCCTGAGCTTGCTGGAAAAAGCCGGGGATTCTGACCAGGCACTTTATTTTTACCGTCTTTGCCTGTTCCATGAGGACATGCATGCCGAGGCCATGACCTCGGCTTTGCAAGCCCTTGGTTTGCCGCTGGACGCGCCCTTGCGCAAGGCATTGACGCCGGCCGCCATGACCCTGCGTGAGCCCTTGCACATGCCGGCCACGCGCTGGCCTATGGGCAGCGCTGCCGGGAGCCCGGGTTTTGTGTTTGACAACGAGGCCGGTCAGCATGATGTGACAGTGCCCGAATTCGAGATCGATGCACAGCCCGTCAGCTGGGCGCAGTATGTGGAGTTTGTGGCGGACGGCGGTTACGACCGCAGTGAGCTGTGGCACGCTGAAGGTTGGCACTGGTTGCAGTCGATCAGCCAGACAGAAGGGCGGCGCGGGCCGCGCTACGTGGAGCAGATCGGCGTGGCCAGCGGTGCGGTGATGCAAACGCGTTTTGGTCAGTCGCAGCGCATGCAGGGGCAGCAGCCGGCCATGCACATGAGCTGGTGGGAGGCCGACGCCTGGTGCCGCTGGGCCGGACGGCGTTTGCCCTTTGAAGTGGAGTGGGAGATTGCGGCACACAGCGCCGACAGGCGTGGTTTTCGCTGGGGTGATGTGTGGGAGTGGATGGGCAACAACTTTGCGCCTTACCCCGGCTTTCAGGCCGGCCCGTATGCCGACTACTCAGCGCCCTGGTTTGGCACCCACAAAGCCTTGCGCGGAGGCTCCTTTGCCACGCGGGCTCGCATGAAGTCACCCAAGTACCGCAACTTTTATTTACCCGGGCGGGACGATATTTTTTGCGGTTTCAGGTCCTGCTCGCTCTGACCGGTTTTGACTCGGCCGGTCTTGGCCTGGCGGTACTGCCACCAGGGCAGAAGTGCGCGCATGGACAGCACCTGGCCGCTTTGCGCGCCTTCGGCGCTGTAGCCGGGCAACTGCGCCAGCGTGGCCGCCCAAGCCGGGCTTTGCAGGGCTTGCAGCAAGGCTTTGACCGGCGGCTGATCCAGCGCTGATTTAAGGCACACCAGGTGGTAACGCTCGCGCACCAGCGGGATAAAGTCCAGCCCTTTTTCAAGCGCTGCGGCCTCAATGCCCAGGCCGGCATCGGCCGTGCCGCTGGCGACCGCCTGCGCCACCGCGGCATGCGAAGGCTCTTGAGTGGCGTAACCGTTGATGCCGGCCGGATTGATGTGCTGCTGCGCCAGCAACTCGTCGAGCAGCACACGGGTGCCGGTGCCGCTGGCGCGGTTGATGTAGCGCAAGCCCGGGCGCAGCAGGTCCGGCAGGCCGCGCAGGCCCAGCGGATTGCCGCGCGCCACCAAGAGGCCCTGCATCCGGTAAGAAAAGCCTATCAGTTTGTGCAGCCCGGGCTTGAGCTGGCGCCTGTAAGCCAGCGCCGCCTGCGAGTCGGCGCCGGGTCGCTCCAGGGTGTGAAAGCCGGCCATCTGGCAGCGCCCGGCGTTCAGCGCGGCAATGGCGTCCACGCTGCCCATGAAGCGGATGTCCATGTGCAAACCGCTGGGCGCCGTGTGCTGGCGCAGCGCCGCCAGCGCCGCGTCATGGCTGGCGTAAAGCACCAGCACGTGGGCACTGTCATCAAAGGCCATGGCCAGTGCGCGCTCGATGTCGCCGCGCAGGGCTTCAATTTGCGGCGCCAGCCGCGCCTGAGCCTGTCGCTCGGCCCAAAGTAATTTTTGGCCGAATTCTGTGAGCAGCGCACGCTGGCCTTTTTCCCAGACGATCAGCGGGTGGCCCAGCGATTGCTCAGCGTCTTTAAGGGCGCCCCAGACATGGCGGTAAGACAGTCCCAGGTGGCGAGCCGCACCCGAAATCGAGCCGTGCTCACGCACCGCGTGCAGCAGGTCCAGCAAAGGGTTGCGGATCAGCGCGTTCGGGCTGCGTTCGGCAGACAGCTGGTAAGACAGTTGGACTTTGTGCATGGGCGTATGCAGCTGATTATCAATGGCAGCCCTGGGGGCGCCGCAGTCGCAGCAGCCTCTCCAAAAAAGGCCGGATTCCTATGCAAAAGGCTTCATAGCTCGCCAATACCGATGCGCCAAAAAACCGCTGCAACTAGGCTACAGTGCGCAAGCCTTCACGGGCGCAACGCCCTTTTATGAACACTTTCCAAGACAGCGTACTCACCGCTTTTTCCCTGATCACCACGCTAGACCCCGTGCTGGCCGGCATCGTGCTGCGCTCGCTGGCCGTCAGTGCCTGTGCCTGCGCGCTGGCCTGCAGCCTGGGGCTGGTGCTGGGTGCCTGGCTGGGTGTGGCCCGCTTTGCCGGGCGCGGTGTGGTGCTGGCTTTTCTCAACACCGCGCTGGCCTTGCCCTCGGTGGTGGTCGGCCTGGTGGTTTACCTGCTGCTGTCGCGCTCGGGGCCGCTGGGTTTTTTAGGTTGGCTTTTTTCTTTCAAGGCCATGGTGCTGGCGCAAGCGGTATTGGTGCTGCCGGTGGTCACCGCGCTGGTTCGCCAGAGCATTGACGACGCCGAGCATCAGCATGGCGAGCAACTGCAGTCCCTGGGCGCGGGCACGGTCTGGCGTGGCCTGATTTTGTTGTGGGACGAGCGCTACGCTTTGCTGACCGTGGTGATCGCGGCTTTTGGCCGGGCCATCTCTGAGGTGGGTGCGGTGATGGTGGTGGGCGGCAACATCGAAGGCTTCACGCGCGTGATGACCACCGCCATTGCGTTGGAAACCAGCAAGGGGGACTTGCCGTTGGCGCTGGCGCTGGGCGTCTTGCTGCTGCTGGTGGTGTTGCTGCTCAACGCCTTGATTGCCTTGATTCGCTACTGGCGTGAGGCCCGTGAAGGACAGGGCGCCCGGGCGGCGCCGCATGCTGCCGATCGCGCGGCCACTTTGGGGTCGGCCGGATGAACGCGCCGCACCGCGCCGCCAGCCCACAGCAAGAGGCGGACGTCCTGATTTCGCTGCGCCAGGCCAGCGTGCACTTCGGCCCTTTTGCCGCGCTCTCCGGCTGCACGCTGAACATCACGCGCGGCGAGCGGGTGGCGCTGGTCGGCTCTAACGGCAGCGGCAAGAGCACCTTGTTGCGCTTGATTCATGGCCTGCTGCCGGCGTCCGGCGGGCTCAATTTGCGCCCGCATGCCGCCCCGCAGGCCATGCTGTTTCAGCGGCCCTACATGCTGCGCACCAGTGCGCAAAACAATGTGGCCCTGGGCTTGTGGATGGCCGGCGCCGGCTGGCGCACGGCGCGTGCGCAGGCACTGGACGCGCTCGCGCAGGTGGGGCTGGCAGCATTGGCGCAGCAGCCTGCTAAAACGCTTTCCGGCGGGCAGCAGCAGCGGCTGGCATTGGCGCGCGCCCGGGCCCTTCAACCAGAAGTCTTGCTGCTTGACGAGCCCACCTCCAGCCTGGACCCGTCCGCCAAACGCGAGGTCGAGACGCTGATGGCTGATTTTGCGGCAGCCGGCATGACCCTGATTTTTAGCAGCCATAACCTGGGCCAGGTCAAGCGCCTGGCCAGCCGGGTGATTTACCTGGAGCACGGACAAATACTGGCCGACGCGCCAGTGCACGATTTTTTCAATCGGCCGCTGCCGCCGGCAGCCGCACAGTTTTTAAAAGGGGAATTAGGATGAAACATCTCAAGCAGGCCGGTCTGGTCAGTCGTCTTTCAACGCTGCTGCTGTGGGGCGGGCTGTTGGCCGGCGCCTCGCTGGCGCAGGCGCAAAGCCCGTCCATCGTCATGGCCTCGACCACCTCGACCGAGCAGTCCGGGCTTTTTTCTTACCTGTTGCCTGAGTTCAAGAAGGCCACGGGCATCGACATCAAGGTGGTGGCGCTGGGCACCGGACAGGCCATTGACATGGGCCGCCGCGGCGACGCTGATGTGCTGTTTGTGCACGACCAGGTGGCCGAAGAAAAAGTGGTGGCCGAAGGCTTCGCGCTCAAGCGCCTGCCGGTGATGTACAACGACTTCGTCATCATCGGCCCGGCCGCTGACCCGGCCAAAGTCAAGGGCCAGAACGTCTTGCAGGCGCTTCAAAAACTGCAAGCCGGCAACGGTGCTTTCATTTCGCGCGGCGACAAGAGCGGCACGCACGCAGCAGAGTTGCGCTACTGGGCACTGGCCGGCGTCGGTGTGCCGGCTTATGCGGCCTACAAGTCTTGCGGTTGCGGCATGGGCCCGGCGCTGAACATGGCCGCCAGTCTGGGCGCATACGTGCTGGCGGACCGTGCCACCTGGCTGGCGTTCAAGAACCCGGCCAAGCTGGCGGTGCTGGTGGAGGGTGATCAGCGGCTCTTTAACCAGTACGGCGTGATGGTGGTCAACCCGGCCAAACATCCGCACGTGAAAGTGGCCGACGCGCAGAAGTTCGCCGACTGGATCGTCTCGCCCGCCGGCCAGACCGTGATTGCCGGCTACAAGATCAACGGCCAGCAACTGTTCTTCCCGAACGCCGGGCGCTGAGTTGCTTGTCGGT
>JBILIK010000108.1:0-2543 GCA_044350025.1 Polaromonas sp. | reverse complement strand
GTACGCTGGGCAAGACAGCCGGCAAAGACGCCGCCCAGGACAAGCCGACCTTTGTCTCCCTCATGGGCTTGCAGGCCTCTAAAAAATACGCGCAGGAATTGCTTTCGCAAGCGCAGTCCAGTCTGCGGGCTGCGGACTTAGAGAACACGGCAGCCTTGTGCGCGCTGGCCGATATGCTTGTTAATCGCGGTTTCTAAGGAAGGCCCTGATGTACCCATTGCTAGAAACCATCAACAGCCCGGCCGACTTGCGCCTGGTGCCGCGCACCCTGCTCAAACGGGTGGCCGACGAACTGCGCGCTTACCTGCTTGACAGCGTCTCGCGCACCGGCGGGCATCTGAGCTCCAACCTCGGCACGGTGGAGCTCACGGTGGCGCTGCATTATGTTTTCAACACCCCCGAGGACCGCCTGGTCTGGGACGTGGGCCACCAGACTTACCCGCACAAAATCCTCACCGGGCGACGCGAGCGCATGGACAGCCTGCGCCAGCTCGGCGGCCTGTCGGGCTTTCCGCGGCGCAGCGAAAGCGAGTACGACACCTTTGGTACCGCCCATTCGTCCACCTCGATTTCTGCGGCACTGGGCATGGCCATGGCTGCCAAGCAAAAGGGCGAGGACCGCCACGCGGTGGCCATCATCGGTGACGGCGCCATGAGCGCCGGCATGGCTTTTGAGGCGCTGAACAACGCCGGCGTTTGCGACTGCAATCTGCTGGTCATCCTGAACGACAACGACATGAGCATCAGCCCGCCGGTGGGCGCGCTGAACCGCTACCTGGCGCAACTCATGAGCGGGCAGTTCTACGCCGCCGCCAAGAATGTCGGCAAGCAGGTGCTCAAAGGAGCGCCACCGCTTTTTGAGCTGGCCAAGCGCCTGGAGTCGCATGCCAAGAGCATGGTGGTGCCGGCCACTTTGTTTGAGAATTTCGGCTTCAACTACATCGGCCCCATTGACGGCCACGACCTGGAGTCGCTGGTCCCCACGCTGGAAAACATCCGTCAGCTCAAGGGTCCGCAGTTTTTGCATGTGGTGACCAAAAAAGGCCAGGGCTACAAGCTCGCCGAGGCCGACCCGGTGGCCTACCACGGCCCCGGCAAGTTCGACCCGGCCTTAGGGCTGCAGAAATCCGCTACGCCGGCCAAGCAGACATTCACGCAGGTTTTTGGCCGCTGGCTGTGTGACATGGCCGAGCAGGACCCGCGGCTGGTGGGCATCACGCCGGCCATGCGCGAAGGCTCGGGCATGGTCGAATTTCACCAGCGTTTCCCCGGCCGCTATTACGACGTCGGCATTGCCGAGCAACACGCGGTGACCTTTGCCGCCGGCATGGCCTGTGAAGGGCTCAAGCCGGTGGTGGCGATTTACTCGACCTTTTTGCAGCGCGGCTATGACCAGCTGATTCATGACGTCGCCCTGCAAAACCTGCCCGTGGTGTTTGCCCTGGACCGCGCCGGCCTGGTCGGCGCCGATGGCGCCACACACGCCGGTGCGTATGACATTGCTTTTTTGCGTTGCATTCCGAACATGAGCATCGCCTGCCCGGCTGACGAGAACGAGTGCCGCAAGTTACTGACAACGGCATTTGAGCAAAACCACCCGGTGGCTGTGCGCTACCCGCGCGGCGCCGGTGCCGGCGTGGCGACCGAGCCGGGGCTGCAAGCGCTGCCTTTTGCCCGGGCTGAAGTGCGTCGTCAAGGTGCCGGCCTGGCCATCCTCGCCTTTGGCACTTTGCTTTATCCGGCCCTGGCAGCCGCTGAAAAACTCGGCGCTACGGTCGTCAATATGCGCTGGGCCAAACCCCTGGACACGGCCTTGCTGCTGGAAGTGGCGGCCACACACCAAGCCCTGGTCACGGTAGAAGACGCCTGCCTGATGGGTGGCGCCGGCAGTGCCGTGAGTGAAGCCTTGCTGCAAGCCGGGTTGCACAAGCCCTTGCTGCAGTTGGGCTTGAAAGATGAATTCACCGAGCACGGTGATGTGGCTGCGCTGATGGCCCTGCAAGGGCTGGATGCCACCGGCATAGAAGCCACGGTGATGGCTCGCTTTTCGGCTTACCTGCCTGAGCGGGCCGCCAAAGTGGTTCTGAAGTCGGTCGCATGAAGCTTGACCTCAACAACGGCCTGCCGCTGGCACATGGCTTGACGGCCATGCCCGATGTACAGGCCAGGGCGGATGTGCGCGACATGCCGATCCAGCGCGTGGGTATCAAGTCGCTGCGTTACCCGCTGAGCTTGATGGTCGCCGGCAAGCTGCAAGCCACGGTGGGCCACTGGACGCTGGACGTGGCACTCAGCGCACAGAAAAAGGGCGCCCACATGTCGCGCCTGATCGCCTGGCTCGAATCCCTGGAAGTCAGGGGCGTTCCCCTCACTGCCCCCTTGTTAAGTGCCGAAATCAAAGCCATGTTGGCGCTTTTAGAGGCTGAGGACGGTCGCATCGAGGTGAGCTTTCCGTTTTTTGTGCGCAAAGCCGCGCCGGTGTCGGGCTTGCAAAGCCTGATGGAGTACGACGGCCAATGGATCGCTGAGCACCGTGCCGGCCA
>JBILIK010000072.1:0-9759 GCA_044350025.1 Polaromonas sp. | reverse complement strand
GCCTGCGGCCTGCAGGTGCTGCACCATGGCCATGACCAGGGGTGTCTTGCCAGCGCCACCGGCCACCAGATTGCCCACCACCAAAACAGGAACGTCCGCAGCGTAGCTTTGCAGCCAATGGTGTTCAAACAGCCATCTCCTGATGCCAAACAGCGCCCCGTAAAGCTGCGACAGCGGCCACAGCAGGCAAGCCAGCCAGCCGCGTTTCATCCAGGCGCGTTGCAGGGTCTGGGACAGGGCTGACATCAAGGTTTTGAAGTACCGGTCGCTCAGCGCTTGCCTGATGATGACGCGCTCTGGGTGGCAAAGGTAATGCGCGAAAGATCAGCTTTTCGGGCTGCCTCCATCACCAGCACCACAGACTGATGGCTGGCCGCCGCATCCGCGCTGATGATGAGCACTGTTTCCTGCCCGCCGGGGTTCGCTGCGCGCAAGGCTGCAGTTACTGCGTCCAGGCTGCGCCCGTTCAGCACCATCTTGTTAATGGCATAACGCCCGTCACTGCTGACAGCGACCACCACCTCCTGCGGTCGCTTGCGTGCGGCTTCGGCATTGGCCACGGGCAGTTGAATCTGCAACTGCGTGTACTTGCTGTACGTGGTTGACAGCATCAAAAAAATTAACAGAACCAGCAACACGTCAATGAACGGAATGAGGTTGATTTCAGGCTCGTCAATCGGGCGTTGGCGAAACTTCATATTGCAAGCTTCCACGAATTCACAGTGAATCGGCAGGCTTTCATGGCGATTGGCGCAGGCTGTTTAAGTGGCGTGCAAAACGCTCGGTTGCAAGTTCCATTTGAAGCACATAGCCTTCAATCCTGCCGCGGAAATAGCGCCAGAAAATCAAAGAAGGAATCGCCACTATCAGCCCGAATGCCGTGTTGTAAAGCGCAATCGAAATACCTTGTGCCAGTTGCACCGGGTTGTCAGTGCCGGCGACACCGGTGCCTTGGGCGCTGAAAATTTCTATCATCCCAATCACAGTGCCCAGCAAGCCAAGCAGCGGTGCGGCAGAGGCAATGGTGGCCAGCACCGCCATGTAGCGCTCGAGTTCGTGGGCAGCTTGCCGACCGCCGTTTTCAAGGGTCGAACGCAGGTCTTCTTCGCTCAATCGGGGATTTTTACTGAGCGCTTGCAATCCGCACGCCAGCACCCTGCCCAGCAGTGAATTGGCTTCGAGCTGAGCAATGATGTCCTGGGAGGGCACGGACAGGCGTGAGACCAACATGGCCTCGCCGACGAGCTTGGGTGGGGCTACGTGCGCCATGCGCAAACTTAAAAACCGCTCTATCACCACGGCCAAAGCCAGCACCGAGCATGCCAGTAGTGGCCAAATGGGCCAGCCTGCGGCTTGTATGATCGAGAACAAAACGCTGACTCCCGGTATTTCAATGGTGTGAATTATGGCTTAGGCCTTTGCAAATCCAGGGCGCTCGCAGCTTGCGTCCTAACTTTCAGGCGCATGAATCTTGAATAACTTCGCAAGTCCATGGATCAAGTGATCAATCAGTCTTTGCCAGAGGAAGGCTCGGCATCGGCGCCTGCGCTTCGGGTGTGGCCGGTTGGCTCATTGATACGGGCGATTGCCGACAGTCTGCAAGCCCGCTTCAACCCGGTGGCGGTCAAGGGTGAGATTGCCGGCTTTTCCCGGGCCGCCAGCGGACACTGCTATTTCAACCTCAAAGATGAACAAGGGCAGGTGCGCTGTGCCATGTTCAAGCGGGCAGCTTCGCTGGTCAACTTTGTGCCGCGCGATGGTCAGTTGGTGCAGGTGCGTGGTCGGCTGGGTGTTTACGAGCCGCGCGGCGAGTTGCAATTGGTGGTCGAATCCATGCTCGAGGCCGGGCAGGGCAATTGGTTTGAACAGTTCACCCGCCTCAAAGCCAAACTCGAGGCAGAAGGGCTGTTTGACAGCGCCCGTAAACGCACGCTGCCGCTGCTGCCGCGTTCTGTGGGAGTCATCACTTCTTTGGGTGCGGCAGCTTTGCACGATGCAATCAGCACCTTGATGCGGCGTGTGCCGCATGTCCGCGTGGTGATTTATCCGGCCAGCGTGCAGGGCCTTCAAGCGCCAGGCGAATTGCTTGCGGCTCTCCAAAAAGCCGTGCACCGTGCTGAAGTTGATGTACTTTTACTGGTGCGCGGCGGTGGCGCCATGGAAGACCTTTGGGCTTTCAATGATGAGGCCCTGGCACGCGCTATCGTAGATTGCCCGATACCCGTCATCAGCGGCGTTGGCCACGAAACCGACTTCACCATCGCTGATTTTTGCGCCGATGTGCGCGCGCCCACACCGACTGCTGCCGCCGAACTCTGCGCCCAGCCGCAAGACGTCTGGCTGCGGGCGCTGGAGCTTGTCCGGCTGAGGCTGCAAAGCGCTGTTGACCGCCAACTCGATGTCAGCAGCCAGCGGCTGGACCGTGCTGCCGCGCGTGTCTGCCAGCCTTCGCATCTGCTGGCCCGCCAGCAGTCCCAGCTGGCCTTGCAAGGCCAGCGACTGTCCCACGCGACGCGTTTGCATGTGCAAGGGCAAAAGGGCCGGATTGACGCCTTGTCCCGCAGCTTGCCCAAGGCTTTGGCTTTGTCCCACAGCCTCGAGCGCCAGCGCCTGGAGCGGGCGCAGGCCCGACTGGAGTCGATGGACCCGAAATGGGTTCTCCAGCGCGGTTACGCCTGGCTGGCCGATGCCCAGGGCCACGCCATCACCAGTGTTGAACAGGCCCGCGTCGGCCAGCGTTTAAGCGCTACCCTGGCCGACGGCGAGCTTAATTTGACCGTTGACCAGCGCCCCTTGATTTAGTTTTTTACAATCACTTGTCTTTCAGTTCATTGACTCTCTAGGAAAAAACCATGGAACACAGCCTCCCAGCCCTGCCTTACGCCATCGACGCCCTCGCTCCGCATTACAGCAAGGAGACCTTCGAATACCACCACGGCAAGCACCACAACGCCTACGTCGTCAACCTCAACAACCTGCAAAAGGGCACTGAGTTTGAAGCCATGGGTCTTGAGGAAATCGTCAAAAAATCCAGCGGCGGTATTTACAACAACGCAGCCCAGGTCTGGAACCACACATTCTTCTGGAGCTGCATGAAGCCAGCGGGCGGCGGCGAGCCTGCCGGTGCGCTGGCCCAGGCGATCAACGCCAAGTTCGGCTCCTACGCCGCATTCAAAGAGGCTTTTGTGAAGTCGGCTGTCGGTAACTTCGGCTCTGGATGGACTTGGCTGGTGAAAAAGCCGGATGGTTCGGTCGATATCGTCAACACCGGGCCGGCCGGCACGCCTTTGACTGGCGCAGACAAAGCCCTGCTGACAGTGGACGTCTGGGAACATGCTTATTACATCGACTACCGCAATGCGCGCCCCAAGTTCGTCGAGACATTTTTGTCCAATCTGGTGAACTGGAAATTTGCGGAAGCCAATTTCGCCTGATCTTGCTCGCCCGGCCCTTTGAGGGCCGCTCGTTAAAAAGCCGACCTGAGGTCGGCTTTTTAATGTTGGTGTTCAGTGTTGGGCAAAATGTGCCGACTTAGCGTTTGCCTTCGAATGGAGGGCCGCTCAAGCGAGAGCCGGCTTTCAGGCCTTTTTTGGCAAACCAGCCTTGGTTCATCTCCAGAACATACCGCACCGGCTGCGCTGAGCAATGCGAATCCGTACTCAGCGGCTTCATATCGGCCAGATTCACAATGGTGCCGTCATCGGCCAGAAAAGCTGCAGTCAGTGGCAAAAAGGTGTTGCGCATCCAGAAACATTGCTGGGCGACTTGCTCGAATACGAAAAGCATGCCTTCAGACTGCGGCATTTCTTTGCGAAACATCAGTCCGGTCTGGCGCTGCTCGGGGGTTAGAGCCAGCTGAGCATTGATCTGGTACATGCCTGCGCTCAGCGTGGTGCGTTGAAGCTTGAGCTGGGGCTCGTCTTGGGCCAGGGCCGGACCCGAGGCCCAAAGGCTCAAGCTGAGCGCACAGGGCCCTAGGCTCCTGAAGAAAAAAACTTTGAAATTTTCCATGGGCTTGATGATAAGGGCCGTATCAGCGTTAGCAAAGTACAGGCCAAAAAAATGCCCGCGCAGGGCGGGCATTTTTGACTGAAGAAAAGAATTACTTCTTAGCTTCTTCTTTCTTAGCAGCAGGCTTGGCTTCTTCTTTTTTAGCTGCTGGCTTTTTGGCTTCTTCTTTCTTAGCGGCTGGCTTGGCTTCTTCTTTCTTGGCAGCAGGAGCAGCAGCGGCTGGAGCAGCAGGAGCTTGTGCGAAAGCAGTAGCAGTAGCGAACAGGCCGGCGAACAGGATTGCGAGAGTTTTGGTCATTTTGAATTTCCTAGTAACGTTATTGGAAAAAAGCCCACTCAAATAAGTAGACACCTTCATAACGGTAGCTATTCCGATTGGTTGACATTGTGAACAATTTATTTTGCCGATACGCCGAATTAATTCTTTTAAACTACATTTAAGCCGTTTTTTATGACGAACTTCATCCGCAATGACCATATCCTGTAGAACTGTCCTGGTGCTCGCTAGAATGATTTCATGGCAACGAAACTCCCCAAAGCCCCGGCCCCTGCTGCAACACCAGCCAACCAGCCTGTCCGGCCTGATGATGGCCAAGGCGGTAACTCCGTGGTGCTTGAGCGCCGCACTCAAAAGGTCAAGCCCCCCCAGATGTACCAGGTTGTCTTGCTCAATGACGACTACACACCGATGGAATTTGTCGTCCTTGTGATCCAGGAATTCTTCAACAAAGACCTCGAAACTGCCACTCAGATTATGCTGAAGATCCATCTCGACGGAAAAGGCGTTTGCGGCGTATTCTCAAAGGACGTGGCTGCCACCAAAGTCGATCAAGTCACTGAAGCGGCTCGTAAAAACGGTCATCCGCTGCAATGTATTTACGAGCCAGTTGAATTGTAAAAAATGCCCCAATCTGTAGAACAATTGCTTTTGAAATTTGAGTCGCAAGCCCTAAAGGAAAATCCATGATCGCCCAGGAATTAGAAGTCAGCTTGCACATGGCCTTCGTTGAGGCACGGCAGCAGCGCCACGAGTTCATCACCGTAGAGCACCTGCTGCTGGCCCTGCTTGACAACCCCAGTGCCGCCGAAGTGTTGCGTGCGTGCTCTGCCAATGTGGATGACTTACGCAAGTCTCTGGCCAACTTCATCAAGGACAACACGCCTCAGGTGGCGGGTAACGACGATGTGGACACCCAACCCACGCTGGGTTTTCAGCGCGTTATCCAGCGCGCCATCATGCATGTGCAGTCCACCGGCAACGGCAAGAAAGAAGTGACCGGCGCCAATGTGCTGGTAGCCATCTTTGGTGAAAAAGACTCGCACGCTGTTTACTATTTGCATCAGCAGGGCGTCACGCGCCTGGACGTGGTGAATTTCATCGCTCACGGCATCAAGAAAACCGACCCGCCCGAGCCCACCAAGGCCGGCGAAAGCGCTGCGGAAAACGAGGAAAGCCCTGAAAAGACCGAAAAAGCCTCGCCGCTCGAGCAGTTCACCCAGAACCTGAACCAGTTGGCCAAGGAAGGCAAGATCGACCCGCTGATCGGCCGCGAGTACGAGGTCGAGCGCGTCATCCAGATCCTGTGCCGCCGCCGCAAGAACAACCCGCTGCTGGTGGGCGAAGCCGGCGTGGGCAAGACCGCCATTGCCGAGGGCCTGGCCTGGCGCATTACCCAAAAAGATGTGCCCGAAATTCTGGCCGAGGCACAGGTCTATTCACTGGACATGGGTGCCTTGCTGGCAGGCACCAAATACCGCGGCGATTTCGAGCAACGTCTCAAGGGCGTGCTCAAAGCGCTCAAGGACAAGCCCAACGGCATTTTGTTCATTGACGAAATCCACACCCTGATCGGTGCCGGCGCTGCCTCTGGTGGCACGCTGGACGCTTCTAATTTGCTCAAGCCTGCGCTCAGCTCGGGTCAGCTCAAGTGCATTGGTGCCACCACCTTCACCGAGTACCGGGGTATTTTTGAAAAAGACGCTGCCCTGTCACGCCGATTTCAGAAGGTCGATGTGGTCGAGCCCACGGTGCAGGAAACCGTTGAAATTCTCAAAGGCCTGAAGTCCCGCTTTGAAGAGCACCATGGCGTCAAGTACGCCGTGGCCGCCTTGCAGGCGGCTGCCGAATTGAGCGCCAAGTACATCAACGACAGGCATCTGCCCGACAAAGCGATTGACGTGATCGACGAGGCCGGTGCCGCTCAACGTATCTTGCCTGTCTCCAAGCGCAAAAAGACTATCACCAAAGCCGAGGTGGAGGAAATCGTCGCCAAGATCGCGCGCATTCCTCCCGCCAACGTCTCTAACGACGACCGCGGCAAACTCAAAACGCTGGAACGCGACCTGAAAAGCGTGGTGTTCGGTCAGGACAAGGCGTTGGATGTGCTGGCTTCGGCCGTCAAGATGGCGCGCTCCGGCCTGGGCAAGGGCGACAAGCCTATCGGTTCCTTTTTGTTTTCCGGCCCCACGGGCGTCGGCAAGACCGAAGCGGCCAAGCAACTGGCCTACATCATGGGCATTGACCTGATTCGCTTTGACATGAGCGAGTACATGGAGCGGCATGCGGTGAGCCGCCTGATCGGCGCGCCTCCGGGCTATGTCGGTTTTGACCAGGGCGGCTTGCTGACCGAGGCGGTGACCAAGAAACCACATTGCGTGCTGCTGCTCGACGAGATCGAAAAAGCCCATCCGGACATTTTCAACGTGCTTCTGCAGGTCATGGACCATGGCACGCTGACCGACAACAACGGGCGCAAGGCAGATTTTCGCAATGTCATCATTATCATGACGACCAATGCGGGCGCCGAGACCATGAACAAGTCCACGATTGGCTTTACCAATCCGCGCGAAGCCGGCGACGAGATGGCCGACATCAAACGCTTGTTCACCCCGGAGTTCCGCAACCGTCTGGACGCCACGGTGAGCTTCAAGGCGCTGGACGAAACAGTCATTTTGCGGGTGGTTGACAAGTTCCTGCTGCAACTCGAAACCCAGTTGGCCGAAAAGAAGGTCGAAGTCACTTTCACCGATGTGCTGCGCAAGTACCTTGGCAAGAAGGGTTTCGATCCGCTCATGGGTGCGCGCCCGATGCAGCGCCTGATCCAGGACACGATACGTCGCGCGCTGGCAGACGAGCTGCTGTTCGGCCGCCTGATCGACGGCGGTCGCCTGACAGTGGACATGGACGTCACTAAGGACGAGAAGGGCGTCGAGACCGGCGAGGTCAAGCTTGATATCCAGCCCCTGCCCAAGAAAGAAGGAAAGGCCAAGCCTGAGCCGGAGCAAGCCACAGCCGACTGATCCACTCAAACCCTGGAAGGCCCGCTGAACCCGTTTCGGCGGGCTTTTCTTTTTGGGAGCGCGTCAGACCTTTAGATTGGCACGGTCGGATTAAAAACGACGACGTCTGCGCCGCTTTGCCAGGGCGGGTATTTGTGCATCACGCTGTCAAACAGCGCGCAGCTCACGATAGTGTTGAGCCAGTTGCGAAGGCCAGGCCAGTCTTGTGACTCAAACCAGTCGGTATCGGTCTGGGCAAACTGCCGCACAAAAGGTGCAATGGCCATGTCGGCCAGTCCGGCTTGCGCGCCAAAAAGCCAGCCCGTACCGGCCAATTGCGGCTCCAGACCGCTTAGCCAAGCGGCTGCGGCAGTGCGGTGAAACAAAGGGTCTGCGCCTGCGTAGCGGCCCGGGTATTTGTAGCGGTCCAGGTGCGGCTTGAAGCTCTGCTCGCAGTCTTCAATGATCGCCAGAACTTGCGCCGCTTGTGGCGTCTTTGGCAGCCACTGCCCGGGGTCGCTGTGCTCAAGGGCCCAGCGCATGATGTCCAGGCTTTGATCTATCACCTCGCCATTTGCTAACACCAGCACCGGCACACTGGCCTTGGGTGAGACGGCCAGCAATTCTGCCGGCTTGGCTTTGAGCACGACCTCGCGCAGTTCGCAAGCCATGCCGCTGACAGCCAGTGCCAGCCTTGCCCGCATGGCATAAGGGCAGCGGCGAAATGAATACAAAACCGGTAGTGCGCCGGGCATCTTCAAGTTTTGTCAGGCCGCGCAGCCAGGCCTCGCTTGACGCCGATGTGCCGCTCATTGCGTTGCTGCGCAAAGGCGATCTGGCGCTGGCGCTCCCGAAAGCCTTCTTTTTGTGCTTCGCTGGTTTTGTCGTAGCAGCCCGGACAACTCACACCTTGCACATATTGCGGCGAGAGTTTGTCCTCGGCACTGACCGGATCGCGACAGGACCGGCACAGCTCAAAATGACCTGGCTGCAATTGGTGGTCTACCGAGACGCGCTCGTCAAACACAAAGCATTCACCCAGCCAGCTACTTTGCGTTTGCGGCACGGTTTCCAGGTATTTCAAAATGCCGCCTTCGAGGTGATAAACCTCCTCAAATCCCATGGTTCGCATGAACGCAGTTGATTTTTCGCAGCGTATGCCGCCTGTGCAAAACATGGCGACTTTGGGTTTTTTACCGTTTTTTGCTTGCAGGCAGCCGTTAGGCCCCATTTCTTTTTCAACCCATTGCGGCAGTTCTGAAAAGCTGCTGGTGCCAGGGTTGATGGCGCCTTCAAAGCTGCCTATGGCGACTTCGTAGTCATTGCGGGTGTCGATCAGCACGACCTCGGGGTTTTGGATCAAGGCGTTCCAGTCCTGTGGCTTGACGTACTGTCCAGCCATTCGGTTGGGGTTGATCCCTTCAACGCCCAGGGTGACTATTTCGCGCTTGAGTCGCACTTTCATCCGGTAGAAAGGCGCTTTGCTGCAGACGGCCTCTTTGTGCTCCAGGCTGGCCAGCCGTGGGTCTGTGCGCAAATGCGCCAGTACCGCCCGCACGCCGGCCGGCGGGCCGGCAATGGTGCCATTGATCCCTTCTGATGCCAACAGCAGCGTGCCCCTAACATCGTGGGATTCGCAAAAGACCTGCAAGGGCGCCTGCAGTTGCGCAAAGTCGGGCAGATCGACAAATTTGTAAAGAGCAGCAGTCAGGAATTCGGACATGGTCTGGGATGGCGTTAGCGGCAGGTGCCGGTTGCGCCCGTCAATTGCAAGCAACTATTTTCGCTCAGGCCCAGAACAGCTCATTTGCGATGGATCAAGCCAAGACGAAGCCAGGACGCAAGCGGGCTTACTGAGTTCCAAAAATACGGTCTCCTGCATCGCCCAGCCCCGGCAGAATGTAGCCTTGTTCATTGAGCTGGCGGTCAATGGCGGCGGTAAAAATCGGCACATCAGGGTGGGCTTTTTGCAGCGCGGCAATACCCTCGGGACAGGTCAACAGACACACAAACTTGATGGACCTGGGCTTGAGTTGCTTGAGACGCGAGATCGCTGCCGAGGCTGAATTTCCTGTGGCCAGCATCGGGTCCACCACCAACACATCGCGCGCTTGCATATCCTGGGGCATTTTGAAGTAATACTCCACGGCCTGCAGGGTTTGGGGGTCGCGGTACAGGCCGATGTGACCGACCCGGGCGCCAGGCACCACGCTGAGCATGCCCTCTAAGATGCCGTTGCCCGCCCGCAGAATCGACACAAAAACCAGTTTTTTGCCATCAATCATGGGCGCTTGCATGGCCTCGAGCGGGGTGTCAATGTCCACCAGCTGCACGGGCATATCTGGCATTGCCCTCGTTTAACGCATCCCTTAACCAAAGCCGTTAAGCAGACTTTCTTGCCTGGGCTGCCAGCCAGTTTCTCTCGAACTTCATCGGGCTCACATAACCCAGTGTTGAATGCAGGCGCGT
>JBILIK010000071.1:0-9843 GCA_044350025.1 Polaromonas sp. | reverse complement strand
CTGCGGGGCCATCGGCCTAGACAGCTGCTGCACCTGCGACGATTTCCGAAAGTTCTTTCGTGATCGCCGCTTGACGCGTCTTGTTGTAGACCAGCTTGAGTTCGCCAATCACGCTGCCGGCATTGTCGGTAGCGGCCTTCATGGCCACCATGCGCGCCGATTGCTCGGACGCCATGTTCTCAGCCACGGCCTGGTAAACCAGCGCTTCTGTGTAACGCACCAACAAGTCATCGATGACGCTTTGTGCATCGGGCTCGTAGATGTAGTCCCAGCTGTGCGCAGTTTTATCCGCCTGCATGTCATTCAATGGCAGCAGCTGCTCTATCACCGGCTCCTGGCGCATGGTGTTGATGAACTTGGTGTAGCAAAGATACACCGCGCTGACCTTGCCTTCGCTGTAAGCGTCGAGCATCACCTTCACCGGGCCAATGAGTTTTTCGAGGTGCGGCTTGTCGCCGAGTTGCGTCGCATGCGAAACCACCTGCGCGCCAACACGGTTCAAGAAGCCCAGGCCCTTGTTGCCGATGGCAACAGCTTGCGCGGTCTTACCGGCTGCTTGAGCTTCTTTGAGCTTGCCTGTGACTGCGCGCAAGATGTTGGTGTTCATGCCGCCGCACAGCCCTTTGTCTGTGGTCACGACGATGAAGCCTGTCACCGCTGACTCGTTGGTCTGCATAAATGCATGCGTGTACTCAGGGTTGGCATGACTCAGATTGGCCGCGATATTGCGAATTTTGTCGCTGTACGGACGCGCTGCACGCATGCGCTCCTGCGCCTTGCGCATCTTGGAAGCGGCCACCATTTCCATGGCCTTGGTGATCTTCTTGGTGTTTTCCACCGACTTGATCTTGCCGCGTATTTCCTTGCCTGCTGCCATATGTGTTCCTAAATGTTTCTGAAAGCTTGTGGCTTTTGTAGATTCAGGCGCGGATCAGGCAAACGATTTCTTGAACGCGGTCACAGCGGTCGTCAACTCAGCCTCGGCATCTTTGTCCATGGCTTTATTGGCTTCGAGCTTGGCCATCAGGGCAGCATGCTTGTCCTTGAGGTAGCTGTGCAGGCCGGCTTCAAACGCCAGAACCTTCTTGACATCGATGTCGTCCATGAAGCCTTTGTTCACTGCGAACAGCGTGGCGCCCATGGTCGATATCGACAGAGGTGAATACTGCGCCTGCTTCAGCAGTTCTGTTACGCGGGCACCGCGGTCCAGCTGCTTGCGGGTGGCTTCGTCGAGGTCAGAGGCGAACTGCGCGAAAGCAGCCAATTCACGGTACTGGGCCAAGTCGGTACGAATACCGCCGGACAAGCTCTTGATCAGTTTGGTCTGGGCTGCACCGCCGACGCGCGAAACCGAGATACCAGCATTGATAGCGGGGCGGATACCGGCGTTGAACAAGCTGGTTTCCAGAAAGATCTGGCCATCAGTGATCGAGATCACATTCGTTGGCACGAAAGCAGACACGTCGCCGGCTTGCGTTTCGATGATCGGCAGGGCAGTCAGTGAACCGGTTTTGCCTTTGACTTCGCCTTTGGTGAAGTCTTCAACATATTTTTCGTTCACGCGGGCAGCGCGCTCAAGCAGACGGCTGTGCAGATAGAACACGTCGCCGGGGTAAGCTTCACGGCCTGGTGGACGACGCAGCAGCAGCGAGACCTGGCGGTAAGCCACAGCCTGCTTGGACAAGTCGTCATAAACGATCAGCGCGTCTTGACCACGGTCGCGGAAGTACTCGCCCATGGTGCAGCCCGAATAGGCGCTGACGTACTGCATGGCCGCCGACTCAGAAGCCGACGCGGCTACCACGATGGTGTATTCCATCGCGCCGGCTTGCTCTAGAGCGCGCACTACGTTTTTGATGGAGGATGCTTTTTGACCAATCGCCACGTAGATGCACGGAACGTTTTGGCCTTTTTGGTTGATGATCGCATCGATGGCCACGGCCGACTTGCCGGTCTGGCGGTCGCCGATGATCAGTTCGCGCTGTCCGCGCCCGATAGGCACCATCGAGTCAATGGACTTCAAGCCGGTTTGCAGAGGCTGGTCGACCGATTTACGGGCGATCACACCCGGCGCGACTTTTTCGATCACATCGGTCAGCTTGGCGTTGATAGGGCCTTTGCCGTCGATCGGCTGTCCGAGCGCGTTCACCACGCGTCCCAGCAGCTCGGGGCCGACAGGGACCTCCAAAATGCGGCCGGTGCACTTGACAGTGTCGCCTTCGGCAATGTGCTCGTACTCGCCCAGCACCACAGAGCCGACCGAGTCGCGCTCAAGGTTCAGCGCCAGACCGTAGGTCGGGGTGCCGTCAGCGGTGGCGGGGAATTCAAGCATCTCGCCTTGCATCACATCGGACAGGCCGTGGATGCGCACGATACCGTCAGCCACAGACACCACGGTGCCCTGGTTGCGAATGTCGCTGCTGGCGCCAAGGCCTTCAATACGGCTCTTGATCAGTTCAGAAATTTCTGCTGGATTGAGTTGCATGACTCTTTCCTTCTTTCTAGGTTGTTGGCTGAACCCGAGCGAAAGCTCAGGCGATCAGCGCCACTTTCATTTGTTCCAAACGGGCTTTGACCGAAGTGTCTAGCACCTCGTCGCCCACCACGACGCGCACGCCGCCTATCAGCGCCGGCTCGATTTCGACCTGCACGTTGAGCTTGCGTTTAAAGCGCTGTTCCAGCGTCTTAGCCAACTCAGCCAGCGCCGCATCATCAAGCGCAAAAGCGCTGTAGACCACGGCATCGGAAGAGCCGGTTTGCGCATTTTTCAAGGCACGAAACTGGACGGCAATTTCGGGCAATGCGCTGAGCCGGTTGTTGTCAATCAAGACCCGCAGGAAGTTCCGGGCCTTTTCAGGCAACGCAGTCTTAGCAACACCGGTGACCACGTCAAAAGTCTGCTGGGCCGTGACTTTCGGTCCGTGCGCAAACTCAAGCAGCTGATCATTGGCTGCAATCGCAGCCAGCTCGTCGAGCCAGGTTGCGGTGACGGCCAGATCAGTGCGACACGCCTTGAAAAGCGCTTCAGCGTAAGGTCGGGCGATGGTGGCGAGTTCGGCCATATTTTTACAGCTCAGTTTTCAGGCGGCCCAGCAAGTCGGCATGCACGCTGGCATTGACCTCCTTGCGCAGGATCTGCTCGGCACCCTTCACCGCCAACGCGGCAACCTGCTCACGCAGAACCTCGCGGGCCTTGATGCTTTGCTGCTCAGCTTCTGCGTGGGCTGCGGCGATGATTTTCGCGCCCTCTGCCGTTGCTTTGCCCTTGGCTTCTTCGATCATGGCATGCGCACGTCGCTCGGCCTCCGCCAGACGCACAGCCGACTCGTTGCGCGACTTGGCAAGTTCTTCTTCAACGCGCTTGTTGGCCACGGAGAGTTCAGACTTGGCCTTGTCGGCAGCAGCCAGGCCTTCGGCGATCTTGCTGGCACGTTCGTCCAGAGCAGCCGCGATGGGCGGCCACACGAATTTCATCGTGAACAGGACCAGCAATGCGAAGACGATAGCTTGCGCTACCAGTGTTCCATTAATGTTCACAGTTAATCTCCCAGTGCGAGGTTGTCGACCAGGAATTACTTGGCAGCAGCAGCGGCCGCAGCGCGAGCGATTTGAGCGATGAAAGGATTGGCAGTGGCGAACCACAGAGCAATACCGGTGCCGATAATGAAAGCAGCGTCAATCAGGCCGGCCAAAACGAACATCTTGGTCTGCAGTTCACCCATCAGCTCAGGCTGGCGAGCGGCTGCTTCAAGGTACTTGCTACCCATGATGCCGATGCCGATACAAGCGCCCAAAGCGCCCAAACCGATGATCAGACCAGCAGCCAGAGCAGCAAAACTAATAACTTCCATGATTAACTCCTAATGAACTAAAAACAAAACGAAACAAAAAAGAAAACTGACTCAATCAATGCGCGTCGTGCGCTTGCCCGATGTAGACCAAGGTCAGCATCATGAACACAAAAGCCTGCAACAAAATAATGATGATGTGAAACACGGCCCACGCCCATCCGGCCACCACATGCAAAAGCAGCAACATCAGGCTGCCGGGTTCAGCGGAAAAAGCCCATGAGCCGCCCAGCAAAGCGATCAGCATGAAAACCAGCTCGCCCGCATACATGTTGCCGAACAGTCGCATGCCATGCGAAACCGTTTTGGCAGTGAAGGAAATGAGTTGCTCGGCAACGTTGACCACACCCAGAATGACGGCAAAAATCGGGTTCTTGCTGGTACCGAAAGGTGCAGACACCAACTCGTGCGCCCAGCCGCCAATGCCCTTGATCTTGATGTTGTAGAAAAGGCAGATAAAGAGAACCGAAACCGACAGGCCCATGGTGATCGACAAGTCGGCAGTGGGCACAACCCGCAGGTAAGCATGGTGCGGATCCATACCCATGAGGCTGTAAACCCCGCTCCAGAGCACAGGGAGAAAGTCCAGGGGCAACAAATCCATGGCGTTGAGCAGGAAAATCCACACAAACACCGTCAATGCCAGCGGGGCCACCAATTTACGGCTGGTGGCGTTGTGAACGATGGACTTGGCTTGGCCGTCCACCATCTCCATCAGCATTTCTACGGCCGCCTGAAAACGACCGGGGACACCCGCAGTGGCCTTGCTCGCAGCCTTCCACAAAAAGAAGGAACCCAGAACGCCGAGCAAAATAGAAAAGAAAAGTGAATCGAGATTGAAAACCGAGAAGTCAACGATCTCAGTTTGAGGCTTGTTTTGCCAATGCGTCAGGTGGTGAACGATGTATTCACTGGCGGAAGGCGCGTTTGTTGCTTCGGACATTGTTTACTCTTTACGCAATTTTTCGTTTGCGGCGCACCCCAAGCGCCAGCCAATACACCTTCAGGGTCACGATCAGGCCGATCAGCATGGCCAACCAGTCCAGATCTGCAACCAACCGGGGGGCTGCAGCCAACATGGCGACACTCACGCCAATTTTGACCGCCTCCCACACAAAAAAACCAAAACCTGCCGTCACAGCGCTGATGGAGGAAAACTGACTCCGAATACCGCGCGCAAAAAGCGCACCCGGAATCACCACCGCCAGACATCCGTAAAACGCCGACCAAGCCGACGCCGTCTTTCCAGTTAGCATGCCGGCAATCACCGCTGCAGCCACACCCACAACCACCTGAGCCGCCAACACCCACCACACTGACAACGAAGGATTCTGAGCAATCAGCTTTTGGGCCTGCTCAGGCGTCAAGGGGCTGATTTCAGACTCTTCAGCAGATGCGTTTCCTGGCGTTTCTGTCATTGTCCACACCGTCGGTTACGCCAAAGTTACAACAGGCTCATTTAGCAAAGCCACTTATTATACGTAGAAACCCGTGCCTTTCGTCAACAGGGTCATTATCGTCGGGGGGGATTGATTTTCATGCTTTTGGTCTTGCGTCCGCAAGTCGCCCGACTTGCCCAATGGAACCTGGTGCCGTGCGCACTGGCAATTGCGGCGGTGGCGCTTTGGCGCTAATTTTTCTGCGCTTTGCATGACAATCACGCCATGAGCACCAGCCACACATCAACTGCCCCAGCCCCGGCAGGCGATCCTGCCGCCGACTTGCCGCGCACCCTTTGCTACCTCAACGGGGAGTACACCGCCCTGCAAGACGCCAAAATCAGCGTGCTGGACCGTGGTTTCATTTTTGGCGACGGCGTCTATGAAGTGCTACCGGTGTATGCCGGCAAGCCCTTTCGCTTTGCGCAACATATGGCCCGGCTTGACCGCAGTCTGGGCGAACTGCGCATGGCAAACCCCCTGACGCATGCTGGATGGCAAGCCGTGGCCGCAAAACTGATAGCCAGTTTTGCCCAAGGAGCGGGCGTGTCTACCGACAAGCTGGACCAGCTGATTTACATCCAGGTCACACGTGGCGTTGCACCCCGCGACCACGTCATGACCACCGGCGTGGTGCCCACCGTGTTTGTCATGACCAGCCTGATGAAACCCGTGCCGGCGGCGCAACGCGCCACAGGTGTAGCCTGCGTCACGGCTGATGACTTCCGCTGGGCGAAGGGGCATATCAAAAGTACCAGCTTGCTGGGCGCGGTGTTTGCCCGACAAATCAGTGCCGATGTGGGCGCCACGGAAACCGTGATGTTTCGCGATGGCATGCTGAGCGAAGCCGCCACGGCCAACGTCTGGGTGGTCAAGGACGGCTGCGTGTTGGGCACGCCCTTAGACAACCTGGTGCTCGAAGGCATACGCTACGGCCTGATTGAAGAGCTGTGCCGCGCCGCCGGTCTGCGCTTTGAGTTGCGCCGCATCAGCCGTGCAGAAGTATTTGCCGCCGACGAGTTGATGCTGAGTTCGGCCACCAAAGAGGTCCTGCCAATCACCCGGCTGGACGGCCTGCCCGTCGGCACCGGCTTGCCGGGCCCCGTCTATGACAAGTTGTATGCGGGCTACCAGCAGGTCAAGAAAGACGCCTTCGCATGAGCGTCCAGCCACCCGCGCCGGCAGCGCGACAAGAGTCGCTGATCGAATACCCCTCCTTGTTTCCCATCAAGGTGATGGGCGTGAAAGTCGACGGCCTGGTGCACGCTATCAGCATGATCGCCCGCCAGTTTGATCCTGCCTTCGATGCCAGCACCATTGAGCTGCGCGAAAGCAAGGGCGGCAAATACCTGGGCGTGACCATCACCGTCACCGCCACCAGCCGTGAGCAGCTCGACGAGCTGTACCGCACCCTGTCCACGCACCCGATGGTCAAGGTGGTGCTCTGAGTCCGCGCCCCTGACATGGCCCTTGCGCCGCGACAGCTTGGCCTGGTGGACTACGCCAGCACCTTTACGGGTATGCAGGACTTCACCGCCACGCGCGACGCCGGCACGCCTGACGCGCTATGGATTTGCGAGCATCCGTCTGTTTTTACCCAAGGCTTGGCCGGCAAGAGCGACCATCTGCTCAGCCCCGGCAACATTGCCGTGGTGCAAAGCGACCGGGGCGGGCAGGTTACTTACCACGGCCCGGGGCAGGTGGTGGCTTATCCGCTGATCGATTTGAAGCGCGCCGGCTATTACGTCAAGGAATACGTCTACCGGATTGAAGAGTCTGTGATCAAAACCCTGGCGCACTTTGGCGTAACAGGTCACCGCATAGCCGGCTCGCCGGGCATTTATGTGCGGCTGGACGACCCGCATGCGCACGCTGCACTGACTGGCCCACGCCTGCCGGCCGACCCATTCAGAGGCCTTGGCAAGATCGCCGCGCTGGGCATCAAGGTCAGCCGCCACTGCACTTACCACGGGGTGGCGCTGAATGTGGCGATGGACCTTGAACCCTACTCGCGCATCAACCCCTGCGGCTATGCAGGGCTGCAGACCATAGACCTTTCTACAATCGGCGTGTCGGCCAGCTGGCAGGAAGCCGCCGAGGTGCTGGGTCACAAGCTCAGCAGCTACCTGGCGCCCTGAAGCGCTGAACGCTACGCGCCCGCGAGCACAACCGAGAAACACCATGAGCACACCCGAAACCGGCAACCCGGTCGTCCGCGAAGCCCAAAGCCAGCAGGACTACAACCCGCTGGCCAAGCAAAAGGCCGCGGCCAAGCTCTCGCGCATTCCGGTCAAGGTCGAGCGCGCCGAAGTGCTGAAAAAGCCCGACTGGATACGCGTCAAGGCCGGCAGCCCGAGCACACGCTTTTACGAGATCAAGAAGATCCTGCGCGAGAACAAACTCAACACGGTGTGCGAAGAAGCCAGTTGCCCGAACATCGGCGAATGCTTTGGCAAGGGCACGGCCACTTTCATGATCATGGGTGACAAGTGCACGCGCCGCTGCCCGTTTTGCGACGTCGGCCACGGCCGGCCTGACCCGCTGGATGTTAATGAGCCGGGAAACCTGGCCAAGACGATTGCAGCGCTCAAGCTCAGTTACGTGGTGATCACCAGCGTGGACCGCGACGACCTGCGCGACGGCGGTGCGCAGCACTTTGTTGACTGCATCTCGCGCATCCGCGCGCTGTCACCGCGAACTCAAATTGAAGTGCTGGTGCCCGACTTCCGAGGCCGCGATGACCGTGCACTGAGCATCCTTACCTCGGCGCCACCCGACGTGATGAACCACAACCTGGAAACCGCGCCGCGCCTGTACAAAGAAGCGCGCCCCGGCAGCGACTACCAGTTCTCGCTGAACCTGCTGAAAAAGTTCAAGGCCCTGCACCCCGGCGTGCCGACCAAGAGCGGCATCATGGTCGGCCTGGGCGAGACCGACGAAGAGGTGCTGCAGGTGATGCAGGACATGCGCGATCACCAGATCGACATGTTGACCATCGGTCAGTACCTGGCGCCATCGACCTCGCACCTGCCGGTGCGCCGCTATGTGCATCCGGACACATTCAAGATGTTCGAGGCGCGCGCTTACGAGATGGGTTTCTCGCATGCCGCTGTGGGCGCAATGGTGCGCTCAAGCTACCACGCTGACCAGCAGGCGCATGCCGCCGCAGAAGCGGCAGCGGCCTCGAACGCCGTGAAGTGAAAGCGCAGCTCTTTGCCCTTGGGGCCATTGCGCTGTGGGTGTCTGTGGCTTCTCTGGGCGTGCTGCTCAAGCACCTGCCACCATTTTTGCTGACTGGCTTGTCGCTGCTGATAGGCGGTCTGCTGGCTGTGCCGCAAGTGCTGCGCGATCCGCCTCAGTGGCGAATCCCGCTTTCCACCCTGGCCCTGGGTATCTACGGTTTGTTTGGTTACCACTTCATGCTTTTTATGGCGCTGCGCCTGGCGCCGGCTGTTGAAGCCAATTTAATCAATTACCTGTGGCCTTTGCTGATGGTGGTGTTGGCGCCCGTCTTGCTTAAAAACATGTCGCTGCGCCCGATTCACCTGGGTGCAGCCCTGCTCGGTTTTGGCGGTGCGGCTTTGGCCATTCTGGGCGCAGCCAACCCTGTGGACGCGCTGCCAAGCCCCGGTAGTGCAGACCGCGTAGCCGGTTATCTGGCCGCGCTGGCGGCAGCTTTCATGTGGTCAAGTTATTCACTGTTAACGCAACGTGTCGCAGCGTTCCCGACCGCTGCAATCGGCCTGTTCGCTTTGGTGTCCGGGCTGCTGTCTCTGCTGTGCCACTGGGTGCTGGAAGCGCCGACCAGCCTGAGCTTGCGTGACGGTTTGCTGCTGGCTCTGATGGGGCTGGGCCCGCTGGGCGGCGCTTTTTATCTGTGGGACAAAGCGCTCAAACTGGGCGACGCGCGGCAAATCGGTATCTTGAGTTATCTCACCCCGCTGGGCTCGACAGCCATGCTGATTTTGGTCACCGGGCGGCAGTGGAGCTGGAGCATTGCGCTGGCGGCGCTGATGATCATGCTTGCCGCCTTGCTGGGCACACGAGCCCGATAGCCGCTTACAGCAAAGAAGCCGGATCTTCGCTGGCCAGCACCTCTTGCGCCCAAGGCTGGAGCTTGCCGGCATCTGCCCGCAAGATCTGCTGCTTGACCGACAGGATCTGCGAGGGGTGCATAGAGAAACAGCGCAAACCCAGCCCCAGCAAAAGCCGCGTCATGTTGACGTCACCCGCCATTTCGCCGCACACGCTGATGCCCTTGCCTTGCGCATTGCACTCGGCAATGGTGTCGGCCACCAGCCTGAGCACAGCCGGGTGGCAGGGGTCATACAAATGCGCGACGGCCTCATCGGCGCGGTCAATCGCCAGCGTGTACTGAATGAGGTCGTTGGTACCGATGGACAAAAAATCAAAATACTTGAGGAACAATTTGAGCGTCAAGGCGGCAGCCGGTATCTCGATCATGGCGCCGAGCTTGACCGGCCCGTAAGCCTGTCCTTTGTTGTCCAAGGTGGCACGCGCGTGATCAATCAAGGACATGGTTTGCCGGATTTCTG